>CAKTMF010000019.1 GCA_934573855.1 uncultured Oscillospiraceae bacterium | reverse complement strand
TATTTTGTCAGCGGACGCGCCCTAAAGCCTCTGCGCAGCTTTGCCTCGCAGGTGGAGAAGGTGCAGCTGAACAATCTGGCGGATATGAAGATCGACGAAGATGTGCTTCCGGAGTTTAAGCAGCTCAGCCGCTCCTTCAATCAAATGCTGGAGCGGCTGAACAACGCCTTTGCCGCCCAGCGGCAGTTCACCGGCAATGCCGCACACGAGCTGCGCACGCCGCTGGCGCTGATGCAGGCGCAGCTGGAGCTGTTTTCCGCAGAGCATCCAGCCGTGCTGCCGGAAACGGCGGAGTTCCTCGCTCTTCTGCGGGAGCAGACGGAGCGGCTGATACAGATGACCAAGACGCTGCTGGAAATGAGCAATCTACGCCAGGTGACGCGAAATGAGCGGATCCAGCTCGCCCCCATGATCGAGGAGATCTTCACGGATCTCGCGCCGCTCTCAGATAAGCGCGGCGTCACGCTGACGGCGGAGGGCGACGGCATTATGACCGGCAGCGACGCATTGATCTACCGGCTGATCTTCAACCTGACGGAGAATGCTGTCAAGTACAACCGGCCGGGCGGCTCGGTGCAGGTCACTGTCTCAAAGGAGCCGCAAAAGCTCCTGATCCGCGTCTCCGACACCGGCCGCGGCATCCCGGAGGAGTATCAGCGGAGCATCTTTCAGCCCTTCTTCCGCATAGACAATTCCCGCAGCCGGGAGTATGGCGGCGCGGGGCTGGGGCTCTCGCTGGTGTGGGAGATCGCCAATCTCCACGGCGGCTCCGTCCGCGTGGAGGAAAGCTCGGAAAACGGCACTGTCATTGCGGTCGAGCTGCCGGTACAGTGAAGCTGTATTTCGTTACAAATAAATAATCTGCGCAGAGGGAGCGTCCTTCGGGTCGCTCCCGGCTTTTAGTGTGCTTCTGATGCGCTGCAAGCCCGCGGCGCAGCGACGGAAGCCCTGATCGTCAACATCTCCCGTCAGGGGCTTATCTACATTCCGACTATGTTTATCCTCGGCGCGTTCTTCCACGAAACAGGGCTGATCAGGGCACAGCCGATGGCGGATGTGTTGTCTCTGCTGTTGGCTGTCAGGCTGTATTTGCACACTTCACGTAAAAACTGACTTTGGGAGTGTGTATGAAGATTCGTCGGCTGCTCGTATCGTATCTCATTCTACTGGACAGGACTGCGCGTGCTCGCAAAAACATTCAATGGAAGGGTTCATGTCTTTCCTTTTAAGAAATTATTTTGAACGACGTATGGCCTCACACAAATCTTTGCGCTTTTCGAGAGGGAGCCTTTCCATCTCTATGGAGTTGACCTCTTTAGCTCTCCCGTATACTCCATGGCAGCGTTCACATTCCATCCATCCGTCGGTCTCATCTAAATCGAGACTCCTGTTGACTGTGCCGCAAATCGGGCATTTAACATCTTTTGAATTCAAAACAACACATCTCCCATCGGCATCAGACTATTGTTTAGAGTGCTTTTATTACGTGCCGAGCAACGCCTTGTGCCTGAAAGCTCCGCAGCTTTATGGTCTTGCCCGGGTACTGCTCCTCGTTTTCGTATTCGAGGATGTAATACCCGCTGTCCTTGTCGTAGCCGGCGTATCGCTTCAGCGTATTCTGATTGTCTTTATCCAGCGTAACGACTATATCCCCTTCGAGAGCAGGGCAATTACGCTCGATAACAAGCAGATCGTCCTCGTCGATTCCGGCATCTGACATAGAGTCGCCTTTGGCGCGGAGAATGTAGAAATCCCCCTTGCCAAACATAGAGACCGGGAGGCTGACATACTCCTCAATCGACTCTTCCTCATCCTCCGGATTGCCGCAGCGAATAGAACCTACTAACGGGGCGGATACATAGGCCGTTTTCATTTTGGCGCTCTGGGGAGCAGACAAGATACCTCTGCTGTAGTCAATCAGGTTGCGATCACTCAGCTCCTGAAGGTAGCGATGTGTAGTGGATCTGGCAACGCCGACACCTTCAGCAACATCGTTGATCGTAGGAGAGCTGTGGTGCTCCTGATAATACTTGTTTACGAACTTCAATATCCTGTCCAGAGTTTCTTGATTCTTTGTTCTCATATCAGCACCTCTGTTTTTATATAAGATTTCAAATCCCATAATGCTATTATACTCACCAGCGGCAAAAAATCAATGGGTTTGGGACACCAAATCAGCCGCCATAGCCTATTGTCGGTTTTGAACGACAATGTGTTATGCATACTACAAAAACAAGGAGTATCATGTCCCGGGTTAATTTGCAGCCCTTTATTATCTTGAAAAAAAGTTTTTTCCCGCACCTCTTGCAAAATAGAAAGAAGCGCGGTATAATATGACTGAAAGAACCAGAATGGTCATATTTAAGGGGGCGCAAGCTTGGCTTTTACCGATTACGAGACTGAGCAGCTCCGCAAGGCACTGCTGAAGGAAACGAGACATTGTGCTGTCACGCTGGGGATGAAGAAAACCTCCGTGGATCAGCTGACGAAGGCGGTCGGCATTGCGAAGGGCTCGTTCTATAGATTCTACGAATCCAAGGAAATGCTTTTCTTCGCGGTTTTGGAGAACATACACTCCGAGCTTTACGGAGTGGCTGACCATGCACTGAGCGAAAATGTCGGCCTGCCGCCGTCAGAGCGTGCGGCGCAGGCGGTTCTTGCAGTATGCAAGCGTCTTTCCGATACCGGCAGCATGGTTTTCATTGAAAATGATGCGAAGCTGCTTTTGCAGAGACTGCCGGAGGACATCAAGAACGTGCATTACCACGACGGTGAAACACACATCCGTCAGCTTCTGGAGAAGCATGACCTTATGCCCAAGCGCGGCGCTTCCTTGGCTGCCGCCACGGTGCGGGGACTGATTCTCACCGTTTCTCACAGGGAGCAAATCGGGGAACTGTACCCGCAGGTGCTGGAGACACTGGTGTACGGTGCTTGCAGGAAACTATATGACTAAGCCGAAGGGCCGCAGAGATGCGGCTTTTCCAGGGCACGTCGGTTAGCCGCCTCTAACCACGCAACTGCGCGCATCGGTTAGATAAGCCTAACACTAAAAGGAATGATACCATCAGTTGACAAGAGCATACCCGCCTGACGGCAAGCCTTTCCGGCGCTTTTTGCCCTTTTCGCCTTGATGGGTAAGGACACATCTGCGGCTCAAAAAGCAAAAATCACTCGGAAATCCAAAGCCGTCAGGTGCAAAGCAGTTTTGCCGGAGCGGAAATGCGTTCAGGCAATGAAAGGCACGCAGCCGATACTTGGTGTCTCGGCAAGGGCTTTGAAGCTGCTTGGGCGCATTTCCGCCCGTCAAAACCGTGTGTGTCCTTGTCAACTGATGGCCGAGATGCAAGAACACAAGAATTTCTGGGACAAAAATGCCGGTCGGTACGACTGCTTTATGCAAAAGGATCGGTCGGCATATTAGGAGATGTATGAGCTGATTCGGCAGGTGGTGAAAGTAAAAGCGGTGCTGGAGCTTGCCACCGGCACAGGGCTGATCGCAAAGCACATCGTGAACGCGGCGGCGCACATTGAGGCGAACGAGTGAGGAATACCTGCGCTTCCTAAGGCAGAACGGCTGGACGTTGCGGGAAAGCGCCGTGCTGAAAGCCTCATTCCCGCTGACCTATGCCGAGACCTATGCCGAGTGTGAGAAAACGGAGGTGTGATATGTCATTCTTTGAAAATACCCGCAAGCCCGTGGGCCTCGGCGGGAAAATTATGGTCGCCATGATGAATATCGGGCACAGCGCCGTGGCTCGGTGGGGGCTGCAATTTTTAGAGCTTGCGCCGGACGCCAGGGTGCTGGACTGCGGCTGCGGCGGCGGGGCGAATATCCGACGGCTGCTGAAAAAATGCCCGCGGGGCGTCGTCAAGGGCATCGACTATTCGCCCGTCAGCGTGGAAAAGGCTCGAAGGCTCAACCAAGCTGCAATTCAGGAGGGGCGCTGCGTGGTGTGGCAGGGCAGCGTGGAGCGTATCATCTTCGCAAAGGACTGGTTCGATGCGGTCACAGCCTTTGAAACCGTCTATTTCTGGCCTGACCTGCCGCAATGCTTCCGGGAGGTCTATCGGGTGCTGAAGCCCGGCGGGACATTTCTCATCTGCAATGAAGCAAACGGCGACACGGACAAGGACGAGAAGTGGACGAAGATCATCGGCGGCATGACCATCTACAAGGACGCCCAGCTGAAGGCGTATCTGGAGCAGGCGGGCTTTCATGATGTTCAAATTCATAAAAAGAAAGGCTGGCTGTGCGTCACGGCGCGGAAATGAGGGAAAGCAGACAGATGAAGGACAAGAAGCTCCTATTTGACCGCAAATGCCATGTGCTGTATTCCAAGCCCTGCAAGAAAGAGATACGGGCAAGGATCGCCCTGCACTATCCGGAAGCGGAGCGGGAGACGATATGGGAACAGGTACAGCGGCAGTATGCGGACTTTCTCTCAGACTGGCGCACCGATCTGGGCGGCAAAAAGAACTTCCACAACGGCGTAGGCGGCACCTACGACTGCATCGCCATCATGAGCTATTATGTAGTCTGCAAAGCCGTTACATCGTTCCATGAGATCGAGGAGATGGAGAAAAACCTGATCCTGCCGGTCTTCCGCAGGCTGCGGTTTGTGGACTGCAATAGGCCGTTCTGGAGAAAGCTGATGTATAGAGCGTTTGTACGGGCGAAAAGCGGCTGCGACAAATGGCACGATTACGAGATGACGGTTGCGCCTTATGAAAACGGCAAGCCTATTTATTATGAGTTTACATCGTGTCCGGCAGCGGAGTTCGCTATCCGGCATGGTCTTACGGACATCATGCCCGCCCTGTGCAATGTGGACTATGCTTCCATGGAGCTGCTCCACGCAAGGCTGGTGCGGACGACCACCTGCGTGGACGGCTGCAAGTGCGATTATGCTATATGCGGCGATAGAGATCCGTATCTGAAGGCGCATCCCGAATACCGGGACGAGGCAGGATTCAGGAGAAACAAATAATACTGCAATGCAAAGGTGATGAGACAAATGGAAACCTTTCTCGGAATACTAATTCCTTTTCTCGGGACTACGCTCGGCGCGGCCTGCGTGTTCTTTATGAAAAAATCGCTTGGCGATCTGGTGCAGCGCGCCCTTGCGGGCTTTGCCGCCGGGGTGATGGTGGCGGCGTCGATCTGGAGTCTGCTGATTCCCGCCATCGAGCAGTCGGAGGGCATGGGCAAGCTATCCTTCCTCCCAGCCTTTGTCGGCTTCTGGGTCGGCGTGCTGTTTTTGCTCCTGCTTGACCGGCTGATTCCCCACCTTCATGTGGGAAGCAATCAGACGGAGGGCCCGAAAAGCAGGCTGGGCCGCACCACCATGATGGTGCTGGCGGTGACCCTACATAACATTCCGGAGGGAATGGCGGTGGGCGTGATGTACGCGGGCTTCCTTGCGGGGAACGCGCAGATCACGGCGGCAAGTGCGCTTGTCCTGTCCCTTGGCATCGCCATTCAGAATTTCCCCGAGGGTGCGATCATCTCCATGCCGCTGCGGGCGGAGGGCGAGAGCAAGGGCAAGGCGTTTCTCGGCGGCGTGTTTTCCGGCGTGGTGGAGCCTGTCGGAGCGGTGCTGACGCTTCTCGCGGCGCAGCTGGTGATCTCGGCGTTGCCGTATTTTCTGAGCTTTGCGGCGGGCGCCATGCTCTATGTGGTGGTGGAGGAGCTGATCCCAGAAATGTCACAGGGAAAGCACTCCAACATCGGCACGATTTTCTTTGCCGTGGGCTTCAGCGTGATGATGACGCTGGATGTGGCGCTGGGATAGGCGCGGAGGTGCCGCTGCTTTTGCGGCAGCGACGACATCAGCTACGTCGGCCTGCATCCGAAGCTCGTCTGGCATCGGACGAAAACGCTGGGACGCGGCGACGACCGCTGGAATTTTTGCATGAAGACCGTTAGAAAAGAAAGGAGTTCCAAGAATGAAGCCTGACTACAAAAACTGGATTCCAAAGGGAATGCTGGTTTCGCTCATCGTGGGAACGGTGCTGTCCCTTACGCTGCTGCTGGTTTTCGTCGTATTCGGCATCGGTGTGAGCCGAAAGCTGCGCATCGTGCTGGGCGTGGTATTCGGCATCGCCTTTGTCGTCTGTGCAAGGTACAGCGGGTGGTGCGTG
>CAKTMF010000018.1 GCA_934573855.1 uncultured Oscillospiraceae bacterium | reverse complement strand
GTGCGGTCAATTCGTGCGTTGGTGAATAATGCGAACTTGTCAAACAGCTCAAGGTGCTGAAATTCTTCTGTTCTTGCGTTAACGCTCATAAGTTCATCCCTCCCATCTCCGTGTGGCTGCTTTGACTACCATCCATAATTTCCTCAAGGCTGAAATACCCCTTGTAGGCGATATAGCCCCGGTCGGTAAACATACCGTCCTCGTCGTTTATGTGCTGCTGGGCATAGCCTTCGTAGTCATAGAATTCATCTAAATTTTCGTCGAAGTCGTAATGACCGGACTGCCGAATCATGTACTTTCCGTACTCTGCTGGTGAATGTGCGTCTGGAGCAAAGTCAAACAGGTCGAGATTCTCCGCAAGATTCTTGACCTGTTCTGCATTCTGAGGCTTTGCCAGCGTTACCACAGCGCACAGCTTCTTGATGTCGTCCGTGGAAAGTGCATCTGTTGCCTGTGCCAGTGCGTTGAGATTTGCAAGGCTTTCATGTTCCATATCCAGCAGCACATTAACTTCATTCGGCAGCTGACTATCCTCCAGCCGAAGCCGCAAATCCGCGAAATCTGTGATTCCTGCCCGCTGGAGAGCACGGTCGATCTCCTCCTGTGCCATGGGAAGATATAGCCATGTAATATTGTCGGTATTCTCTGGCTCGGATTTGGAGGTTACCGCAACCGTAGTGGCATGCGGCTCATAATAATAGCAGGGGAAAAACTGCCCGTCATAGACCTGCTCCAGCTTCATGCCGTTATCATAGGCCACACCGTAGGGCGTGACTGTGCCGCTACCGCTCTCAATGAGCCGCCGAGCTGTTTCCTCACCGTTCAATGCTTCCAACTCAGCAACAGTTGCGCAGCCGCCATGCAAGTTCATGTAGTGGTCACGGCCAACAGCGGCGAGGTCAGAAAAATCTGTAATAACTGTGGCTTCCTGACAACAGAAGGTCAGGTTGATTAAATCCTTCAGCTCGGAAAGCTCCAGTTTGTGTGCCATCGCCTGAAACTGAGTAGCTTCTCCCATATCGAAACCATCCAGCCGCTTGGCAAGATAGTTTAACTCCTCCACATTGACGGTGAACTTTTCCGTGTGCTTAAGCACAGAATAAAAGCTATTGATCTCTTGCACTTGGCAGTCAGCTTTGACTGCATCGCCAATTTCCAATGCCTCCAGCAGCTCCATGCAGTGTGCGTACCGGTCATGTGGGATAGGAAACGGAATGGTTGCAACGCCGTATTCCGGGTGGTTTGGATTACCGAGTACTGCATGTATCATCATTTTTTTACCTCCTGCATTTCAGTTCTCAGGCATTTGCCGTCGCCGTGCCAGCAGATAAAACCGTGCGCTGGATAATTGCACCCTTCGCACTGCTCGTATTAGCGGCACATCACTGGTTCGTTGTTCGGTAATCCGGCATCCGGCAGATTCTTGAACGCATGTTTGATTTCGTAGTTCTCCAATTCGACACCCCCTTAGAACGCAAAAAGGCCGGAACCTTTGATTTCTCAAAAGTTCCGGCCTTACCGATTTAATGTTTTGTTGTCTATCTCACTCACTTGCTCATTAACTCACCTCCAGATATGACAAAAGCGCCGGAGCGTTGATTCTGCAAAACCAACGACCCGGCGCTTAAATTCTTGTGATATTTATTGAGAATTGCAGTTTTTCATATAACAAGTGTGCTTAACACACCTCAAGCTGCGCATAAAATGGCTTTATCGCGGTTCAAGTCCGCAACTCTGCGTAAAAACGGCGTTTGTCATCAATGGAAAAACAAAAAAATTTCCGAGCTGAAAAAGCCCGAAAAGCCTTGATGACACTGCATTTGGAGCAGTGTCATCAAAATTGGCTGACCATGATGGTGGAGAGTGGCGGACTCGAACCGTCGACCTTCCGCGTGTGAGGCGGACGCTCTAACCAGCTGAGCTAACCCTCCATAGCTCGTTAATGATAGCACATCGTTTTGGAGATTGCAAGCACAACTTTTTCAAAGTGGATAAAAAAGCCTCCGTTTTTTTCAATTTTCTGTTGACAACCGGTGCTTTCTCTGCTAAAATTCCTATTGCTGTTCAGGCAGTACATGGCGGCATAGCTCAGTTGGCCAGAGCATTCGGTTCATACCCGAAGTGTCCCCGGTTCGAATCCAGGTGCCGCTACCAAACATTGGCGCAGCGTCAATAAGCACTGCGCCTTTTATATGGCCCGTTGGTCAAGTGGTTAAGACACCGCCCTTTCACGGCGGTAACATGGGTTCGAGTCCCGTACGGGTCACCAAAACAGATCAGTCCACCGAAGGTGGGCTGATTTGTTTTGCACATTCTCTGCGGGACTCGAAGGGAGCGGGAGTGAATGACGTGCCGGTGGCACGTCAGAGCCGCGACCCGGCTCGCCCGCAGGCGAGGAGTCCCGTACGGGTCACCACGTCGGAGCAAAGTCCGCTCCGCTCAAAATCCGGCAGCTCTTTTAGAGTTGCCGGATTCTTCGTCTACGCTCCCTTGCTCCTCCTCTCCAAATCGAACCCGCTCCGCTGGGCTTCGATTTGGTTTTGTGTTTTGTCCTCAAAATTGGCTGATCTGTTTTGCATATTCTCCGCGGGACTCGAAACAGTCCCGCACAGACAGCACCGCCGCAAGTGGTATACGCTTGCGGCGGGTTTTTATCATTTCTCGGTATCGTTTTCCGCGCTCTCCGGCGCGTTTTTTAACTCCTTCATTATTTTCCCGAGCGAATCGAGATCTACTGGCTTTGCTATATGGGCGGTCATGCCCGCGTCGAGACATTTTTGAACGTCCTCGCTGAAGGCGTTGGCCGTCATCGCGATGATGGGTATGGTTTTCCAAAGCGGATCATCCCCCGCGCGTATCGCCCGCGTGGCTTCAAAGCCGTCCATCACCGGCATCTGGACGTCCATCAGAATCGCGTCATAGTCGCCCTCCTTCGCCCCTGCAAAGGCCCGCAGCAGCTCCTCACCGTTCGGATAAACGTCGCACTCCGCCCCGCGAAGCTCCATCATGGCCCTTAAAACATCGGCGTTCAGCTCCACATCCTCCGCGCACAGGAAGCGCATACCGGCTATCCCCGGGGCCGCCGGCTTTTTCTCGCCGGGGTCCCCGCTGCCGCGCGCCTGTCTGACCGCTGCGTCTATCTCGGACAGGAACAGCGGACGTGCGCAGAAGCCGTCTGTATCGCAAACCGCCGTATTCTCGGAATGGTATTCGGCCGGCGTATGACCCATGCAGAGGACGGCCGCGTTTCCCGCGCGGCGGCGCAGGTCTCCCACGGCTCCCGTCTGCTCTTCACCGGGTAGGTCCGCGGACAGCAGCACGGCGTCCACGGTATGCTCCCGGAGCAGTATTTCGGCGGTGCCGGCATCCGCGGCGCAGAACAGTCCGACTCCGGCCCCGTCGGTCATGGCCCTCAGCTCATCCGCAGGTCCGCGCCCGCGCGAGACGAGGAGTATCCCCCGTATCTCGCCGGAATACGCGGCGCCCTTATCGACGGGAAGGCTCAGCTCGACGTCAAAGCGGCTGCCTCTGTCCGGCTCGCTCTCCACAGTGATCGAACCGTCCATTAGGTTGACGAGCTTCTTTACAATGGTCATGCCCAGACCCGTACCCTGCACCTTGCCTGCGCGCGAGCTTTCCGCCCTCGCGAACGGCTCAAATATGTGCGGGAGGAACTCCTCGGATATGCCGCAGCCGTTATCGGAGACGGATATGCAAAACCGCGCGTATCCTGCCGGCGCGCCCGTAAGCTCCGTGATGTCGAGCCGGATATCTCCTCTGCAGGGCGTATACTTCACGGCGTTTGACAGCAGGTTTATGAACACCTGATTGAGCCGGAGGATATCGCCTATCAGGAACTCATGAGCGATACCGTGGGTGCGGACCGTGAAGCTCTGCCTCTTCTTGTCCGCCTGCGGACGAATGATACCGTCGAGCTGCCTTACCAGCACGGCGATACTGAACGGCTCGCAGGCTATGCTGAATTTCGAGGCCTCTATCTTGCTCAGGTCGAGTACGTCGTTCACCAGATCCATCATGAGCCTGCCGGAGGACTGAAGTCTGCGAATGTTGTCGCACATTCTCACAGAGAGGCCCGGCTCCTCGTTCATGACGGCGAGCAGTCCCGTGATGGCGTTCATGGGAGTGCGGATATCATGTGATATGTTGGAGAGGAACTCGCTCTTGGCCCTGTTCGCCGCCGTCGCCTCCCTGTTGGCCTCCTCCGCCGACGCCACCGCCGCGTGCAGCTCGATATTCTTGCTGTCAAGCTCCCGGTTTATCTCCGAGAGCTTTTCGTTATTATCGCGCTCGATGACGAGCGTCCGCTTGTGGCTCACCGCGAGGATGACGGTGATGACCGTCGCGCCGGCCATGAGCAGCACGGCCGCAAGCGCGAACGCCATGCGCATGGTCGCGTCAACGAGCGACGCGGTGTCCTGCGCGACGCAGTCGGCCGGCACAAGGAGCAGGAGCGTCCAGTCCGAGGCATCTATCCTTTTGAGCGCGTAGTAATATTCCTTTCCCTGCAGCACCGCATCGGAAAAGGCTATGCCGTTCTCCTCAAGCTCGCGCTCCACCGTCAGGAACGAACCGCCGCTCGGGTACGCGAGGTCTTTGAGAACCGCGTAGGCGTTGTCTCCGGTCAGCAGCTCCTCGCCGCTGCCGAACACCCGTCCGCTGTGCCGGTCAAGTACATACACGCTGTTTTTATCACAGTACGCGTCGCAGTGAAAATACGGCGTCAGCTCGTCCATTCGGCAAAGAATGCCGAAATATATGAGCCGCACGGTGCCGGAGCCGCTCTCAAGGGCCATCGGCTCAGCCATTCTTTGCAGGAAGAATATGCCTCCGTCGTTCCCTTCGCTCCCATGCACGGCGAGAGACACATTTTCCTCCCGCGCCGCCAAAGCCCCGCTCGCCGGGAGATTTCCTTTGCGGCCCTCGTGCGTGATATAGCCGCCGGTCTCGTCGACCGCGACGAGGCAGCAGCGCATATCGTCCGCCTTATACAGTCCCGCAAGCAGCCGCAGATATTCGTACAGCTCATCCGTCGAAATGAATTTCCTGCTGTCTACCGCGGAGCAGAGCATGTCCACATCGTCCCACCACGCCTGCGTTGCGTTCTCCATATCCCGAAACAGCAGCGACGTTATCTCCTTCATCTGCTGCCGCCGCTCCTTATGCAGGCTCTCGGCGATATGTCCGTTATATATCCGTATGAACATGAAAAGCCCCGTGCAGACTATCAGCACGAACGCCGCCATGGCAAAAAGCAGCGCCCTTTTCACCGGGTTTCTTGTGTGCGCTCGGCTTTTATTACTCAGTGCTGCCACCAGCAAACACCGTCCCCCTGAAAGCAAAGTTAACCGGGGCAGCTCTCGGCATGCCCCGGTCAGAGCATCCGGGCGATAAGCCCGACGACCCGCGTATATTCGTCCGTAACGGCTTGAAAGTATTTCCCGTCCGGCGGTGCGCCGGTCAGGCGCGCCCTCTCCGCCAGCTCGTCCGCGGCGAGAGCGAGCTTCTTTAGCCCAAGCACGGAGGCAAGGCCCTTGAGCGCGTGCGCGGCACGGTATATCTCCTCCGCGCTCTCCCGCTCCCTTGCCTCCATCAGCTCGCCGTATGTAGGATCCGAGGGAAATCTGAGCAGAAAGCTCCCGATCAGCTCATCCGACGGAATCCTGCGAAAGGCCGTGTTGTAATCACCGCCGGCGGCATCATAAATGCTTCTGATATTCATCGTCTGTTCCGGCCGCCTCCAGCATCGCCGCTAATCGGCAAATAGTCCGCCCAGCGTCGTGGATTCCACCGATCTCGAAGCTGCATACTCCATATATGCCAGTCGTATCGGCTTTATCCCGCGCTGACGTATCGGAACGGCGTCCCCGTTGGACATTACGAACTGCTTTTCGACCTGCTCCACATGGTCCATGTTTACGAGAAAGCTCTGATGGCAGCGCAGGAACGACTGACAGCCAAGCTCCTTTTCAACGGTATTGAGCGTCTTGTACACCGTGTAGACCGCGCCGGGGACGGTGTGTATCAGGCACTTTGAGTTGCAGCTCTCGACATACAGGATGTCATGGTGAGGGATCCTTATGACGGTGCCTCTGCGGCAGACCTGATAGCTCTCGGGATCGTATCCGTCCATGATACGCCCCATGACGGTCTTGAGCCTCTCATGCTCCACAGGCTTTAGGAGATAGCCGACGGCGTTCACATCGTAGCCCTCGATCGCAAAGTCCGGCGACGCCGTGAAGAACACGAGCTTTCCCTCAAATCCGGCGGCGCGCAGGCCGCGGGCTATTTTGTTGCCCATGGTATCCTTCAGGTATATATCTAGGAACACTGCGTCGTAAAGCACCCCCTCTTCCACATCGTAGAGCAGATTCATCCCCAGCTCGTAGGGAGTCACCTCCAAAGAGATCGAGTGTTCCATCGCGCAGCGGTTGAGCATGTGAGTGATTATCTCGCGATGAAGCTCGTTGTCCTCGCAGACGGCAATGCGCATTTATACCCATATCCTTTCCAAAAAATTGCATCCTGCATACGGGGGTCTGCAGGATGCCGGAAAAGAGCGAGCCCGCGGAAAACGCCGGCTGCAGTTGAAGCTCCTGCAAATCTCTGTGCTGTATCCGATTCAATCCCGCCGCCCGCAATAACGACGCCGGGCAGCGCGACCATTTTTTCCCAACAGATATTTTACACCTTTTTAACAAATAATCAATACCTTTCTGCAAAAAAGCTAATTGTCTGCGAAAAACTTAACGCCAAACTATCAAAAATTGACAAATTCACCTTGTAGTCTGACGTATTCACAGTCGGTAAACATAACTCTGCGCGTCTGCTATAATGGCCTCGTTGCACGCTGCTCATCTTACAGCTGTCCGGGCGCATGCCTGATCCTATATTCGACTATGAGCGAAGCTTCGCCCGAATATATTATAAGGAACTTTGACGCCGGTACGGCTTTGCCGGCGTTTGAATATAAAGGAGCGCAAAAGTAAAAATGAACAGCAGAATCAGCGTTATCTTAGCAGATTCCAACGAGGACTACCGAAGAGTTCTGCAGCAGACCATGCAGAGGTCGGGCGAGTTCAGCGTAGTCGGCAGCAGCGGGAACGGTACTGAGGTCTGGGAGCTGGTCAAGCGCAGGGCGCCGCAGCTCGTCGTCATGGACATGGTCCTGCCGGGGCTGAGCGGCTTGGAGCTGCTTGATCAATTTTCGGCCATGCCGCGACGACCGAAGGCCATCATGGTCTCCGCCTTTTGTCAGAAGCAGGCGGTCTCACGCTCGCTGGAGCTGGGTGCGTCGGCTTTCATCTCAAAGCCGTGCGAGACCAGGACGGTCCTCAGCCAAATGCGCCGCGTTATACGGCAGTCGGACCCCGGCGGCACAGAAAGCGCCGCCATTGAGAGCCACATTGCCTCCATTCTCCACGATCTCGGCATTCCGAGCAGCGTCAAGGGCTATGTGTATCTGCGCGAGGCGATAGCGATGACCCGGAAAAACATGAGTATGATAAACGCCGTCACCAAACGGGTCTATCCGGAGATCGCCGCGCGTCACGGCGCCACGCCCTCCAGCGTCGAGCGGGCCATCTGCCATGCCATCGAGGTCGCGTGGGACCGCGGCAACAGCAGTACCCAGCAGGAGCTGTTCGGCTGCACCGTCTCCGGTGCGAGAGGCAAGCCGACCAACCGCGAATTTATCGCTCTGGTCGCGGACTGGGTCAATCTTGAATATAAATTCCGCGCCGTCAAGTAGACTTTTTTCAACGCGGCTCCCTCCTTGGGGAGCCGCGTTGGCCTTGAATGGCAGAGGCAGGCCGTGGAGGGTGCGCTTATAGCCCCATCCTGCGCCTCTCGTGTTTTATTACTCAAATCTTAATCTGCCCTTAATGGCTTTTATCTCGCGCAGATGGTAGCAGTTGACAAGGACACACCCGGTTTCGACGGGCGGAAATGTGTCCAAGCTGCTTCAAAGCCCTTGCCGGTACACCAAGTATCGGCAAGAGCTTTTCATTGTCCGACTTATGTACTTCAAAGAGCGCGAAGCTCATCGTCGGCAGGACCTTCAACGGCAAGGTGAGCGAGGAACAGCTCGCCGCGTGGGCCGGGAGCCTCGGCGTCTGAGCGGACTTTTGACCTCTACCCTAAAAGCAAAGGACACACGTCCTTTGCTTTTTCTTTTGGCGGAAGACCCTTCCGCTCCTCCCCTCCTATCCTTCTTTTTGAATATCTGGAAAAAGCTGTTGACTACGGGAAATTATTATGATATCATTTTGATATCAGGAGGCGATAAGCTATGACAGAAAAGATTTTGACTACCAAGAAAAACGGACTCAAGGTACTGATACTCTCCGTTGCGCTCTACATCCTCGCGATACTTTCGATCCCCGTCGCCGAGACGCTCACCTACACCCGGCTCTACTTTCTGGCCGTGATACTGCGCGTGCTTGCCATCGTGTGGCTGTGCGTGGGCTGGTTCCCGTTCCTCGGTCTCAAGGTCCTCAAGCCGCAGGAGGCGCTCGTCCTCACCCTCTTCGGCAATTACACAGGCACGCTCAGGGAAGAGGGCTTTTACTTCGTAAATCCCCTTTGCAGCGCGTTCAATCCCGCGGCCAACACACGTCTCAGCCAGAGCGGCGACGTGGACAGCGGCGGCAGGTCAAGCTCCCTCGCCGCGGCGCTCTCCTCCGGCAAGAACCCCGCGCAGGACACCGCCAACAAAAAGATATCTCTCAAGATAATGACCCTCTCCAACAGCCGCCAGAAGATAAACGACTGCCTCGGCAACCCCGTCGAGATAGGCATTGCCGTCATGTGGCGCGTCACCGACACCGCGAAGGCCGTTTTCAACGTCGATAACTACAAGGAATACCTCTCTCTCCAGTGCGACAGCGCGGTGAGGAACATCGTCCGTATCTACCCCTATGACGTCGCGCCCGGCATAGACACCACCGGCGACGGCATTGCCGACGAGGGCAGTCTGCGCGGCTCGAGCGAGCTGGTGGCGAGCCGTATCCGCGACGAGATACAGCTCAAGGTCGAGAACGCCGGCATAGAGATCATCGAGGCCCGCATAACATATCTTGCCTACGCTCCCGAAATCGCGGCGGTAATGCTCCAGCGCCAGCAGGCCAGCGCCATCATCGACGCGCGCAAGATGATCGTCGACGGCGCGGTCGGCATGGTCGAGATGGCTCTTGAGCGCCTCGGCGAGAGCGGAGTCGTAGAGCTGGACGAGGAGCGCAAGGCCGCGATGGTCTCCAACCTTCTCGTGGTCCTCTGCGGCAACCGCGACGCCCAGCCCGTGGTCAACTCCGGCTCCCTGTACTGATAACCATGGCGGAAAAGAAGCAGGTGCCGCTGCGCCTCTCCGCGAAGCTGTATGACGCCATTGCGGCGTGGGCGGAGGACGACTTCCGCTCCGTCAACGGCCAGATAGAATATCTTCTGACGGAGTGCGTCAAGCAGCGCAGGAAGAACGGGAAATACGTTTCCGATACCATCGACGAACCCATTGAGCTTGACATTAAATGATTTAAGAGGTAAAAGCATGCTCCGCATAACCAACTTCACCAAGACCTACGGCGACAAGACCGCCGTGGACGATCTCTCCCTGCACATCCGCAAGGGCGAGATATACGGCTTCATCGGCCACAACGGTGCCGGTAAGTCCACCACCATCAAGGCCTGCGCCGGTATCCTCCGCTTTGACCGGGGCGAGATACTCATCGACGGCATGGACATCTCAAAGCAGCCCATCGACTGCAAGCGCGTCACAGCCTACATACCCGACAACCCCGACCTTTACGAGTTCATGTCCGGTATGAAGTATCTCAACTTCATCGGCGACGTGTTCGGCGTCTCCAAGGCCGACCGCGAGCTACGCATAGAAAAATACGCCGGTATATTCGGTCTCACCGGCGATCTCGGCCAGCCCATATCCTCCTATTCCCACGGCATGAAGCAGAAGCTCGCCCTGATCTCCGCATGGCTCCACCAGCCCAAGCTCATCATCATGGATGAGCCGTTCGTGGGTCTTGACCCCAAGGCTGCTCACCAGCTCAAGGAAATGATGCGCGAGCATTGCGATAACGGCGGCGCGATATTCTTCTCCACCCACGTTCTCGAGGTGGCGGAGAAGCTCTGCGACAAGGTCGCCATTATCAAGAACGGAAAGCTGATCGCCAGCGGCAGCATGGACGAGGTCAAGGGCAACTCCTCGCTGGAGGACGTGTTCCTTGAGCTGGAGGACGGCGGCAATGCTTAAAATTCTGCTGCGCCAGCGTCTCGAAATGCTGGGCGTATGGTTCACCGGAGCCATGCGCAAAAATAAAAAGCAGTCGAAGGGCAAGCTCATCGCCTTTTCGCTGCTGATGGTCTACGCGCTCGGCGCGCTGGGCTTTCTTTTCTGGCACATTTTCGACACCCTTGCCCAGCCGTTTCATATGTTCGGGCTGGATTGGCTGTACTTCTCCCTCGCGGCGGTGATGTCCTTCGGGCTGATGTTCGTGGGCAGCGTCTTTACCGCCAAGGCTCAGCTCTATGAGGCGCGGGACAATGACCTTCTCCTGAGCATGCCCATAAAGCCCAGTCATATACTCCTCAGCCGGCTGTTCCTGCTCTTTGTCATAAACTTTGTTCTGGATATGCTGGTCGCCGTGCCGGGACTTCTGGTATGCTCTCAGTACGGCATGCTCAGTGCGTGGGGCTGGGCGGCGTATATCATTCTGTTCCTGCTGCTGCCGCTGCTGACGCTGGCGGTCGGCGCGCTGTTCGCGTGGCTGCTGTCTCTCGCGACGGCTCGGGTGCAGCGCAAGTCTCTCGTCACGACGCTGCTGTCCTTCGCGTTTCTCGGTCTGTACATGTATTTCAGCATGAACATGAATAATCTGCTGCTCTCCGTCGCGGCGGACGCGAGCGGCCTCGCGGGGTCTCTCGGCGCGGTGGCCCCCGTGTACTGGATAGGTATCGCCATCGCCGACGGCAGCGTCCCCGCCCTTCTCGGCGCGGCGGCGGTCATGCTGGGCGCGTTCGCGCTGATGTATGCGCTGCTGTCCGCGACCTTTATAAAGACCGCCACAGATAAGCGCGGCACGCGCGTCAAGTCGGCCGCCGAGGCCGCGTCCTTCGGCTCCGCGCGCTCGGCTCTCCTGCGCCGCGAAATGACCCGTTTCCTAAACTGCCCGCCCTATATGCTCAACGCCGGTCTCGGCTCGGTAATGGCGCTTGCCGCGGCGGTGCTGCTCATCGTCAAGCGCGCCGACGTCATGCAGCTGCTCGCCATGATACCAGAGTCTGCGGAGCTTATAAACGCGCTCGCGGTTTGCGCGCTGTGCGTCATGGCCTCCATGGCGCTCTACACCACGCCCTCCGTCGCGCTCGAAGGCAAGAATATCTGGATAGTCCAGTCTCTGCCGGTGGACTGCCGCGAGGTGCTTCGCGCGAAGCTCCGCCTGCACAACATTTTCAGTATCCCGCCCGTTGCGGCGGCTGCCGTCGCCGCCGCCGTGCTGCTCAAGCCCACGGGCATAATGCTCGTCTGCTTCATCGTGCTGCCGGTGCTGTTCTGCCTGTTCATGGGACTTTTCGGACTGGTCGAAAATCTCCGCCACCCCGCGCTCGACTGGACGAGCGAGACGCAGGCGGTCAAGAGCGGCGTCGGCGTTATGATCACCATGTTCGGTTCATGGGGCCTGATCGCCGTGCCGGTGCTGCCGGTCGTGCTTGGGGCCGGACTGCCGCCCACGGCCGTCGCCGCGGCGTTCACGCTTGTCGTCGCGCTGCTGTGCGCCGCCCTCTACAGACTGCTGATGAGCTGGGGCGTACAGCGCTTCATGTCTCTCTAAAAAACCGGGAAAATTTTTATAAAAAGTGTTGACAAACGGGAAGTGATTTGTTATTATAACTGAGCCGTGGCCGAGTGGTTCAGTCGGTTAGAACGCCGGCCTGTCACGCCGGAGGTCGAGGGTTCAAGTCCCTTCTCGGTCGCCACAGATGCCCCTTGAAAAAGGGGCATCAACTTTGCTGCTGTAGCTCAGTAGGTAGAGCGCATCCTTGGTAAGGATGAGGTCGGCAGTTCGAATCTGCCCAGCAGCTCCAGTAAAAACCTCGAAATCTCAACGGTTTCGAG
>CAKTMF010000017.1 GCA_934573855.1 uncultured Oscillospiraceae bacterium | reverse complement strand
TGGCGGCAAGGAATCCATGCGCAAGCGGAAGGGGCTGCAAGACATCTGACTCCGACCGTATTTATGATACCTTGACAGCTTTGTGCTGTCCATATTCAACCTGAGCGGTGGGACTGCTCAATCCGGGCGGTCCCATTGCTCAATTCAAGCGGAACCGCTGCTCAATTTCGCCGGTCGAGGTGATTTTGCAGAGCGGCGTATGCAGCAGTGTGGACATTTGTCTCCATTGCAGTTGGGTTGCTTTCAGCGGGCTTACAAAAATTTATAGCCTATTTAGGCAGTGAGAGTAGAGAAAATAAGCTATACAAAAAGTTTTACAAGAAAAACAAATCTGCACTTAGTTAAATAGACCTTGCAATTATTTCTATATAAAGCCGTTCGATTTCTTACACAAAACCACCTACAGGGGTGCCGACTCTCTGACACCCCTGTAGGCGATTTGTTACTTTCCATTCTTTTTTATGTAAATCGTTGTGGTTTCAAGATTGTAGAATTTTTTATCCTAAACACAAAGACCCACATCAAACAGGCGAGACCTCAGGGAACATTCCAAAAGAAAACAATTATTTCTTTAGATTTGAAAAAGAAATGAAGTAAACAACTTCCGGCTTGTCGAAGATCAAACGCGGCTGCCCGGAATGCTTCGGGCCGCTGCGATTGTGTTCTGGACACGGGGTTGATATAATGAGACAAATCAAAATTTGCAATGCGGGGGAGCATAGAATATGGTCGATAAAAGATATTATGAAAAGCTCGGTGGGTTCTCTTATCTGTTGGGTGAACTGAGAAAGAAGCTCGGCAAGGAGCAGACGGATGTTTTGATCAATGACGCGGCGAAGCTTTGCACCGAATTGTGTGACCAATATAAAGATCTGCCCAAGAAAGAAAAGATACATACCGAACAGATGATCTTCCCGCGGGCGGCTATTTATCTGCAGATGATCAAGTACATCTCCCGCGAAGAGGCCATAAGCCTGATAGAAAATTCCGTAAGAATAGGCGTAGAGCCCGACCGAAAACGTCTGCATGCTGCCACTAAGCTTCCTATCATCCGACCTCTGTTCTTTAAAATTTTCCACAAGATGATCGGCACTATGTTCAACGGAGACGCGGGTTTCAAATTCAGAGAAATTGAAGCCGACAGCAGGCATTACAGGGTCGATGTTCTGCAATGCCCCTATATGAAGTACTGCGAATTGCTGGGCTGCAAAGAACTGACGGGTACCTTCTGTCTGAGCGATGACCGCGTATACGGGAATATGTGCGGCATCACCCTTGAGCGGCACGGCACAATAGGCCGCGGCAGCGATAAATGTGATTTTTACTTCTACATGAATTAGCGGCGGGCAAGTTGGCTCAGGATGAGGACACGATCAGGCACTTTTTTCACAAAGATGCGTATGTGAATTGGCATTGTTCCAACGAATACTTTACGGTCGATGAGTTCATTATCGCAAACTGTGAATATCCAGGTGATTGGGATGGAACAGTTGAACGAGTTGAAGTGATGCTATATTGATCTGATGGAAAAGTTCTTGAGGAAAAACGGAGTCTGACAGGCTGATCCCGGCCTGCCTGATCATCAGTTATTTTCGCTTTTTTGCAAGTCAAAATATAATAAACAAGAACGCATCTGCTCGTGCGGGCAGATGCGTTATTATTCATTGTCTAAGCATTATATGATCTCCGCGTCAGGTCGCCGGCGCGTCCATCTGCCCCGTTAAAAACGCCTGCACACACCGGCAGAATTCCTCCGGATGGACGATGACCGGCTCCGCGTGTGCCATCCTTGGGAACTCATGGAGCTGTATCTGCGGGAAATAACGCCGAATGAAGCGGATGTTGCCGCGGCGGTCCTTCTTCTCGTCCTCACCGTACCAATAAAAAAGCTTCGTATCGCTCTCGGCAGGAGTTTCCGGCAGCGCGTAGTTGTTGCCGGACCAGAACACATTGCGGACCGTCCGGGCAGAATAGGTTTTGAGGTAGCGCTCCATTTCGTCGTACTCCTTGACGGGGTCATGCCCCGGGAGGGTGAAGCGCTCCGGAGGGAATGCCGCCTCCAGCACACTGCGGCTGTTTGCCACGATTTTGAAGGACAGCACATCCAGCGCCAAACGCAGCCTTCGCAGCAGATACGGGAACTGATAGGGCGTGATCCCGCCGTCAATGACCGCCCGGTCAACGCGGATCTCTCCCAGCGCCAACAGACGAGTCAGACACGCGCCGCCCAGAGAGCAGCCGTAGGCCGCGTCCAACCTGACGGCACCGCGGCTTTTCAGATATTCCGTTACCTCATCCACAGTCTGCTCCACAGAGGTGAAATCCCCCGGATACTCCGGCTGATGACCGTCAAATATCACCTGAAAAACGTGCCAGCTTTAGGAAAGCAGCATGACCGCCGCTTCAAATGCCCATACAGGCGCTGCCGTACAGGGGAAAAACAGCAGCGTCTGCGTATGCTCCCGTCCGTGTTCCAATATCCTCATGGCCGATACCTCCGTTTCACGCCTCCGACAGGGTCTTACCGTACTGCTCTTTCACAGTGTATTTCTGCGTTTGGCCCGTGAATATTCGACTGTACGGTAGCAAAAAAACTTATTTGCTGTCAAGGTTCCGTTTTGTCCTTTCGTGTGCGGGCCGTCAGACCCCCGCTTTAAGGCCACCGTATTTTTCTTCCATTTCCTTGGTATGGGCATGAAGCAGCTCCAGCGCCCGCGCCTGAATGCCGGAGATATCCGTCTGATCCGTATCCGCGAACTCGCGCTTTATCCTCGCGGAGGCTATCGCGTGGCTGTCGTCCGCTCTGCCTTCATCCGCCGCCGACAAGAACCCTTGCAGCAGCCCCAAATCAGCGGAGTAATGAAGCTCAACGAGCTTCGCCCGGTATTCAAGCTCCGCCGGGGTGATTCCCGGAAAACGCTTCATATCCACGGTATGCTGCGCCTCGTGCTTCAGGAGAGAAACGAGGAAGCGCTCGCTTTCAAAATCATACGCCTGCTCGACGCAGTTTATCGTGCCGTCGGGCGAGGCCCAGCCGCCCGTGCCGTACCGGCCGAAGGTCAGGTAATCCATCCAGCCGCGAAATACGAAGCACCTGAGGATGTTGACGGTATATTCCGCCGTTCCGTCCGGCAGCTCCACCTGATAGACGGCCGGAACCGTATCCCGCCAGACATAGGGGCCGTAATATCCTTGGGTCTTTCCGAAAAGCGCGTGATATCCCTCCGCCTCAAACGCCGACCGGAGCCGTTCGGTCAGACGTTCCTCATCCGCGTCCGGCACATCCAGCAGCGCCCTCAGCCCCGTCAGCAGCCTGTCCGCGGCCTCCGCCTCCGGGAGACCGCAATAAAAGACATCACGGAAATATATCTGGTACAGGCGCAGGATAGCGTTGAGCGTGTCCGGTATTTCAAACGTGCGGTATTCACAGTTTTCAAAAATCTCGGCATACGCGGGAAGAACGTCTTTGAAGCCCTCGTGTTCGCGCATATACGCAATGGCGCCCTTTATGTCCCCGTTCATGAAAAACTGACTTATCTGCATGTCCGCTCTCTCCCATATGGCTTTAGTTAAGCCCCATTATAGCAAAGCCTCGCCCAAAACACAATCGCAGCCGAGGGGGATCATAGTCCCCCGGCTGCACGGCCTTTTCTATGTAAACGCCGCTTCGCGGCGGTCATCATTGGTCTGCCGCTTTCGGCACATCGCCCCGGTGGACAGTGACCGCATGCACGCTTTTATAAAGCCATAGCCGTAAACATCGTTTCGCGTGTCTGTGTCTCACAATATGCCGCCTCTTCCTGAAATGCACCCGAAAAAGGCTGTGAGGAATTTGTGAATTTCCTCGGTCCGTCATGACTTTGTCACGCTCCCCTGCTATAATATACAAGAAATTTCAGGCTCATTTTGACTTGCCCTGCAAAAATAGGCTCAGATCGGAGGGATAGGCCATGCGTATTCTTATCGCGGAGGATGAAACAGCCATTGCCCGTGCGCTCAAGGTCATGCTCGAAAAGAACAAATACGACCTATTCATATGTCTACTCCTTTGACGGAGAGGGCGCGCTCACCTCCGCCATCGACTATGTGATATCCGACGAGCTGCCGAAGCTGTACATGCTCGAGGGTCACGGCGAGGCGGATATGCTCATCGGCCATCTGACCGACGGCGGCAAGCTGCTCGTCATGGCGGGTCCGACCGAGGACGGGACTCTGACGAACCTGTACAAGGTATTGAGTACCTACGGGGTCGAGGCGGCGGACGGCATTATCGTCGAGGGCGACCGCGAATACTACGCCTTTCAGCAGCCGTATATACTGCTGCCGGAGATATCATCCCCTGAACGCTTTGCAGCGCGGGCGAAATGCCCGCGCCGTTTTTTCTTGTTTACGGCCATTGCGCCGTGTCAGCAGATACGAAAGCTATTGACAAGGCGGTCTTTCGCGGTTACAATAGGCACCGTTCAATGCACATCGTTCGATGTACTTTCGTTTGAAAGGATATGTTCCATGGCGCCGAAGAACAAGTTCACGAAAGAGGAGATGACCGAGGCGGCGCTTCGTGTCGTGAGAACGAAGGGTATAGACTGCCTGACCGCGAAGGCGATAGCCGACGAGCTTGAGACGTCCACGCGTCCGGTCTTTACGGGCTTTGGCTCAATGGACGACGTCCGGCGCGCGGTCTATGCCGCCGCGGTGCGCGAGTATGACGGCTACGCGAACGCGGGACTGAGGGCCGAGATACCCTTCCTCGGGCTCGGAATGCAGTATATACGCTTTGCCCGGGAGGAGCCGGAGCTTTACCGGCTGCTGTTTCTGTCCCGGACGCAGGACCGTGAATGCGTAGCCATGAAGTCCATGCGGCATCTTCAGGAGCTTGCGAGGCCGGCTCTGACGGACATATACCGTATCAGCACCGACGAGGCGGACGTATACTTCCGCGATATGTGGCTTGTGGTACACGGTCTCTCCACGCTGATAGTGACCGGCGGCTGCCCTTACTCCGACCGGGAGATAGGGCAGATACTGACCGGGTTCAGCGTCAGCATATTCAAGTCCCTCAGGGAGATACCCGGCTTTGCGGCGGGCAGCTTTGACCGCGACGCGCTCTTTCGCGCGCTGGTGGATAACTGACCCGCGCGTGAACATGAAAACCGAAGATAAGAAATAAAGCTGCCGGACGCTCAGACGCAGTGCAGACCGGGGACGCGGTCTGCGCTGCGTTTATCGTCTCCGTCACGGCAGCGCAGGAGGAAAAAAATGAAAAAGCTGTACGAGAAAAACGAACTGAATTTTGCGATCGCGTGCATCGTGGTCTACTGTGTCATGCAGTCCCTGGCCAACCCGCTGAATGAGGCGATAGGCGTCGATTACTCCGTGAGCGCCGCCTTCTGTATCATACAGGCCATAGTTATTTTTGCCTTTATCCGGAAGAACGGCCTGCTGAGGCGCTACGGTCTCTGCGTCTCGTCCGTTCCCGCCCGCCGGTTCCTGTACTATGTGCCGCTCCTCATCCTTGCGTCCGGGAACCTCTGGAACGGCGCCGCCGTCAACTATTCTCCGGCTGAGACGGCCTGCCGCGTCGCGTGCATGCTCTGCGTCGGATTTCTGGAGGAAGTGATATTCAGGGGCTTCCTGTTCGTCGCCATCGCAAAGAATAATACGCGCTCCGCCATCATCATCTCGAGCGTGACCTTCGGCGTCGGGCATCTTATAAATCTGTTCAACGGCAGCGGCATGAGCCTTGTGAGCAACCTGTGCCAGATATGCTTTGCGGTCGCGATAGGCTTCCTGCTCGTGACGATCTTTTACCGCGGTGGAAGTCTTATCCCCTGCATTACCGTCCATTCCGCCATCAACACCCTCAGCACCTTTGCAAACGACGCCGGCAGCACCGCGGAAAAGCAGCTCCTTCATTTGCTTATCCTCATGCTGATAACGGTCGCATATAACCTGATACTTATGCGGGCGCTTCCGAAGGCTCCGTGCGAAGCCGATAGCAGGGGCTGAGCGAAATGCCGGAAGTATTGACCGTAAACCGCGCGGAATACTCCGTTATACGCCTCCTCGGAAAGGGAAAGGGCGGCTATTCCTATCTCGTGACGGACGGAGCCGCGCAGTTCGTCCTAAAGCAGATACACCACGAGCCGTGCGAATATTATACCATCAGTTGACAAGAGCACATACGCCTGACGGCAAGTCTTCCCGGCGCTTTTTGCCCTTTTCGCCTTGATGGGTAAGGACACATCTGCGGCTCAAAAAGCAAAAATCACTCGGAAATCCAAAGCCGTCAGGTGCAAAGCAGTTTTGCCGGAGCGGAAATGCGTTCAGGCAATGAAAGGCACGCAGCCGATACTTGGTGTCTCGGCAAGGGCTTTGAAGCTGCTTGGGCGCATTTCCGCCCGTCAAAACCGTGTGTGTCCTTGTCAACTGATGGTACCTTCGGCGACAAGCTGCGCTCCGAGCTGCGCGACTACGAGACGCTCTCGCGTCTCGGCATTCCTATGCCGCGGCTCCTTGCTGCGGACGTCCCGGAGGAGCGTATCCTGAAGGAATACATACCCGGCCCGACGGTCGCGGAGCTGCTGAGGACCGAGCCGGCCGACTCCCTCTGGCTCGAGCAGGTGCGCGCCATGTGCGCCCTCCTGTATCCGGCGGGGCTGAACATCGACTACTATCCCACAAACTTTGTCCCGCACGGCGGGACGCTCTATTACATCGACTACGAGTGCAACGCTTATATGGAGCAATGGGACTTTGAGCATTGGGGCGTCCGCTATTGGACGCGGCAGGCAGAATAAACGCCTCCGCCACGCGGAAAAAGCTCATCCGATAAAAACAGAAAGGAACAACGAATATGGAACATACCCCCTTTGAGATCGTCCGCGCGCAGGCGCAGGACGCCGCCGCGTTACTGGACTATCTGAAGATCATCGGCGGAGAGACGGATAACCTCAGCTTCGGCGCGGAGGGCGTGCCGCTCGACCTTGAGACCGAGCGGGGCTACCTCGGCATGCAGGCGCAGTCGCACGACCATATCCAGCTGCTTGCCAAGGTAAACGGCGAGATCATCGGCACGGCCAGCCTCAACCGCAAGCCGAACCGCATGAGCCACCGCGCGGAATTCGGTATCAGCCTGAAAAAGGCATGGTGGGGCTGCGGCGCGGCGTCCGTCCTCGCGGAGGGCGTGCTTGCCTTCGCGAGAGAGAGCGGCGTTGAGCAGGTCAATCTTGAGGTGCGCAGCGACAACAAACGCGCCATCGCGCTGTATGAAAAGCTCGGCTTCCGAAAGCTGTGTACCTTCCCCGGCTTCTTCAAGATAAACGGGGAGCTTGTCGATTTTGACTTTATGAATCTCACCCTCCGCCCCGCGGCGCAGGACGGCGAAAACGCCTGAAATTCGTGTACGGGAGGAATATATATGGATAAGCTGACAGCCTGCTGCGGACTCGACTGCGAAAAATGCGACGCGAGGACCGCAACGCTCACAAATGACGACGCCCTGCGCGAAAGGACCGCCGCCCTGTGGTCAAAGCTCAACGGGGTGACGATCACGCCGGAAATGATAAACTGCACCGGCTGCCGCACCGAGGGCGCAAAGACGCCCTTCTGTGACAGGCTCTGCCCCATCCGGGGCTGTGTCCGCGAAAAGGGGCTGGATACCTGCGCGGACTGCGCGCAGATGGACGGCTGCCGGACGCTGGGACGTATTGCGGAGAACGACCCCTCGGTGCTGGAAAATCTGAAACGGCTCCGCAGGGCCGGGCAGACCGGGGCCGAGGCGGCGGAGACCGCGGCGGGCATAACGCTCCTCGGGATATTATGATCGCCATAAAAAATTAATAAAAGCCCTCCCCCGGAGTGCGTCATCAGCGCGGCTCCGGGGGAGGGCCTTGCCGCCCTTACGGCGGCGGTCATTCGGTTTTCAGGCGCTTCGTCCATTCTTCTTCCCTGAAGCCGACGAGGACGATACCGTCGCCGACCAGTAACGGTCGCTTGACGAGCATGCCGTCCGAGGCGAGAAGCTCCAGCATTTCATCCTCGCCCATGCTGGGCAGCCTGTCCTTAAGCTCCATTGACTTATAGAGCAGCCCGCTGGTATTGAAGAATCTCTTCAGCGGCAGCCCGCTCGCCCTGTGCCACGCGGCAAGTTCGTCACGGGTGGGTCTCTCCGTTTTGATGTCCCGCAGCTCGTACCCGATACCGTTTTCGTCAAGCCACTTTCTCGCCCTCTGGCAGGTGGTGCATTTGGGGTAGCAGATAAAGGTCATACTATCACGCTCCTGAATTTGATACGGACAGTGTAAAGTAAAAGCGCGGCGGAGGCAACTGTTTTCTTCATTTTTCCCCGTTTGCCGGCGGGCGCGGCCGCTTGCGCTTTTCCTCCCCGGCTGATATAATTGGAAAAAACGCACGGGGGAGGACACAGAATGGTTCGCGAGATATGCAGGGACGAGACCTTTCTTGCCCAAAAGGCCGAGCCTGCCGCGGCGGACGACCTCGGCACGGCGCATGACCTGCTGGACACGCTGGCCGCGCACCGTGACGGCTGCGTGGGCATGGCGGCGAATATGATCGGCGTGAATAAGCGTATCATAGTCTTTGATAACGGTGGCGAATACATGCTCATGTTCAACCCAGTCATCATCAGACAGTCCGGCGCGTATGAGGCGGAGGAGGGCTGTCTCTCGCTCAGCGGCACGCGGAGGGTGAAGCGCTTTCGTACCATCAAGGTGCAGTGGCAGAACGAGAAATTTCAGACCCGGCTCAAGACCTTCACCGGCTGGACGGCGGAGATCATTCAGCACGAGATAGACCATTGCGAAGGAGTTTTGATATGATATTCTATTATTCCGGCACCGGCAACAGCAAATACGCGGCCAAGCGCATTGCGGACGCTCTCGGAGATACGCTACTGAGCATGAACGAGCGTATCAAGGCGGGAGACTTCTCTCCGGTCGAGACCGGCGAGCGCCTTGTCGTCGTCACCCCCACCTATGCGTGGCGTATCCCCCGCATCGTGCGGGACTGGCTGATGAAAACGGAGCTTCGCGGCGCGGAGCGGATATGGTTCGTCATGACCTGCGGCAGCGAGATAGGTGACGCCGGCAGGTATAACGACGCGCTCTGTAAGGCGAAGGGCGTAGGCTGCATGGGTACGGCGCAGCTCGTCATGCCGGAGAATTACATCGCCATGTTCAACGCCCCGCAGGCGGACGAGGCGAGAGCCATAGTCGCAAAAGCGGAGCCGGACATTGACCGCGCCATCGCCTCGATAAAGGCGGGAGAGGCCTTTGCCCCCACCCGCCGTGGTCTCTATGACCGCTTTATGAGCGGCCCCGTGAATCCGATCTTCTATTCGTTCTGCGTCAAGGCGGACGCCTTCACGGTGTCGGACGCCTGCGTTGGCTGCGGCCGCTGCGAGAAGCTCTGCCCCACCAACACCGTCACGCTCCATGACGGCAGGCCCGTCTGGGGCAAGGGCTGTACACACTGCATGGCATGTATCTGCTATTGCCCTGCCGCCGCCATCGAGTACGGTAAAAAGAGCCTCGGCAAGCCGCGCTATCACTTCGAGGCGCTGTAAGAGCGGCCTTGCCGTGCGGATATGCCGGTCCTGCTGACGGTCCTTTGTTTCTTGAGATACAGCGTTTCACCGCCGCGGGGCCATTTGGCCCCGCAGACCATCCGCATAAAGGTGCTTTTTCCGGCCCCGTTCGCGCCGAGGAGGCCCGTGATACCCGGCGTGAGCCGGCATGACACATGATCTATCGCCGTTTTATCAGCGTACTGCTTGGTTAGATCGTTGATCAAAAGTTCCATTTTGTGTATGCTCCGTTCAGAATTTTTCCCTTATCGGCCCAGATCAAGATTCATCAGGTCAAAGGGTATATATTCCCCGTCTATCTTGAAGAACGCGGGGAAGCTGCACAGCCTGTAAAAGCCGTATTTTTCATAAAGGCGTATGGCGCGGGTATTGTCGCTGCGCACCTCGAGATTTAGGGAAACTCTGATTAAATCAAGGTGCTCAGATTTGCGGCAGAAATTTTCGCTGGCGAGCAAGAAAAGTGCAGGAATACTTTGTGTATTTCAAACTTTTCTGACGAAGACCAGCGGGGATTTATGCCGTGAAGATGGGCGCGGGGATTTATTCAGAGGTTCCTTAGCTGTTCAAAGCCGTTCTCCCGCGCGAAGGCAAGTATCGCCTCCGTCATCGCGGAGGCCGCGCCGCTGCCCCACCACGCCTTCTTCAGGCAGATGGCAAGCTCCCCGCGGTGACGCATGCGCTTATGCTTGCGCCGGAGGCTGGCCGTGCCGATGATCTCTCCGCCGGAGCGGGCAACGTACTGCACATTGTTCACGGAGTCCTCCTGCTCGCGAAGATAGCTCTGCTCCGCTTCAACGCCGCGCGACGGTCCCTCCGCGCCGTAGCTGAGATTTTCCGTCTCTCCGCCTATGATCCTGAGACATTCCAGCAGGGCAAGTATCATGAGCGTCGTGGCCGTCGTAACGGCGTTTCCGAAATAAAGCTTCATTTTTTCGTTTCCTCCAATTATAAAAAAATAACGCAGTGCGGCCGGTATGCGATCAGCACTGCGTCTTGCGTCTGGTTTATTTTTATGTTTGCGTCCCCGCTCCGTGCCGCGGGAGGGATTCAGCCGCTCTGCCCGTCCCTGCCGCGGGCGGACTCCGCCGCGGCGATAAAGCGGTCGATATGGGCGTCGAGCAGTCTTATGGCGGAGCCTTTATCCTCCGCGCCGTCATATATGCCGTACAGGAGATACATCGGTCCGTAGAAATCCAGCGCCAGCTGCATGGCGTCCTCGTCAGAGTCCGTCAGCTTGCGGAACACCGCCGCCATATACTCGAGCGGCCCGAGAGCGAGATAGTCCCGGTGCAGCTGCGCGAGCTTCGGATCGCGGTACTGCTCCAAAGTGAGCATTTTGCGGAAATTCGACGAGAACGGCTCCTCCGTCCAGTGCCTGAACTGCGCCTCGCTGTAGGCGCGTATCCTTTCGACCGGAACACGCAGATACTCCTCGGCGGAGCCGTCCGGTCTCGCCTCGGGCATTTCGTATTTTTCGGCGCGCTCATAGTCCATTCTGTCCATCTGCTCCACAATACTGTCGAGTATCTCCTGCTTGCCGGCATAGTGCTTGTACAGGGCGGCCTTGGTAATACCCAGCCGCTTCGCGATATCGCTCATGGACGTGCCGAGATACCCGCTCTGCGCGAACAGCTCGAGCGCCGTTTCCAGTATCCGTTCCTTCGTATCGCCTGCCATGTCAGTCCCTCCAACATTAGTGACCGTTCGGTAACCTTGATTATAGTTACCGAACGGTCACTTGTCAATAGGGAAAACAAAAAATTATTTAAGACTTCCGTCCCCGCCCATTAGCGCCGTCATTTCCTCAATGCGCTCTATCGGGAAGGGCGGCTCACACAGCGGCCGCATGGCAATGGACATGAGCTTCATCGGGTTGTCGTCCGCCGCCACGCGGTTTGAACTGAGCGCGCCGCAGCGCTTGCAGCGGTGGATGAGCGCCCATTCGCCTCCCCTGCGCACCCAGACGCCGATAGGCTCCATAATGCCGCCGCAGTCGCTTTCCCGGTCGCCCGGCTCGATATCCACATGGAGGCTGCTCAGGCAGTTGGGGCAATGGTTACGGTGGCCGCTGCCGGCGTTCTCCGGCGTGCAGAGCCTGCCGCAGACCTTGCAGGTGAAGCTGTCGCTGCAGGCGTGAGTTTTATAATAGCCCTTTTCAAAGGTTTTGCGTTTGTTTTCGCGATTCATGTTATATCCTCCTGAAGTCGTGTTTTCTTCTCTTCGGGAGGAGTGGCGTGTGTTTGAATTTGCCAGACCTCCCGGTCAGGCCACACGCTCCGGTGATAAAGCGATAAAGTTCAAAAAATTCTCCTTTTGAATAAAAAATTACAGTTTTTATGTTGATACTCGTTCAGTCTCCGACCGCATACAGAACAGGTGGACGCCCAGCGAGGCGTTGAAGCCCGTCGCGGCAAACACGCTGAAGCGCTCGGCGACGCCGAAATATCCGGCGGGTACGAGCTTTACTCCCAGCGCGCCTGTCATCATCATGCAGAGCGCGGTGAGCGCGCATATCCCGTAGGAACGGCAGCTCCTGTCCTTCGCCCCGGCGGCGATGATAACGCTCAGCGACACGATGGACAGCAGCACGACCACGGCGGTGAGGGCCATATGCATGACGTCCTGAAACGCGCCCGCATAGCCGCTGCTGCTGAGCGGGAACATCCGGTAGCCGACGGCGGAGACCCACTCCATAGCCGCGAACAGATAAACGCCGGTGCGCAGGAGCTTCGTTTTCTGTCCCTGTATGCCTATGCACACGACCGTCACGCATACGACCTCGCACGCGTTGTATACGGCGCTCAGCCGGTTCCACAGCGCAAGTGACGGCGCGTCGGCGGCGCTCAGGTCGCTGACGGCCTGCGCCATCCAATCGTATCCGGGATAGGCGAGCGGCGCGAATACCACCGCCGCCGTGTAAGAAAGGAAGCTGAGTATCCCCAGCAGCCCCAGCTTTTGAGTCAGTGTTTTCTTCATCGCATTCCTCCTTTCGCCGTACTCACGCCCCGGCTCCGCCGCTGTGGACCATGCGGAAGAAGATGCGGACGTGGCGGCTGAGCTTTTCCAGACAGTCGCTCTCCCGCTCCGGCTGGCGGTCGCACACGGAAATGAGCGTCAGCACCGGCGCGACGTACATCATCGCCAGGGCGTCCGGATCCTCCGCGCGTATCTCGCCGGCGTCGATAAGGGCGCGGAAAATACCTGCATGGTAATCCAGAATACGCTCCACATAGCGTCTTGAATAGAGCGCGGCCAGCTCCGGCGAGCGGAACTGCTCTATCGTCATCATACGGCGGAAGCGGCTGATGGACTCGTTGTGAAGCGAATACTCGAATATCTGCCGCACCTTTTCAAAAAGCGCGTCCTCGCTGATCTCCGTGAACACGGGAATGTCCTGCGCCACATTCTGTACATGGATGTCGATCTTGTCGGTATCCGCCTCATACTGCTCCGCCGTGGAGCGCACGATCGCGTCAAATATCGCCTGCTTTCCGGGGAAATGATTGTAGAGCGAGGGCGCCCTGATCCCCACGGCCGCCGCTATCTCCCCCACGCTGACGGAATCGTAGCCGCGCGCGGCGAACAGCTCCAGCGCCTTGTCAAGTATCCGCTGCCTTGTGTCGTCCTGTTTCATTTGTTCATCGCCTCGTTCGCTAACTAATATTAGTTAGTCACATTATAGCGCCGCCCTGCGCCTTTGTCAAGCGGGCGTGGGACATTTTTGTGTTTGTGAGGGCGCCCTCGTTTATATTTCCGCCCGAAGCGAAAAAACCGTGAGGGACCGAAGCCATATCGGGTCCTCACGGTTTTTTGAATTTCTATTTCTCGCCGCCGGGAGACACCGGAGGATACTCAGTCCTTCTCCCGGCGTCCGCGCCTTCGGCGGTCACAGGTGCTGGTCACGGTCGACCTTGTCGTAGAAATGATCGAGCAGCGGCTGCATGACCGAGGTGAGCTTCATGTCAAGGTTGAAGAAATACACCGCGAAGGTCACAGCAAAAAACGCGAAGCCCGCAAGCAGAAGCTTTTTAAGGATATGGCAGAGCTTGGACATATTTATCTCCTTTCCCTTTACCACGATTCTTCGTCGTGGAGGACTTCAAGGCTCGGGTCAACAGGCTCCTCGCCCATGACCGTGCGCATGTAGTTGTTGATCTGGTCGCGAACGCCCTGACGGGAGATCACGCGCGGGTCAAAGAGGTCGTGCGACACCCAGACGAGGTGTATGCCGTATTCGCGCGCACGCTCCTCGAACATGCCGTGCATGCCGTCGAGCGCCTTGCAGCTCATATGCTCCCAGAGGACGACCATGTCGGCCTTGAACTCCGTGCAGTACTCCCACAGCTCGTCAAGCAGCACCTTGTAGCCGCCGTGGGTGCGGTTGCGCATTATCATGTTCTCGGTCAGCCACGCCATATCGTAGTACGCCTGCTCGCGGTTCTCCGGGGTGTCCTCGGTGACGAGTTCCTTGAGCGTCGGGAAGCCCATCATGACGGCGGTCATCTCGTTCTCGTCAACGAGGACGACCTTGTCGGAGAAGGCCTTGTCGTTGCCGATACGCCTGTCGCCGCGGAAGAGACCGTCAAGCAGCTTTGCCACGTCCTCGATTATAAGGTCCTGCTCCAGATGGCAGATACGCAGATGCTCGCCGCGCAGTCCCTGAGTGTGGCGGTCGACCATCATGGGGACGGCGAGGTAATTCGCCATCCAGCGGTAGAGGAACATGGCCTTGATGTTCCTCGGCTTTGAGACCATCTTCGCCATGGTCACCCAGTTGTGGAGCCAGCGGGAGTAATCATAGGCGGGGACATTGGCCGCGGTACATATACTGGCGGCATATCTGCGTCAGCGCGTCCTCGTCATCCGTCAGCACTATGGGGTCCCTGCCGGGGAGCGAGCCGTAGCAGAAGCGGTCCGCGCAGACATAGGCGCCGGTGTCCTCGACGAGCTTTATGAAGTCGCTGTCGTCCACCTCGTAGCCGACTACCAGCACACGCGCGCGGTAGCCCTTGTCGTCCGGCTCACGGGTCCGGAGCTCCTCGAGCGTCTCCTCCAGCTTGTCGATGAGCAGATACTTGGGGGCGGCGTAGGTCGCGAGAGTGATAACATGAAATTCGTAGCCCGTGATACGCGGCTTGTCTCCCTTGCGGTACTCGCCGATAGCGCGGATAAGCTCGCAGACGCGGTTATGCTCGGCGACGGCCTGACGGATAGCCCCGTCGGAGACATCGATGCCGTAATGCTCGTGCAGGGGCTTGAGAATGTGGTTCCTGCACTGGAGCGTATAGAGGTTCAGGCCGTTGTCGTCGGCCTTCATGGGAATCTCCATGTACTCGAAGAAGAAGTTTTCCTTGCCGCTGCCCATGGTCTTGAGCAGCTCCATGTTCTCGACGGCACGGTTCATCATCGTGCAGCCGTCGGGGGTAATGAGATAGTCGGCGAAGTTGTAGCCGCCCTCGATCGCGCTTGAGCAGGGCGCGGCTGTACTCGCACAGAAAGCTCGTCATGTAATAAGGTAGCCATCTCCATGGAACCCGTGCGCGGCGCGCGCAGACGCGCAGAAAAAGCGCCCGGCAGATTCAGCAGCGGCTCCGGAGTGTTCTCGCAGACGTAGGCGACGCAGACCTTTCCCTCGCTCTGCGCCTGCAGGATGAGTTCATTCTGCGCCTCTTGCAGGAGGTTTTCAAAATAGATCAGGTGCTTGAGGTCTTTCATATTCTCTCTCCAATCGCCGGGGGCTGACGCCTCCGGTACAAGAATGCGGCCGCCCCCGGCGACCGTTACTATTTTTACACTTACTCGGTCGATTTCAATATTCCACTGTAAATTTTAAGCAAAATTTTGCCCATGCTCCCGTCAGCCGTTCCATTCGGCGGCCTGCTCGCGCAGCCAGCCGCACCACGCGTCCACACCCTCGCCGGTCTTGGCGCTTATCGGGAAGATCTTTATATCGGGGTTTCGCATTTTCGCGAACTCCGTGACCTTGTCCATGTCGAAATCAAAGTACGGCAAGACGTCTGTCTTGTTGATGATCAGCGCGCAGCTTGTCCGCCGCGTCGTCGTTCGCCTTGAATATGCTCTGTTTTATTTCATAGACCTTATAGTCCGCCATATGTATCCTCCGTTCAGACGCCCCGGTCAGCAGGCGGCGATCTCCTTGATGTTCATCTCCTGCCCCTGCCGGAGCCATGTGCGGCCGCTGCCGCAGTTGGGGCAGGTCTTACCGTATTTCACGGTGGGGTAGCTGGTAGCGCAGTCGTCGCACCATATAACGGCCGGGATGATCTCGTACCTGAACTCCGTGTGTTCTATCAGCGGCGTCTTTTTTGCGTACCACTTCCAGCAGTCGCTCAGATACTCCGGCACTATGCCGGACACCTCGCCGAACTCCAGCGTGACGGACTGTATGTCGGTAAGTCCGTTCTCCTTGGCTATCTCGCCGACCTGCTCGATGACATAGGTCACTATGCTAAGCTCGTGCATAGCTTTCCTTTCTGAAAACAGGTGCGGGATAAGCCCCGCACCTGTCTGATCTGTTCCGGGACGGTTATTTGCCGGAAAGCTGCTTCTTGATTATCTTCACCTGACGCTTCGCCGCGTAGGGGCCGATGGCCTTGAACTTGTCCTCGGCGGGTACCATCTTGCTGTTCTGCGGGCGGTTGCGCTTGAGGTGTATCGCGTCGAACCCGCACTTGGTGGTGCAGATACCGCAGCCGATACACTTGTTCGGGTCAACGACGCTGCGGCCGCAGCTCAGGCAGCGGGAGGCCTCGGACTTTATCTGCTCCTCGGTGAAGGTCACGCGGTCGTCGCACATGGTGAGGGCCTTGTTCTTGTCGATGACGACCTCGCAGCGGGCGGGCTTCTTTATCTTCTCGGCGGACAGAGTGACGTTCTCCTTGTCAAGCTCCTTGAACTCGCGGAGGTTGCGGTGGATGGTGACGTCACTGCCGACCTCGACGCCGCAGCGGAACTCGACGCCCATCTCGCGCAGGACATCTATCTCGGACTTTACGATGTCCTTACCCACGCGGAAGGTGGGAATGCCGTTGACAAGCATGCCGCCGGGTGCGGCTTCCTTTTCAAACACGACCGGGCTGTAGCCCTCGATGGCGAGGAAGTACGCGCAGGACATGCCCGCAGGGCCCGCGCCGATTATCGCGATCTTCTGGTCAAACTTCTCATGGGTGCAGGAGTTCATGGGCGGCACATAGCGGTGTTCGGCCTTCATGTCCTGCTCGGCGATGAACTTCTTTATCTCGTCAATGGCGAGCGGCTGGTCAATGGTGCCGCGGGTGCAGGCGTCCTCGCAGTATTTGCGGCATATGCTTCCGCAGACGGCCGGGAAGGGATTATCCTTCTTGATGAGCTTGAGAGCGTCCGCGTAGCGGCCGTCGGCAGCCATCTTGATGTAGCCCTGAATGGCGATATGCGCCGGGCAGGCGACCTTGCAGGGGCGGTGCCGGTGGGCCAGGTCTGGATGGAGCCGTTCTCGTTTCTGTAATTCTTGTTCCAGTGATCCTCGCCCCACTTGGTGTCGTCGGGCAGCTCGTGGCGCGGATACTGGATGGGGCCTTCCTTGGTACAGAGCTTCTGTCCGAGGCGGACGGCGCCCGCGGGGCAGGTCTCGACGCACTTGCCGCAGGCGACGCACTTCTCGGGGTCGCTCTCGGCGGTGTAGGCTGAGGCGGAAAGATTGGGCGTATTGAAAAGCTGGGAGGTACGCAGCGCGTTGCACACGCCGACCGCACAGTTGCAGATACCGAATATCTTGTTCTCGCCGTCAATGTTGGTTATCTGGTGGACATAGCCCTTGTCCTCGGCCTTCTGGAGTATCTCCATGGCCTCTTCATAGGTGATGTCGCGGCCGTGGTTGGTCTCGCGGCAGTAGTCGGCAAAGTCGCCGACGCCAATGCACCATTCGCCCTCGACGTCGCCGGAGCCCTCGCCGCGGATACGCTGCTGCTTGCGGCAGGAGCATACGGACACGCCGATGTGGCCCTCATACTTCTTGAGCCAGTGGCTGAGGTGTTCGATAGGCAGGGACTTGCTCCCGGCCGGGATGGCCTTCTCGACGGGGATGACGTGCATACCGATACCCGCGCCGCCGGGAGGCACCAGCTCGGTGATGCCGGCGAGCGGCAGATAAGCCATGCGCTCGAAGAAATCGGCAGTCTCGGGGTACATGTCGGCCATCTTCTGGTCGTACTTGTAGGCGGTGTATTTCAGCGCGGAGTTTATGCCCAGATATTCCGGGGCGTCGGGGGTGATCTTGTCCTTGCCGAGCAGTACGGTCGCCCGGTCAGTGATCTCTTTGCCGAGTTTTGCGATCTTTTCGTCCTTCGTCATGGGATTTTCAAGCCTCCTGAAAAAAATAAAACGGTGTCTGGGGGCCCTTGTTATTTTTATAAAAGCACTGCCGTAATCGTACTTATTTTGTTGAAAACAGTCAACAAGTTAACAACTTTTTTGGTATAACTCACAAAAAAACTGCAAAATATTTGAGAACAATCTTGACCGCGAGTTGACACCTGCGGCCAAATATCGTAAAACGTCCTTAAAATCCGGACATCGCGGAAGGGGTGTTTTTCGTGCAGGATCCGTCATACCGGCTCAGGGAAAGCATTGCAAAATGCGCGATAGCGCTGTTCAGGGACAAGGGCTATAACGACGTCAGCGTCAACGAGATCTGCGAGGCGGCTCATGTTTCCCGCTCTGTCTTTTATACGGTGTTCAAGGGCAAGCGCAGCATTCTCGACTACGTCGTCGCAAAGCCCCAGCAGAACGACGAGGAGAGCTTCCGTAAATTCGCGGACGCGGAGAACGACTTTGAGCGCATATGGCAGCTGTTCGACCGGTTTATTACGATAGCGCTCGATTTTGGCCCTCGGCTGACCAGCAAGCTGTTCATCATGCAGTTCGAGTCTCCGAAGGGCATACGGGATGCGGTCCATGCGCTGGACGATCTCTTTGCGACGCTCGCCAAAAACTGCGCGAAAAACGGGATAATCGAGACCGAGGAGCCGCCGGAGCTGCTGTCGCACATCGCGACGGACCTGATACTCCACGAGCTGTATGTATGGTGCAGCCAGAACGGTGACTTTTCGCTGCGCGAGCGCGCCCGGCAGTACGCCGAGGTCGCCTACCATGTAAAGCCGCAGTACCGCATGTCCCCCGAGCAGCGCGCCGCGCTGTGACGCCCGCGCTCATGCCGCGGGATAGAAACGCAAAAAACTGCCGCCTGCTGAAAGCAGGCGGCAGTTTTTGTTTCGGGAGTTATTCGATCGTGATAGAGCTGCCGGAGGAGAGCTTCTTTACATCATTCTTCGGAACAATGACGGTCAGAACACCGGACTCATACTTTGCTTTGATGTCCTCGGGCTTTACATCGCCGATATAGAAGCTGCGGGAGCATGCGCCAGCGTAGCGCTCCTGACGCAGGACACGGCCCTTCTTGTCCTCTTCGTCCTTGTCGAGGCCCTTCGAGGCGCTGATGGTCAGATAACCGTCCTTGACGTCGAGGTTGATCTCGTCCTTCTTGAAGCCGGGCAGCTCAACGGCAAATCTGTATGCCTTTGCGTCGTCCGTCTCGTGGATATCGGTCTTCATGAGGTTTCTCGCGCGCTTACCAAACAGCGGATCATGACCGCCGAAGAAAGAACTGCCGAAAAGATCATCAAACATGTCTTCACCATAAATGCTGGGTACCATAATAATGCCTCCAATAAACAATAAATTTATTTTTTTTACGATCTGCACTGAGATCTGAGGAAAATATCTGTTATCTGTTTGCTTTTGTTCTGCTCAGGGCCTTTGTCCGCGTCATTCCTCCTCTATTCTTTTGGAAATGCAGGCACAGACTATCGCGCTCACGCCCTCGAGTATAAACACGAGGCCGACCGTCACGCCGATAGCTACGACGCTGACCCACGGATCCATCATGCACACGAAGCCGCCCACGATCAGCAGGATACCGATCGCCAGCACCCAGCCCCACGCACGAACACCCAATGCCCGCAGATCAAACGCGCTGACGAACCTTGATATGCCGGAAAACAGCAGCCATATCGTGAACAGGAACGGGAGCGAGAGCATCGTGAACCACTGGTTGAACAGCAGGAACAGCGACATGATCACCGTCAGCACACCGTCCAGCAGCAGCCAGCCGGAGCCTATCAGTACACCGCTCGTCCCGGCAAAAACCGCGATCTCAATGACGCCGGATACCAGCATGAAGAGACCCAGCAGCAGTCCCGCCGAGAGAACCGCGATGTCCTGATTGCACAAGCAATACACGCCGGCAGCGATAAGCAGCACACCCGCCGCTATGTTCAGAACTCTAACGGACTTTGTACTCATTATTGAACCCTCTCTTCATTTCGGAGCCTCTTTGCTGCTCCTTCTTTCTCTTTTCGATTATTATTTTACTCATTCCTCTTGAAAACACAACGAGCCGGCAGTACAATAAAGCAAAAACAGCTTGTGCTGTCAGCACAAGCTTGAACGAGGGTGCAGTTATGGATGAGACTCGGTGGAACAGCGGCAGCACCAATGCGCTGCTGACGGAGTTTTTCTCGCAGGATGATATAAAAAATCTCGCGGCAGCCGCCGGTTCGCTTTTGGAATGTCCGCTTATCGTGCTGGACGATACCTTCCACGTTGTGGCGCACTATCGCCCGCTCGGCTTTTCCGACCCGGTGTTCTCGGACGCGGTGCGTCAGGGCGAGACCACCTATGAAATAGGCGCGCTCATAAGTCAGAGCGAGGCGCTGCGTGCCGGGACGGCAGACTACGCCAAGCTGGACGGCAGCGCGTACCGCCGCCGTATCGCTCCTCTGAAGAGCGCCGGGGTCGGGCTGGGTGTCCTCGTGTGCGTAGACACGGACGGGCATTTGAAAAACGTCCCGTCGGAGGTCTGGCAGGCAGTCGAGCAGATATTTGCCAAGCAGCTGTTCATTGAGGCAAGCCGGCATGACAAGCCCTTTGAGACGGAAGAGGACATTCTCATGCACCTGCTGGACGGCGGCTTCCAGTCCGCGCCGTATTTTCGCCTTCAGACCGCAAACACCTATCTGGCGGACTTCGCGCCGACCGGCTTTGCGCTCATAGACCTGACCGCATATCACGATCTGTATCACGGCTTGCGCCGGTTAAGGGATGAGCTGGTCGCGCATTTTCCTGACGGTCACCCCTTCCTTTACCGCGGGGATGTGTTTCTGTTCCTGCACGGAAGAGGAGAACACGAGATTTTTTCCGCGCTGGCGGAGGAATTTAAGTTCAAGGTGATCATGTCGGAAGGACTCAATGACCTCTATTCGCTCCCTGCGTTGTACCGGACGGCGCACGAGGCGCTGGAGCTGATGGCGGACAGCCGTTTTCATGCCGGCAGCGTCTGCACAGTCGCCCAGCTCCGCACGGCGCTTTTGCTGAAAAATGTTGAAGGGCGCCGTGATCTTGTCTCGAAGGAGGTAATTTCCCTTGCCGAACACGACCGTGAGAAGGGGACGCAGTACTGCGAGACGCTCTATCACTATCTCACATGCAGTCATTCGCTGAAGATGACCTGCGACGCGCTCTTTACGCATCGCAATACGATACTCTACCGCATTCGCCGCATGCAGGAGGAGTACATGATCCCTCTTGACGATCCGGCCGCACATACCGATCTTCTGCTCGGCGTGTCGCTGGTGCTGTTTGAAGAAAAAGGTCCTGATTTTTTCTGTATAAATACAGAGGGAAAACCGGTCAACGCATAAGCATAGTCAGGACCACCGGCGTAGCCGGTGGCTTGCACTGGCCCTATAAGGGACTATTACTCGCCTACGCCTTAAGGCGTTCGAATGATTCGCCATCCGCTCATAATTTAATGGCTGCCCCCTCCCGGGGGCGGCTTAATTATTTGCCTTTACCTACCGGCTCCCCAGTAAACGGGTCCTTGAATTCCTTTAGGCTGATTTGGTCGGTTGCGATATCCTCTTGTAACTGATTCCGAACGTATTCTCTAATTGCCTTCTCGTTACGTCCTACCGTGTCCACATAGTACCCCCTGCACCAGAAATGCCGGTTCCCGTACTTGTACTTCAGATTCGCATGCCGGTCAAAGATCATCAGGCTGCTCTTCCCCT
>CAKTMF010000016.1 GCA_934573855.1 uncultured Oscillospiraceae bacterium | reverse complement strand
CTTTGGCATAGAATAACACCCCATTCCTTAGTACAAGTATTGTATCATACTTGTCTAACGAATGGGGTGCTGTTCAAGCGACCGCATCTTTTTTTACGCATATGTACGGGAAGCTCAGATCTCCGCGACTACCTCGCACTCGAGCAGCACGTCCTTGGGCAGACGCGCGACCTCCACACAGGAGCGGGCGGGGAACGGGGTGGAAAAATACTGGGAGTAGACCGCGTTTATGGCGGCAAAATCATTCATGTCCTTGATGAACACGGTGGTCTTGACGGTCCTCGAGATGTCGGTGCCGGCGGCTCTGAGAAGCTCGGCGACGTTTTTGAACACCTGATGTGCCTGAGCCTCAAGCCCCTCGGCGAGAGCGCCGGACTCGGGGATAATGGGTATCTGGCCGGAGGCAAAAACAAAACCGTTGGTGATGATGGCCTGAGAATAGGGGCCGATGGCTGCGGGGGCTTTTTCTGTGGATACGACTTTCATGATGATACCTCTTTCAATAATATTTGTATGTTTTATTCACGCTCGACCCGAAAGCCGTTGTCGTGGAGCTTCTTGACGACGGCGTCTCCATGCTCGCGCCCGCCCACCTCGCAGGTGATGTGGACGTTGGCCTCGTTGGGGTTAAGGGCCGCGCCGAGCTTGTCGTGTTCGACGCAGAGTATGTTCGCTCCGGCTTCGGCGATGAGCTGAAGCACCTTTGCGAGACTGCCGGGGCGGTCAAGGAGCGTAACGGCGACCTTGAGCCTGCGGTGCCGCGCGACGAGACCGCGCTCGATAATGCTCTGGATAAAGCTCACGTCGATATTGCCGCCGGACATCACGCACACGACGCGCCTGCCTCTCACGTCAAGCTTGTCGTTGAGTATCGCGGCAAGAGGCGTCGCGCCCGCCGGCTCGACTATCTGCTTGCAGCGCTCCATGAGGAGGAGTATCGCGTCGGCGATCTCGGAGTCGCTCACGGTGAGAATGCCGTCGGCATAGCGGTTTATGATGTCCACAGTGAGGTCGCCCGGCGCCTTGACGGCAATACCGTCGGCAATGGTGGAGGCGGTGTCGGTGGTGACGAGGCGCTTTTCTCGGAAGCTCTGCGCGATGGCGTCCGCGCCTGCGGCCTGAACGCCGTAGACCTTTACCTGGGGCTTCACGCTTTTTGCGGCGAGCGCCGTTCCGGCCAGCAGTCCGCCGCCGCCTGCGGGGACGATGATGATATCCGTCTCGGGAAGCTCCGCCAGTATCTCGAGCGCGAGCGTACCCTGACCGGCGATGACCTCGGGGTCGTTATAGGGGTGGAGGAACACCGCGCCCTCCTCCTCGCATATCTCGCAGGCACGCCTGTAGGCGTCGTCATAGCAGTCGCCCGCGAGGACGACCCTCGCGCCGTAGCCCTTCGTGGCCTGTACCTTGGCTATGGGGGCGGTCTTGGGCATTACGATGGTCGCGGGGATACCGAACTGCGCTGCGGCATGCGCCACTCCCTGGGCATGGTTCCCGGCGGAGGAGGCGACCACGGGGCGGCGCTCTCCGCGCTCGGCCATGACGGCGATCTTGTTGCTCGCGCCGCGTATCTTGAAGGAGCCGGTCTTTTGAAGGTTTTCAAGCTTCAGGTAGACCTCGCCTCCGGTCATGGACGAAAAGGTGGACGAGAGATCAAGTCTGGTGTGATGGAGTATGGGACGGAGGCGCTCTGACGCGAGCTCGATGTCCCGCAGTGTGATTTCCATAAAAACCTCCCTGAGCGTTCTGTTAAAAGTTTACTACAACCCGGACGGAATTTCAACCGCAAAAGAGCTTCTTTGCGCGCCGCATGCCGCCGCGTTGACAGCGGGCGTGCGCCGATAGTATAATCTCGGCATGAGCTTGTAAGGAGCGGCTATGAAAAAAATAAATCTTAAAAATTTTATAAACGACGCGGAGCTGCCGTCCCGCCTGTGCGGCGTATATGTGTCGCTGGTGTTCATCGTTCACCCGCTTCTGGTGCATAACGGATACTTTGACATCACGCGCACGAAGTCGGACTGCTTTGCGTATCTGACGCTCGCGTTCCTCGCCGCGATGTGCCTGCTGCTGGCGCTCCGGCGGGAGCTTCCGCGCCCGGAGCCGCGCGCCTGCGCATTCTGCGCCTTTGCCGGGACGCTCATACTCTCCTCGCTGCTGTTCAACGGTACGGGGAGCGTATGGCTCGGCGAAAATAACCGATATCAGGGCATACTGACTAATATGCTTTACGCGGCGGCGGGTATTACTCTCTGCCGCTGCGGCCGCGCCGGGAGGGGCGTGCGCACGGCCATGCTGACGGGCTTCACGTTCGTCTCGGCGTTGGCGGTGCTGAATCACCTTGGCTGCGATCCCCTCGGCTTTATCGGGAGACTCAGAAGCTCCGACCGCGGGCGCTTCATCTCCACGCTTGGGAACGTGAATTTCTTCAGCGCGTATACGGTCCTGCTGCTGCCCGTGTGCGCCTCCCTCGCGCTGAGGGAGAGCCGCGCGGCCAGACGCGCCGTCCTCTGGCTCCTTTGTACGGCAGGTCTGTGGGCGGCGATGGCCGGACGGTGCGAGAGCGCTGTGCTTGGCCTTATCGCGGCCATACTTCTTCTGCCTGTGCTGCACGGGGATGACACCGCGGCGCTGCGGCGCTTCCCGCTGCTGCTGCCGGGGTGCGCCGCCGCCGGGGAGCTGTATTCTCTCGCGGCGGAACGTGCAGGGGCGGAGCTTTCCGTACTCACGCGCTCACTGCTCTCGCCCCTCCCCGCGCTGGCCGTCTCGGCGGCGGGCGCGGCGCTGTGGGTAGTTCTGCGAAGGAAGGACGACAAAGCTGTCCTTCGGGCGAGGAGGATATACTGCATTGCCCTCGCCGCGCTGTTGGTGCTGGGTTGTATATTCATGGCGCTGGCCAATACCGTGCTGAGGGACGGCCTTGACGGCGTGATCGGCAGCTACGCCGTGATAGACGACGACTGGGGCAGCGACAGGGGAAAGATATGGAAGAGTTTTCTTGAGATGTTAGCTGCGGCCTCGCCGGCGCAAAAGCTCATCGGCGGCGGCGCGGGCTGTGTTATCGAGTGGGACAAGACTCACCGTATTTTCGCCGACGCCGTGACAGACGCCGCACACAATGAGTATCTCCATTACCTGCTCACAAACGGCTTGCTCGGGCTTGGCGCGTATGCGCTGTTCCTCGGCCTGACGGCGCGCTCCGCCGTGAAAAGCGCCGCAGGGCGCTGCCTACTCACGGGCTGCGCTGCGTATGCCGTACAGGCCGCCGTGAACATTGCTCAGCCGGTCAGCACGCCTCTCTTTTTCATCATGCTGTTTCTCTGCGGCGGCGATGAGCCGGAGACTGAGCGTGAACGGAGCGTCAAAGGCGGCGTGATACGCGCCTCGGCCTGCGCGGCGCTCGCGCTGACGGTGCTGGTGACCGGCGCGGTGAACGGCGCGCCCCGTCCGCTGAGCGACCCCGCCTCCCATGAGACGCAGTCCTCAGAGTCGATGGTCCTGTATACCGCGTCAAGGGCGGCGCTGTACCTGCTCCCCGGCGGCGACGTGTACATGGAGCTTCCGCCGAGGACGGCACTCGAGGTCGTCGGCAGGACGGCAGACTGGCTCCAGGTGAACTACGAGGGCATGACCCTCTATGTCCGTGCCGCGGCCCTTGTACCCGCCTCCGAGCTGGGCAGAGCGGGATAACGCAAAAGACAACGGAAAAACAGCGGTCACGATTCGGATGAAACGTGACCGCTGTTTGCGTGTGTCCTATCATCAATTGACAAGGACACACGCGGCTTTGGCGGGCGGAAATGCGCCCAGGCGGCTTCAAAGCCCTTGCCGATACATTTGTCGGTGCCGGCGACGGGCCTTTCGGTGCGGCCGGCGGCCACGACCTCATGGCCTTCTTCGACCAGCCTTTTGAGAATGGCGGAGCCGAGATTGCCGAACGCGCCGGCGAGAACGATTTTCATGACCTCATATCCTTTCATTTCAGCGGCAGTACAAAGCCTATATTGCTTCACGGCTGACATTTTAACACAGTGAGCCGTGAATGTCCAGAATTTGACAATTATTTAAGGAAAATTTTTCCTGTTTTTTGAAAACGTTTCGTTAAATAATCTCCGACTGTATTGAAAAACCCTGTATGGGCGTGGTAGAATAACAGGAAAAAAGTTCAAGGAGTTGAAGTAATGCTGCTCGTTTGCATTTTTATCGCCATCGCCGCCGCCGCAGCGCTGATCTTCTTTTTACGCACGGGGATGATCTGGCAGTCGCTCGTTGTGGCGGCAGCCGTGTATCTCGGCATACATGTGCTGCTCATCGGCTTTTACGCCATTGTGGGGCTTTTCGTGGATACGTCCAAGCCCATCGTGAGACAGAGCGATATCTGCCGCGCCGGGGCGTGGGCGATCAGCACGCTCGGTTGCTTTTACGCCGGGGCGCGCGTACATCTGCGCGGTGAGGAAAAGCTGCCGCAGAGCGGGCGCTTCGTCATGGTCTCGAACCACCGTTCGGGCATCGATCCCATCGCGGCCATGAGCGCAATGAGAAAATACAACGTTTCATTCATATCAAAGCCCTCCAATATGCAGCTGCCCGTGCTGGGGCGAGTGGCATACGGGGCGGGCTGCCTGCCGATCGACCGCGAGAACGACCGCAACGCTCTGCGCACCATACTTCAGGCGGCGGACTACCTCAGACAGGGCTTCTGCTCCATGGCGATATACCCCGAGGGTACGCGCAACCGCGGCGAGGGGCTGCTACCGTTCCACGCGGGTTCCTTCAAGCTTCCTCAGCGTGCCGGAGTGCCGCTCGTGATAATGGCGACCACCGGCACCTCGCGCCGCGACCGCCGCGGACTTCTCGGGCGGAACGTCGAGCTGACCGTGCTTGAGACTCTGGACGCGGAAAAGGTAAGCTCCATGACTACCGCTGAACTGAGCGCCTATGCCATGGACAAGATAGGCAGCTTCCTTGCCCAAAAGGAGAGCGCGTGAAGACGGCGCTCATAACCGGCTCCTCCAGAGGGATAGGAGCCGCGACGGCTCTGGCCGCGGCCGGAGCGGGCTACAGCGTATGCGTGAATTATCTTGAGCGTGCCGACTGCGCCGAAAGAGTGTGCGAGGCTGTCCGCCGGCTGGGCGTGAGCGCCATTGCCTGTCAGGCGGACGTGGCCGACGCCGCGGCGGTGAAGGCCATGGTGCGCCGCTGTGAGGCGGAGCTGGGGCGCGTGTCGCTCCTTGTGAACAACGCGGGCATAGCGCAGCAGGAGCTTTTTCAGGATACCACCCGGGAAAAGTGGGACAGGATATTCGCGGTAAACGTCGGCGGCTGCTACAACACCATTCAGGCCGTGCTGCCGGGCATGCTGCACGAGCATAACGGCAGTATCGTGAATATAAGCTCCATCTGGGGCGTGCGGGGCGGCGCGTGCGAGGCGGCGTATTCCGCGTCGAAGCACGCCGTGGTCGGACTCACCCGCGCGCTGGCGGCCGAGCTTGCGCCCAGCGGCATACGGGTGAACTCCGTTGCTCCGGGCTGTATCGCGACCGACATGGTGAAGGCGCTCGGCGAGGACACCGTAAAAATGCTTGAGGACGAGATACCCATGGGACGTCTCGGACGGCCGGAGGAGATAGGCGACATGGTCATAAAGCTCGCCGAGACCGCCTATGCCACAGGGCAGGTGCTGACTGTCGACGGCGGCTTCCTTCTCTGAAAAACTCATGTATTAAATCCGCTCTTTGCGGAGAGAATAGAATTGCTCTTACATATTATGGTGTGGGCGATCTATTCTTCACGGAGAGTGAAAACATGAGCATGGTCAAACGAGGTGACATCTATTACGCCGACCTTAGCCCCGTAGTCGGAAGCGAACAGGGAGGCATGCGCCCGGTGCTGATCGTCCAGAACGACACGGGCAACCGCCACAGTCCTACGGTCATTGCGGCCGCGATAACGAGCCAGACAGGCAAGGCGCGACTCCCGACCCATATCGAGCTCAACGCACACAGCGTAGGACTCAGCCGGGACAGCGTGATACTGCTCGAGCAGATACGGACGATCGACAAGTCCCGCCTGCGCGAACGCATGGGCAAGCTGGACGAAGATACCATGAGCGCCGTGGACAGCGCGCTCGCGGTCAGCTTCGGGCTGACGAACTGAATATTTACAAAGCTCCGCTCATACTTTTGTATAAGCGGAGTTTTTGCGCCCGGAGGTGTGAGCATGGAATACGAGGTAAAGCACAACGACAGGACCGTGGGGACGCTGAAGGTAGAGCGCGAGGGACTGATGACCGTGTTCGAGGCGAGGACCTGCCGCCTCGAGGGCGTGCAGCGCCTGTGGGTCTGCGGGGAGGACAAATGCGCGTATCTCGGGGTCCTGATACCCGCGGGGACGGAGCTGTGCCTGAGACGAAAGCTCAGCCGCCGTGACATGGCGGTCTTTCCGGAGAAGATACTCTACGCCGCTACCGCGGAGCCGAAGTACGCCGCGCGGCCGAGGCGCGGCGCGGAGGAGGAAAAGCCGTCTCCCGCCCCTCAGGGCGCAAAGCCGGGTAAAGAGACCGCGCCGAAGGCAGCCCCGGAACCGGAGAAAAGGCCGGAGAAAAAGCCCGCCGTGCCTCAGAAAGAGCAGGGGCGAGTCTGGGAGCGCGCGTCGATGGGGACGCTCGTCGCGTGCTGCGGCGGCGTTATATATACCGCCATACCGGCCACCCTTCGCCGCGCCGCGCCGGGCGTGCGGCTCGAGACCATAAACGGCCGTGAGTACATAGTATTTAGAAGAAGCTATTGAACGCGGACAAATTTTGATATATAATAGCGCTCATCTACTGATAAAGGAGAAAACGACCATGCAGATGACGGATCTGATCGCAAAAAAGCGCGACGGAGGAAAGCTCGGCGCGGATGAGATAGATTATATGATTCAGGGCTTCACCCGGGGCGAGATACCGGATTATCAGATGTCCGCCATGTGCATGGCGATAGTCCTGCGCGGCATGGACGACGAGGAGACCCTGAACCTGACCATGTCCATGATGAACTCGGGCGAACTGCTCTCGCTCGACGGCATTGAGGGCGTCAAGGCCGACAAGCACTCCACCGGCGGCGTGGGCGACAAGACCTCGATGGTCCTCTGCCCCATGGTCGCCGCCTGCGGGATGAAAATCGCGAAAATGTCCGGACGCGGGCTTGGACATACCGGCGGCACGATCGACAAGCTCGAGAGCTTTCCCGGCTTCGTCACGGGGATAAGCGAGGAGGAGTTTTTCGAGAACGTGCGCCGCTGCGGCATAGCCATCGCCGGACAGACCGCGGAGCTTGACCCCGCGGATAAGAAGCTCTACGCGCTTCGCGACGTGACCGGCACTGTCCCCAGCATACCGCTCATCGTAAGCTCCATCATGTCCAAAAAGCTCGCCTCCGGCGCGGACGTCATAGTTCTAGACGTAAAGTGCGGCAGCGGCTCCTTCATGAAAACTCCGGAGCAGGCGGCTGAACTTGCGCGTGGACTTACCCGCGTCGGCAGGCTCGCCGGCAAGAAGTGCGCCGCCGTCATCACCGATATGGACGAGCCGCTCGGCTGTGCCGTCGGCAACGCCGTTGAGGTAAAGGAGGCCATCTCCGTGCTCAAGGGCGAGTTCGGCGGGGAGCTGCTGGAGCTGTGCCTGACACTCGGCAGCTGCATGCTCACCGAAGGCGGCCTCGCGCCCGATATCGAAGCTGCGCGCGAAATGCTGAAAAAGACCATCGAGGACGGCAGCGCCCTCGAAAAGCTCGCCGACCTCGTTGAGGCTCAGCACGGCGACAGGAACGCCGTCTACGATACGTCCCTGCTCCCGGACGCGCCCGTCAAGCTGGAGGTACCCGCCGGAAAGAGCGGCTATGTCAGCCACATCAATGCCGAGGAGGTCGGTCTCACGGCCATGCACCTCGGCGGCGGCCGCGTCACGAAGGAGAGCGTCATCGACCTGCGCGTGGGCGTCATCCTGCACAAGAAGGTCGCCGACCATGTCGAGGAGGGGGAGAGCCTTGCCACGATATGCGCCGCGGACGAGGCCTCTGCGGCCGTGGCGGCGGAGCGTCTGCGCGCCTGCTACACCGTCCGCGATGAGAAGGTCGTAAAGCCCGGCTTCATCAAGGCGATAATCAGATAAATGAACGCGCAAAGACCCCGGGGAATATCCCCGGGGTCTTTGCGCTATAAATACTTTCTCCCAAACCGATGTCGGTTATCAATCGGATGTTTTTTCGGAAATCTCGACGACCTCGCTTATGACCTGACTGCCGACGTTGTCGGTGATCACGCAGCGGTAGGTGCCGAACGCCTTGGCGGTAAGGTTCCTTGCCCAAAGCTCGGAGGTGCCGTTCGAGGAGTCGTCATAGAGACGAAGCCCCATCTCGGTCTCGTAGCCGTCTATGTCGAACGGGACGTTGATCCACTCGCCGCTGACTGAGTCGTACTTCTGCCATGTCATCTTCAGGTTGTTGCCGTTGGCCGTGAGCTGGAATATGAGCGCGCCGTCGCGCCCGATGGTGGTGGGGGTGCTGGAGGGCTGCTTGGTGATCTGGATGTACTTGCTCGATTCCTTGCCGGAGATGGCGCTCTGCGTGGTGTCAAGCTCCGCCTCCACGGCGGCAAGGTGCGCGAGTATCTCGGAGTTCGCCTGCTTGACTGTCTGGAGCTCAGCCTTGAGCATGTCGAAGGAAGCGGCAAGGCTGTCCTTCGCCCTGTTGACGGAGGCGATACAAATGACGTTGAGCAGAAGGCACACCACAATGCCTATGACGAGTATCGTATTGCCGCTCAGGAAAGAGCCGCCCTTGGGCAGCTTGGGCATACTGAACTTGGACTTTGAGGAGCCGGAGCCGTAGCTGTCCTCCTCGGCGTCATGGGAAAATTCGTCCTCATATTCTCCGCCGTAAGCGTTAGCGGTATCCGTATTGAAGAAGTCATTGGAATTTGCCATTGTTGATTCCTCCTTGGGAATTAAGTTCGGATATGGATACGTTAAGCATGGTTTCCATAATCCGCATTATACACCTTTTTTTGAAAATTACAATATGTTTACAAAAGAAAATCGAAAAAATTTCAGAAAATTTTTAGCCTTTTTTCGACAAATTTCGCAAATCTGCAAAAAAGCGCCCTCGTATGGGGGAACGGCGACAGAAAAACACGGCTTATTTGAGCGAATGTGGGGCGGCGGCGCTCCGTCAAAATAAACAAAGCGGCGACAAAACCGGAGAGGACGCACGGTCGTTGGTACCATCAGTTGACAAGAGCACATACGCCTGACGGCAAGTCTTTCCGGCGCTTTTTGCCCTTTTCGCCTTGATGGGTAAGGACACATCTGCGGCTCAAAAAGCAAAAATCACTCGGAAATCCAAAGCCGTCAGGTGCAAAGCAGTTTTGCCGGAGCGGAAATGCGTTCAGGCAATGAAAGGCACGCAGCCGATACTTGGTGTCTCGGCAAGAGCTTTGAAGCTGCTTGGGCGCATTTCCGCCCGTCAAAACCGTGTGTGTCCTTGTCAACTGATGGTATCGCATTAAGATTTAATAAGAAAAAGCAATGAATGTTGCCATGCAGAAAATGGTATGATATAATCGGGAACAGGCGGAGACGCTGTACTTTCTCTTTGGAGTGGAAGCATGATAGAGTGGCTTACGGGCACGGTACTGGGAAAATTCATATCCACGTTTATAATATCCATGGCTCCGGTGGTGGAGCTGCGTCTCGGTCTCCCGTACGGGATAGCGCAGGGGCTTGACTACTGGGCGGCGCTGTGCGCGGCGCTGCTGGGCAATATGCTCCCGGTGCCGTTCATCATCGTGTATATCGAGCGTATCTTCGCATGGCTGCGCGGCCGCTTTGAAAAGCTGGACGGCTGGATAACGAGACTCGAGAGAAAGGCGAACCTGAAAGGGGAGCGCGTCAGGAAATACGGCCCCATCGCGCTGATGACCTTCGTGGCGATACCGCTGCCGGGGACGGGGGCGTGGACGGGCGCGCTGATAGCGGCGCTTTTGAATATGCCCGTGCGCAAGGCTCTCCCGTCGATCTTCCTCGGCGTGGTGATAGCGGCTGCGATAATGACCGGTATCACCTTCGGCGTGATAACGGTCCTCTGATAAGACACATAAATCAAAATGACGGCTCGTTAGAGCCGTCATTTTTCTATGCATTAAACTTCATTCACCGGCATTTGCATTTTCGTACCGGATGTCCATGTATGGCTTTATACCGCGTGAACGCGCAGGTACTCAAGGACCTTGCTGAGACCGGCGTTGTTGAGACCCTTGCCGTTGGAGGAGGCATACTCACTCATAAGATATCCGGAGGCATGCAGCTCCCGGCCGATATCTGCGTAGTACGCGCCCGTTTCCGTGCAGACCTCCTTGAGCCACTCGTTCGCCTCGCCGACTATGGCGGCGGTAAGGCCGTCCGTCCCCGCATAGGTCGGGGTCACGGAGGTGATGGAGCAGCAGACGATCTTGGTGCTGGGGCTTGCCGACTGGATGGAGGTGACAAGCGTTTTATACGCCTCGATAAAGCTGTCGCGAGTCGCGGCGGCAAGACCGTCGGACCCGACGGAGATGACGAGAATAGCGGGCTTCTTGATCATCGCGGCCTCGGCGGCGGTGATGGTGGAGCCGTCGGCCGGATATTTAATCCTGCAGGAGGAGAGAGTGTCGAACGGAATGTTGCCGGCGGAGCTGCCCCAGACCTGCGTGGTCTCGATACCGTCGGCCAGTACGCCGTAGTCACGCAGACCGATCAGCGCGCTGTCGCACAGGAAGGTCAGACCGTCGATGTAGTCCTGCCCATAGTCCTTGGTGTCGGGAAGCTCATGCAGCGTCCCGTCTCCGGCGGCAGGGGATGAGGAGAGAGGCTCGTCCTGCACCGTTTCCTCCGGTGCGCCGCCAAGCTCCACGCGTCCGCTGTACTCCTCGCCGGTATACTTATGAGTGGCTGCTATGACAAAGCCTACGAACAGTGCGCCGAGACTTATTACAATGCCGAGTGCCCAGATAATATCCTTAAGCCCCAACAGCTTCTTGCCCATGGCCGTCCTTTCCCGCCGTGATGACCGGCGTTTTTTCGGAGCGCATACCACCCCATAATCATCAGCATTATACAATGCTTTGCCCTAAAAGGGAATAGTAAATTGAAGAAAAATTTTGGAAACGGATGAAAAGCAGCTCTCCGATAAGGCGGAGAGCTGCTTGAAGGTTTTTCCGGAGATCAGTTTTCGGCTTCGGCGAGTGCCTTTGCTTCCTCGATGACCTTCTGCTGGACGTTGCCGGGAGCTTCCTCATAGCGGATGAACTTGCAGGTGAAGGAGCCGCGGCCCTGAGTCATGGAGCGCAGGTCGATGGTGTAGGAGCTCATCTCGGCCATGGGGACCTCGGCCTCGACGGTCTGCATGCCGTCCTCGGCGGTCATGCCCAGAACGGTGCCGCGGCGCTTGGAGCTGATGTCGCTCATGATGTCGCCGAGGTTCGCGTCGGGGATGGTGACCTGAAGGAGACCGATAGGCTCGAGAATGGTGGGCTTAGCCTTGGGGATGCCGTCCTGATACGCGAGACGTGCCGCGGTCTGGAACGCCATATCGTTGGAGTCGACAGGGTGGTAGGAGCCGTCGTACAGGGTGGCCTTGAGGCCGACCAGAGGATAGCCGGCGAGAACGCCCTTGACGACCGCGTTGCGCAGGCCCTTCTCAACGGAGGGGAAGAAGTTCTTGGGAACGGAGCCGCCGAAGACTTCCTCTGCGAAGATCATGTCGTCCTGCTCTTCCTGAGGCTCGAAACGGATCCACACGTCGCCGAACTGGCCGGAACCGCCGGACTGCTTCTTGTGGCGGCCGTGGGCCTCGACTTTGCCCTTGATCTTTTCGCGGTATGCGACGCGCGCGGGCTTGAGCTCGGTCTCAACGCCGAAGCGGGACTTGAGCTTTGCGCACAGGACGTCGACCTGAATGTCGCCGGCGCCGGAAATGACCATCTGGTGGGTCTCGGCGTTGTTGACGAGAGTGAAGGAGATGTCCTCCTCGTTGAGTCTTGCAAGACCGCCGGCGACCTTGTCGTCCTGACCCTTGGTCTTGGGAGAGATGGCCATGGAGTAGCAGGGTTCGGGGATCTCGATGGGAGGAAGCTCGACCTCGTTCTTGGGGTCGCAGACGGTGTCGCCGGTCTTCCAGTCCATCTTGCCGACGGCAACGATGTCGCCGCAGCAGGCGTCCTTGACCTCGGCGGTCTTCTTGCCGGTGATGGTGTAGAGACGGCCGAGCTTGTCGGTGCTGGAGGCGCGGACGTCGCGCAGGGACATATCGCCGCTGATGCTGCCCTGCATGATCTTGACGAAGCTGTACTTGCCGAACTGGTCGGAAACGGTCTTGAATACGAAGCCGACGGTAGGCTCGGAGGACTTGTCCTCGGGAGCGGAGACGTAGTCGACAATGCCCTGCAGGAGGGCGGCGGTGCCGATGTTGCTCATCGCGGCGCTCGCGAACACGGGAACGACGGAGCGCTCCTTGACGCCGACGCGCAGACCCTCGATGATGTCGGCCTCTTCAAGCTCCATGGTCTCGAAGAATTTCTCCATAAGCTCCTCGGTGGCGCCGGCGGCGGTCTCCATGAGAGCCTCGCGCAGCTCCTCGACGTGGCCTGCGTCAGCGGCGGGGACGTCGATTTTGTCGGCCTTTGCGCCGTTCTGCTTGTAGGCAACGTTGTGTACGAGGTCGATAACGCCGGTGCCGTCGCTCATGGGGATGGTGACGGGACAGACGATGGAGCCGTACTTTGCCTTGAGAGCGTCAAGGACGGCGAAGTAGTCGCCGTGTTCCTCGTCGCACTTGGAGACGCAGAATACGGTGGGGAGGTTCGCGGCCTTGAGGTACTTCCAGGAACGCTCTGCGCCGACGGAGATGCCGTCCTTAGCGGAGAGAACGATAACGCCGGCCTCAACAGCGCGGAGGGAGGCAAGAACGTCGCCCACGAAGTCGAAGTAGCCGGGGCAGTCGAGAACGTTGATCTTGCAGCCGCCGAAGCTGATGGGGGCGACGGAGGTGGAGATGGTGATCTGGCGCTTGATCTCTTCGGGATCGTAGTCGCAGACGGTGTTGCCGTCGCTGACCTTGCCCATACGGTCGATGGCGCCGGTGACATACAGCATGCTCTCGGCAAGGCTGGTCTTGCCGCTGTTGCCGTGGCCCATCAGGCAGATGTTGCGAATGTTTTTGGTTTCCATGTGTTGCTTCCTCTCTGTCAAATGATTTCAGGGATAAGTTCGTTGGTGATATATGTGAAAACAATTTTCAGCATTTCCGATTTATTATACACTACCCCGCATTGCTTTGGCAAGTACAAAAATGATAAAAACATAAAAAGAGGCCGCCGCGGCAGCGGCGAAATAAAACTATAATTCCCGTAATGCCTTGCCTCCGGGTAAAAAGTATAGTATAATACACCGGTATCAGGCGTGCGCGGAGCGCGCAGACGGGGGGCATGCGGAAGACATGGCAGAGCTTATCATGAAGGGCGCGGCAGCGGCGGAGACGCTGTGCGCCGAAACGGCCGGACTGGCCGCGAGACTCTCCGGACGGGGCGTCTCGCCCTGCCTCGCGGTGCTGCGCGTGGGCGAGCGGGACGAGGACATATCCTATGAGCGTTCGGCGGCAAAGCGCTGCGGGAGCGTCGGGATAAGTGTAAGGAGCGTCCTCCTCCCCGCAGACGCGGACGAAGGGGCGGTGAAGGCCGCGATAGAGGAGCTGAACCGTGACAGACTCGTCCACGGGATCCTTCTAATGCTGCCGCTGCCCGCCGGTATGGATACGAGGGCCGTGTGCGACACGCTCTCGCCGCAAAAGGACGTCGACGGAGTCAGCTCCGCCGCCATGGCGGACCTCTACGAGGGACGCGGCCGGTTTTTTGCGCCCTGCACGGCGCAGGCCTGCATGGAGCTGCTGCACCATTACGGTGTGGACGTTTCGGGCAGACGCGCCGTGGTGATCGGCAGGAGCATAGTCATAGGCCGTCCGGTGTCCATGCTTCTCCTGCGCGAGAACGCTACTGTCACGCTCTGCCACCGCCATACGGAAAACCTCCCGGAGATCACCCGCGAGGCGGATATCGTTATCGCCGCCGCCGGGGAGAAGTGGCTGGTGGAGCCGGAATGGCTCCGGCCCGGGCAGGTGGTGCTGGACGTCGGAACGAACTGGGACGAGGAACTCGGGCGGCTCTGCGGCGACGTGAGCCCCGAGGGAGAGAGCCTTGTGAGCGCCTTCAGCCCCGTACCCGGAGGCGTTGGGGCTGTGACGACCGCGGTGCTTGCCCGCCATGTGGCGCAGGCCGCGGAAATGCTTACGGAATGAACGGCTTTTATGCCGGAAAGTGCGTGAAAGATGGAAATAAAAGAAGCTCTTGACTATGTAAACGGTACCCGCTGGCGCGGCGCGGAGGCGTCGCTGAGACGGATAAGGGAACTGATGAGCCTGCTCGGCGACCCGCAGAAGAAGCTCAGATTCGTCCACATCGCAGGGACGAACGGCAAGGGGAGCTGCGCGGCCATGACGGCCTCGGTGCTTCGCGCCTGCGGATATCGCACGGGGCTTTATACCTCGCCTTACCTCTACCGCTTCAACGAGCGCATGCAGGTGAACGGCGAGATGATAGAGGACGAGGCGCTCTGCCGCCATATCTCCGCAGTGAGGGACAAGGCCGAGAAGATGGACGAACACCCCACGGAGTTCGAGCTTATGACCGCCGCGGCCATGCTGTACTTCCTTGAGGAAAAGTGCGACATCGTCGTGCTTGAGGTGGGGCTGGGCGGCCGCTTTGACGCGACGAACGTCGTCGACACGCCCGAGTGCAGCATCATCATGAACATCGGCCTCGACCACACCGCGATACTCGGCGGCACCGTTGAGGAGATAGCGGCGGAGAAGGCCGGAATAATAAAAAAGAACTGCCCATGCGTCCTTTATGAGCAGAAGAGAAGCGTCATGGACGTCGTTGCGGAGCGCTGCCGCGAGCTTGACGCGCCGCTCACAACGGCGGATTTTTCCGCGATCGAGCCGGTGTTCGACTCGCTCGAGGGGCAGGCGTTCCAATATAAGGGCGCGATGTACGCCCTGCCGCTGCTCGGCGCGCACCAGCTGAGAAACGCCGCCGTTGTGCTTGAGACGGTCGGGGTACTCAGGGCGCGGGGCTGGCGGCTCGAGGACGGCGACGTGGAGCATGGACTTTACGCCACGAGCTGGCCGGGGCGCTTCGAGCTTTGCGCCGAGGAGCCGGATTTCATAGTTGACGGCGGGCATAACCCGCAGTGCGCCGAGACCGTGGCCGAAAACCTCATGCACTATTTCCCGGACAAAAAGCGCGTGCTGCTCATTGGGGTCCTCAGAGACAAGGATTATGAGAAGATGACGGAAATACTCGCGCCCTGTGCGGACGAGTTCGTGACCGTCGCGCCCGACAGCCCCCGTGCGCTGAGCGCGGAGGAGCTTGCCGGGGTGCTTTCGCGCTTTTCAAAGCCCGTTACCCCCTGCGCGAGCGTGGCCGAGGCGGTCGATACGGCGAAGGAGCTGGCAGGGGAGGACGGCATGGTGTGCGCGTCGGGGTCGCTCTATCTTGTGGGCAGCGTGAGATACGCGCTGGGAATGTATTGAGGTGAAAAATGTCAATGCTTGATATGAGCCTGAGGGAGTTCACCTCAGAGCTGTCGTCGCGCTCCGCGGTACCCGGAGGCGGGGGAGCCTCGGCGCTGTGCGCCGCGCTGGCCGCGTCTCTCGGCGGCATGGTCTGCGCGCTCACCTCCGGCAAGGCGAAGTTTGCCGGCGTCCAGCCGCGCCTCGACGAGCTTGCGGTGCGCGCGGAAAAGCTCCGGGACGAGCTTTTGTCGCTCGTCGACGGCGACGCGGAGGCCTTCGAGCCGCTCTCAAGGGCATACTCGCTGCCGAAGGATGCGCCGGGGCGAGACGAGCTTATGGAGGAATGCCTCCTCAGGGCCGCCGAGGCTCCCATGGCCATACTCGAGAAAAGCTGCGAGGTCATCGCCCTGCATGAGGAGCTTTCCGGGTGCTGCAGCCGCCTTGCGGTCTCCGACGCCGGCACCGGCGCGGTGCTTGCACGGGGGGCGATGTACGGCGCGGCGATGAACGTGCTGGTGAACACAAGGCTCATGAAGGACCGAAAGCGCGCGCAGGAGATGAACAGCCGCGTGAACGAGCTTATGGGCGAGTACCGGAAGCGCGCTGAAGCGGCGTATGAAAGTATTTTTAAGGAATTGAGCCGAAGCGATTCGGCTTGATCATATGTAAGAGCTTGTCAAAGCCGCTCAGCCGGGCGCTTTGGCAAGCCGCAGAGTAGGATACGGCGCGTATGAGTGCCTTGAGGATGGGAAGTTGCCTCGGGACGAAGAGCAGCCCAAAGAGACTGCCGCGGTGCCGTACCCGCGTCCGCTGCCACGCCCTTTCGTGGCAACAAACGAAAGGAGAATCGAATAATGAAAAACTGCAAGACAAGGCGGCTCGCCATGGACGCGATGCTCGTTGCCATGTATGTGGTGCTGAGCATGGTGTCGATAAAGCTGCCGAACATGAAGATCACTCTCGACTCGCTGCCCATACTTGTGGCGGCCGCGCTGCTCGGCCCCATGGACGGCATGGCGGTGGGACTGCTGGGGAGCTTTATAAACCAGATGCTCACCTACGGCCTCACGGTTACGACGCCGCTGTGGATACTGCCCGCCGGGGTGCGCGGCATAATTGTCGGGCTGTGTGCGAAGAGGCACGGCTTCAATATGGGCATGAAGGAGACCGAGACCGTCACCATACTCAGCGCCCTCGTCGTCACGGCGCTCAATACCGGCGTCATGTACGTCGACAGCGTGATCTTCGGATACTACTCGTGGGCGTATGTCTTCGGCGCGGTCATACCGCGTATCATAGCCGGGATACTCACCGCCGCAGTGTTCGCGGCGATACTGCCCACGCTGGTGCGCGTGCTTAGAGAAAGACTGCGCATTACGAACGAAACGGAGGAATAAGCAATGAATGAGAACGAAAAAAGACCGCTGAGCGCACAGCTCACCCTGCGCGGCATGCTGATAGGGGCGCTCGGCGCGGTGATACTGACCTGCTCATCCATGTTTGTCGCACTCAAGGCCTCCGCTCTGCCGTGGCCGATACTCTTCGTCACGCTGGTGTCCGTTTTCTCGCTCAAGGCGCTGGGCGGGACCAACGTCAACGAGATAAACGTGACCCACACCGCAATGTCCGCCGGCTCCATGGTGGCCGGGGGGCTGGCCTTCACGGTACCCGGCATATTCATCCTCAACAGTAATGCCGAGGTCGACATATGGCAAATGCTCGTCGTGACGCTGGGCGGCACGGTGCTTGGACTTATCTTCACCGCGCTCCTCCGCCGCCACTTCATTGAGGAGGCCAATATGCCCTTCGCCATGGGACAGGCCGCGGCAGAGGTCGTGAAGATAACCGACAGCGCGGAGCCGGAGGAGAGCAAAAAGAGCGACAGGCTCGATCTCAGCGGAAATAAGGCCGCGGCGGTACTCTTCGGCTCGCTGGGCGTTTCCGGTATCTGGACATGGCTGCGCGACAAGGCGGCGCTCATCCCCGCCTGCACATGGTTCAAGGGCATGCAGAAATACGGCTCTCTCGGCGGTATCTGGTGGTCCCCCATGCTCATGGCGGTGGGCTACATCGTCGGCCCGGCCACCATCGCCGTGTGGTTCCTCGGTGCACTCATCGGCGATGTCGGCATACTCATCGGCGGGCAGTCGCTCGGCCTCTGGGACTCCGCCGCAGCGTCCGGGATAAAAAGCTCCCTCGGTCTCGGCTGGATGGTGGGCGTGGGCCTTGCCATAACCGTAAAGGAGATAGCCCCCCGGGCAAAGCAGATGTTCTCCGGCATGTTCGCAAGGAGCGAGGGGCGCGGCACGCCCGCGGCCGTCGCCATGTCGGCGGCGGTACTCGTCCTCGCGCTGCTGTTCATATTCGTGCTTGACCTGCCTGTCCTCGCGGTCATTATAACTCTCCTCGGCGCGTGGCTCACCACGGCCATGAGCTCACAGTGCGTCGGCCAGTCGGGCATAAACCCCATGGAGGTATTCGGTATCTTCATCATGGCCATCGCAAAGCTCTGCTGCAGGCTCGATGTTCAGCAGGCGGTGTTCGTCGCGGCCATCATCGCCATCGCGGCGGGACTTACCGGCGACGTGATGAACGACTTCAAGTCCGGCTCCATGCTCCGCACCGACCCGAAGGCGCAGTGGATAGCCGAGTGTATCGGCGGCATTATCGGCGCGGTCACGGCGGTCGGCGTCCTGGCGATACTCGTCCGGGCGTATGGCGGCGGAGTTTTCGGCAGCGAGATGTTCCCCGCGGCACAGGCGGCGGCGGTGGCCTCCGTCGTGGGCGGCATTGCGAACGTCCCGGTGTTCTTCGGCGGACTTGCCGCGTCCATCGTCGTCTACTGTATCACCCCCGCGTTCACCATGCTGGGGCTTGGCATTTATCTGCCGTTCTACCTATCCTTCACGGCGTTCATCGGCGGCGCGGTGCGCTTCGTCCTCTCGAAGCTCAGCCCCAGAGTTGCCGGGGGCAACGGCGGCGATATCGCGGCGGCGGGCCTTCTCGCCGGCGAGGGCTTCATCGGCGTGGTCGTGGCGCTCATTCAGGCGTTCGGCATGATAGCCGGTGCCTGACAATACACATAAACGTAAAAATAAGACGGACGCCGTCATAAGCGTCCGTCTCAGCTTGCCCCGCGTTTTTACGAAATGATTGTATCGCGAGCGGGATCGTGATACAATGGAACAAAAACAATAAAACAAAAAGAAGGAGAAGCGAAATGAAAACCGCCATTTATTGCTACTCAGGCTCCGGCAACTGCCTTGACATGGCAAAGAACATCGCAAAGGAGCTTGGAAACACCGACATCATCATGATGCGCCGCCGTCCCGAGATCACCGACGCGAGCGGCTATGACAGAGTCGGCTTCATCTTCCCCTGCCACGGCGGCGGCCTGCCCGGCGACGTGGAGAAGTATGTGAGAAATATCAGGATCGCTCCGGACGCGTACAGGTTTGGCGTCGTGCAGTACGCGGGCTACATGGGCTGCGGCCTGCATAAGCTTGACGAGATCGTGGGGCTGCACTACTGGAGCGGCATATCGAACCACTGCTCGTGCATATGGCTCATGCCGCACATGCTCACTCTCCCGCCCACGACTCTCAAGGGTGCGCAGAAGCGCACGGAGAAGGCGGCAAAGGAGATAGCCGCCGACATAAAGGCCGGCGTCAGGAGCGAGAAGAAGCCGCCCAAAAAGATAGTGAACGCCATCGAGAGCCGCGGCTTCGGCAAGATAAACGAGCTGATAAACGGCAAAATGCACGTCAGTAAGAGCTGCGTTGCCTGCGGACAGTGCGTGAAGCTCTGCCCGAGGGAGAACATCAGTATCGTCGGCGGCCGGGCGAGCATAGGCGAGGATTGCAGCGGCTGCATGTCCTGCGTCGAATACTGCCCCGCGAACGCGATAAACGTCGGCAAGATCACCGAGAAGCGCAAGCGCTTCCACAACGCGAACGTCAAGGCGGCCGACCTCATGAAGAGCGTTATACATGTAGACTGACGGGAAATAATATCAAATGCCTGTGTCCTGTTCCGGGACACAGGCATTTCTGCGCTTCAGCCTCTTATATCCGCGACCGCAGGCAGCTCGAAGGTCTGCCCCGCGATCGTGACGGAGGAGAGCTTGTGTATGTCGATCGTGATCTCGCCCTGCCCCTCAGCCGTATGGTGTGAGGTAAATTCCAGCTCGCCGTTCACCGTGCCGTAAGCCAGCGCGCCGCCGCACGGAAGGCTCGTCCCGTCGTCAAAGCCCAGCACCGCCGAGCGCAGGAGCCGGTCGACACAGCCGCACCACGAGAGCGCCGTTTCGTATCCTTCGCCGCTCTTGCCGCCGTCGTCCATAGCGGACTGCTCCTCGTGTACGATGTGCCAGATGATCTTCGACGCGGAGATGTCAACGCCGAGGACTCGCCCGTACTTGCCGCGCTCCTCGTTGAAGAACTCCGGCGGCTCGTCGAAGCGGACGGTACGAAATTCCTTTGCGGCAGGCTCGAAGCTGACCGTGCCGAAGGAGCGGCGCAGCTCACTGCGAAGCTCGCAGGCGTCGATGTCAAAGCCGGTGCCGCGCTGGTACACGTCCCACAGCGCAAGCTCGAGCGTGACCTGCCCGCTTCGGCCGATGTTGGCGAGAGGTATCGGGCAGCTGAGGGTGAGAGTTTTCGTGTCGGGGTTATAGCACTGCTTTTTCATTTCGCGCAGGCGCGCCTCCCGCGTGACGTCCGGGCGGGGCTTCCCGTCGACATTAATCGTCTCGTCGCTCACCATATCCTCCGGGCCGTACTCGCCGCCGTAGTCCCAGACGAAGGCAGCGTAGCCGTCAGGCGCGTCCCCGCCGAGAGAGAATCTGTACTCGAGCCGGTGGGACCAGCCGTCCTCGATCATCTCCTGCATGAAGGGCGTCACGATCTCGCTCTCCTCCACGGGCGACACGTTGACAAAGACCGTACAGAACACCCCGTCGTTATACTGCGAGAGCAGCGTTATCTCCGGCTCCCCGGACGCCGCGGCACCGCCCTGCGGCACGTCGTGGTCGACCCACGCGCCGACGTTCTTTTCCTCCACCTCATACCGCTCGCGCAGCTCCCGCTGGCGTCTCTGATGGATGGAAATGCCGACGGCGCACGCGGTCAGGAGCGCCGCCAGTAGCGCCGCGATCAGCACCGTCCGCCACAGACGCGCGCTGCCGCTGCCGCGCGCGGCGCGCCCCTCCGTCAGCCTCAGCGCGGCGGCGGTGTCAGAAAGATGGGCCTCCCCGATACCTCCCATGGCGCGCAGCAGAGTCATTGAATTCAACATAAGCCTTCCTCCTGTAAATACCGGCGCAGCTTGTTCCTCGACCTGTAGAGCGTGGTCTTGGCCTTGCTGCGGCTGACGTGCAGCCGCGCGGCTATCTCATCCACGGGGAGCAGAAAAAAGTACCGGGCGATGAACATCCTGCGCTCCTCATCCTTAAGACCGCCGGTAAAATCCCGTATCGCGGCCTCAAGCTCCTTTGCCTCGACAGCCTCGACGGGGTCGCCGCCGCTGCCGGGGATACACTCCGACAGCTCGTCGAGAGCAAGCGGCATTTCTCCTCCGCCGCGCTTTCTGGCCGTTTTTTCGTTCCAGCGGTCGATGGCGAGATTGCGCGTGATATAGCCGAGAAATGTTGACAGAACGGACGGACGCTTGTCCGGCATGGAGTTCCACGCGGCGAGCCATGTGTCGTTCACACAGTCCTCCGCGTCCTCACGGTCTGCGCAGATATTGTAGGCTATCGTGTGGCAGTACCGCCCGTACTTGCGCTCCGTTTCGGAAATGGCCTGCTCTGAACGTTGCCAGTACAGGTCAACAATGTCTTGGTCCTTCATATCGGTCCTCCTTCGTTCGGGCGCTCTCATACATATATTACGGATATCACCGCGGCAGGTCACAGAATTATATCATAAAAACGACAAAGATACACGGCCGATATCCTGCTGCGGGTACCGGCCGTGTGACATACTTATTGCTTTTTACTTATTTTCCCAGAGAACGAGGCCGTTGAGGACGATCCTCTGTATATCGTCGAGGTCGATGGCGGCTCCCCAGCTGCAGTGAAGCTCCACCACGCCGTCCTTGTACGGACACGTCAGCGCGCCGCCGGTCGAGAAGGACGAGCCGTCGGAGAAGTACAGCAGCGTCTCGATGCAGACCTTGTCCTCCAGTATGGACCACGGCTCACACACGGACGGGTCCGCTCCCGGAGAGTGGCACAGCTGCGCGTCCTCGTAGCTCACCTTCCACACGGCGGCAAAGGGCGTCAGCTCTAGGCCCACGATCTCAATATCCCTGTCAAGCTCCGCGTCGCGGTAAACGGCGGGACCGAAGTCAAAATAGCGGGTCCGCTCCTCTGTCGGGGTGAACGTGACCGGGCCGAAGGTCCGCAGCTCCTCTGCTCCGCTGGACATATGCACCAGAAGCGGCAGCTCGTCCGTGCCGAGGGCGGCAGAGGCCCTTTCGATGAACATATCCTCGATGAGGCAGCGCAGGGTCAGCGTCTGCGTCTCCTTGTCGTAGGAATACTTGAGTATGCCCTCGCGTATCTCGTCATCGCCGTACAGCGTGACGCCCGACGGTATCGAGGGGCCGGCAAAGCCGCCGACGTCGGTACCCTCAAAGCTCCACGAAAATGTTCTGTCATCCGCGAAGCCGGCAGCCTCCTCCTCGCTCACTGGGGAGACGTTCACATATACCCGCTGCATTTCACCGTCGTTCACGGAGGAGAGGAGCGTAAGCCCGCCCTCCTGATCGTCGGGTATGACATATTCCACATAGCTGTTCACGTTGCTCTCTTCGATGTTCAGATCGGCCTTGAGCTCCTGCTGGCGAGCGGTGTGTATGCTCCATGCCGCGTAGGCGGCCGTCCCCAGCGCGAGTATGAGCGCCGCGGCAAGAGCGATGGAGATGATACGTTTCTTTTTCATGGGTGCGATCCTTTCCGGGCTTTCTTGTATGACCCCGGGATCAAAGGATGCTGTGCCGCTGATATGTCGATCATCCAGCATATTCAGCGCCTGGGAGATCAATTCCCGCTTCATACAAGCAATCCCTCCTTCATCAAGTGTTTTTTGAGTTTTTCCTTGATGCGGGTAAGACGGACGGATACCGTTTTATAGCTCAGCCCGGACATTCTTGAAATGTCGGTCAGAGAGTCGGAATACCAATATCGGCGCATGAACACGAACTTATCCAGAAAATCAAGGGTATCCAGAAAGCTGTTGATCGCTGTTGCCAGTTCCTTTGCTCCGTATGTATCTTCCACATTGCTACGGTCTGGAATACACTCGGTCAATTCATCGAGAGCAACGTCGTATTGGCTGTCCCGCTTCTCCGCTGTGTTGGCATGGTATTTCTTTGTCGCAAGATTGCGTGCGATCCTGCAAACGAAGTTTCTGAGCGGCGACGGTCTGCTGGGTGGGATCGCATTCCATGTTCCCATCCATGTGTCATTGACACACTCTTCCGTATCCTGCATATTTCCGAGGATATTGTATGCGATCCGGCTGACCGCTCCGCCGTGTTTTTTGGCAAGCTCGGTGATTGCCTGCTCTGAACGTTCAAAGAACAGGTCGATGATCTCCGCGTCTGTCATGTTCCGTCACCTCTTTCCGCCTCACCTATAGTCTACGGATTCAGAAAGGATTTCTACAAAAAACAATGAGATTATATCACACGGATGCATAACAGCACCAGATATTCCGCTGTAAAAATAGGCGCAATAATGTGTCTCACCGTGAGACACATTTCATGGAAAAGCCCGCCCCTCCAAGCAGGAGAGACGGGCTGTAGAAAGTATTGCTTTGTGTGATTAACGGATCGTGCTGAAATCAACCATATCCAGAATGGCATCGATCTCTGCGTCGCTCAGTCCGTTGAGCTGCATGATGTGTACCGTCACGAAGGAGTTCTCCAGATAGACATAGGCATAATAGTCGGTGCCGTTCTGTAGAACGGTGAGGTCTGTACCATCGGGAGTAGTATGATTTCTTACCGTAAAGGCGCTCGGATCTCCAGCCTCCTCAAAGATTTCATATCCGCTGGACATTGTACCGTATGGAGAGTTGTAAATGTAGCAGCACGTGCCGGTGTTTGTCAGGTTCTCGGTGGTATAGAAGCTGACGGCAAAGGTTCCCTCGTCGAAGTAATAAAACTTGTCGTAACCGGTGGGCTCGATGCGGAAAAAGCTCTTGCCTCCCGCGCAAACCTCGTTGATCCGCGCAGTGATTTCTTCGCGGGTGGAAAACTCAGCCATCTCGTCGTGATTTTGGAACATGCTCGTTCTCTGGTGGCGGATATTCAACCCATAATTTGCAGCGATGCTCTCAAGCTTGTCGGCCATTCCCTGGGTATAGACATGATACGGATAATCATATCCGCTGAATCCTTTGGCTCTGGCCTCCCAATAAGCTTCAAACGCTTTGTAGTCCTCTGCGGAAACTGTGCGTCGTTCGATCTCGTTTTTGCTGTTACTGTCACTATAGAAAATCATGGTATATGATCCGTCTGCGTTTTCTTCTACAGTGGATGTACTTGTGTTTTCCGGTGCTTTGCAGCTTTCCGGTTCATATATGCCGTTCTCTCTGCTCCAAGCGGTCCACTCTGCCCAGGCTTTGGTGGAGTTGTCGATCTTCGCACGGATGCCCGCATCCATTTCCTCCGGCACATCCTGCGGTTGGGTAAATGACACATATCCGCCATTGGAATTGTCAGCCGGAGCGGAGTTCTTCATAAACAGTGCCCTAATGCCGAAGAGATCGGCTGCATAAGCTACGGCTCCCATCGCCAGGATCAGCGCGGCCGCGAGCACAAAAGTAATAATTCTTTTCTTTTTCATGTGGATGATCCTTTCCGGGCTTTCCTGTATGGACTCCGGGCAAAAGACCGCCGCTTCGCTGATGAAGCTGTCGTCAATGGCATTGAGCGCCATGGAGATCGTTTCCCGATTCATACGAGCAAGCCCTCCTTTTCAAGACTGTGTCTCAGTTTTTCCCTGATACGGTAAAGACGGACCGTCACGCTGTTCGGAGTCGAGCCTATCGCGGAGGCGATCTCCTGCGGGGAGTCGGCGTACCAGTAGCGGCGCATGAATATGAATCTGTCGGTGTAATTGAGCGTGCGGAGAAAGGCGCTTATCGCGAGCGACAGCTCCTTTGCCTCATACTCGCCCTCCACGCTGTCCCGGCCAGGCAGGCACTCCTCCAGCTCGCCGAGCGCCGCGTCATAGCGGCTGTTCCGCTTGGCGGCGGTGTCGGCGTGGTATCTTTTCACCGCGAGGTTGCGCGCTATTTTGCACACGAACGTTCTGAGAGGGGAGGGCCTCTGCGGCGGGACAGTGTTCCAGACCGCGAGATATGTGTCGTTCACGCATTCCTCCGCGTCCTGCTCGCTGCCGAGAATATTCCGCGCCACTCCCGTCACGGCCGCGCCGTGCCGCCTGTCAAGCTCGTCTATCGCCCGCTCCGAGCGCTCATAGAACAGGGCGATGATCTCCGTATCCGTCATTGACAGTCACCTCTTTCCGTCTTCACCCATATACTACGGTTTTCTCCATGCTCATTAACGGAAAACAAAAATTTTTTTTCAAAAACAGGGGGCGTCCAAAAGCGGACGTCCCCCCGTCGTGGTCATATTGCTTTACGCTTCAGTCCGTTTCGCAGGCATGAAGGAGCGCGGAGCCGTCCTTTACCTTGCTTCTGCACGCCGCGCGTAGCTTCGCCGCAAAGCATGTCCGGGCTACCGTCCCTGAGGGGCCGCAGGGGATAAGCGCTATTTATTCATGAAAAGACTCTCCTGCGGTCATTTGCAGAAATTCGTGAAGACGGGCGGCTCCTTCTGCGGCAGGCCGAATTTCTCCCTGCCGAGCCGGAAGGACTTCATCATGAACGCCATGTTGCGCCCGAGCGTGCGCATGGTCAAAGGACCTTTTTGGCATTATACACGAATATCCTCGTGCTTTCAAGCTCCGGACCGCGGGTGCAGGTCCTTGTCCGAACAAGCTCTTGAAAATTTCCGCATCGTCTGGTAAAATGACTGTGTATAAGGATTCACATCAAAAAGGAATCGAGGCGATCGATCAGAACAAAGAAGGAGGCTTTTACACATGAAGGGAAAGAAAATCGTATCAACGCTCCTTGCGCTGCTGCTTCTCGCCAGTCTGCCCGTGTCGGCGCACGCGGCGACCTGGGACATCGGCAAGGGCGACATCACCGTAAACGCCGAGAGCGGCGGGCAGACGGTCAGGCAGGGAGGCGGAGCCGC
>CAKTMF010000015.1 GCA_934573855.1 uncultured Oscillospiraceae bacterium | reverse complement strand
TGCGGGTTTCCGGCTGATTGAGAACCAAGTGTAGAAATCGTAGACAAAGCGTAGAAAAACCGTAGATATTCAGTTTTAAAAAAGTGTAGAAAAGCGGAAGAAGCCCGAAGTCTCAAGGGTTTGCGAGGTCACCCCGGAAAGCGACCGACTCGATTTCGAGTCAGGGCCGTTATAACCACTTCGATACCGCTCCTTATTGCTCTGACATTATATCCAATACGGAGCAAAAAATCAAGCCGGGATTTTTCAAAATTTGTTTATATAATTCGTTTAATTTTTTATATATATCTCTTGACAAATTTGCAGAGTGGGTATATTATATACTCAAGAAATAAGTCAGGAGCGTGATCGCGATGAAAAAGACATTATACAGCCTGATGCTCAACGACGAGGTTGTGCGCGAGGTCGACGCGCTGGCCCACCGCATGGGGACCAACCGCTCGAACCTCATCAACCAGATCCTCGCGGAGTATGTTGACTACACCACGCCGGAGCGGCGGATAAACGATGTTCTCTCCGCCGTCGACCAGCTGATGAGGCCCTCACGCGAGCTGGTGCCGTTTTTCGCGCCCAACAGCTTTTCCATGTCGCTCAAAAGCTCGCTGGAGTACAAATACCGCCCCACCATCAAGTACGAGGTGGAGCTGTACCGCGGCGCTGGAGAGGACATCGGCGAGCTTTCGGTGATGTTCCGCACCCAGTCCCCGGCGCTCATCAACGCCATGACGGAGTTTTTCAGGCTGTGGAAGCACATCGAGGACCTGCACCTCGCCCCCCGCACGGGCGCGAAGCACAGCTACGCCCTCTACGACGGCAAATTCGTCCGGAGCCTTGCCGCGCCGGATAAGAACTGCACCGCGGAGGAGCTTGCCTCGGCACTCTCGGAGTATATCACGCTCTTTGACAGACTCATGAAGGATCATCTCACCGGCCGGCTCGACTCTCACGAGGTCGAGGCCGCCTACTACTCCCACATGCTCAGCGTGCCGGTACACATCTGATCCTTGGAAAGGAGAACACCATGAACGCACAGAATTTTACTCAGAAAACCCTTGAAGCGGTCCAGACCGCCCAGTCCATGGCGCTGGAAAACCGCAACAATTATATGACCCCGGAGCATATCCTTTATGCTCTCGTGGACCAGGACGGCGGGCTGATCCCGTCGCTGCTCTCCCGCATGGGCGTGGACTGCAACGCCCTGCTCTCGGAGCTGGACGGCGCCATCTCCGCCCTGCCCAAGGTATCAGGAGACTTTCAGGTATACCTCTCCAACGACGCGAACAGAGTCTTTACCGCGGCCGAAAAAGCGGCCTCCGCCGGCGGGGACCAGTATGTTTCCGTCGAACACGTCATGCTCGGTATCTTCGCCGCGCCTACCGCCGCGATAAAAAAGCTTTTCGCCGAGCATAACATAACGAAGTCCGCCTTTACCGCACAGCTCTCCGCCGTCAAATCCTCCCCCGTCACCAGCGACGACCCGGAAAGCACCTACGACGCGCTCACGAAATACGGCACGGACCTCGTAAAGCGCGCGCGGGAAAACGAGCTTGACCCCGTCATCGGCAGAGATACCGAGATAAGGAACGTCATCCGTATCCTCTCGCGTAAGACCAAGAACAACCCCGTCCTCATCGGCGAGCCGGGCGTCGGCAAGACCGCCATCGCCGAGGGTCTCGCCCAGCGTATCGTCCGCGGCGACGTGCCGGAGGGGCTGAAGAACAAGACCATCTTTTCCCTCGATATGGGCGCGCTCATCGCGGGCGCTAAGTACCGCGGCGAGTTTGAGGAGCGTCTCAAGGCCGTCCTTGAGGAGATCCGCCGCAGCGAGGGCGGTATAATCCTCTTCATCGACGAGCTGCACACCATCGTCGGCGCGGGCAAGACCGAGGGCAGCATGGACGCCGGCAACCTCCTCAAGCCTATGCTTGCAAGGGGCGAGCTGCACTGTATCGGCGCGACCACGCTCGACGAGTACCGCAAGTACATCGAAAAGGACGCCGCGCTCGAGCGCCGTTTCCAGCCCGTGACCGTCAACGAGCCTACCGTTGAGGACACGATATCCATCCTCCGCGGACTCAAGGAGCGCTACGAGGTCTACCACGGCGTGCGCATCCACGACAGCGCTCTCGTCGCCGCCGCGACGCTCTCCGACCGGTATATAACCGACCGTTTCCTCCCCGACAAGGCCATCGACCTCGTGGACGAGGCGTGCGCCCTCATCCGCACGGAGATAGACTCCATGCCCGCCGAGCTGGACGACGTCCGCCGCAAGATCATGCAGCTTGAAATAGAGGAAATGGCTCTGCGCCGCGAGGACGATCAGCTCAGCCGCGACCGTCTCGAGGCTCTGCGCAAGGAGCTTGCCGACCAGAAGGAGACCTTCAACGAGATGAAGACCCGCTGGGAGAGCGAGAAGAACAGCGTCGACGAGGTCAAGGCTCTCAAGGCAAAGATCGAGCAGACCCATGCCGACATCGAAAATGCCCAGCTGCGCTATGAGTACGAGACCGCGGCAAGGCTCAAATACTCCGTCCTGCCCGACCTTGAGCGCCAGCTCAAGGAGGCCGAGCAGCGCAGCGAGGAGCGCAAGTCCGACACCATGGTCCACGACACCGTGACCGAGGACGAGATATCCTCCATCGTCGCCAAGTGGACGGGTATCCCCGTCTCCAAGCTCATGGAGAGCGAGCGCGAGAAGCTGCTGCACCTTGACGAATATCTCCACCGCCGCGTGGTCGGTCAGGACGAGGCCGTGCAGCGCGTGACCGAGGCCATACTCCGCTCCCGCGCCGGCATTTCCGACCCCAACCGTCCCGTCGGCTCGTTCCTGTTCCTCGGACCCACGGGCGTGGGCAAGACGGAGCTTGCCAAGGCGCTGGCCGAGTGCCTGTTTGACGACGAACACAACATCGTCCGTATCGACATGACCGAGTACATGGAGAAATTCTCCGTGTCGCGTCTCATCGGCGCGCCTCCCGGATACGTCGGCTACGACGAGGGCGGACAGCTCACCGAGGCCGTGCGGCGCAAGCCCTACAGCGTGGTGCTGTTCGACGAGATCGAAAAGGCGCACCCTGATGTGTTCAACATCCTGCTCCAGATACTCGACGACGGGCGTATCACCGACTCTCAGGGCCGCACTGTGGACTTCAAGAACACCATCATCATCCTGACCTCCAACCTCGGCAGCCAGTATCTGCTTGACGGTATTTCCGCCGACGGCAGCATTACCGAGGAGGCGCAGAGGGCGGTCATGGAGGAGCTTCGCCGCTCCTTCCGTCCGGAGTTTCTCAACCGTTTGGACGAAACGGTCATGTTCCGCCCGCTCACGCGCGAGAATCTCAGCGGCATAATCGACATCATGGTCGGCGGCCTGCGCGAGCGTTTGGCCGACAAGTCGCTCAAGCTCGAGATCACCGACGCCGCAAAGGCTCTCATCATCGACCGCGGCTTCGACCCGCTGTACGGCGCGAGACCTCTCCGCCGCTACCTCCAGAGCAGCGTGGAAACGCTCATCGCGCGCATTATCCTCTCCGGCAAGCTGTCCGCAGGCTCCACCATCACCGTGGACGCGGAGAACGGCGAGCTTGTCTGCAGGTAAGATCATAACGGGCGGGAGCTTTCTCCCTCCGGAAAAGAAAAAAGTGTTCCCTGCCGCCGGCGCCGTCCGGAGGCAGGGAATTTTTTACGTTTATGGAATTTTATTCCTCGGGGATGGTGACGCTTATGCCGTTGACCTCGACGCCGCCGTCGGCGGGGATGAGGATGTAGCGCCGTCCGTCGATAACGCGGGTGCTGATGAGGGCGCTGTACTTCGGGTCGACCTTCACCGTCACCTCCGGGGTGCAGACCTCGAAGTGCTTGGCGTCGATGATGTTCATGGGGGTAAGCTCCGCGTCCTTTCCGAACTCCTCGCCGCACTTCTCGGCGAAGCTCCCGGCGCGCTCGGCGCTCATGCCGCTGCTCTCGAGGATGTCCGCGACCTCGTCCACGGTAATGCGCAGCTGTTCCGGGTCCTTGCTCTCGCGGTGCAGCTCGATACGCTCGGAGAGCTGCTCGTGGACGGACTGCACGACGCCGTAGCTGCACTCCTGCTCGAGCGCGGCGCTGAGAGCCTCGCTGAACGCCTCGCGCTGGCGGACGGGGGACATGGGGACGTCGGTCCTGAACACGGCGTCGATGAACTCCTGGTGTATGACCTCGGCGCTGCGGGAGTAGAAGAGCGCGGCGTAGATATTCGCGGCGCGGTCGTCAAAGGCGGGGAACATGAAGCCCAGCTCCGGAGAGGAGACGATCTGGTTGACGGCGCAGGAGTGGAAGCGGTTCTCGTCCGAGCTGAAGCCCAGCGCGGCCTTGCCCGACTTCACCGGGCATATGCAGCAGAGTATGTAGCTGAACACGCTGTCGCCGTCCTCGATGTACTGCCCGTCCTTTCCGCGGTGGGGGACGTCGTAGTTGTCGTTCGCGAGGAGGATGAGATAGTTCGAGTCCTCCATGTCGAGCGCGCCGATGACGCATTTGTAGAACTCGTCCCTCAGTGCCGCGTCCTCAAGCTTCGTGCGCCTGAGCGCGGAGAGGAGCCTGTGTTCGTCGCTGTCCATGACCTGCTTCGTGGCAAAGGATATCTCCATGAGACTGCGCCCCAGCGTGCCGGAGAGAGACTTGCGCAGGAGAGTCAGATACTCCTCGCTCTCCTCCTTGCTCATAAGCCCCATGGACTCGTCCACATAGGAGATTATCTCCTTCGCTCCGTTGACGTAGCAGCCGTATATGTGCCGTATGGCGCTGCGCTCCGGGCGTATGCGGCGGCGAATCTCGCCAAGTTCCTTGCTGTTCATGCTCTGCCTGCTCCTTCGTGATGTATTTCGGAGGGTGATTATAGCACAAAAGCCCTCTTGCGGCAACGGGGAAAATGGCGAGGGGGCGCGGCCGCGCCCCCTCGCCGACGGAAATGACCTCAGCGGTCCGTTATTTTATCACAATGTCTCTTTGAAGGCCGGATTCGGCGTCGACGTAGATGACGACTCCCCGGCCGTCCTCGTCGGTATAAGCCATCTCCCAGCAGGCGAGATCGCGGCCGCCGGCGCTTTCGATGACCACGGGGCGCACCTCGCCGAGAGTCAGCCCCTCCGGCTGCTGCACGGAGGTATATATCTCGCCCTCCGGCCATGCTATCTCCGCCGGCTCCGGCTCGTAGCCGTCCGCGCGGAAGGAGTAAATGCTGCCGTCGTCCAGCGCGACGGACACGGTGAGCGTCCTGTTGAGACACAGCGCGTCGCCCATGAGCTGCGCGTAGGTGAACACCGCCGCACCGCCGTTCTGCGACCGGGCGGTTAGCTCAAGGCCGTCATAGCCGTGCTGCTCCAGAAATTCGCCCGCGGCCTTCTCCGCCTCGGCGGCGTCAAGCACCGCATCGCCTATTATCCTGTCGCTGCCCATGCTCACGACGCCGCGCGAATCCACGCACACCTCGACTCCGCGGCAGGAGTAGCACCGGCGGGAGTCCTCGCCGGAATACTCGTACTTAAGATCGAGCGACGCCTCGCCCACGCCGAGGAAGTCCGCTGCGGTCTTTTTGAGTTCCTCAGGGGTTTTCTGCGCGGTCTCCTCCCCGTCTCTCGCGCCGTAGCGTCCGTCGTATTTTAGCGCCGCGGGAGCGGCAAAGCTCTCCTCATACTCGCTCAGCTGTTCGCTGAGCTTCGTCTGCTGGGCCGCCTCGCCCACGTTCTCGATACGCACCTCCCGCGTATCCATGGTTATGGTGCCGTCGGTGATGCTTCCCTGCATTTCGCTGAGAGCCACGGCAAATTCCTCTGCTGCGGCGGACATGTCATAGAGCGCGCTGCGCTGCTCGTCGCTGAAGCCGTTTGCGGCGGCCTCGGGGCAGAGCGAGTAGGCGTAGTCGCCCGCGACTCCCAAAAAGCCGGATATCCGCGCCATCTCCACGGTGGAGAAGGGCAGGGTGGCCATGGCGGTCTCGGCGGCGCGCGCGTCGGCGTACACGTCGGAGCATATGCGGCAGCACATGCCGCTGTCGGTGGCGTAGAGGCTCTTTCTCAGCGCGAGGCTCAGATTTCCCACCGCGCCGACGGTCTCCTCAAACGCGCGGCTCGAGCTGTAGCGCGCCGCAAGGCGAAAGTCCGAGAGCCTGCTGCGGCTCAGCCCCGCGTACAGCCCCAGCACCGCTATCGCCGCGCAGGCATAGATACATAAAAGCTTTCCCGTTTTTCCCTTCATAACGCTCCTCCGTGCGGTGTTTTTACTTGAAGTCGAACGGGGCGGATCCGGCGGCATTTCGCGCCGCCCGCGCGCTGTGACGCGCAGAAACGCCCCGTTCGGCTTTAGCATTGGCCGGACGGGGCGCGATTATTAATGAAAATTATGCCAGCTTTTCAAGCGCGATGTTGAGACGGCGAAGAGTTTCCTCCCTGCCCAGAATACGGCAGATCTCCACCGCGCCGCCGGGCGTGACGGCCTTGCCTGCCGCAGCGATACGCACGGGCCACATGACCTTGGCGTTCCTGACCTCAAGCGCGAGGGCAAGCTCCTCCATCGCGGCCTTTATGCTCTCGTCGTCCCAGACGGGGAGAGCCTCGAGCACGGGAATGATACGTTCGAGCATTTCCTTTGAGCTCTGCTCGTCGGACTTGGACTTCTTGTGGACAAATAGCTCGGTGCCGTACTCGGGCAGCTCGTCGAAGAAATCGACCTTCTCGGGTATCTCGGTGAGGACCTCGGTGCGCTGCTGCAAAAGAGCGGCGATGGCCGCGGCATCGTACCTTTCGTTCTTCACGCTCCGGCGGATGAACGGCTCCGCCGCCTTCGCGAAGTCCTCCGGAGACATGGCGCGGATGTATGCGCTGTTAAAGTATCTGAGCTTTTCGATGTCGAAGATGGCGGGAGACTTGGAAATGCCCTTCATGTCAAAGACGGCCTTGAGCTCGTCCATGGAGAATATCTCCTGCTCGCCTCCGGGACTCCAGCCGAGGAGCGCGACATAGTTGATGACCGCGTCGGTGAGGTAGCCCTGAGCGATAAGGTCCTCATAGGAGGGGTCGCCGTGGCGCTTGGACATCTTGTTGTGCGCATCGCGCATGACGGGGGAGCAGTGGACATACTTGGGAATGCTCCAGCCGAAGCCCTCGTAAAGGAGGTTGTACTTGGGCGCGGAGGAGAGATACTCGCTGCCGCGCACGACGTGGGTAATGCCCATCAGGTGGTCGTCGATGACGTTGGCAAAGTTATAGGTGGGCAGCCCGTCGCGCTTTATGAGTACCTGATCGTCGAGCGTGGCGTTCTCAACGGTGATGTCACCGAATATCTCGTCGTGGAAGGTGGTCGTCCCCTCGTGAGGGATACGCTGGCGGATGACGTAGGGCTCGCCCGCGGCGGCGCGCGCGGCGGACTCCTCGCGGCTCATGCAGCGGCAGGGGTCGTCCCCGCGGTCAAACTCGCCGGAATCCTCCTCGCTCTCGCTCTTTTCGCAGAAGCAGCGGTAGGCATGTCCCTTTTCGATGAGCAGCTCCGCGTATTCCTTGTAGAACGGGCGGCGCTCGGTCTGCACATAGGGGCCGACGGGGCCGCCGACGTCCGGACCCTCGTCATGGTCAAGGTGGCACTCGCGCATGGTCTTGTAGATGACGTCGACCGCGCCCTCGACAAGACGGCCCTGGTCGGTGTCCTCGATACGAAGCAGGAATTTGCCGCCGGCGTGGCGGGCGATGAGATAGGTGTAGAGCGCGGTGCGGAGATTGCCCACATGCATATATCCGGTGGGTGAGGGAGCGAACCGGGTGCGCACCTCGCCGGTGGGAATGCGCGCCTCCATCTCCTCGAACCATTTCATGTCCTTCATTTATTGTTCCTCCGATTTTTCAGGTAAATCGCTTTTCTATATTATTTTATATTTTTACTGTTGTCAAGACGAAGTTAATTTGGTAGAATATATGGAAGCAAAAATGGCTCGACTGCTTTTTCATACAGAGAGGTATTGATATGGACAACAACACACCCGCCAAAAAAACAATGCTTTCCGGCATACAGCCCTCCGGCGACCTTCATCTGGGCAACTATCTGGGCGCGGTGAAGAACTGGGCGGCCCTCGCCGACGAGTTTGAGTGCTATTACTTCATGGCCGACCTGCACAGCATCACCGTCCGCCAGAACCCGGCCGAGCTGCGCCGCCGCTCCGTCAACCAGCTCGCGCAGTACATCGCCTGCGGCCTTGACCCGGAGAAGAACATACTCTTCCTTCAGAGCCACGTCCACGAACACGCGGAGCTTGGCTGGATACTCAACTGCTACACCATGTTCGGCGAGCTGAGCCGCATGACCCAGTTCAAGGACAAGTGCGCCAAAAACGCCGACAACATCAACGGCGGTCTCTTCACCTACCCCGCGCTCATGGCCGCGGACATACTGCTGTATCAGGCCGACTATGTCCCCGTGGGCGAGGACCAGAAGCAGCACTGCGAGCTGACGCGCGACATCGCCATCCGCTTCAACAACCTCTACGGCGAGACCTTCAAGGTCCCCGAGCCCTATATCCCCAAGGTCGGCGCGCGTATCATGAGCCTCGGCACGCCCACCTCCAAGATGTCCAAGTCCGACCCTCAGGGCTGCGTGTTCCTCATGGACTCCCCGGACGAGATAAGCCGCAAGTTCAAGCGCGCCGTCACCGACTCCGACTCCGAAAACTGCGTCCGCTACGCGCCGCAGGAGAAGCCGGGCGTCGCGAACCTCATGAGCATTTACTCCTCAGTCACCGGCAGGAGCTTTGAGGAGATCGAGCGCGAGTTCGAGGGACAGGGCTACGGCAAATTCAAGCCCGCCGTCGGCGACGCCGTCATTGAGGCCCTGCGTCCCATTCGCGAGAATGCCGAGCGCATGATAGCCGACAAGGCGTACCTCCAGCAGGTCTACACCGAGGGCGCGCAGAAGGCGAGCTATGTCGCCCGCAAGACCCTGCGCAAGGTCTATAAGCGCGTGGGCTTCGTGGAAAAGCCCTTCTGATAATATTTACGGGAGATAGAAATATGTTTCCTAACATGGCCATGTGGCTGAAGATAGTGCTTGCGGCGGCTCTGTCGTTCGTTATCTCGCTGGTGATGACCCCGCAGGTGAAGAAGTTTGCCGAGACGATAGGCGCGATGGACGTGCCCAAGGACGAGCGCCGCGTACACAACCACCCCATCCCGCGCATGGGCGGACTTGCGATATTCATGGGCTTTTTGGCCTCCATCCTCATTTTCTCCGAGATGGACACCAAGATCATGGGCATGCTCATCGGAGCGACCATCATCGTCGGAATGGGCGCGGTGGACGACATCGTGAACCTCAACGCATGGGTGAAGCTCAGCGTGCAGATCGTGGCGGCGCTGGTCGTTATCCGCTGCGGCGTGGTCTTTGACGCCATCACGAACCCGAACGTTCTCTCCGATACGATGACCATCCCCGTGGGCTGGCTCACCATACCGCTGACGCTCCTGTGGGTCGTGGGCTGCACCAACGCCGTCAACCTTATCGACGGGCTGGACGGTCTCGCGGTGGGCGTTTCGGCGATAAGCTCGGTCACCATGCTGATCGTCTCCCTCTTCGTGTCCGAGCCGGGAGTGGCCGTGGTCCTCGGCGCGCTCACGGGCGCATGCCTCGGCTTCATCCCCTATAACCTCAACCCCGCGAAGATATTCATGGGCGACGTAGGCTCGCAGTTTCTCGGCTTCGTGCTGGCCGTCATGTCGATGATCGGCCTGTTCAAGCTCCATACGCTCATCACCTTCCTCGTTCCGCTCATGGCGCTGGCCATCCCCCTCGCGGACACGACCTTCGCCTTCTGCCGCCGTATCCTCCGCGGGCAAAGTCCCTTCCACGCCGACAAGGGCCACTTCCACCACAGGCTCCTCGCCATGGGTCTCAACCAGAAGCAGGCCGTGGCGGTGCTGTACGGCATTTCCGCCGTGCTGGGGCTGCTGGCCGTGCTGATCGCGGGCGCGAGCGGCGTTATAAAGATCATCTGCATAGTCATCGCCTTCGTCATCGCTTTCGCCGTGTGGGCGGCCATTTTTCTCAAGAACCCCAACCTGCGCAAGCCTCCCCAGAAGGACACGGAAAAGACCGGCGGATCCGCCGAAGAGAGCGCCGGGGACAAAATTTAAGTAATGTTAATAACACAAACCGGGCAATGTGCATTATAATATTTGCACAGGGCCCGGTTTGTTCCTATAGGAGAAACATTGCCCCCATTATTATCAGCAGCTCACTGTCGCCGCTCTCGCGGTACATGAGATATAAGATAAGAAGCAATATCACATCGTCCGTCTCTATATCCGTCAGCTCCGCCGGCAGCAGCTCCGAGAGGACGCGTCTTACCGGCTGGAAGGGCGCCGGAGGCGGCTGGCGCGGCACGGGCGGAGCATTGGGCGCGTGCGTCTGGGGCGGACGGAGAGCACCGGAGTCCGGACGGATGGGTTCTTCGATCCGAACATGCTTCCCGGTGTTCCCCTGCCAGCGGTTAACCATCCCCGTCATCCCCCATTTCCTTCATGGCGATGCGCGCGATACGGGCAAAGCGGGCAAGCTGAAGGGCTTTGTCCATTTTGTGCCGCCGCTTTTCACTCAGATAGGGACGCATCGCCTCAAGGAGCGCGCGCTGCTCACTGTTCTGTGCGCTCCCGTCGCTCATCAGACGACTCAGCCGCCCCAGCATTTCCGCGTCAAGGCCGGGCAGGGGGACGTCGGTATTCTCCTGCGGAGCATTCTCACCGCCCATGAGCGATTTTGCCATCTGAGTTATCTTCTCCATCTGGGCGGGGTCGCCGAGAATGCTGTTTATCCTGTCTTCAAATTCGCTCATGGCCTCACTCCCTTAATCCTTCATCATTTTACGCACGTTCTCCGCGAGCCGTCTGCCCTCGTCCGTGCTGAGTACACGGCGCAGCATTTCCTGCAGCGCCGCGCTGTCGCCGGCTCTGGCGGCGCGCTCCACATCGCTCGCGTCCACCATCCGGCCGAGCCTCTGCCCGTCCTCGGACTCGGCAATGCGCTTTATATCCTCTGTTTTGCCGCGGCGCTCAAGCTCGCGGCCCAGCTCTTCAAAGCTTTTCATGATACCACACTCCCGTCCGTTACATTATATTCATCCCAACGCCGGATGATTTCACATCAACACAGAAAGTGAGACAAAAGCATGAAAGCAGCGGTTTTTTCGGACACTCACTCCTGCACGGCGCTGGCCGTCGAGGCGGTGCGACGCTGCCGCCCGGATCTCATCATCCATCTCGGCGACTATGCCCGCGACGCGCAGACCATTCACGAAGAATTTCCCGAGATACCCATGTACTCCGTCAGGGGCAACTGCGATATCGGCTCCGACGCGCCCGATACCGACGTCGTGCCGATGGGTCCTGTCAAGGTGTTCATCACCCACGGACACCTCTACAACGTGCGCTACGGTGACTGCACGCGCCTCGTCTACGCCGCGATGGAGGCGGGCGCGAAGATCGCCGCCTTCGGCCACACGCACGAGGCGCTCTATGAGGAAATGGGCGGCCTGACGGTACTCAACCCCGGCACCGCCGGCATGGGCCGCAGGCTCACCTGGGCGACCATAGACGTGGCGGAAAACGGCGGCTTTGCAGTTGACATAAAAAACCTGTAGCAAAATTTGTGTGCTTTACACAAATTTACATAATTTTCGTAAAAAATCAGTTATTTTAGAAAAAAGGGTCTTGCAATTTGTTTCAATTTGTCGTAATATTGTAACCGAATGATACAGATGGGTTACAAAACACCGTTTTCCCTGCGTCGACAGGGCCCTGAGAATCGCCTGAAGCGCTTGAAATATCAAGGACTTCAGGGAACAGTAAACAGTCATGTGTAAGAATCTTGGTCCTTCAGCAAGTCTGGGGACCTATTCAGGAGGGACACCAATATGAAGAAACGGATCATCAGTCTGCTGCTTACCGTCCTTATGGTCGCGGGTATGTTCACCTGCCTCACCGTAAGCGCGTCCGCAGATTATGACAAGTCCAACATGATCGCCTACACCATGAAGAGCGGCGACAATGTGTACACAGTGTGCAGAAGCAAGGGCATAGATTTCTACGCCAACTACGATCTGATCACTGCCGTCAACGCGATCAGGAGCTACTCCGCCATCGCTCCCGGCACGGTCATCTACCTGCCCAAGCCCGGCGTGAGCTACGCCGACGTGAACAAGGATACCGGCAGCTCCGGCAGCTCGACGAGCGGCAGCAGCACCTCCACAGGCTCCGCCTCCGGTGTTACCATCCCCGCCGGCGACTTTGTTGCCTACTACCTTATCCCCTATAAAATGCAGCCCGGCGACACCGTATACAATGTGTGCCGCAGCATGGGCATAAGCTTCAACACCTACTCCGAGCAGATCAAGGCGATCAACGGCCTGAAGAACTACTCCGGCATTGCCGCCGGCAAGACTCTTCTTCTGCCCTCCTCCACCGCGCCCACCAGCACCAGCGGCGCGTACAAGGTCATGGGCCACAAGATAGCCTCCGGCGAGACCGTCAGCGGCATTATGAAGTCCTACAAGATGGACTACAACTCCAATGCCGACATGCTCAAGAAGCTCAACAACAAGACCGACCTCGGCCGTATCCAGGCCGGTCAGGTCCTGTACATAGCCGTTCCTGCGACCGTCTCCGGCGGCACCGGCTCCAATAATAACGGCAGCAGCTCCAGCAATAACAGCAATAACAATAATAACAACAATAACGGCAGCACCACCGGCACCACCTACGCCATCAACGCCCAGACCGCTTCCAACGGCAGCTTCAGCTGCCAGGTCGGCGGCAAGGCTGTTACCAAGGCCGCAGCCGGCGAGGTCGTCACTGTCGTTGCCAAGGCCAACAGCGGCTGCTCCGTGGAGAGCATAGTCGTTACCAAGACCTCCAACGGCGCGAGCGTCGCCGTGGCAAAGGACAACTCCTTCGTCATGCCCGCCTGCCAGGTGAACGTCAAGGTGAACTTCACCAACGAACACAGGATATACTTCAACAATAACGGCAACGGCGAGGCCGGCAGCACCATCAACGGTGTGCTCAAGTTCTGGGCGGCCAAGGGTCAGACCGTCGGTATAAAGACCCAGTCCTCCAAGGGCTACTACGCCAAGTCCTTCATCGTCACCAACAACAAGACCGGCGCGCAGATACCCACCACCAACGGCACCTTCGTCATGCCCGACAATGATGTCACCGTCGACGTGTACTTCGAGAAGAGCAGCACCAAGAGCTACTACATCAGACACGACACCGGCAAGGGCTACTTTGAGACCACCGTCAACGGCGTTGCGGTCGACGTCGTTCGTCCCGGCGACACCGTCACTGTCGTCGCCACCGCCGGCAGCGGCAAGGAGATCGACACCGTCTCCTACTGGCGCGACGACAACAAGCAGACCTACAAGCTCACCAAGACCACCAGCTTCAAGATGCCCGAGTGCGACGTCGCCGTGAGCGTCACCTTCAAGGACAAGGCTGCCTACGGTCTGACCGTGAACGCCTCCGAGGGCGGCTCCGCTTCCCTGCAGGTGGGCGGCAAGAATGCCTCCAGCGCGAATGAGGGCGCGGTCGTCACCGTCGTTCCCACCGCCAAGGACGGCTACCACCTCAAGAAAGTCACCGTCACCCCGAAGGGCGGCTCCGCAAAGGACATCACCGAGAGCCTCTCCTTCAAGATGACCGCCGCCAAGACCACCGTCGAAGTGACCTTTGAAAAGGACGCGGCATACAGCATTACCTTCGTCAGCACTCCCAGCACCTGCACTGCAGAAGCCCTCGTCAACGGCTCCAAGGTCGTCAAGGCCTCCGCAGGCGCTCTTGTCGAGATCAACCCCAAGCCCGCAGACAATTACAGGCTTGACTCCGTCAACGTCATCGACGTCAGCACCGGCAGGACCCTCAAGGGCTACACCGCCGACTCCACGCAGTTCATCATGCCTGCCGCGAACGTCCAGATAGAGCTTGAGTTTATCGCCGGCAACTACACCGTCGACACCGTGCAGTCCGCCAACGGCTCCTTCAGAGCGACCCAGAACGGCAAGACCATCACCGAGGCCAAGGGCGACTCCACCGTCTATGTTGAGATCAAGCCCAACGCGAACTACAGCGTCTCCGATGCCTACTTCACCTACATGGAGAACGGCGAGGAGCAGAAGGTCTCCCTGATGGGCAACCTTGATACCAGCACCAACGTCACCTTCTTCACCATGCGCAAGGCGGACGTAGTCATCTACGTCAAGTACAGCTCAGCCAGCTTCTCCATCACCAACAGCTGCGGCAGCGACCTGCCCGCCTCCAACATCACCGTCGACGGCAGCCCCGTCAGCAGTGCGGTACCCGGCGCTGTGGTCAGAGTCGTCCCCGCCCCCGCGGCAGGCTGGACCTACACCACCAAGGTCATCAAGGCCGGCGACGGCACCGTGATAGTCGCCCGCAAGAGCAACGGCGAGTTCAGCTTCACCATGCCTGACTTTGACGTCGAGATCATCATGGAGACCAGCGCCAATACCCTGACCCTCAAGGAGAATTACACCGGCAACTTCGACGCGAGCCACATCACCATCGAGTCCGCGTACTTCACCAAAATCGACGACATGCACCTCAACGTCACTCCCGGCGCATGGATCGTGGCAGAGCCTCTCTACTACGACAAGGATTGGGTCTATGAAATGGTCGTCACCAGAGACAGCGACGGCGCAGTCCTGTACAGCTCCAAGGATAAGCCTCTGAGCTTCGCAATGTTCGATTACTCCATCACCATCACCGTGACCTACGCCAAGTGATTGGACAGTCCGCTGAAACACAGTTAAATAGCCATCGCCCCGGTGCTTTCCGCACCGGGGCGAGTTTTTGTGTATACCAAAGAATGAAAGAACGGACGGCTGGCGGCCGTCCACGCTTCCTACAGTAGGACAGGAACGCGGCAAGCGAAACGTGCAGACGGCAGGTGAGCCTTCCCCTTTGAGGGGAAGAGGGACCGCTTTGCGGTGGATGAGGTGGACGTATTAATTTCTCGTCATTCACGGCTTTTTCGTGTCTTTTTCCCCTTCGCAGCGATCTTTTGACCGGTCAGCAATTCGTCTTATATTGGATCCACTGCGGAGCGCCGGGGCAGCTTATCCCCGGCGCTCCGCAATACTCTTATTTCAGAGCGTCCTTGCCCCCGAATACAGCTCCTGCAGCTGTCCGAGAAAGGCCATGTTGCTGAAATCCTTTCTGTAGCAGATGTGTATCCTGCGCACCATGTTAAGGTCCGATATCGGCAGCACACGGAACCGCCCCTCGCTCACCGCCGCGGCGCACGCGCGCCCCGACAGCACGGAAATACCGTAATTGCTCTCCACGAGCCGCTTGATGGTGGATATGCTGTCCGCTTCCATCATGACGTTGAACTGTTCAAGGCTCATTCCCAGCTTTCTAAGGCTCGCCTCGAAAAGCGTCCTTGTTCCTGACCCCGACGGGCGAAGTATCAGCCTTTCCTTTTTGAGCTGGTCGAGTGATACATGGCCCAGCGCCGCGAGAGGACTTTCGTTCGGCACGGCGGCGGTCAGATAGTCGGTGTCTATGAGCAGGGAGTTGAACTCGTCGCTCGGAAAGGGCGTATCAACTATTGCGAGATCGAGCATGCGCTCCCTCAGCAGCGCGAGGAGCGCGCGGCCGTTCTCGGAGACCATGCGGAGCTGCGCGTTCGGGTGCAGGCGCGTGTACTGCGCAAGCATTTCGGAGACCGCGCTGTCCTCTAAACTCGGCGAGACGCCGATCACGACGCTGTTCACCTCGCGGCGGGAGGCGTCGATGTCCAGCTCCATGCGCTGTCTGAGTGACGCCGCCTGGTCGGCATAGTCTGCCGCGATATCGCAGACCTCCGTCGGGACGAGCCTGTTGCCGCTCCTTACGAACAGCTCCGCGTCAAGTTCCTTCTCCAGCGAGTGTATCTGCTGCGCAACGGCGGAGGGACTCAGGCTCAGCTTTCCCGCCGCGGCAGAGTAGCTTTTCAGCTCGCGGACGAGCCGGAGCGCCTCAAAGCGCTGATCGAATACCGCAGAGCAGCCCACAGGTCGGTCCCCTCCCTTCCGTGTCTTGCACATACGCGCTCAAATGACCGGCGAACCCTCGGCCGAAACGATGTGATCGCAGCGCTGCATAAAGCCGTTTATATCCTCAAGCGATATCTCACGCTGCATTTTCAGCGACAGGTCGCAGCAGAGCCTCCCGGCGCTGTCGCGGCTCAGCTCGCTGCGTATTATCTGCGCGTCCCACTGGCGGAGCTGCTCGTCAAGCTCATGCTTCAGGTCGGGCGTGTACTCCGCCGTGAAGCGGAAACGGTTTATCGTGAATGAATCCGCACCCACGGTAAAGCGGTGCATGGTGATCTGGAACAGCGCGATAAGCACCGTCACCGTGAAGCCGAGGAAATACATCCCCGCGCCGAGCGCGAGGCCGATCCCCGCCGTCGCCCAAATTCCGGCGGCGGTAGTGAGTCCCTTGACGGCGCTGCCGTTTTTGAATATGACCCCCGCGCCGAGGAAGCTTATTCCGCTGACCACCTGCGCCGCGATACGCGCCGGGTCCGCGCCGCGAGTGCCGTTGAACACTCCCCCGCCGGCGTTCGTGAGATCTGCAAAGCCGTATTTGGAAACTATCATTATCAGCGAGGCCGCGCAGCAGACTATGATGTGCGTGCGTATCCCCGCCTCCTTGAAGCGCTTTGTGCGCTCAAAGCCGATACACGCTCCGCAGAAGCATGCCGCCAGTATACGCAGCAGGAAATCCAGATTCTGCACCAGCGTGAACTGACTGTTGAGATATTCGCATAGGGTCATTTCTTCTCGTCTCCTTTTTCTCTGCGCTCCGACATTTTTTGGCGGAGCAGCCCCGTTCGACGGTCTTCGTCCGGCGCGTCGTCCCAGCCGGCGGCCAATGCTCCGTGTCGGCTGTATATGCCCAGAGCGGCCTGCATTGCGGGCGAGTTATAGATATCGGCGTCTGGCTTTTGCCTCATTGCAGTCCCTCCTTCTTGACTTTTTCCGTCTCGGATGTTACCATCATATTCCCGGAAACGATAAAGTCAAATTATGTTTCTGACTGAATACATAAATTTCTGTTATGGCGGTGCGCAATGATAGACAATAAGCTTTATACTCTGCTGAAGGTGTACGAGTGCAGGAACTACACTCAGGCGGCAAAGCAGCTCAATATCACCCAGCCGGCCGTGAGCCAGCATATCAAGGCGCTCGAGAGCGAGCTTGGCGTGAAGCTTTTTGAGCATTCAAACGGGGATATCCTTGTCACAAAGCAGTGCGAGGAGGCCGTAAAGTTCGCGAAAAAGATCGTCGGGCTTTATAACAGCCTTTATCAGAGCATGCGTGACAACAGGACCCGTACCACTCACCTCACCGTCGGCATAACGCACACGGCCGAGAGCAACGCCATCGCCGAGGCGCTGGCCAAATACTGTGCCGAAAACGAGGGCACGAGCATTAAAATGATTACGGACTCCATAAGCAATCTTTATACCATGCTCAAGACTTACGAGCTTGATCTTGCGATCGTCGAGGGGCGTGTGCCCGACCCGAACATCCACTATCTCCTACTGGACACGGACTATCTTGTCCTTGCGGTCTCGACGAACCATCCATTTGCGAACCGCAGCATGGTCACGCTCAACGAGCTGAAAAAGGAGCGTATGATACTGCGCCTGCCGGATTCAAACACCCGCAACCTCTTTGTCGCCCACCTTGAGAGCAACAATATGAGTATAAACGACTTCAATGTCGTCCTCGAGGTCGACAACATGGCGACGATCAAGGACCTCATCCGCCGTGATTTCGGCGTATCCATCCTCGCGCGGAGCGTCTGTCTCGACGAGCTTCGCAAGGGCAAAATAACCGTGCTGCCGGTCGAAAATCTGAGCATGATGCGCGAGATCAACATTGCCTACTACGGCGATTTTACACAGTTCGACGTACTGCACGGCATAATGAAGAAATATAACGAAACTGTACGAATATATAATTGAGCTTTTTCTCTTTTCCCGAAAAGGCGCAAAAAAACAGAGGTAATAATTATTACCTCTGTTTTTTTATTCGGGTATCGGTCAGACCAGTTCGATGACTGCGACTTCCGCTGCGTCGCCGCGGCGCACGCCGATGCGGGTAATGCGGGTGTAGCCGCCGTTGCGCTCTGCGTACTTGGGAGCGATCTCGTCCTTGACCTTCTTGGCGACATCCTCGCGGGTGATGAAGCTGTTCATCTGGCGGTAGGAAGCCAGGTCGGCAGCCTTGCCAAGGGTTATCATCTTCTCGGCCAGGGGTGCGATCTCCTTTGCGCGGCTAATGGTGGTCTCCATGCGGCCTTTATCCAGAAAATCTGTTACCTGCTGGCGGAGCATTGCCATACGCTGATCGGTGGACTTGCCGAGCTTTCTTGTTCCGGGCATAATTGCATTTCCTCCTTCTTGAGAGCTTTACTGATTATCCTCGTCTGCCAGAGACAAGCCCATCATAGTCAGCTTATGCTCGACTTCTTCAAGGGACTTGCGGCCGAGGTTGCGGACCTTGATCATCTCATCCTGAGTTTTGCTGACCAGGTCTGCGACAGTATTAATATTGGCGCGTTTGAGGCAGTTGAAGCTTCTCACACTCAGATCCAGCTCTTCAATGGTCATGTTGAGCACGGTGTTGGGTTCCTTCTCCACCTTCTCAACGACGGTGGAGTCGTTGCCGATGGTGTCGGAAAGGTCGGTGAAAAGCGTGAAGTGGTCGCAGAGTATCTTTGCGCCCAGGGAAACGGCGTCACGGGCGGTCATGGTCTTGTCCGTCCAGACCTCGATGGTCAGCTTGTCGAAGTCCGTCTGGTTGCCCACACGGGTGTTCTCGACGGTGTAGTTGACCTTGAGTACCGGGGTGTAGATGGAGTCGACGGGAATGGTGCCGATGGCGGTCTGGGGCGTTTTGTTCTTCTCGGCGGAAACGTAGCCTCTGCCGTGGTCCAGGACCAGCTCCATGTTGAGAGCGCCGTCGGGACCAAGGGTAGCAATGGGCTGCTCGGGATTGAGTATCTCCACCTCGGCGTCTGCCTTGATGTCGCCGGCGGTGACAACGCCCTCGCCTGCGGCCTCGATGTAGACGGTCTTTGCTCCGGTGCTGTGGAGGCGCGCGATAATGCTCTTTACGTTAAGAACGATCTCGGTCACGTCTTCCTTGACGCCGGGGATGGTGGAAAACTCATGCTGAACGCCGGCGATCCTTATGCTGGTGCAGGCCGTTCCGGGGAGTGAGGACAGGAGTACCCTGCGAAGAGAGTTACCAAGTGTTGTGCCGTAGCCACGTTCCAGAGGCTCTATGATATATTTGCCGTAAGAGCTGTCTGCGGGTGTTTCAACGCACTCGATACGCGGCTTTTTAATTTCGATCATATAGTTATATAACCCTCCTTTTAAGTGTTGCGTCTATCCAACGCTTGCGGTGATTCAGCTTACCAATTTGAGGGTGTCTTTATTACTTGGAGTACAACTCGACGATGAGGTGCTCTTCGATGGGCAGGTCGATGTCGTCTCTTGCGGGGGCGGCGACGACCTTTGCCATTGCGTTATTTGCGTCATACTCAAGCCACTTGGGTGCGGGACGGAATGCGTTTGCCTCAATATTAGCCTTGATCTTTTCGATACCGCGGCTGCTCTCCTTGAGAGCGACAGTCATGCCGGGCTTGACCTGATAGCTGGGGATGTTGACCTTGCGGCCGTTGACGGTGATGTGGCCGTGGCTGACCATCTGACGTGCCTCGGCACGGCTCATGGCGAAGCCCAGACGGTAGACAACATTGTCAAGGCGGCACTCAAGAATGCTCAGCAGGTTCTCGCCGGTCTGGCCGGGACGGCGCTCGGCCATCTCGAAGTAGCTGCGGAACTGGCTCTCAAGAACTCCGTAGAATCTCTTGGCCTTCTGCTTCTCGCGGAGCTGCTGGCCATACTCGGAACTCTTGCTGCGGCCCTGGCCGTGCTGGCCGGGGGCGAATGCTCTGGCGTTCATTGCACACTTGTCGGTGTAGCAGCGGTCGCCCTTGAGGAAGAGCTTCTGGCCTTCTCTGCGGCACAGGCGGCATACCGCTTCAGTATATCTTGCCATATTCGTTTACCTCCTTCAATTAAACGCGACGACGTTTCGGAGGACGGCAGCCATTGTGAGGAATGGGGGTAACGTCCTTGATCATCGTGACTTCAAGACCTGCGGTCTGCAGGGCGCGGATTGCGGCCTCGCGGCCGGAGCCGGGTCCCTTGACGAAAACTTCGACGGACTTCAGGCCATGCTCCATGGCTGCCTTTGCGGCAGTCTCGGCTGCGGTCTGCGCTGCGAAGGGGGTAGACTTCTTGCTTCCACGGAAGCCCAGACCACCGGCGGATGCCCAGCTGAGCGCGTTGCCCTGGGTGTCGGTGATGGTGACCATGGTGTTGTTGAAGGAAGAGCTGATATGGACCTGGCCCTTTTCAATGTTCTTGCGTTCTCTTCTGCGGGTTCTTACGACTTTTTTCTTACCGTTTGCTGCCATGATCTATATCCCTCCTTACTTCTTCTTATTTGCGATGGTGCGTTTCGGACCCTTGCGGGTACGGGCGTTGGTCTTGCTTCTCTGTCCGCGAACGGGCAGGCCGCGGCGATGGCGCAGTCCGCGGTAGCAGCCGATCTCTGTCAGGCGCTTGATGTCGAGCGCGGTCTGACGGCGGAGGTCGCCTTCGACCAGATAGTGCTTGTCGATGCACTCACGGAGCTTTGCTTCATCCTCGTCGCTGAGGTCTTTGACTCTGGTGTCAGGGTTGACGCCGGTCATCTCAAGAATCTTTTTTGCGCTTGTTCTGCCGATACCGTAGACGTAAGTGAGACCGATCTCGATTCTCTTGTCCTTGGGCAGGTCAACGCCGGCTATACGTGCCATATTGTACGATCATCCTTTCGATAATTGTTACCGCATTTTACGCGCGGACACTTGTTCCCGCCGGAGGGAGTCTCCGGGCAATGCGGCGGTTTTTTATAAGGACAGGAATTTAATCCTTGTCTATGAATTTACGGAAGCCCTGAACACGCCTTGTACGGCGGGCCGTTCAGCGTTTCCTCTCCGCGGGAGCGTTCTCCCGCGCGCTCTGCTCAGCCCTGGCGCTGCTTGTGCTTGGGGTTTTCGCAGATGACCATGACTCTGCCCTTGCGCTTGATTATCTTGCACTTTTCGCACATGGGTTTCACGGAAGGTCTGACTTTCATTGAATTTACCTCCTACTTGCTTCTCCAGACGATCCTGCCGCGGGTGACGTCATAGGGAGACATCTGCACCGTGACCTTGTCGCCGGGAAGGATCCTGATAAAGTTCATCCGGAGCTTTCCGGAAATATGCGCCAGTATGATGTGGCCTTTGCCAATATCCACCTGGAACATGGTGTTGGGCAGGGATTCAACTACCGTGCCCTCGAGTTCGATTACATCGTCTTTTGCCAAAGTAAAATTCCTCCAAAGTCGGTGTTTGGGTCAAAAACGTCAAATATCCTCTGCCATTGTGAGTATTTCCGGTTCACCGTCGGTTATCGCAATGGTGTTTTCGTAGTGCGCCGCGAGGGAGCCGTCCACGGTAACGACAGTCCAGTCGTTGGAAAGGACCTTGACCGCGTAGTCTCCGGCGCAGATCATCGGCTCGATTGCGATGGTCATGCCCTTTTCGAGACGCGGGTCATACCTGTGGGAAAGGCGTTTGTCCGGGCGGTAGTTGGGAACCTCGGGAGCTTCGTGCATGACGCGGCCGACGCCGTGTCCCACATATTCGCGCACGACCGAGTAGCCGCGGCTCTCCGCGTAGTCCTGTATCGCGCCCCCGATGTCGGAGATGCGGTAGCCTGCCTTCGCGAACTTGATCCCCTCGAAAAAGCACTGTCTCGTGACCTCGATGAGGCGCTTTGCCTCCTCGCTTATCTCTCCGCAGGCGTAGGTGCCGGCGCAGTCTCCGACGAAGCCTCTGTAGGTGGCCCCGACGTCGACCGAGACGATGTCGCCGTTGTGAACGACGCGCTTTCCGGGAATACCGTGAATGACTTCTTCATTGACGGACAGGCAGGTGCTGGCGGGGAAGCCGCCGTAGCCCAGAAACGTGGGCTTGGCTCCGGATTTCCGTATGAACTCATTCACTAACTTGTCGATCTGCTTGGTGGTGATGCCGTCGGCGACCGCCTGGCGCGCAATGCTGCGTGCCTGAGCGGTGATACGGCCGGCCTGCCGCATGAGTTCGATCTCTCTGGGTGATTTGATAATTATTGCGTCTGACATATCAAATCTCCAAAGCCTTCCTTATCTCTGCGGTGGTCGCATCGATGCTGGCCTGATTTTCCACAGTTTTCAGCTTGCCTCTCTCGGCGTAGAACGCCTTGAGCGGCTCGGTAACACTGTGGTAGGTCTCAAGGCGGGCGGCCACGGTCTCCGGCTCGTCATCCGCGCGGATGATAAGCCCGGACTCGCACTCACCGCACACGCCCTCCTTCTCGGGGGGGTTGTTGTCCACATGGTAGGTACGGCCGCAATTGGGGCAGATCCTTCTGCCGCTCATGCGCTTGACTATCACGTCGTCCTCCACCTCGATGGAGACCGCCCAGTCGACCGCGATACCCTTTTCCTCCATGACCTCGGCCTGGGGGATGGTGCGCGGCACGCCGTCAAGGATATAGCCCCTGGCACAGTCGGGCTTCGCGAGGCGGTCGACGATGATGTCGATGATAACGTCGTCGGGGACGAGCCGGCCCCTGTCCATGTAGTCCTTTGCCTTGAGTCCCACGGGCGTGCCATCTCTGATGGCCGCCCGCAGGATGTTGCCTGTGGAAATAGTCGGTATCCCGAGCTGCCTGCTCAGAATCTCTGCCTGAGTACCTTTTCCTGCGCCGGGGGCGCCAAGAAGAATAAGCCTCATAACACGACCCTCATCAATCAAGGAAGCCCTTGTAGTTGCGCATGAGCATCTGTGCCTCGAGAGCGCGGACGGTCTCGAGCGCAACGCCGACCACGATGATGATGGAGGTGCCGCCCAGGGAGAGACCGGTGAGGGAAGCAGCCTTGGTGAAGTGAGAAACTATGATAGGAACGGTAGCGATGATACCCAGATAGATCGCGCCAAAGAGGGTGATCTTGTTGAGAACTCTCTGGATAAACTCGCTGGTGGGCTTGCCGGGACGGAAGCCGGGGATATACCCGCCGTTCTTCTTCAGGTTATTTGCCACTTCAATGGGGTTGAACTGGATGGTGGAATAGAAGTAGGCAAAGAAGATTATCAGCAGGAAGTAAACCATCGCGTAGGGGATGGACTCGGTGCCGAAGTTTCTCATGAACCAGCCGTCGGTCTTGCCGGTGAAGGCGGCGATGGTCGCGGGCAGGGAGGCGATGGACTGAGCGAATATGATGGGCATAACGCCGGACATATTGACCTTCATGGGAAGGTTGGTGCTCTGACCGCCGTACATCTTGCGTCCGACGACTCTCTTCGCGTACTGGACCGGGATCCGGCGCTCTGCGTCGTTGACGAAAACTATCAGCACGATGATCGCTATCGCTCCGATGAACACGAGTAGGGCTGCCCACCACTGGAGGGAGCCGTTTGCGATGTTGCGGACGGAGCTGATGACGGAATTGGGCAGACGGGAGATGATACTTGCAAACAGGATCATGGAGATACCGTTGCCGATACCATGCTCAGTGATCTGCTCGCCGAGCCACATGATGAGGGCGGAGCCGGAGGTGAAGGTCAGAACGATGACGACTGCGGTCCAGACGTTGCCCTGTGCCTCAGCTACCAGAAGGCCGTTGTTCTTGATGAGCATGTAGTACGCGAAGCCCTGGAGGAGCCCGATGGCTACGGTGGAGTAGCGGGTGATGGCGGCTATCTTCTTCTTGCCTTCCTCGCCCTCATCCTTGCTCATGCGCTCGAGTGCGGGGATGGCAATGCACAGGAGCTGGATGATGATGGAGGCATTGATGTAGGGCTGGATGGAGAGCGCGAAGATCGTCGCGCTGGAGAATGCGCCGCCGGACATGACGTCGAGCAGACCGAGGACGGTGCTGCGGAGGGAGTCAAAGTAGCCGCGGAGATACTCGATGTTGACGTAAGGAACTGGAATCGCGTTACCTACACGGTAAAGCAGGATGATAAGAAGAGTGAAAACTATCTTCTTGCGGATCTCTTCGATCCTCCATGCGTTACGCAGAGTTTCGAGCACTTAAACCACCTCTGCCTTTCCGCCGGCCGCCTCTATCTTCTGTTTCGCGGTTTCGGAGAAAGCAGCAGCTTTAACAGTAACGTTCTTGGAAACCTCGCCGTTTCCGAGGAACTTAACGCCGTATCTGCACTTGGAGATGATGCCTGCATCGAGGAGAGCCTGAGCGTCGACGACTGCGCCGTCCTCAAACTTCTCGAGAACAGAAACGTTCACTGCCTCCAGAGGCTTTGCAAAGATATTGTTGAAGCCTCTCTTGGGGATACGACGTGCCAGAGGCATCTGGCCGCCTTCAAATCCGATGCGGGTACCGCCGCCGCTGCGGGCCTTCTGGCCCTTGTGACCACGGCCTGCGGTCTTGCCGTTACCGGTCGCGTGGCCTCTGCCCTTGCGCTTATCGACGTGGGTGGAGCCGGCTACGGGAGAAAGATCATTGATATACATTCTCTTGCCCTCCTTATTCTTCTTCTACCTTGACGAGATAGCCGATCTGGGCGATCTTGCCGCGGGTCTGGGGGTTGTCGGGCTGTACGGTCTCGTTGCCGATCTTGTGCAGGCCGAGGGAGTAGGCAGTGGCGATGTGCTTATCGTGTCTGCCGTTGAGGCTCTTTACGAGCTTGATCTTAAGATTTGCCATGTTTCGCCCTCCTTAACCCTGAACTTCTTCAGGAGTCTTGCCTCTGACGGCCGCAACCTGAGCTGCGTTGCGCAGAGACTTGAGGCCTTCCATAGTTGCGGCAACAACGTTTGCGGGGTTGTTGGTACGCAGGCACTTGGTACGGATGTTCTTGATACCGGCTGCCTCAACGACTGCACGGACCGCGCCGCCGGCGATAACGCCGGTGCCTTCGGGTGCGGGCTTGAGGAGAACACGGCCGGCGCCGAACTCACCGATGACCTCGTGGGGGATGGTGGTACCCTGAAGGGTGACGGAGCAGATGTTCTTCTTTGCGTCCTCGAGACCCTTGCGAATAGCCTCGGAGACTTCGTTGGCCTTGCCCATGCCGAAACCGACGCGGCCCTTGCCGTCGCCGACTACGCACAGAGCGGAGAACTTTGCAACACGGCCGCCCTTGACGGTCTTGCTGACGCGGTTGAGGGAAACTACCTTCTCGATGAACTCGGAGGGAGCCTCGTCTTTACGACGGTCTCTTCTGTCATTATTGTATGCCATTATAAGTTATCCCCCTTCCTTAGAACTTGAGGCCGCCCTCGCGGGCGCCTTCTGCCAGAGCCATGACGCGACCGTGATAGATGTAGCCGCCGCGGTCGAACACGACTTCCTCGATACCCTTCTGCAGAGCGCGCTCTGCAACGAGCTTACCGATCTTCTTTGCGGCGTCGCAGTTGCCGCCGTTGCCTTCAAAGCCCTTCTCAACGGTGGAGGCCGCGACCAGGGTGCTGCCTGCCACGTCGTCGATGATCTGGGCATAGATGTTGTTTTCGCTGCGGAATACGCTCAGGCGGGGTCTCTCGGCGGTGCCGGAGATCTTGCCGCGTACTCTGTTGTGGCGCTTGATGCGCTGTCCTCTGGTATCAGGTCTTTTAATCATTCAGGCACACCTCCGTTTACTTAGCACCGGTCTTGCCTTCTTTGCGGCGGATGACTTCGTAGTCGTACTTGATGCCCTTGCCCTTGTAGGGTTCGGGAGGACGCTTGCCACGAACTTCTGCTGCAAACTGGCCGACCTTCTGCTTGTCGATACCCTTGATGACGACGTGGTTGGCGTCGGGAACGTCGATCTGGATGTCGGCGGTCTCGGACACGATGACAGGGTGGGAATAACCGATGGTGAGGACCAGGTTCTTGCCATCCTTCTGTGCGCGGTAGCCAACGCCGTTGATCTCCAGCTTCTTCTCAAAGCCGTGAGTCACACCGACGACCATATTGTCGATCAGGGTGCGGGTCAGGCCGTGGAGGGAGCGGTTTTCCTTGGCATCGTTGGGACGGGAGACATGAATGACGCCTGCTTCGACGTCGATCTTCATCTGGGGAACGAGGTCACGCTCAAGAGTGCCCTTGGGACCCTTGACGGTGATGTGGTTGTTCTCGCTGACGGATACTTCAACGCCTGCGGGGACGGTGATGGGTGCTCTACCTATTCTTGACATTCTGCTACCTCCTTACCATACGAACGCAAGGACTTCGCCGCCGACGTTCTCTTTGCGGGCCTGCTTGTCGGTCATGATGCCCTTGGAAGTGGAGATGATAGCAATGCCCAGGCCCTTGAGGACACGGGGCAGCTCGTCAGCGCCGGCGTAAACGCGCAGACCGGGCTTGCTGACGCGGCGAAGGCCCTGAATAGCCTTTTCCTTGCCGGGGAGATACTTGAGGGTGATGCGGATGATGCCCTGGGTGCCGTCATCAATGACCTGGTAGTTCTTGATGTAGCCCTCGTTGAGAAGGATCTCTGCGATGGCCTTCTTCATCTTGGAGGCAGGGACGTCAACGGACTCGTGCTTTGCGGTGCCGGCGTTGCGGATACGGGTCAGCATGTCGGCAATGGGGTCGGTGATCTGCATGGATTTATCCTCCTATATATAGAGTTACCGCTTTGCGCGGTTTAGGCGCCGAGGTTCCATGCCAATGCTTGATTGGCCACGGCCTTTCGGCGTCGGGCGAAGCGGGCCGGACGGCCGGCTTCGTTTATTTGCAGGCGGGAGTGATCGGCTCCCGCCGACAAAACGTTTACTTCTCCCTTTATGGGAGATCTGAGTAACGGGGTGCTTTCACACCTCATCCGCCGCGGCGCTGCCGCGGCACTTTCCCCTCAGGGGGAAAGGAGCTTGATTTTCTCTCAGACGATCTCTGCGAAGCGACGCTGTGTTGTAACACTGCGAGCGCCGCAGAGGAAGTATGGGGAAAATCTTGATTTTTTCTTAGGCAATGGCGGCGAGGCGAAGCCGTACAAAGGTACTGCGAGCCGAGCCGACGAAGCATAAGGAAAAATCAGAAGGAAGCCTTGCGGACGCCGGGGATCTGTCCCTTGTAAGCCAGCTCGCGGAAGCAGATACGGCAGATGCCGTAGTTGCGCAGGTAAGCGTGGGGACGGCCGCAGATCTTGCAGCGGTTGTAGGCGCGGGTAGAGAACTTGGGCTCTGCCTGCTGCTTGAGGATCATAGATTTCTTAGCCATTTATGCGTCCTCCTTAGTTCACGAAGGGAGCGCCCATGAGCTTGAGCAGCTCGCGAGCCTCTTCGTCGGTCTGAGCGGTGGTGGTGATGGCGATGTTCATGCCGCGGAGCTTCTCGATCTTGTCATACTCGATCTCGGGGAAGATGATCTGCTCCTTGAGGCCGAGGCTGTAGTTGCCGCGGCCGTCGAACGCGTCTGCGGAAATGCCGCGGAAGTCGCGGACACGGGGCAGAGCAACGTTGAACAGACGATCCAGGAACTCCCACATGCGGTCCTGACGCAGGGTGACCTTGACGCCAACCTTCATGCCTTCACGGAGCTTGAAGTTTGCAACGGACTTCTTTGCCACGGTAGCAACGGCGTGCTGACCGGTGATGGCGGAGATGTCCTTGATGACGGCCTCAAGCGCCTTTGCATTGTCCTTGCAGTCGCCGCAGCCGACGGAGACGACGATCTTGTCGATGCGGGGGATCTGCATGACGGACTTGTACTGGAACTTCTCCATAAGAGCAGGAGCAACTTCCTCAACGTACTTTTTCTTCATTCTTGTCATAGTAAGTTAACTCCTTTCTCAGATTTCTGCGCCGCAGTGCTTGCAGACACGGACCTTCTTGCCGTCAACAAGCTTGTATCCGACGCGCGTGCCCTTGTCGCACTTGGGGCAGACGAGCTGGACCTTGGATGCGTAAATGGGGGTCTCGACCTTGATGATGCCGCCTTCCTGGCCCTGCTTCATGGGCTTCTGGTGCTTGGTGGCGACATTGACGCCCTCGACAACGACCTTCATTGCCTTGGGGTCGGCAGACAGGATCTTGCCCTGCTTGCCCTTGTCCTTGCCGGACAGAACGATAACTTTATCGTCTTTCTTAATTTTCATTCTCTGCGACCTCCATTAAATCACTTCGGGAGCCAGGGACAGGATCTTCATGTATTCCTTGTCGCGAAGCTCACGGGCGACGGGCCCAAAGATACGAGTGCCGCGGGGGTTCTTATCACCGGTGTTGATAAGGACCGCTGCGTTCTCGTCGAAGCGGACGTAGGTGCCGTCGGCGCGGCGGACGGGCTTGACGGTACGAACGACGACTGCCTTAACAACGTCGCCCTTCTTGACGGAGCCGCCGGGGGCCGCCTTGCGGACGGAGCAAACTATAACGTCACCAATGCTGGCATACTTGCGCTTGGAACCGCCAAGCACGCGGATGCACTTGAGTTCTTTGGCGCCGGTGTTGTCGGCGACCTTCAGATAAGTTTCCTGCTGTATCATTCTGGCGCCTCCTTACTTAGCCTTTTCAACGATCTCGACCACGCGCCATCTCTTGTCCTTGGACAGGGGGCGGGTCTCCATCACGCGGACGATATCGCCGACGCCGCACTCGTTGTTCTCGTCGTGCGCCTTCAGACGATAGGTACGTCCAATGATCTTCTTATAGGTCTTGTGGGCAACGCGGTCCTCAACGATGACGACCACAGTCTTGTCCATCTTGTCGGATACGACCTTACCAACGCGGGTCTTACGGGAAGTAGTTCTTTCTTCGTTCATCATACCTTACCTCCTCAATTCTGCTTCTCGCGCAGGACGGTCTTGACGCGAGCGATGTCACGGCGGGTAGCGGAGATCTTGGTGGGGTTGTCAAGATGATTGGTAGCGTGCTGCATACGAAGCATGAACAGATCCTTCTTGAGGTCGGTGAGCTTGGTCTGAAGCTCTTCGACGGACATGGAGCGTATTTCGTTTGCCTTCATCTTATTCACCACCGTTCTCAGACTCGTTGCCCTTCTTGACTATCTTGGTCTTGATGGGCAGTTTGTGGCTGGCAAGGCGGAGAGCCTCACGGGCGGTCTCTTCGGGAACGCCTGCGATCTCAAACATCACTCTGCCGGGCTTGACGACTGCGACCCAGTACTCGGGGGAGCCTTTACCGGAACCCATACGGGTCTCGGCGGGCTTTGCGGTAACGGGCTTGTCGGGGAAGATCTTGATCCAGACCTGACCGCCGCGCTTGGTGTAACGGGTCATGGCGATACGGGCTGCTTCGATCTGATTGGACTTGATCCAGCCGGGCTCCTGAGCCACAAGGCCGAACTCACCGTAGGAGACGACGTTGCCGCGGGTGGCTTTGCCCTTCATGCGGCCGCGCTGAACTCTGCGGTACTTAACTCTCTTAGGCATTAACATTAGTTGTTGCCTCCTTCCTGTGCGGGAGCTTCCGGACGGGGTCCGCGGTTGTAGCCGCCCTGACCTGCCGGTCTGCTGCCGTAGGGACGGCGCTCGCCGGACTGACCCTGACGATTGTCGCGGCCGTCACGGTTGTAGCCGCCGGGACGGCGGTTGCCGCCGGGGCGACGGTCGTCTCTGCGACGGCGCTCGCCTGCGGGCTTGGAAAGATCCATCGTGCGCGGAGTGGTGCGAAGAGTCTGGGAAAGGACTTCGCCTTTGTAGATCCAGACCTTGACGCCGATACGGCCGTAGGTGGTGTTAGCCTCGGCGAAGCCGTAGTCGATGTCAGCGCGGATGGTCTGCAGAGGAATGGTACCCTCGTGGTAGCACTCGCTGCGTGCGATCTCAGCGCCGCCGAGACGGCCGCCGCACTTGACCTTGATGCCGCGCGCGCCCATTCTCATGGCGCGGCCCATAGCGTTCTTCATAGCGCGGCGGAAGCCGATGCGCTTTTCGAGCTGCTGGGCGATGTTCTCAGCGACGAGCTGAGCATTGGTATCGGGGGTGCGAACCTCAACGATGGAGAGAGCAACGGGCTTGCCGATGAGCTTCTCTACTTCGAGGCGCAGGCGCTCTATCTCCGCGCCGCCCTTGCCGATGACGACACCGGGTCTGGAGCAGTGGATATAGATGCGAACCTTAGTGCTGTCGCGCTCTATCTCGATGGTGGGGACACCGGCGGAATAGAGGGCCTTTTTGAGGTACTGGCGGATCTTATAGTCCTCGACGATCAGATCGCCGACTTTATCTTCTCTTGCGTACCATCTGGAATCCCAGTCTTTAATAACGCCTACACGCAGGCCATGGGGATTAACTTTCTGTCCCATAATTCTGCCTCCTTCCCTTAGTCTCTCTCAGCCACAGCGATCATGATGTGGCTGGTGCGCTTGTTGATGCGATACATACGACCCTGAGCTCTGGGCATGCCCCTCTTGAGGATGGGGCCTGCGCCTGCGTAGGTCTCGCAGACATAGAGCTTCTCAGGATCCATTTCAAAATTGTTTTCGGCGTTGGCCATGGCGCTCTTGAGCACCTTGATCATCAGCTCGCAGCCGGCCTTGGGAGTGTTCTCCATCAGAGCCATGGCGTACTTGGCGTCCTTGCCGCGGATCATGTTGCAGATGATCTCAACCTTGCGGGGAGAAATACGGGCGTATTTGTGCTCCGCACGGGCAATTTTCTTTTCGTCCATTTTTTCTCCTCCTTACTTACCGGTCTTGCTGCCTGCGTGGCCGCGGAAGGTACGGGTGGGAGCAAACTCGCCGAGCTTGTGGCCGACCATATCTTCAGTGACGTACACGGGAACATGACGGCGGCCGTCATGAACAGCGATGGTGTGTCCGACGAAGGACGGGAAGATGGTGGAAGAACGGGACCAGGTCTTGATGACCTGCTTGGTGCCGGCCTTGTTCATCTCATCGACTCTCTTCAGCAGCTCGGGAGCGGCGAAGGGGCCTTTCTTAATGCTTCTGCTCATTTACGTTCCCTCCTTACTTTGCGTTGCGGCGCTTGACTATGAACTTATCGGTGCGGTTCTTAGTCTTGCGGGTCTTGTAACCGAGTGCGGGCTTGCCCCAAGGAGTTACAGGGCCGGGACGGCCGACAGGAGACTTGCCTTCGCCGCCGCCGTGGGGGTGGTCGCAGGGGTTCATGACGGAGCCGCGGACGGTGGGACGGATGCCCATGTGGCGTTTGCGGCCGGCCTTGCCGATGTGGATATTGGCATGGTCGATGTTGCCGACCTGGCCGATGGTGGCGATGCAGTCAAGGCGGACCTTGCGGAACTCGCCGGAGGGGAGACGCACGGTTGCCATACCGTTTTCCTTAGCCATCAGCTGGGCTGCGACGCCTGCGCTGCGGACGAGCTGAGCGCCCTTGCCGGGGTAGAGCTCGATGTTGTGGATAACGGTACCGACAGGGATGTTTGCCAGAGGCAG
>CAKTMF010000014.1 GCA_934573855.1 uncultured Oscillospiraceae bacterium | reverse complement strand
TGAGCCGCAGATGTGTCCTTACCCATCAAGGCGAAAAGGGCAAAAAGCGCCGGAAAGACTTGCCGTCAGGCGTATGTACTCTTGTCAACTGATGGTATCAATTCTATATTATAGCACAAACCCGTGGGCATTGACAACAGGGCATAAGTAAACTAAAATGGGTCCATGGATAAGAAAGCTAAAATCTGGATCATCGTCTTTGCCGCGGTCGCAGTTTTGTGCTGCGGCGTCTTTGCCGTGCGCGCGCTCTCCGGCGGGGGGACCGTCGCGGTCATAAGCATAGACGGCGAGGAGTACGACCGTATCGACCTCTCCAAGGTGCGCGAGAGCTATGATATCGAGATCGAGACCCGTTGGGGACGAAACACCGTACATGTCGAGCCGGGCGCGATCTCCATCACCGAGGCGGACTGTCCCGACCATGTCTGTGTCCGGCGCGGAGCCATAAGCGGCGGGGGGATACCCATAATCTGCATGCCCCACCGGCTCATCATAGAGATCGAGGGAGGCGGGCTGTATGTCTAAGACGAAAAGGCTCGCGTTCATGGCGGTGCTGACGGCGGTCGCGCTGACGGTGTTCGTCATAGAGGCGCAGCTGCCGACGCTCGTGCCTGTCCCGGGGGTAAAGCCCGGGCTTGCGAACGTCATCACCCTCGCGGCAATGCTCCTTCTCGGCCGGCGCGAGGCGGGGGCCGTCCTCCTTGTGCGCGTCATTATGAGCGCCATGTTCGTCGGAAGCCCCGCGACGCTCATCTACAGCGCCGCCGGCGGCGCTCTTGCCTATGCCGCCATGTGCGTACTCACCGCCGTCATCCCCGAGAAGCGCCTTTGGGTCACGAGCGCGATAGCCGCCGTCTGCCATAATCTCGGACAGCTCCTCTGCTGCGTGCTTATAGTGAAAACGCCCGGGGTGCTGGCCTACGCGCCCATCCTTGTGGTCTCGGGCATGGTCACGGGCGTATTCACCGGCTTTGCCGCAATGTACCTTGTCCGCGCGGTGCGCAGGAGCGGGATATTGTTAAAGTGATTTGACTTCCCGGTTTATTTGGGTATAATATAAAGACATTGACAGCATTTTTTTTGAAACACAGAAAGGTCGATTATCATGAGCGAAGAATGCAATCACGACTGCTCAAGCTGCGGTCAGAACTGCTCCTCCCGTCAGGAGAATCTCAGAAAGCCTCTGCACGAGGGGGCGAGCGTAAAGAAGGTCATCGCCGTCGTCAGCGGCAAGGGCGGCGTGGGCAAGTCCCTCGTCACGAGCCTCCTTGCCTCCGAAATGCAGCGCCGCGGCCACAACTGCGCCGTGCTGGACGCCGACATCACCGGCCCCTCCATACCCAAGTCCTTCGGCATTACCGAGCATGCCACCGGGACGCAGGAGTATCTCATCCCCGTCTACACGCACACCGGGCTTCAGGTAATGTCCATCAACCTCATTCTTGAGAACGAGACCGAGCCTGTCGTATGGCGCGGCCCCGTCATCGCCGGAGCCGTGACGCAGTTCTGGACGGACGTTATGTGGGATAACGTGGACTATATGTTCGTCGACATGCCTCCCGGAACGGGCGACGTGCCTCTCACCGTGTTCCAGTCCCTGCCCGTGGACGGCATAGTCATCGTCACCACCCCGCAGGACCTTGTCAGCATGATCGTCGCGAAGGCCGTGAACATGGCCGGACTCATGAAGATACCCGTGCTGGGCATAGTCGAGAATATGTCCTACTTCAAATGTCCCGACTGCGGCAAGGAACACGCCATATTCGGCGAAAGCAAGGTAGAGCAGGTCGCAAAGAGCTTCGGTATCGGGCATTTCGTGCGTCTGCCCATAGACCCGGTCGTGTCCGCCATGGTGGACGCCGGCGAGGTCGAGTCCGTCAGCGGCGAACATATCGCCCCGCTGGCCGACTATATAGAAAAGGAAGTGTGAGCGATGAAGATAGCGGTCGCCTACAAGGACGGAGAGATATTCGAGCATTTCGGCCACGCGGAGATGTTCGCGCTCTACGACTACCCCGACATGGAGGTCGAGAGCTGCAGAAAGGTGCTGGTGGAGTGCGGAGACAGGCACGGCCATGCGGCCATGGCGCAGCTCATGAAGGATAACGGCGTCGACGCGGTCATCGTCGGCAATATCGGCGCGGAGGGCCGCGCGGAGCTGCTGTCCATGGGTATCGTACCCATCGCGGGCTACTGCGGCGACGCGGACACCGCGGCGGACATGCTCATCGAGGGACGGCTCCCCATCGTCGACGGCGGCTCCTGCTCCGGCGGATGCGGCGGCTGCTCCGGCTGCCATCACGAGGACGGAGAGGACTGCGGCTGCGGCGGAGCCTGCGGCTGCTGAAAAGCGGATATAACGGCATAATACAGCAGGCGGCTATGGAGCCGCCCGCTGTTTTTTCAAGCGCAAGGTAATGTTTCAGAAGTGCCGGTAATGCGGCGGACAAAGCAGGCCGACTGTACGCCCTATAAGCCGGCAGCGGGAACGTTCGCGCGAGGATACCGTAAATCTCTCCCTCCGTCAAGACCTGCGGTCTTGCCACCTCCCTCGTCAGAGGGAGGCAGAGACGCGGGGACAGGGAGAAATGAAAAGCTCCTGCCCAAGACTTGATCTCGGGCAGGAGCTTATACTTTGCGCCGGGCGATATTTTCGGCTCCCTCTGACGAGGGAGCTGTCAGCGTAGCTGACTGAGGGAGAGATATCTGAACGGATCGGTCAATGCATTCGCACACGCCGGTAAAACCTCGGTCTATCTCGGTATTGCAGAACCGTACTACGGTCAGTCCCATGGCCTCCAATTCACCCGTGCGGAGAAGATCCTTTTCTGCCTGCTCCGGAGTATAGTGTACTCCGCCGTCAAGCTCAATGACAAGTCCCGCCTTTGCACAGTAGAAATCTACGATATGGTCGCCGATGGCTTTCTGACGCTGGAAACGTACTGGATAATTTCTCAGAAAATCAAACCACAGCTTTCTCTCCCACGGCGTCATATTTTTCCTCAGCGTTTTGGCGATAGGAATATTTGATCTCCTGTATGCTCTCATGGCGCTTCCCTGTCAGGCGGCGTACACTGCCGCCGGCTCATTTCTTCCAATGCGCGAGGTTCGGCACCATGGCCTCCATATGCGCGCGGACCTGCTCGGCGGGCCAGCTCTCGCTCGCCATGTGCGCCGCGCAGAAGTCTATCAGCTGCTCCTTGCTGGAGTAGGTGAACTCACCGTCCGCGTAGCACCACTTGCAGTAATCCTCGTTGAATTCACCGTCAGGCTCCCGGCTGAGCGTGGAGTCGTCGAGCGGCATTCCGCAGCACTGGCATATGAGCTTTCTCGGCGAGCCGAGCAGAGTGTTGATGGAAACGTCAAAGAACTTCGAGAGCAGCTTCAGAGTCTCGGCCCCCGGGGTCGTTTCACCGTTTTCCCAGCGGGACACCGCCTGACGTGTGACAAAGACCTTCTCGGCCAGTTCGTCCTGCGACATGCCGCTTTTCGTCCGCAGAGTATATAAAATTTCCTTAGTATCCATATGAGACACCTCCTTGCGATAACTGTAGCATAGGCGCCGTTATCGGGCAAGCAACCCGCAGTTGCCCCCGGCGGACTACTTCTGCTCCAGCGGCGCGCCGGCGGGGAGGATAAGCTCCGCCGTGAACCAGTCGCCGGTGTTGTCAGTCTCGAATTTCCCGCCCATGGTCTCGAGTATCCTTTCACAGGTGCGAAGGCCTATCTTCGTACTCTCCACCTTGTTCATGGAGCGGCTGACGGCGTTGGACACACAGACGGAAAAGCTCCCGTCATCCAGCTCGCACACGGCGATGACGGGGTGCGACGGATCGGCGTATTTCTTTATGTTGGACACGAGGTTATCGAACACCCGCTTGAGATACAGCGGGTCGACGGAAATGCTGCACTCGCCCTCGAAATCCCTGACCTCCAGAGTAAAGCCGGAGTCCGCGATATCGAACTGCGCCTCGGCGAGAAACTGCTCCGTGAGAAGGCGCGCATCGTAAGGCTCGATCTCCATCTCTACGCCGGACTTGCCGAAAACGAGGAAGTATTTGAACAGCTCATCCGTCAGGTCCTTCAGCTCCATGGCCTTTGCGTAGGCGGAGGCCGCGAACTGCTTTTCCTGCGCGCTGTCCGTAAAGCCGCCCTCGTTCAGCAGCCCCAGATAGCCGATGAGCGAGGTCATCGGCGTGCGGATATCGTGGGAGATGGCGGTGATAAGCTCGGCGTTCGCCTGCCACGCGCGGCTCTCGCTGCCCATCCGCTCGATAACGGAGCGGCGCATAAGGTCGACCGAGGAGGCAAGCTCCGCAAGCTCGTCTCCGCCGGAGACGGTTATGGGCTTTTCAAGGTCGCCCGCGCCTATCTCCACCGCTTCCTTTGAGAGAACGACTATGCGCTGGGTGAGCTGCCTCACATACCAGAGCATCATGACAAGGAACGTCAGCGCCGCGGCGGAGACCGCGACTATGCGGCAGCCGATGTATTTGAGATTTTCGGAGTAGTCGCCGATGGCTATCTGCATCACTCCGTCGGCAAAGCGCACGGGATAGAGCTTGCCGTAGAGCGTGGCGAGCGAGGTGCGCTCAGAGGGGAGCATATTGAACGCGGGTTCCGTCATGCCGGCGCGAATGCGCGAGTCAAGCTTCTGATTGCGGAAGAGGAGTATGGTGATCTCGGGCTTATCCTCCGACCAGAGGGCAAGCTCAGCGCTGTTCAGACTGCTGAGCTTATTGTCGGCGACGTAGCTGCTGAACTGATTGTATATGGCGGTCTTGCGCGCGGCCACTTTTTCCTCGCTCATGTATATGTGCCGCACCGCGTAGCAGCCGGAGCCGTATACCGCGAAGAACATTGCCAGCGCGAGCGCGAGCGCCAGTATCAGCGTGTATATCATCTGGGCGTCCAGTGTTCTGGGCAGCCGGGGCTTATCAATCAATCTGGTATCCCTTTCCCCATATGGTGCGGACTATCTTGGGACTGGAGGGGTTATCCTCTATCTTCCGCCGAAGATTAAGAACGTGGACCATCACGGTGTTGCCGGAGCCGGGGAGGAACTTTTCCTGCCACACGGCCTCGTAGAGCGCGGGCGCGGTGACTGTGGTGCCGCGGTTTTTCAGGAGGTATTCGAGTATAGCGTACTCGGTGTCGGTGAGCGCGACGGTCCTGCCGGAGCTTTTCACCGTGCGGCTCTCAAAATCGACCTCGAGATTCTCAACGGCGAGGGCGCTGTCGGGCTTGCCGCGGTACTCCCTGTAGCGGCGCAGGAGGGAGCTGACCTTCGCGAGAAGCTCCTCGTGCGAGAAGGGCTTGGAGAGGAAGTCGTCCCCGCCGCTGCGGTAGGCGCTTATCCTGTCTCTCTCGGCGGACTTTGCCGTGAGGAACAGCACCGGCGCGTTCGAATAGCGTCTGAGCTCGTTGCAGGTCTCGAGACCGGACATACCGGGCATCATCACGTCCAGCAGCACAAGGTCGGTCTCCGGATGCTCGCGGATATAGTCGATCGCGGAGGGGCCGTCCTCCACCTCGGCCACGTCATAGGTCGTATTGAGCAAAAGGTTCAGGACCTTTCTGATGTCGGGATCGTCGTCTACGATAAGAATACTGGAGCGAACTGCCATGATATATCACCTCTTCTGTATATTAACATATTTTCCCGGCGTTACAATACGGAAATTCCCGGACTTAAGAAAGATTAAGCATGTATGGGCGCGGCCCGGTGTTTGTTTTAAGAAAGTTTAAGAGACATTCACAGACTGATGTGTTACAATGGGCATGCTCAGACAAATCATGTTTGGAGGATCATAAATGAACAGAAAAATCAAAACTCTCGTCGCACTCCTGCTCGCCGCCGCAATGGCATTCTCGCTCGCCGGCTGCGGTGATAAGAGCAACGGCGACGGACAGAAGGAGACCCCCACCAATACCGCGGCCCCGGAATATGTGTACGCCGCGGATTATACCAAGATCGACAATCCCAATAACCAGTGGATCGGCGGCAACGGCCTCTTCACCGACGAGGGCTTCTACTACAGCACTCAGGAAGTGGTGGGGCAGAACATCCCCGAGGGCGTGACTCCCCAGTGGGAGAACCAGTACGCCATATGGGAGACCGTGATGTACTTCGTGGACTACTCCGGCAAGGTGACGAAGCTCGCCAACTTCAAGCCGCTCGAGAAGAACACCGACCACGAGTACAGCAGCTATATAAGCTCCATGCAGGCTACGAGCAGCGGCGACATCATGCTCTTTGAGGTCGTCAACGAGTATTGGAGCGACGCCCCCGAGGGGACCGAGAAGTACTCCGACCTCTGGTACCAGGAATACAGAAGCGCCAGCGAGTATTATATCCGCCTCGTAGAGCCCAAGACCGGCGAGATCAAGAAGCGCTTCATGCTCCTCATCCCCGAGGAGATCGCCTCTCCCACCGACGGCTCCTACTTCTGGCCCTACGGCCTTGTCGCTGACGGCGAAGGCAACTATGTCCTCGCGTCCGAGAGCAAGGTACTCGGCTTTGACGCCGACGGCAACATGACCGTCTGTTTCGACATGGACGAGTATACCGAGGGCATCGAAGCTCTCGCGGACGGCCGCGCGGCGGTCATCACCTGGGGCAATAACGGCGGCACCACCGCGAACGTCGTCGACCTCAAGAGCGGCGGCTTCAGCGAGAAGATCGAGCTGCCCTCGAACGCCTACGGCGCCATCTCCGGCAAGGGCGACTACGACTTCTATTACAACAACGGCATAAACTTCTTCGGCTACGACAGCAAGACCAAGGAGAGCAAGCTCCTCTTCAACTGGATCAACTGCGACGTCAATAACGACACCCTCAACGGCTTCGGCGTCCTCTCCGACGGCACCGTCGTCGGCGTGACCAACGTCTGGGACAAGAACTACGAGAACTGCACCAGCGAGATCGTCAAGGTCAGCAGCGTCCCCGCCAGCTCCCTGCCCCGGAAGCAGACCCTCACTCTCGCGACCCAGTACCTCGACTACAATCTGCGCGACGTCATCATCAGCTTCAACCGCAGCAGCGACAGATGCCGCATAGAGGTCACCGATTACTCCGCATTCAATACCGACGAGGACTATTCCGCCGGCCTCACCAAGCTCAACACCGAGATACTCGCCGGCAACGTGCCTGACATCATCGACCTCAACGGCCTGCCCTATGACCGCTATGCCGCCAAGGGCATCCTCGAGGACCTCTATCCGTTCATTGACTCCGACAAGGAGCTCAGCCGCGACGATTTCTTCCCCAACATCCTTCAGGCCATCGAACAGGACGGCAAGCTCTGCGCGACCTGCTCCTCCTTCAGCCTCAGCACGGTGATGGGCGCGTCCTCTATCGTGGGCGACACCCCGGGCTGGACCTACGACCAGCTCTGGGAGGCGTACGCCAACATGCCCGAGGACTGCCAGATATTCGAGTATTACTACACCAGATACGATGCCCTGCGTCAGGGCCTCAGCCTTGATATCGACTCCTTCTGCGACTGGAGTACCGGCACCTGCAACTTCGACAGCGACAGCTTCAAGGATCTGCTCAAGTTCGCCGCCTTCTTCCAGAAGGAATTTGACTGGAACAACTTTGAATACGGCAAAGACGTCGAACCCTACACCCTCGTCTCCCAGGGCCGCGAAATGCTGATGAACGTGTACCTGTACAATCTCAACGACGCGGGCATGTACGATGCGATGTTCGGCGAGCTGGGCGCGACCTACATCGGCTTCCCCTCCGATAACGGCACCGGCAACATGATCTCGGCCAACAGCGGCTTCGCGATGAGTACCACCTGCGCCGACAAGGAGGGCGCGTGGCAGTTCCTCCGCACCTTCTTCACCGAGAAGTACCAGACGGAGGCTCGCTCCGGTATCCCCACCAACCTCAAGGCCTACAGAGCGATGGAAAAGGAGGCCATGACTCCCCAGTACAGAATGACCACCGAGAGCGACGCGAATGGTCAGGTCATCACCAAGTTCGAGCTTGACGAGAACGGCGAGAAGATCAAGGAACCCCGCGGCAGCTACTACCTCGCGAGCGGCGACCGTATCGACTACTACGAGCTGTCTCAGGAGCAGGCCGACAGGATCTACGAACTTATTTCCACCACCACCAAGTTCTCCTCCGGCGACAACAGCATTTATGACATCGTCGTCGAGCAGGCCGAGGCGTTCTTCCAGGGACAGAAGTCCGTGGACGACGTGGCGAGACTCATCCAGAGCAAGGTCAACATCTACATAAACGAGCAGCGATAAGCAAACACTAATCGGGCGGCGTCAGCCGCCCGATATTCATGTCCGAAGATAAAAACGCGTAAGGCTTTTCTCCGCTTGTTAAAGTTTTCCTCCGGCCGCAAAGACGTTAAAGGATTATTAAGAATTATTAGTTATTTGTCATATTGAAAAAACTTACCATATGTAGTAAAATCCTCTTGAAAAAATCGCAAAACTTTGTGGGTGTCCAGATGAAAATAAAAAACATAGAACTGAATGAACGGACGCGCGACAGAATACGCGGCCTTATGTTCCTCGCGCCCAGCGTGCTGGGCGTGACGGCGTTTTTCATCGTCCCCTTCGGCGTGGTCGTGTACTACTCCGTGATCGACGGCGTAAGCTCCGCGAAATTTGTCTTTCTCGACAACTTCATTAAGCTCTTCCAGAATTCGGCCTTTCTCCTGGCGGCAAAGAATACGCTGAGCTTTTCGGTGATAGCGGTGCCGCTCGCCGTGGTGCTGGCGCTGGCGCTGGCGCTCATGCTCGAGAGCCGCATACCGATGAAATCGGAATTCCGCACCTTCTTCCTCAGCCCGATGATGGTGCCTGTGGCCTCGGTCGTGCTTATCTGGCAGGTGCTTTTCAACTATAACGGCACCGTGAACGAATTTCTCATGCTCTTCGGCGCGGACAAGATCGACTGGCTTTTGAGCGACCATGCGCAGTTCGTGGTCATACTCCTGTTTTTGTGGAAGAACCTCGGCTACAACATGATCCTTTTCATGGCGAGCCTTGCCAACATCCCCAAGGAGCTGCTCGAGGTGGCGGATGTCGAGGGCGCGGGCGAGCTGTACAAGTTCTTCGCGATAAAGCTCCGTTACCTTTCACCCACGGTGCTGTTCGTCACGATACTCTCGCTCATTAATTCCTTCAAGGTGTTCCGCGAGGTGTACCTTCTCACCGGCGATTACCCGTATGAGACGCTCTATATGCTCCAGCACTTCATGAACAACACCTTCCGCTCTCTCGACTATCAGAAGCTCTCCGCCGCGGCGGTCGTGATGGCCATCGTCATGGTGATCATCATCGCGATCCTCTTCGCCGTTGAGGACTGGTTCGGAAAGGACGTGGAGGGATGATAAAAAGAAAAGGGATAAGAAAGAGAAACAAGCACTATTTCAGCCGGGGCGTGATGTTCGTCCTCTGCGCGGTGTTCGCGGTGCTGTTCCTCATGCCCACCGTGCTTACCATCACGAACTCCTTCATGGCCGAGTCGGAGATCAACTCCAACTACGGCATGATCTTTGCCACCACGACCGGCGGCTACGTCTCAAAGACCGTCAACCTCAAGTTCATCCCCGACAAGGTGACGCTCTCGCAGTATGTCGACGGCCTCATCAAATCCCCCGAGTACCTTCTGAAGCTGTGGAACAGCATAATACTGGTGGTCCCCATAGTCGTACTCGAGGTGGGCGTGGCGTCGCTCGCGGCCTACGGCTTTTCGCGCTGGCGCGGCCGGCTGAGGAGCGGACTGTTCTTCTTCTACGTCATCCTCATGCTCATGCCCTATCAGGTCACGCTCGTGCCGAACTACCTTGTCAGCAAATGGCTGGGGATACTCAACACCCGCTGGGCGATAATCCTGCCGGGCGTGTTCGCCCCGTTTTCCGTCTTTCTGCTGACGAAATTCATGCGCCGCATACCCTATTCGGTCATCGAGGCCGCCAAGGTCGACGGCGCGACCGAGTGGGACATCTTCACCAAGGTCTGCCTGCCCGAGTGCCGCTCGGCGCTCTACTCCATAGCGATACTTGTGTTCATCGACTACTGGAACATGGTCGAGCAGCCCCTTATCCTGCTTGACGATGCGGACATGCAGCCGCTCTCGGTGTTCCTCTCGTCCATCAACAGCGGCGATATCGGCCTTGCCTTCGCAATGGCCACAGTATATATGATACCTACGCTCCTCCTCTTCCTCCACGGCGAGGAATATCTGGTAGAGGGCATCGCAAATTCCGGAAGCGTCAAGGGCTGACGGAGAAACGAGGAAAGATATATGGAAAGTAAACCTAAAAACCGTGAATGGGTCAAAAATGCGGCGATAGTATTTCTTGTTATTTTGCTCATACTCACGTTCTTCTCCAACACCATCATGAACATCGCCCTGCCCGAGGTGGCCACCCAGATGGTCAACTCCGGCACCATCACCGCCAAGGTCAGAGGCAGCGGCACCGTCGTCGCCAATGGCTTTTACGAGGTCAAGGCGAAGCAGACCCGCGAGATCCGCTCCGTCATGGTCCGTGCCGGGCAGCAGGTAAACGCCGGCGATGTGCTTTTCGTCCTCGGCAGCGGCGACAGCGAGGAGCTTGCCGCGGCGCAGGAGGAGCTTCGCTCCCTCGAGGTCTCGTACCAGACCAGCGCCCTTTCAAGCCCGATCTACCACTATGAGACCGAGCTTGCGGCCATTGAGGACGCAAAGCAGGCTCTTGCCGAGTCCGAGACCCGCGTCAAAATGACCCGCGCCGTCATGATCGCAAAGACCAACATCTCCCCCGAGTATGTGGCCGCGGTCGATAAGGAGCTTATCGACGCCCAGAACGCGAAGGACGAGGTCAGCGAGGAGCGCCAGAAGCTCGCCGAGGCCGAGAAGGCCGTGAAGGACGCTGCGGCCGCGAGAGACAGCGCCAAAACGGCGGCGGATCAGGCGGCGGCGGACGTGACCGCGAAGGAGGCCGCGCTCAAGGCAGTCACCGAAAACCCGGCCTCCACCGAGGAGGACATCGCCAAGGCAAGGGCCGACCTCGACACGGCGACGCAGAATAAGCTTGCGGCGGACGCGGAGCTTGCAAACTGCGAAAGCGCCCTCAAGACCGCGACGGACCAGCGGGACGCGCTCGATAACGAGCTCGGCCAGAAGGTCCGCGCGGCGGACGAGCGCTACGACAAGGCCAAGAAGGCCTACGACGCCGTCGAAGCCACCCTCTCCGGCAGCGGCGAGGAGTACGCCAACTACAAGGCCGCCAAGGCCGATAAGGAGACCAACGAGAAAAATCTCGAGCGTCTCCAGACCTCGCTTGAGATACTCATGGAGACCAACAACCGCAGCGCCGCCGTCTCGGCGGTGAACCTCGGCGAGATCGCCAATAAGATAGCCCAAAAGAAAAAGCAGATCGAGGAGCTTTCCGGCGGGGCCGAGAATCAGGTCGTCTCCAATGTCGCCGGCACCGTTCAGAGCGTAAGCTGCACCGCCGGCAGCAAGGTCCCCAAGGACGAGGTCATGTGTACCATCGAGATACCCGACCAGGGCTATTCCCTCAGCTTCTCCGTCACCAGTGAGCAGGCGCGCCGCCTCCACACCGGCGACACCGCCACCGTCAGCAACTACTACTGGGGCCGCGAGGTCATCGCCACTCTCGTCGCCATCAAGGCCGACCCGAAGAACCCACAGGGCAGCAGGATACTTGAATTCGACCTCAGCGGCGAGGTCAACGCCGGCGCGGAGCTTACCATCTCTGTCGGCCAGAAGAGCGCGAACTACGACCTTGTCGTTCCCAACAGCGCCATCCGCAAGGACAATAACGGCAGCTTCGTCCTCGCCATCGAGGCGAAGAACTCCCCCCTCGGCAACCGCTATTACGCGAAGCGCGTCAAGGTCGAGGTGCTTGCGAGCGACGACGTGAACTCCGCCGTCACCGGCGACCTCAACGCGTGGAGCGACTATGTCATAACCACCAGCAATACCGTCATCAACAATAAGGATCAGGTCAGAATGGCCGACTCGTGATATGAAGCATAAAGGCAGCAAAAAGAGAATAGCGATAATTGCGGTAAACATACTGCTGACGGCCGCGGCTCTGTGCTGCCTGCTGCTGATGTATCTTCTGCCGAAAAAGCTTATCAGCCAGCAGGAGGCCGAACGCTGGCAGGGCGAGAGCGAGCAGGCGTATGCCCAGACCACCGTCCTCTCCCCGCGCGACGAAAAGATGTCCATCAGCGACGTCTACTCCACACGCACCAAGCTCATGGAGAAAATGCACAAGGCGGCGCTGGATGTGAACAACGACGCCGAGCTTCTCATCGACGCGTGGAGCACCAACGGAAAGGTCAGCGTATACAGCGGCTACGGCAGCGGCAACGTTTCCGCGCTGGCCGTGGGCGGGAGCTACTTTGACTTTCACCCCATAACGCTCTTAAGCGGCAGCTACATCGGCGAGCACGACCTTATGAAGGACAGGGTCCTGCTTGACGAGGAGGTCGCGTGGCTGCTCTACGGCGGCACCGATCTTCAGGGTATGAGTCTCAGCATAAACAACAAGAACTTCTATGTCGCGGGCGTCATTCGCCGCGAGGAGGATTTTGCCGACAAGCGCGCCTATTCCGACGGCATGGGGCTGTATATGAGCTACGACGCCTACAGCGAGCTTTTCCCCGAGGCCGGTATCACCTGCTACGAGGTCGTCATGCCCCAGCCGGTGAAGAATTTTGCCCGCACCGCAATGGAGGAGCTGTTCAAGGGTAAGGACAAGGCCATCATCGACAACACCAGCCGCTTCGGGCTGCCCGCGCTGCTGCGCGTGGCGCGGAACTTTGCCGAGCGCTCCATACAGGACAACGGCATCGAGTATCCGTATTGGGAAAACGCCGCGAGGTATGTAGAGTATTACTGCGCGGAGCTGCTGCTCTTTGCGATGATACTGCTCGTCGTGCCGCTCGTGAGCGTTGTGATCGTCCTCGTCAGGCTCTGCCGCAAGGGTCACGAGGAGCTTACCGAGAACCTGCTGCCCAAGGCAAAGGACGACGTTGAGGAGTTTATCCGCGTCCGCGGCCGCCGCCGCTGGGAGCGCCGTCAGGGCAGACACGAGAAAAAATGATAAAAACGGAGTGCCGGGTAATAGACCGGTACTCCGTTTTTGCGTATAGCCGCGCCATCCTTTAAGCTAATAATAAAAAAGACTCCAAGGGTCCGTTTCCCGAACTCCCAGAGTCTTTTTTGCTGTGCTGCAGGCCTTTACGTCCTGCCGCCGAAGACCGCGCGCAGACGTATCTCAGTACCGTTCCTGAGCCGCACGAAGTTTTCCCTGTGCTTCCAGATTATCACCAGCGACGCGATGACGAGCGGGATAACAGCGAGCAGGCCGAATCGGAATATCCCCGCGTAAACCGGCACGGTCACGACCGTGGTCAGCGTGGCGAACACTATGTAGTCCGTCACCACCGTGATCACCACGACGGCCAGCAGCAGCGCGAGGGCGAATTTCCAGTCCAGCGCCAGCGTCATGCCGAGGTATGAGGCAAAGCCCTTGCCGCCCCGGAATTTGAGATAGAACGGGAAGATATGGCCCAGAACGCAGGCAGCCCCGGCTATCTCCGCAGCAAAGCGAAGCTCCGGGAAAATGAGCCGCGCGAGCGCCACGGCCAGCGCCGCCTTGCCCATGTCGTACAGGCACACCACCACACCCCAGCGAAAGCCGAGCATGACGACGGAGTTGCAGGTGCCGAGATTGCCGGAGCCGCCGGAGCGCATATCCACTCCCTTGAGTTTTGAGATAGCCCACGCGGGATTTGTGCAGCCGATGAAATATGCGGCCGCAGCCGTTATGGCGTAAAAAAGAATGTTCACGGCACTACCGCCTCCTTTGTACAGATTATATACCAAAAAGAGTCAAATGTCGATTGGCATTATTAGAAAAAATCAAAGCAATTTTTTGCAACCAATGTAAAAAAGCGATATGTCCGGCGGACGGGAAATGTCTGATTGACATTGCCCCGCGCCGTATAGTAATATACAGGAGGCTAAACGTATACTTTTCCCCTTGAAAGGAGGAACTATCATGAGTTATGAATTTATCCTGCGTCAGGATCCGGAGGTCTACGCCTCAATGGAGAGGGAGCTGCAGCGCCAGCGTGACCATCTGGAGGTGATCGCGTCGGAGAACTTCGTCTCCCGCGCCGTTATGGAGGCTATGGGCAGTCACCTGACCAATAAATATGCCGAGGGCTACCCCGGAGCGCGCTACTACGGCGGCTGCGAGTATGTCGACGAGATAGAGACGCTGGTCATAGAGCGGGCAAAGAAGCTCTTCGGCGCGGAACACGCGAACGTGCAGCCTCACTCCGGCTCGCAGGCGAACATGGCGGTGTATCTCGCCGTTCTCAAGCCGGGCGACACCATAATGGGCATGGACCTCAGCCACGGCGGCCACCTCACCCACGGCTCCAAGGCGTCCATCTCCGGCAAGTACTTCAACGCGACCTTTTACGGCGTGGAGCCGGAGACCGAGGTCATCAACTACGACAAGGTGCTTGAGGCGGCGGAGCGCAACAGACCCAAGCTCATCATCGCCGGCGCGAGCGCCTACCCGAGATTTATTGATTTCAAGCGCATGCGCGAGATCGCGGACTCCGTGGGTGCGTACCTCATGGTGGACATGGCGCACATCGCGGGACTTGTCGCGGCGGGCGAACATCCCAGTCCTGTGCCATATGCCGACTTTGTCACCACCACCACGCACAAGACCCTGCGCGGCCCGCGCGGCGCGCTCATCCTCTGCCGCGAGGAGTACGCGAAGAAGATAAACAGCGCGGTTTTTCCCGGCACTCAGGGCGGCCCGCTCATGCACATCATCGCCGCCAAGGCCGTCGCCTTCGGAGAGGCGCTCCGGCCGGAGTTCAGAGATTACCAGAAGCAGGTCGTCAAAAACGCCGCGGCGCTCGCGGACGAGCTTGCAGCGCACGGCATACGCCTCGTCTCCGGCGGCACGGACAATCATCTCATGCTTGCCGACGTGATGAGTAAGGGCAAGACCGGAGCCGAGATGCAGGAGCTTCTGGACAGCGCCAACATCACCGCCAACAAGAACTCCATACCCTTTGACACCCAGCCGGTGAAGCTCACCTCCGGCGTCCGCTTCGGCACGCCTGCCGTGACTACGCGCGGACTCGGGGAAGAGGAAATGCACACCCTCGGCTCGATGATCGCAAAGCTCGTCGAAAACGGCGAGTCCGCGGTCGGTGAGGTGAAGGAGCAGACGCTCGAGCTGTGCCGCCGCTTCCCGCTCTACCCCGAGCTGTGATTTTTGATTGATATATGTCATATGCCGGAACGCTCCCTCGGTCTTGCCCGAAGGAGCGTTCGCTTTTTATTCAGTTGAAGCTGTCCGTGCTGCTTTGGAAGAGCCGGTCGATCTTTTCTCTCAGCGCGGCGTTCTGCGGCGCTTCAAGGGCAGGGTCGGCGGCAAGGACGAGCTGGGCCTCCTCCTGCGCGCGGCGGAGGACGTTCACATCCGCGCCGAGGTCCGCGACATGCATTTCCGGCAGTCCGTGCTGCCGTGAGCCGAAGAAGTCGCCCGGCCCACGCAGCCGCAGATCCTCCTCGGATATCCTGAAGCCGTCGTTGGTCCTCGTCATGATGTCGAGCCTTGCGCGGGTCTCTTCGTTATCGGAGTCGGACACCAGTATGCACCAGCTCTTGTGCTGTCCGCGCCCGACGCGGCCGCGAAGCTGGTGGAGCTGGCTCAGACCGAAGCGCTCCGCGTTCTCCACTATCATCAGCGCGGCGTTGGGTACGTCCACGCCGACCTCGATAACGGTCGTGGAGACGAGTATATCAGTCTCCCCGGCGGCAAACTGCGCCATCACGCGCTCCTTGTCGCGCGCCTTCATCCTGCCGTGGACACACGCCACGCGAAGCTCCGGAAACTGCCGCTGAAGCTCCTGCGCGTGTTCCTCGGCAGACTTGAGCGGCACGGGCAGCGCGTCGCTTTCTTCGACCATGGGACACACCACGAACACCTGCCGCCCCTCGCCGGTGAGCCTGCGGATAAAGCCGTTGATCCGCGCGCGGTAGCTCTCGTCCACGGCGAAGGTGTCCACCCTCTGCCTGCCCGGAGGCAGCTCGTCGATGACGGACACATCCAGATCGCCGTATATTATCAGCGCCAGCGTGCGCGGGATGGGCGTCGCCGACATGACGAGGACGTGAGGGTCCGCGCCCTTCCCGATGAGCGCGGAGCGCTGCGACACGCCGAAGCGGTGCTGCTCGTCGGTGACGACGAGGGCGAGACGCGCATACTCCACGTCCGCGCTCAGCAGCGCGTGCGTGCCGACGATGAGGTCGATCTCACCGTTTTTCAACGCTTCCTTCAGCTCGCGCTTTTCCTTAGCGCCCGTCGAGCCGGTGAGCTTTTCGACGCGAAGCCCGAGCGGCGCGAGTAAGGAGCGGAACGTCAGAAGGTGCTGCTCGGCGAGTATTTCCGTCGGGGCCATGAATGCGCCCGTATAGCCGTTTTTCCACACCTGCCACAAAAGCGCCGCGGCGACGAGCGTCTTGCCGCTGCCGACGTCGCCCTGCACGAGCCGGTTCATCACCGCGCCGGAGGACATGTCTCTCAGCGCCTCGCCGACCGCCCTGCGCTGTGCGCCGGTGGGGGAGAAGGGGAGCGAGGAAAAAAATTCCTCCGTGTCATACGCGCGCAGCCTTATCCCGCCGCAGCGGGTGCGTTCGCCGCGCATACGGCCGAGGGCGCACGCAAGCACGAACAGCTCCTCAAAAATGAGCCGTCTGCGGGCAAGCTCCAGCGCGCCGAAGTCGGCGGGGAAGTGGATGTTTTCGTATGCGTACCCCGCCTGGGCGAGAGAGCAGCGCACGCGCACCTCCTCCGGCAGAACATCCGGCAGAGCGCCGCTGCAGATGTCGAGACTCTGCCTGACGGCCTGACTCACCGTGCGCTGGTTCAGCCCCTCCGCGAGCCGGTAGACGGGTACTATCCTGCCCGTTACGCCGCGGTCGGAGTCCTCGCGCTCAAATACGGGGTTCGTCATGCTGCGCCGATGGCCGTTTATCTCCATTTTGCCGTAGAAAACGTAGCTCTCGCCGCGCACAAGGCTGTCCTTGACATAGCTCTGGTTGAAATAGCTTATGTCCACGCTGCCGCTGTCGTCGACCGCGCGGAGCCTTACTATGTCAAGTCCCCGGCGGATACGGCTGAGTCTCGGCGTGTCGGCCACGAGGGCGCGTATGCACACGCTCTCGCCGTTTTCGGCAAGCATTATGGGCTTGAAAACGCTCCTGTCCTCATAGCGGCGGGGAAAAAAAGAAATAAGGTCATAGAGAGAAAAGACGCCGAGCCTGTTGAGCGAAAGCGCCTTTTTCTCACCTATGCCTTTTAAGTAGCGTACATCGGTATTCAGATCAGCCATATCATTCGGAGAATTTCAGAGTGTAGTTGTCGCTGGTGAGCGTAAACTGCTCGATAAGTCCGCTGGTGCATACTACGCGGTTGTCGGTGGTGACGAGGACCATCTCAAACCCGCCGTGGGTGCGCCAGTAGTTGAGCGCTGCCGACTCGCCCATGATGTACAGCGCGGTGGAAAGACAGTCGGCCATAACGCCGTCCTCGCAGATGACCGTGACGGAGGAGAGAACGCCGCTGACGGGGTAGCCGGAGCTGGGCTTGAGGATGTGGTGGTAGAACTTGCCGTCCGCCTTGTTCACAAAGTTGCGCTGGTAGGCGCCGCTGGTGACGATGGCGGTCTCGCCGACGCTCACAACGCCGAAGTAGGTGCTGGGCGCGTTGGGGTCGGTTATGGCAACGGACCAGTTGCTGCCGTTGGGCTTGCGGCCGAGAGTCTGCACGTTGCCGCTCATGGAGACAACGCCGCTGGTGACGCCGGCCTGACGCATGGCCTCGACCGCGTTGGCGGAGGCGCAGCCCCTTGCCGCGGCGGCAAAGGTTATCTCGGCGTATTCGGGCATGATAACGGAGTACGAGCCGGAGCTGGGGAAGGGCGTCAGCACCAGCTGGTCAAAGCACAGCCGCTCAAGATCGGACGCTATCTCCTCGTCCGTGGGGACATAGTAGTTGGAATCCGCGAAGCCCCAGCGCTTCACGAGCGGGTATATCGTCAGATCGAGCGCGCCCTTGCTGCGAGAGTAAACGGTCTGCGCGGTGGAGAGCATGTCGGCTATCTGGCCGGAGACGACGGTGCTTTGCCCCTGCGCGTGGTTCATCTTGTAAACAATGCCGTTTTCGTTATCGGGGTCGAGCGCGGCGTCGAGAGAGAGGACTATGCTCTCCGCGGCGCGCAGACCCTTCTGCCCGTTGTTGCCGTAGGCGATGAGGGTCATGTTGGTATCCATGGCAAAGACGGTGGATTTGTTCTCCACTGTCTCGCCGCAGCCGGCAATAGGCAGAGCCAGTGCGAGACAGAGTATTATCGAAATGAGCTTACAGCTCGTCCTTGTGTGCTTCATAGAATTCTCGGTAGTCCTTTAACATGTATTTGAGGAGATTCGGGGTGTCGAGCTGGTACGGGCAGCGGCTCGCGCACAGCCCGCAGCCGACGCACTCGTCGATCTTTGCCATTTTCGCCTGCCACTCCGGGGTGAAATACTGCCGCCACGGCGAGCGTCTGAGCAGCATGTTCATGCGCGCACAGTTGAATATCTCGATACCCACGGTGCAGGGCATGCAGTAGCCGCAGCTCCGGCAGAAGGAGCCGGCCAGCTCCTGCCGTTCTTTTTTGATGAAGGCGCTCAGCTCTTCATCCATGTGCGGATCCTCTTCGGCGACGTCCAGCCACTGCCGCAGCTCCTCGGGCCTCTGGATACCCCAGATGGGGACGACGTTATCGTACTCGTTCATAAAGGCGTGGCACGCGCGCACGTTCGTGAGCATGCCGCCGGCAAGCCCCTTCATCGCGATGTAGCCCATGTCAGCCTCGCGGCATTTGTCGGCGAGCGCAAGGTCGCGCTCGGAGGAAATGTAGCTGAACGGGAACTGCAGGGTCTCGAAATACCCGGAGGCAATGCATTCCTCGGCGATGTTCACGCGGTGGGAGGTCACGCCGATGTGGCGTATCCAGCCGCGCTCCTTTGCCTCCAGCGCGCCGGCATACGCGCCCGCCGGGTCGTTGGGGTCGGGCAGCTCCGTGACCTGATGGAACTGAAAAAGGTCGATGTAGTCGGTGTTCAGCATTTTCAGGCTGTTTTCGATGTGCGCAAGGACGCCGTCCCTCGTGCGCGCGGCGCTCTTGGTGGAGATGACTATGTTGCCGCGGACGTCGGCAAGCGCCATGCCGAGCTTTTTCTCGCTGTCGGTGTAGGCGTTGGCGGTGTCAAAGAAACGGATACCGCCGTCATACGCGTCCTGAAGGAGCTTCACGGCCTGCTCCATGCCGCACCTCTGAAGCGGCAGACAGCCCATGCCGGGCTTTGAGACGATAAGCTCGCTCCGGCCGAGACGGATAGACTTCATATTTGACCCTCCACAAAAATTTTTTCGGTCCGCAAAAAAGTGTTTACTTTGCGGCTGCCGTTTGATATAATGACCGTTGGTAGATACGCCTGTAGCTCAGTTGGATAGAGTGTCAGACTCCGACTCTGAAGGTCGTGGGTTCGAATCCCGTCAGGCGTACCACGTCGTCGCAAGCTTCGTATCGCTTGCGGCGACTTTTTATTCAGTCGCCTCGCGCTCACTGCGCTGCTCCTCCTCTCCGGCTTGAACCCGCTTCGCTGGGCTTCAAGCCGGTTTTAACGGCTGTCGCCAGAGTGGGGGAGCTTTACTTTTATAAGAGGGATTCGAAGGGAGCGGGAGTGAATGATGTGCCGGTGGCACATCAGAGCTGCGACCCGGCTCGCCCGCAGGCGAGGAATCCCGTCAGGCGTACCACGTCGTCGCAAGCTTCGTATCGCTTGCGGCGACTTTTTATGCTTTACATTCGGCTTCTCCGGCAGGGCCGGGGAAGCTCCCTTAATTTCAATAAGATTTTACACCATTTCGCCCGGTATTGTCAATTGCATGAATGATGGCGGACGCGGAGAAAGGACACATGTCAAAACGCTGCGGGCGTGCGTTTTGCACAAGCGCTTTTTGTTGAAAATAACCATCATAAAAACCTCGGTTTTATATAGCATTTTAGCGTATTGCAGTAAAAAAGGCCGATTTTTCTGACAAAATATAAAAACTGTACAATTTTTGACATGAAATGCTTGACAAAATAATATCGTATATTGTGTAAAATGACAACAAACGCAAAACCAACCGGGCATATTTCGTGAGTTTGCATGAAGTTGGCTAAAATGCTGTAAAGAGACACAATGCGGGCTTGCAAAAAATAATGATTTCGGTTAAAATGCATAAAGCAAGGACACACTGCACAATCTGAATCAAAGGAGTATTTGCCATGGGAGTATTTAACTGGCTCGTACCCGCTCTGGCAGCAGCGGCACTATTGTTTGCATTTTATAAGGCTCGGTTTGTTTCTAAACAGGCGCCCGGCAATGACAGGATGCAGGAGATAGCATCGGCCATCGCAGAGGGCGCCAAAGCATTCCTTTTCTCCGAGTATAAAATTTTGGTCATATTTATCATAGTTCTGTTCGTGCTCATCTCCGTGTTTATCGACGTTGCGACCGCGGTATGCTTCTTTTTCGGCGCCGTGTTCTCCATCGCGGCGGGCTACTTCGGCATGACCGTCGCCACCAAGGCCAATGTCCGCACCGCGAACGCGGCTCTGACGAGCGGCATGAACAAGGCGCTCTCCGTGGCCTTCGCCGGCGGCTCCGTAATGGGAATGTGCGTCGTTGGTCTGGGACTTCTCGGCTGCAGCCTCATCTACATATTCACCGGAAACTACAATATTCTCTTCGGCTTCTCTCTCGGCGCGTCCTCGATTGCGCTCTTTGCCCGCGTGGGCGGCGGTATCTACACCAAGGCGGCCGACGTCGGCGCTGACCTCGTCGGCAAGGTCGAGGCCGGTATCCCCGAGGATGACCCCCGCAACCCCGCCGTTATCGCGGATAACGTCGGCGACAACGTCGGCGACGTGGCCGGCATGGGCGCCGACCTCTTTGAGTCCTATGTTGGCGCTCTCGTCTCCGCGCTCACTCTCGGCGTGTCCACGCAGGGCCTCTTCACCGGCGCTGGCGCGATGTATCCGCTGGTCGTCGCGGCGTTCGGCATTCTCGCGTCCATAATCGCGACCTTCTTCGTAAAGGGCAAGGACGACTCCGACCCCCACAAGGCGCTGAAAATGGGTTCCTACGTTTCCGCGGCGCTCGTAGCCGCTGCCTCCGTCGTGCTGAGCTATCTGTTCTTTGACGGCATTTACTGCGCTCTGGCCATCATCGCCGGTATCGTCGTCGGCCTTGTCATCGGTATTGTGACCGAGATATACACCTCCTCCGACTACCGTTCCGTCAAGCGTATCGCCGAGGAGTCCGAGACCGGCTCCGCCACCACCATCATCAGCGGCGTCGCCGTCGGCATGAAGAGTACATGGGTCCCCATCGTCCTCATCTGCGTCGGTATCTACATCTCCTACTCCGTGACCGGCAACCTCTACGGTATCGCGCTCGCGGCCGTCGGCATGCTCTCGACCACCGGCATAACCGTCGCGGTCGACGCATACGGCCCCATAGCCGACAACTCCGGCGGTATCGCCGAGATGAGCGGCCTTGACCCCAAGGTCCGCGAGATCACCGACAAGCTCGATGCCGTCGGCAACACCACCGCCGCAATGGGCAAGGGCTTCGCCATCGGCTCCGCGGCCCTCACCGCGCTTGCTCTCTTCGTCTCCTATGCCGAGGAGGTGGGTCTGAACGCCGTGGGCATAAACCTCCTCCAGCCCAGCGTGGTCATCGGCCTCCTTATCGGCGGCATGCTGCCCTTTGCCTTCTCCGCGATCACCATGGACTCTGTTTCCAAGGCGGCCTACAGCATGATCGGCGAGGTGCGCCGTCAGTTCCGTGAGATCCCCGGCATACTCGAGGGTGAGGGAAAGCCCGATTACGGCACCTGCGTCGCCATCTCTACCAGAGCGGCTCTGCGCGAGATGATAGTTCCCGGCCTCATGGCGGTCGCCGTGCCGCTGCTGGTGGGTATCGTCCTCGGTCCCGAGGCTCTCGGCGGACTGCTTGCCGGATCCCTCGTGACCGGTGTGCTGCTGGCCATCTATATGTCCAACTCCGGCGGCGCGTGGGACAACGCGAAGAAGTACATCGAGGAAGGCCACAACGGCGGCAGGGGCAGCGCCGCGCACAAGGCGGCAGTTGTCGGCGACACCGTCGGCGACCCGTTCAAGGATACCTCCGGCCCCTCCATCAACATCCTCATCAAGCTTATGACCGTCGTTGCGCTGGTCTTTGCGCCCGTGTTCGTCGCCATCGGCGGACTGCTGTAATAAAATTTGGTTCAAATGCGGATGGCTCTATGCCATCCGCGTTTTACGTTTTATGTTGAAAATACACCCCGTCGGGGTTATAATCAGGTGACATCCGATGAAAGAGGAAAAAGACATGATAGAGAGATATACCGATTTTGCCGTAGAAAAAACATGCGAGCTTCTTGCCGTCGACAGCCCCAGCGGCTATACCGCCAAGGCGGCGGAATGGGTCAGGGACGCCTTCGGCGAGCTGGGCTTTGACGCAAGGCTCACCGTTAAGGGCGGCGTCATAGTCGATCTCGGCGGGAAGGACGCCGGCGACGCTCTCCTTCTGGAGGCGCATACCGACACCCTCGGCGGCATGGTGGCGGAGATAAAATCCACCGGACGGCTCCGTCTCACCGCGCTGGGCGGGATGAGGGCCGAAAACGGCGAGACCGAAAATGTCCGTGTTTACACAAGAGACGGCAGGATATACGAAGGCACGCTCCAGCTCTGCAACGCCTCCGTCCATGTGAACGGGGACTTTGCCGACACGAAGCGCAGCTTTGACACGACCGAGGTCCTGCTGGACGAGGACGTGAAATCCGAGGAGGACGTGCGGGCGCTGGGCGTCGAGGTGGGGGATATCGTCTGCTTCGACCCGAGGACGAGAGTCACTCCCTCCGGCTACATAAAGAGCCGTTTCCTTGACGACAAGCTCTCCGTCGGGATACTTTTGGGTCTTGCGAAGTACATCCGGGACGGCGGACACACCCCTGCGCGCCGCGTATATGTACACGTCACCGTGTATGAGGAGGTCGGCCACGGCGGCTCCGCGTCCGTCCCTGCGGGCGTCACGGAGGCGATAAGCGTGGACATGGGCTGCGTCGGCGACGGACTTCGCTGCACCGAGCGTCAGGTCTCCATCTGCGCCAAGGACTCCGGCGGCCCCTACAGCTATGAGGTCGTCGGTAAGCTCATCGACGCGGCAAAGCGCGAGGGCGCGGACTACGCCGTGGACGTCTATCCCCACTACGGCTCCGACGTCGAGGCCACTCTCCACTCCGGCGCGGACATCCGCCACGGACTTATCGGCTCCGGCGTGTACGCCAGCCACGGCTATGAGCGCAGCCACAGGGATGGCGTGAAAAATACGCTCAAGCTGCTCAAGGGCTATCTTGACATCTGATACAAAAAAACGGGTACGCCGAAAAAACGGCGTACCCGAAAAATTTTCTGTGGAATTGAGCGGCGGCATATGATATAATGACCAGTGTTTTTGCTGGGATGCATAAAGAGATAAAGGGAGAGATAGATATGAAATGTCCGTTCTGCGGATATACAGAGAGCAAGGTCATTGACTCCAGACCCGCCGAGGAGGGCGCTACCATCCGCCGCCGCAGGGAGTGCCTTGCCTGTCAGAAGCGCTTTACCACCTATGAGATAATCGAGCGTCTGCCCCTCGTCGTCGTCAAGCGCGACGGCAGCCGCCAGTCCTTTGACAAGGTGAAGCTGATAAACGGCATGGTGCGCGCCTGCGAGAAGCGCCCTGTGACGCTCTCACAGCTTGAAAAGATAGCTGACGACATCGAGCAGGAGCTTCAGAGCAGCCTCGAGCGCGAGATATCCACCGTAGATATCGGGGAGATGGTCATGACCCGTCTCAAGGATGTGGACGAGGTGGCATATGTCCGCTTCGCGTCCGTGTACCGCAGCTTCAAGGACATCAACACCTTCATGGACGAGCTTTCAAAGCTCCTCACCGACAAGAACGCCTGAGGCGCTACAGCAGGCTCCTGAGCGAGAGATGCTCGATATCGTTCACGCTCTCAAGGTGATATATGAGCTTTTCATACGCCGGCGTGAGCGCGTCCGTCTCGCCGCTGAGGAGCGCGTCGTACAGGTCGTAGAACGAGTCGGATATGGCGTCTATCTCCGAGTGGCGTATGAAGATGTGCGTATAGCCGTCCGCGCCGAGCCACATGTCGAGCGCGTCGAGCAGAGCCTTTTCGGAAATGTCCATGCTGCCCTGCTCCGCCGCCTTCTGGGACAGCTCGAGCTTTGCCTCTATCCTTTCGGTGAGGCTGTCCATGTGGCGCAGGTTCAGCCACGCGCCGAGCATAAGGATCGCGAGGATGATCATGGCCGTGTATTCGCGTCTCATGACTTCCCCTCCCTCGCGCAGAAATAGACCTCTCCGGCGGAATTCACAGTCATGAGATATACCTGCGACGGGGAGGCCGCGCCGCGCCGCCTGAGCTCGGAGTCGAGCCATTTCCTGTCACGTCCCGCGAGGGCAAGATTTTCCCCTATCACGCGGCCGTCGTTGATGATTATGCCGGTGTAGCCGGAGTCCGGTATATCCACCCCGAGATACTTTGCCGGGGCGGGCTTCTCCGCGGAGAAGGGGAGTATGCTCAGCTTTCCGTCGGTCTCGAGAATAGCGTATTCGATGGTGCTTATGTCCGTGCTGCCGCTGCTCCTCAGCTCCTCGTACAGCTCGTCGAGCGTGAAGCGGTTGCGGCGCATTTCCTTTTGATTTATCACTCCGTGGTCGATTATCATGCTGGGCTTGCCGTACAGCACCGAGCGCAGCCGTGCGCTCTTCATCGCGGCGCCGGCCACCAGCACCTCGCAGCAGAAGAGGACGACTATCGAGATAAGCCCGTTTATCATCGGGATACCGATATCCTGGAGCGGTATCGCCGCCACGTCAGCCGCCGAGGCCGCGACGACAAATTCCGACAGCTCCATCTCGCCGAGCTGCCTCTTGCCCAGCAGCCGCATGGTCAGCAGCAGCGAGGCGTATATGAGAAAGGTCCTTGCGATCACTATTGCCATGGTTCCACCTCCGGATGATACGGCGAAAGCGGAAAACACAGGGTGCTTTCGCTTTCCGTCACGGTATATTCTGCCCGCAACAGCGGGAGCATATAAGGAAGTTTTTATGAAAACATTTATTTCGTCACTTGACGGGGCGGTGAAAAAAGCCGCCGCACAGATAAAGAAAATTGTGGAACGCAGGAGCGACGCCGTGATAGCCGTCTCTGCCGACCCCGATGTGCTGCTGCTCTGCGACGAGCTGGCGGCGATGTACGGGCGCGGCGAGATAAGCTTCAGTAAGGCGCGCTTTTTCTCTTTGTGCGAGTTCGAGGGGAACGGCCTCTGCCGCGCCGAGCTGAAAAAGAGGCTCCTTGACGTGACCGACGCCGCGGAGGAAAACTGCTTTTTCCTCTCCGAGGACGATATCGACGGCGTCGAGAGCCGTATCGAGGCTCTTGGAGGGCTTGACCTCGCGGTGCTTGGGATAGGCGCGGACGGGCGCATTGGCTTCAACGAACCCGCGACGCCCTTTGGCAGCCGCACCCATGTCCAGCTTCTTGCCCCAGCCACGCGCCGCGAACTCGCGCCCATATTCGGCGGCGAGGACAAAGTCCCCGAAAAGGGCGTCACCATGGGGATAAAGACCATCACTCTCGCAAGGGAGATCGTGCTTGCCGCCTTCGGCGGAGAGCGCGCCGAGCCAGTGTTCAAAATGCTGTACGGGCGCGACGACAGCGTCGTACCCGCGGCTTTTTTGCAGATACCGATGAATGTTGCCGTCTATCTCGACGAGGAGGCGGCAAAGAAGCTTTGACACCAGTAAGGAGGTAAAAATGGGTAAATATTTCGGAACGGACGGCTTCCGCGGAGAGGCCAACGTTGATCTGACCGTCGACCACGCGTTCAGGATAGGCCGCTATCTTGGCTGGTACTACGGCAAGGACCGCAAGGCGAGAGTGGTCATCGGCAAGGACACCCGCCGCTCCAGCTATATGTACGAGGCGGCCTTGTGCGCGGGTCTCACCGCGTCCGGCGCGGACGCGTATCTTCTCCATGTTACGAGTACCCCGAGCGTGTCCTATGTCGCCCGCGCGGACGACTTTGACTGCGGGATCATGATCTCGGCGAGCCACAATCCCTTCCATGACAACGGTATAAAGCTCCTCAACGGCGAGGGCGAGAAAATGCCCGAGGAGGTGCTTGACGGTATCGAGGAATACCTCGACAGCGGCGAACAGCTCCCCTACGCAAAGGGCGACCGGATCGGCCGCACCGTGGACTACGCCGCCGGCCGCAACCGCTATATCGGCTACCTCATCTCTCTTGCCACCCGCTCCTATAAGGGCCGCCGCGTTGGTCTTGACTGCGCCAACGGCAGCACATGGATGATGGCAAAGAGCGTGTTCGACGCGCTGGGCGCGGACACCTTTGTGATAAACAACCGCCCCGACGGACTGAATATCAACGTCGACTGCGGCTCCACGCACATTTCCTATCTCCAGAAGTTCGTGAAGGATAACGCCCTTGACGTGGGCTTCGCATTTGACGGCGACGCCGACCGCTGCATTGCCGTGGACGAGAAGGGAAATGTGATAAACGGCGACCACATCATGTACGTCTGTGCGAAGTACATGCAGGAGAAGGGAACTCTCGGCGATTCCAAGGTCGTCACCACCGTCATGTCCAACATGGGCCTCTACAAGGCTCTCGATAAGCTGGGCATAGGCTACGAAAAGACCGCCGTCGGCGACAAGTACGTTGCCGAGAATATGCGCCAGAACGGCTACCTCATCGGCGGCGAGCAGTCGGGACACATCATCTTCGGCCGCCTTGCCAACACCGGCGACGGACTTCTGACCGCCATCAAGGTCATGGAGGCCATGACCGAGACAAAGCTGCCCCTTTCCGAGCTTGCCTCCGGCATGAAGATGTACCCGCAGACGCTCAAAAACGTCGTTGTCACCGACAAGGACGAGACCATGAACTGCGAGACCGTCATCGCGGCGGTCAAAAAGGCGGAGGAGAGCCTCGGAGACGAGGGACGCGTGCTGCTTCGCAAGAGCGGGACGGAGCCTCTTCTGCGCGTGATGGTCGAAGCGACCGGGCAGAAGCTCTGCGACGAGAAGGCGGACGAGATAATCGAGGCCATGCGTCAGGCCGGAAAGCTTATACGGGTGAAGTAAATGACTGAGATAAACGAACTTTTTGACCTTACAAAGACCATCGCGGCGGAGCTTTTTCAGGGAAAGACGTACCCGTGGGAGGTCCTTGACGACATAAAGCCCTTCATACTCAGACTGGGAGAGACGCTTGACCCGGCGGAGTACGACCACCCGGCGGAGGGTGTATGGGTCGCGAAGGACGCCACCGTGTTCCCCAGCGCCTATCTCGGCGCGCCCTGCATAATCGACCACGGGGCCGAGGTGCGCCACTGTGCGTTCATTCGCGGCAGCGCCATCGTCGGCAAGAACGCCGTCGTCGGCAACTCCGTGGAGCTTAAAAACGCCGTCCTTTTCGACTGCGTGCAGACCCCGCACTACAACTATGTCGGCGATTCCATCCTCGGCTACAAGGCGCATATGGGCGCAGGCTCCATCACCAGCAACGTCAAGAGCGATAAGAGCCTTGTCGTCATCAAGGAGCCGGGCAGCCCTATCCCCACCGGCCGCAAAAAGGTCGGCGCGATGCTGGGCGACAACGTTGAGGTCGGCTGCAACAGCGTCCTCAACCCCGGCACGGTCATCGGCCGCGGCTCCAACGTCTACCCCACCTCCTGCGTCAGAGGCGTGATCCCCGCAAACAGCATTTATAAGGACAGGGACAATATCGTCGCGAAAAAATAAACGGCTGGTCTCCCCGCCGTGCAACGTGAATAGAAAAAGCAGCGGTTTTTGGACCGCTGCTTTTGCGTTGTATAGACGATCTACGGCTTGACCTTTACGGCCGAGGCGGTGTAATAGACATGACTCCCCGGCTCGACGGAGGAGGTGAGCCACACGCTCGCGCCGATGACGCAGTTGTCGCCGATGGTGGTCTCACCGCCGAGTATGGTGGCGTTGGCGTAAATGACCACGTTGTTCCCGACGTTCGGGTGGCGCTTGATGTTCTTCACCGGGTTCCCGTTCTCGTCCAGCTCAAAGCTCTTCGCGCCGAGGGTAACGCCCTGATAGAGCTTTACCCGGCTGCCGATGACGGTGGTCTCGCCGATGACGATACCCGTGCCGTGATCGATGAAGAAATACTCGCCGATGGTCGCGCCGGCGTGGATGTCTATGCCGGTCTTTTCATGGGCGTACTCGGTCATTATGCGCGGCAGGAGCGGTACGCCGAGACTGTACAGCTCGTGCGCGATACGGTAGATGGACACGGCATAGAAGCCGGGGTAGCACAGGATCACCTCGTCATAGCTCTTTGCCGCAGGGTCGCCCTCGTACAGCGCTATGACGTCCTTGACGAGAGAGCCCTTTATCCCGGGGAGCCTGCGGATGAACTCCTCAGTCAGCGCCTGCGCAGCGGAGGAGTCGCCGCCGCTGAAGCGAAGCGCCGTCTCCATCTGCTCTCTCAGCAGGACCTCCGTCTCGTACAGCTGCCCCGCGACGGTCTTTATGTCGCCGAAGCGGAAGAACACGGGGAACAGCACGGCCTGGAGCCTTTTTATTATCTCAACGATCTTTTTTCTGTCCGGTGGGACGGCCGCGACCTCGCGGTGGGGCGGAAAGTCTATCGCGCTCAGCGCGGAAACGGTCTCTGAAACGGTACTCATATCAAAACTCCTATCAATGGCTTTCTCCGGCCTCAGAATACGTCGCCGGAGAGATACCTTTCGCCGGTATCGGGCAGAAGAACGACTATCCTCTTCCCGGCCATCTCCGGCTCGAGCGCCGTCTGAGCCGCGGCATAGAGCGCCGCGCCCGATGAAATGCCGCAGAGCATGCCCTCGCTGGAGGCAAGCTCACGGCAGGCGGTGAACGCCTGCTCCTCGGTGACGGCGACGACACGGTCATACACATCTGTGTCGAGCGTTTCCGGCACGAAGCCCGCGCCGATCCCCTGAAGCCCGTGGGGGCCGGCCTTTCCGCCGGAGAGTACGGGCGAGCCTGCCGGCTCGACCGCGATGACGGTGAGGCCGCTCTTCCTCGATTTAAGATATTCGCCGGCGCCGCTTATCGTTCCTCCGGTGCCGACGCCCGCGACGAATACGTCCACGGTGCCGTCGGTGTCCTCCCATATCTCGGGACCGGTGGTCTTTCTGTGCGCGGCGGGGTTGGCGGGGTTCGTGAACTGCCCGGCAATGATCGCTCCGGGGAGTGCTTTCGCGAGGGCCTCGGCCTCCGCGATGGCGCCCTTCATGCCGAGGGCTCCGGGGGTCAGGCGCAGCTCCGCCCCGTAGGCGCGCATGAGCTTTCTGCGCTCGACGCTCATGCTGTCGGGCATGACGATAATGCAGCGGTAGCCTCTTGCCGCGGCGATGGCCGCGAGACCTATGCCGGTGTTGCCGCTGGTCGGCTCGATAATGACGGAGTCGTGTGTAAGCTCTCCGCTTTTTTCAAGACTGTCTATTATTTCGAACGCCACTCTGTCCTTGACGCTGCCGGCGGGGTTGAAGCGCTCGAGCTTCGCGATGATGGGCGCGGAGAGACCGTGCATAGCCGAGTAGTTGTTGAGCGCGAGCAGGGGAGTGCGGCCGATAAGCTCAGTCATATCCTGATAAATTTTCATTTTTATCCTCCTTTTCGATAAAAAAATCGGAGGTGCGCGCCGCGCACCTCCGCCGTTGTGCCGATATACAGGTTCAGCAGCAACAGAATAAATGGGCAACACGAATATGCACGGAACGACATCCCGCGCTGCAACAAACTGCGTATATACGGCTGCTGAGCTTATTCATTCTGCTTCACCTTCCTAAAGAAATGTAGCACTAAATCACCCTGCTGTCAACAGCTTTCTTCCCGCGCCAAGTAATTTCCGCCGCATCGGCCGGGCCAGTCCCGCCCGGTGAAAAAAACAGGGGGCGACTCACAGCCGCCCGGAAAAAGCGCTCTACCTGAGATTTCTGTATTCGTCGCACTCGCAAATGCTGTCGGGCGGGAAAAACTCCTCCACCGGGAAGCGTATTTTGCTAAAGAGCGTGCAGGGGTCATCCTCGGTCACGGCCACGCCGGGGCATTCCTTGTCGGGCATGCTGTAGTCGTAGGCGGGGATGAGGAGCTGGGTGCTGCGCTCGAGGCGGATAATGCTGAACTGCCCGATGGTGGCGAACCAGCGGCGGGCGGTATCGGTGAGCAGCAGCGCCTCGTCAAAGGCCGCCGTGATGAACTCCGGGATGGCGCGCTGCTCAAGCTCGGTGGGCAGGAGACAGTCGGAGTCCGCAATGCGGCTGAAGAGCAGGATGGGGTCGACTGCGTCTACCATCGCGGTGGGCGCGTCGGAGAGGGCCGTGACCGGCTCGCTGCCCGCAGAGGAGAAGGACTTCACGCTGCCCTCGCTCCCGAAGAGCATGACTCTCTTGTCAAATACGCACAGGCCCGTGCATATCTGACCCGCGGGGAAGGTCTCGCCGGTAATGCGGTAGAAGTAGGAGCAGTCCACGGTGTAGTAGCCCCGGTTGAACGTGACCGGCGCCACATTCACATCAATGTACAAAAGCTCTGCGGAGCGTGCGCGTATGCTCAGTGCGTTCTCTATGTAGGACTGAGAGGTGACGGTGGGAAATACGCGCAGGTCATCAACGCAGTCTTTGTCTCGGCAGCTGTCAAAGATCTTCTTTGTATTTACGCAAACGGCTTCACGAATGCTTCCCGGATTTTCAACGGCTCCGGGTACGACTCTGTCGGCCATAGATATACCTCCTGTTTGCAAGATTGAAGAAACTTCAGTACAGTCTATGCGCACAGAGCGTATTTGTGTTAATTTCGGCTTGAAAAAATGCCCCGTGAGGAAGTATAATACCTCTATTAGGTAAATGAACGGAGGAGCATATGGACAGATTCGGTTTCATACACGAAAAGCTTGATATCAAGATACTGATCCTCTTCATTTTACGCCGCCTCCCCGGTGTCGTTGACCCGGAAACTCTGGGCGAGCTGTGCCAGTGCGACGACGGCATAGGCTATTTCGACTATTCCGACTGCCTGAGCGACCTTATAGACACCGGCCATATACGCGAGTGCGAGGGCGGCTATGAGATCACGGAAAAGGGCGCGCGCAACGCCGACGCGGTGGAGAGCAGCCTGCCCTATAGCGTGCGGTCAAAGGCGCTCCGGCTCATCGCCCCGGTGGAGGAGCGCATGCGCCGCGCCGCGATGATAAAGGCCGCGCACACGGTGGAGGATAACGGCTGCTTCGTCTCCCTCGCCATGTCCGACGGCGTGGGGAATATAATTGATCTGCGCCTCCTCTGCGCGGATGAGACGCAGGCAAAGCTCATCGAGCAGAACTTCCGCCGCGACGCGGAGGGCTACTATCACCGCATAGCACAGCTTTTAAGTGAAGACAGAAAGAAGAAATGAACCATGATAACTACCATTCCCGAAGGCTACAAAAGCATTCTCAGCATTTATGACACGCAGAAGGCGATAAGCCTCCTGAAGCGCCTTTTCGAGGACCGCCTCGGCGCGCTTTTGAACCTCTACCGCGTGTCCGCGCCGCTCTTTGTGGCGCAGGACTCCGGCCTGAACGATGACCTCAACGGCGTCGAGCGCCCGGTATCCTTCGATATCCTCCGCTCCGACGTGCGCGCGGAGGTCGTGCAGTCCCTCGCCAAGTGGAAGCGTCTCGCGCTCAAGCGCTACGGCTTTTATCCCGGCAAGGGCCTCTATACCGACATGAACGCCATCAGGCGCGACGAGGACGAGCTTGACAATCTTCACTCGGTCTACGTCGACCAGTGGGACTGGGAGAAGGTCATACTGCCCGAGAACAGGAACCTCGACTATCTCAAGCTCACCGTCATGGATATCGTCACCGCCATCTGCGACACTCAGGACACCATGGAGGCGATATATCCCCAGCTGCGCTCTCTCGGAAAGCTTGAGCGCCGCGTCTCCTTTGTCACGAGCCAGGAGCTTGAGGACATGTATCCCGGCCTCACGCCCAAGGAGCGGGAGAACGCGTATGTGAAGGAGCATAAGACCGCCTTCATCATCGGTATCGGCGGAAAGCTCCGCTCCGGCAGGCGCCACGACGGCCGCGCGCCCGACTACGACGACTGGACGCTCAACGGCGACATCATGTTCTGGGACGACGTGCTGGGCTGCGCCATGGAGGTGTCCTCCATGGGTATCCGCGTCGACCCGGAGGCCATGGACCGGCAGCTCACCGCGGCCGGCTGCGACGAGCGGCGGGCGCTGCCGTACCACAGAGCGCTCCTGAACGGCGAGCTTCCTCTCACCATCGGCGGCGGTATCGGGCAGTCGCGCGTCTCCATGCTGCTGCTGGGCAAGGCGCATATCGGCGAGGTGCAGGCCTCCATCTGGGACGAGGAGACCGTGCGCGCCTGTGCCGACGCGGGAGTCATCCTGCTGTAAAATGAAGTATGAAATAAAAAAGATGCGGTCTGCAGCTGAAGTGACCCCCAAAAGTTAGACAAATATTTTAACGTAAATAGTTCAAGCAACCGAAAGGGCTTGTTGTCTGTGGA
>CAKTMF010000013.1 GCA_934573855.1 uncultured Oscillospiraceae bacterium | reverse complement strand
TCCCAACCGCAAAGACTGCATACATACTTCATTGTGCTTCTTCCTTTCTTTTTCTAATGATTTTGTTATTCTTCCACCAGCCGGCCGTCCACCGTCACGGTGACCACCTGCCACGGAATGAATTTCCCGCTCTGCTGGAGCGCTTTTTTCGCCGCCAGCTCCAGCCCGCCGCAGCAGGGTACCTCCATGCGCACGACGGTGACGCTCCTGATGTTGTTCTCCCGGATGATCTCCGTCAGCTTCTCGGAATAGTCCACGCCGTCCAGCTTAGGGCAGCCCACAAGGGTGATGTGCCCCTTGATGAACCGCTCGTGGAAAGCGGCGTAGGCGTAAGCGGTGCAGTCGGCGGCGATAAGGAGCTTCGCGCCGTCAAAATACGGGGCGTTCACCGGCACCAGCCTGATCTGCACCGGCCACTGGGAAAGGCGGCTCGTCTGTTGGGCTTGCGGCGTTTCCACGGCGGGTGCGTCCTGCCGCTGAATGTTTCGGGACTGGCTGCCGGGGCAGCCGCAGGGCAGCGTCATACCCTGCTCCTGCATTTTCCGCTGCCTGTTCTCCATGACGGCTTTTTCGTCGTAGGCGGCGGCCTCCCGCTCCACGAAGGTGATAGCACCGGTGGGACAGGTGGGCAGGCAGTCGCCCAAGCCGTCGCAGTAATCGTCTCGCATGAGCCGCGCCTTGCCGTCCACCATGGCGATGGCGTCCTCGTGACAGGCGGCGGCGCAGGCACCGCAGCCGTTGCATTTTTCCTGATCGATCTGGATGATCCTTCGAATCATTTTGATACCCCCTTGCGGTTTCTCTTGACTTTGTGATTTTATTCTACTATCATAATTTATGAAAGTCCGTTGGAACGCCAACACGGAGGCAAAAAAATATGCAGATCAATTTAGCAAACACACGGCTTTTTCGCGGAATGGAGCCGTCGGACATTGAGGAAATGCTCGGTTGCCTGCACGCGAAGGAGCACGCCTTTCAAAAGGGCGAGATTATTTTCCCGGAGGGGACTGCCACGGAGCAGATCGGCGTGGTGCTCTCCGGCCGGGTCATCATTGAAATGGGAGACGTGTGGGGCAATAACAGCGTCCTGAGCAGCATCGGCCCCGGCGGCGTCTTTGCGGAGGCGTACGCCTGCGTGCCGGGCGAGCCGCTGATGGTCAACGTGACCGCCGCCGAGGATACGCGAGCGCTGCTGCTGAATATCAGGCGCGTACTGGAGCCCTGCGCCAATGTCTGCCCACACCATGTACGGCTTGTGCGGAATCTGCTGACGCTCTGCTCGGAGAAAAATCTGCAGCTCTCCCGCCGGGTGCTGCACACCGGCCCCAAGTCCATTCGAAAGCGGCTGCTGTCCTACTTCTCGGAGTGCATCAAGCGCACCGGCAGCTATTCCTTTGATATTCCCTTCAACCGCCAGCAGCTGGCGGATTATCTCAGCGTAGAGCGCAGCGCGCTTTCCAACGAGCTGTCCCTCATGCAGCGGGACGGGCTTATCCGGTATGAGAAAAACCATTTTGATGTTATTGAGCAAATTGATGGTTAATGTAAAGGAGGTCGCCGATGAATATCAGAAAACGAACGGGCGAGGTTGTCCCGTTCCAAGAAGAAAAGATCCTGAACGCCATGAAAAAGGCATTTTCCGGACAAGCGCAGGAGATAGACGACCGGGCGCTCGATGAAATGCTGTCGGTCGTTCTCAAGCGCCTGCCGGAAAACGGTGGGCTGACCGTAGAGCGCGTACAGGACGAGGTGGAGCGCGTACTCATGGAGTGCGGACACTACGAGGTGGCAAAGGCATATATCCTGTACCGTGAAAAGCGCGCCGCCCTGCGCCGCGTCCGCGCAGACCTCGCCCGCGAGGTGGGGGATGATGCCCTTGAGGACGTCCTACGGCAGATCCAGAAGGATTTCGAGGAAGAGGTTTATCCCCTCAGCGCCTTGCAGCTGAAATTTGAGAGCTTCTGCAAGCCCGCCATGACCACGGATGCGAAAATGGAAGCCCTTACCAAGGCGGCGGTGGAGCTGACCACGGTGGAGGCGCCCAAATGGGAGTTCATCGCGGCACGGCTTTTGAATCACACCTTTTCCAAGCGCAATGCCTCGCGGTGGACAGAGCGCGGTGTGAAAGGCCTGTATGAAAAGCTCCGCTATCTGACGGATAAGGGGCTGTACGGCGACTATATCCTCGCCCGCTATTCCCGTGAGGAGATCGACACTGCGGAGGGCTTTCTATGCCCGGAGCGGGACACACTGTTCACCTATTCCGGCCTTGACCTGCTGCTCAAGCGATACGTCATCCAGTCCCGCAGCCGTGAGCCGTTGGAAACGCCGCAGGAGATGTTCCTGGGCATCGCGCTCCACCTTGCCATGAACGAGGCCTCCGGCCACATGGACTGGGTCAGGCGGTTTTACGATATGCTCAGCCGCATGGAGGTCACCATGGCCACCCCCACCATGTCCAACGCGCGAAAGCCCCATCACCAGCTTTCCAGCTGCTTTATCGACACGGTGCCGGACAGTCTGGACGGCATCTACCGCTCCGTTGACAATTTTGCAAAGGTGTCCAAGTTCGGTGGAGGCATGGGGCTGTACTTTGGCAAGGTACGGGCCACCGGCAGCGCCATTCGGGGCTTTCAGGGGGCGGCGGGCGGCGTCATCCGCTGGATCCGGCTGGTGAACGACACTGCCGTTGCCGTGGATCAGCTGGGCATGCGGCAGGGCGCAGTGGCGGTCTACTTAGATGCGTGGCACAAGGATCTCCCTGAGTTTTTGCAGCTGCGCACCAACAACGGCGACGACCGCATGAAGGCGCACGACGTGTTTCCTGCCGTGTGCTATCCCGATCTGTTCTGGAAATTGGCGGAGAAAAATCTTGACGCGCCGTGGCAGCTCATGTGTCCGCATGAGATTCTCACCGTCAAGGGCTACGCACTGGATGACTATTGGGGCGAGGAGTGGGAGAAGCGGTATCTGGACTGCGTCAGCGACCCGCGCATCGAAAAGCGCACCGTCACCGTCAAGGACATCGTGCGGCTGGTGCTGCGCTCGGCTGTAGAGACCGGCACGCCCTTCGCCTTTAACCGCGACACCGTCAACCGCATGAACCCCAACGGCCACGCGGGCATGATCTACTGCTCCAACCTCTGCACGGAGATCGCCCAGAATATGGCGCCCATCGAGCATATCAGCACCTCGGTGCAGACGGAGAACGGCGACACGGTGGTGGTGACGGCCACCCGCCCCGGCGAGTTCGTGGTCTGCAATCTGGCCAGCCTCTCCCTCGGAAATCTTCCCGTGGAGGACGATACCTACATGGAGCGCACGGTGGAGACGGCGGTGCGGGCACTGGACAATGTAATCGACCTGAACTTCTACCCACTGGAATACGCCCGGCTCACGAACCACAAATACCGCAGCATTGGCCTTGGTGTCAGCGGCTATCACCACATGCTGGCAAAGCGCGGCATCCGCTGGGAGAGCGAGGAGCATCTCGCCTTCGCCGACGCGGTGTTTGAGCGCATCAATTATGCCGCCATCCGGGCGGCCACGGCATTGGCACGGGAAAAGGGCTGCTATGCGCTGTTTGAGGGCAGCGACTGGCAGACCGGCGCGTATTTTGAGAAGAGGGGCTACACCTCCGACAAGTGGCGGGCGCTTGCCGAAACGGTGGCGGCGCAGGGAATGCGCAACGCATACCTGCTGGCCGTCGCACCCACCTCCAGCACCTCTATTCTCTCCGGCACTACGGCTGGGATCGACCCTGTCATGAGGCGCTTCTTTTTAGAGGAAAAGAAGGGCAGCATCCTGCCCCGCGTGGCCCCGGAGCTGTCGCTGGATACATGGTGGTACTATAAGGCGGCTCACCTCATCGACCAGAGCTGGTCGGTACGGGCCGCAGGCGTGCGCCAGCGGCATATTGATCAGGCACAGAGCATGAACCTGTATATCACCAACGACTACACCATGCGGCAGGTACTGGCACTGTATCTGGATGCGTGGCGCAGCGGCATCAAGACGATCTACTACATCCGCAGCAAGTCCCTTGAGGTGGAGGACTGCGAAAGCTGCGCGTCATAGGGAGGAGCAGTACCATGGTAGAACTGAAGAAAAAGCCACTTTTTAATCCGGAGGGTGACATCGACGTGCGCCTGCGGCGTATGATCGGCGGCAACACAACAAACCTCAACGATTTCAACAACATGAAGTATCCGTGGGTCAGCGACTGGTACCGGCAGGCCATGAACAATTTCTGGATTCCGGAGGAGATCAATCTCTCGCAGGATGTGAAGGACTACCCCCGCCTGCTGCCGGCCGAGCGCACGGCCTACGACAAAATTTTAAGCTTTCTCGTCTTTCTTGACTCCATCCAGACGGCGAATCTACCCAACATCGGCGCGTATATTACCGCCAACGAGGTCAATCTCTGCCTCTCCATTCAGGCGTTTCAGGAGTGCGTCCACTCCCAGAGCTACAGCTATATGCTCGACACCATCTGCTCCCCCGTGGAGCGGAACGACATCCTCTACCAGTGGAAGACCGACGAGCACCTTCTGCGGCGCAACACCTTCATCGGGAACTGCTACAACGAGTTCCAGGAGCAAAAGGACGCCCCTACGCTGCTGCGCGTGATGATGGCCAACTTCATTTTGGAGGGCATCTATTTTTACAGTGGCTTCATGTTCTTCTACAACCTTTCCCGCAATGGCAAGATGCCCGGCTCGGCACAGGAGATCCGCTACATTAACCGGGACGAGAACACCCACCTGTGGCTGTTTCGCAACATTATTTTGGAGCTACAGAAGGAGCAGCCGGAGCTGTTCACGGCGGAAAACGTGCAGGCGCTTCGGGAAATGATGCTGGAGGGCGTGGAACAGGAGATCGCGTGGGGGCATTATGTCATCGGGGACGAGGTGCCGGGGCTGAACCGCCGGATGGTCACAGATTACATCCGCTACCTCGGCAATCTCCGCTGGACAAGCCTCGGGTATCCGGCGCTGTATCCCGGCTATGAGAGTGAGCCGGAGAGCATGGCATGGGTCAGCCAGTACGCCGACGCCAACATGGTCAAGACGGATTTCTTTGAGGCCCGCAGCACCGCCTACGCCAAGAGCACCGCACTGGTGGACGATTTGTAAAGCGCCTATATGCAGACAGTATACCTTCAGTTGACAAGAGCATACCCGCCTGACGGCAAGTCTTTCCGGTACTTTTTGCCCTTTTCTCCTTGATGGGTAAGGACACATCTGCGGCTCAAAAAGCAAAAATCACTCGAAAATTCAAAGCCGTCAGGTGCAACGCAGTTTTGCCGGAGCGGAAATGCGTTCAGGCAATGAAAAGCCCTTGCCGATACTTGATGTATCGGCAAGGGCTTTGAAGCTGCATGGGCGCATTTCCGCCCGTCAAAACCGTGTGTGTCCTTGTCAACTGATGGTATAGAGGACGATCAAACCCCGTAGAATACTAAGAACGTGCTTTTATAAACAAAAAGTCGGTAGCCCTCTTGCAATTTATGAACCCCCCTGCCATAACGATAGTGCAACTATCGGTAGTGCAGCTATCCGAATGGAGGCAAAGAATGTCAAAGCCGGATAAAACCCTCGATTCGAGAATCCCGGATGCTGCAAAAAGGGAATTTTTTGGAGAAGGGCTACGAAAGGGCATCGACCAATGCTATCTGCAAGAGCGCAGGGGTAACATGGGGTGCTTTGCAGAAGCGGTATTCCAGGAAGGATGCGCTTTTCTGTGCGTTGGTCGCACCTGTTGCAGAGGAATTCAAGGCGACTCTGGTTGGCAGCAACGAGGACTTTCACGCCCAGGCAAAGGACCAGCAGGAGGCGACGGCTCTTCATGAGGGCCGGGACGGAAATCCGTTCGTGGACTACATCTATGCGCATTTCGATGTGTTCCGGCTTCTTCTGTGCTGTGCGGGCGGCTCGTCCTACTAACACTATATGGACGATTTGGTAGACATTCTGGAGCGCTCCACCCTCCGCTTTATGGAGGCCACCGGTCACGAGGCTGTTATCAATGGGAAAAAGTCCGGAGAAAAAACCGTGCATATCCTCATCAGCTCCTATCTTTATGGGCTGTTTGAGCCGGTGGCACACAAGATGAAAAAAGAAGATGCGGTCAACCATGTTGAGGAGCTGAAATATTTTTTCGATATAGGTTGGGCGGATATTCTGAAGCTCAAATAAGGTGCCGCTCGAGCAGGCGCCTTCTGGTACCACCTGTCAAATTACAGGTGGTATCGTTCAAGCCGTTAGTTAGCATACTCCAACTCGTAAGGAGCAAGGATATGAATCAAACATCGAAAACGATTGGAAAGCTCCTGAAATTTTCAGGTCCTTGCTCACTTATAATAATGAGTAAGTTTGTGAGTAAGATATTATGCCTTCACTAAGCAAGCCCGGAATTGTACATCCCATTCAATGGCAGGAACGACCACCCATATCACGTAAACCTTTCGTTTCATCATGGTGTACCTTCCTTTCTCTCTATTTTTTTGTTCTTTTCTTCCTGCGGTTTAGCAGAAACACGGCTATGACCTTGTGTGCTTTATCCCCGAGGAAGAACTACTGGAACAGGAAACGGCGCGACCGAAGCCACGCCGTTCCTGAGAAAATACGATATCACTTTCTTATGACCCCGGACTATTGTCTCCGGGGATTTTGACCGGGACAAGCTGTTTACCGGGCTGATTGGAGGTTCCAAAAACGGATGATGCTTCTCTGCGGCTGATACAGCCCTTTCTCAACGCCAAAATGCAGCTCACCGCGTTCCCCGCGAAGAACCGCAAGAAGCTTGCTGCGGCTGCACATGAGACGGCAGCCTGAGGCGTTTATCGGTTTACTTGTTTTTATTCGGCATATGTATCGCGCGGCCATCTGCCGCGAGCGCCGCCTCGCGCAGCGCCTCGGACACGGTCGGGTGGCAGTGTATCGTATCCACAAGCTCATCCACCGTGGCTTCGAGCCGTATGGCCAGCGCCGCCTCTTCGATAAGCTCGGTCGCGCTCGGCGCCATGATGTGTACGCCGAGGATCTCGCCGTATTTTTTACCGGCAATGACCTTGACCATGCCGTCAACATGGCCGGACACAAGGCTTCTGCCATTTGCGGCGGTGACAAATCTGCCGACCTTGTAGTCCACGCCCTTTTCCTTGAGCTGTTCCTCTGTATATCCCACACCGGCAAGCTCGGGGCCGATATATGCACAGGACGGGCTATAAGCCGCAACAAAGATCTTGCTGCCGCCAGCAGCATTCTCAGCCGCCGTCTCGCCCATAGCCATTGCGGCATGAGCCAGCATAAGCTTCCCGTTGCAGTCACCGACAGCGTATATGCCCGGAACGGAGGTCTCCATCCGATCGTTGACCTGAATATATCTGCGCTCTGTCTTTACTCCGGCTTTCTCAAGTTCCAGTCCCTCGATGTTGGGTCTGCGGCCAACACAGAGCAGGATCTTTTCCGCCTCCACTGTCCTCTCGCCGTTCGGGCATTCGATATGAACTCTGCCGCCAACGCCGCAGTTTTCCACGGAGACGACCTTACTCTCCGTGAGTATCTGCATGCCCTTGGTCTCAAGCTGGCGGCGAACCATCGAGGTAAGCTCCGAATCCATGAGTGGCAGGAGCTTGGGGCTCATCTCAACTACCGTGACCTTGCTGCCGAAGCGCGCGTACACGCTGCCAAGCTCAAGGCCTATCACTCCGCCGCCGATGACGAGCAGGCTCTCCGGAACATGGTCGAGCTGCAGGCAGGCCGTGGAATCGATGACCGCGCCGCATTCGCTGATCCCTTTTATCGGCGGGATGATCGGCGCGCTGCCGGAGGCAATAATTATCCTTCCGGCAGTCAGCATCCTGCCGCCGACCGAGACTGTTTTCGGGTCTGCAAAGCTCGCCTTTCCGGATATCAGCGTAATCTTATTTGCCTTTATGAGCGCTTTCACGCCGTCGGTGAGCTTTTTCGTGACACCGGCGCGCACATTCTGCACCGCATTCCAGTCTACCGAAACGTCGTTCGCCACTATACCGATACCGGCAGAGTGCGTTGCCAGCTCGTACACCTCGGCAGAATGCAGAAGCGTTTTAGTCGGCATGCAGCCACGGTTGAGGCAGGTACCGCCGACGGCGTCCGCCTCGATGAGTGTGACCTTCATTCCAAGCTGCGCGCCGCGTATCGCTGCAACGTATCCGCCCGGTCCGCCGCCGATGACGATGAGATCATTGCCGCTCTCCGTCTGCGGCGCGACAGGCTCCGCCGCGGCAGTCGGTGCAGGTTCGGCTTCAAGCTTCTCTCCCTCGCTACCTATGACCGCAACGACCGTCAGGCAGTCCGCCGTACCATCCTCCGGAACGCTTATTTTCAGGAGCGTTCCGGAAACATTCGCATTCACCGTATTTGTAAGCTTGTCGGTCTCCACATCGAAGAGCGGCATGCCATCTTCGATCGCGTCCCCGACTTTTTTATGCCATTTGATTATCGTGCCCTCAGTCATGGTCATTCCAAGCTTCGGCATGATGACATTGGTCGCCATTGAATATCCGTCCTCCTTAATTATGCAAGCATGAGCGCCGGGTTTTCCATGAGCGTTTTGACCCGGTGAAGGAACTGCGCGGCAATAGCTCCGTCCACGACTCTGTGGTCGGCGGTGAGGCACAGGTTCATCATCGTCCGGACGGTGATCTTGCCGTCCAAAACGACAGGCTTGTCCTGCATTGCGCACACGCCGAGGATCGCCGTCTCAGGCTGATTTATGATGGGAGAGAAGCTCTCTATGCCGTACATGCCGAGGTTGGTTATAGTAAACGTGCCGCCATGGAGACGCTCCATCGGGAGCTTCCCGCTGCGGGCAAGCTCTGCAAGTTCCCTGACCTCCGAGGATATCTCGCTCAGGCTCTTTTTGTCGGCGTAGGGAACATTCGGCACCACGAGTCCGTTATCGAGCGCAACGGCGACGCCCATGTTGACATAGTGCTTATAGATGATCTTATTTCCGTCCACCGAGCAGTTGAGCGCGGGGAATTCCGTGAGCGCTTTCGAGACGAATTTGACCAGTATGTCAGTATAGCTCACCTTGATGTCATTCGCCTTGAGCTGGGCGCGGTACTCCTTGAGATTGGTCATGTCCACGCTCAGATCGAAGGTGACGGTGGGGCTGGTCATATGGGAATTGAGCATGTTGCGCGCGATAGCCTTGCGCATGCCATCCATATTCACGGTCTCCTCGCGGGCGGGAGCCTCCTCCTGCACCGGTATACGGCTGTCATGCAGATACCTGAGGATATCCCCTGCCATAACGCGCCCGTCGCTCGGGATCTCGTTCACATCTACCCCAATGTCCGCGGCAATCTTTTTCGCAAGCGGAGACGTCTTTACGCCGCCCTTTTCCTGTGCGGCAGGCTTATAATTGCGGATGTCCCTCTCGACGATGCGTCCGTTCGGCCCGGTCCCCGTGACACAATGCGGGTCTATCCCAAGCTCTGCGGCAACTTTCTTCGCCCTCGGCGAGATTATCATGCGCTCACCGGCCTTGTGCGCGGCGGGCTGTACGCTCTGCGCGGAGAGCTGCTCCGCCTTCTCCTTGGCTGGAGCGGCGGAAGTCCCCGTAAGACCGGAGATGTCCTCGCCCGCCTGCCCCATAATGGCGACGGGCTGCTGGCAGGCCGCAGTCTCGCCGTCGTTCACGAGTATTTTGAGCACAGTTCCCGCCTCGTAGGCGTTTATCGTATTCGTCAGCTTGTCGGTTTCCACGTCGAAGAGCGGGTCGCCGACCGCGACGGCGTCTCCCTCTTTCTTCTTCCATTCACTTATCGTGCCCTCCGTCATCGTCATTCCAAGCTTGGGCATTGATACATAAAAGGCCATACCTAAAACTCCTTCCGAAACGCGGTCACAGCATTTTCCGTGCGGCGTTGACGATATCCTGATAGTTGGGCATGAACGCCTGTTCAAGGATCGGAGACACGGGGACGGGTGTATTGAGCGAGCCAATGCGCACGACGGGGCCGTCAAGCTCGTCGAACATTTCCTCGGCTATGGTCGCGCTGATCTCTCCGCCGTAGCCGCCGCGCTTTGTCTCCTCGGTGATAACGATAGCGTGATGAGTCTTTGCGATGCTGCTGCGTATCATATCCTTGTCCAGCGGATAGAGCGTACGCAGGTCGATGATCTCAAGGCTTATGCCGTCCTTGGCGAGGATATCCGCCGCCTTCTTCGCGTCATATACCTGAAGGCCGTAGGTGATAACGGAAATGTCCGTACCTTCGCGCACGATATTGCCCTTGCCGAGCGGAATGGGATCAAAATTGGTGATATCGGCTTTCTCTTTTATTATCTTGTTTTCAAAATATATTACGGGGTTATCATCGTCGATAGCGGACAGGATAAGGCCGAGCGCATCCTGCGGAGATGACGGATACACGACCTTGAGGCCGGGCACATGAGTGACCCACGCCTCGAGAGACTGGGAGTGCTGCGCGGCGCCGCCCTGTCCCGCGCCCGCAGGCATGCGGACGACCATGGGGAGAGATATTTTTCCGCCGAACATATAGCGCATCTTTGCCGCCTGATTGGCGATCTGATCCATCGCGACGGTCAGGAAGTCGCAGAAAACGAGCTCTGCGATCGGTCTCATGCCGGTAGCCGCGGAACCGACGGCACAGCCGATTATCGCGTTTTCGGATATCGGTGTATCGCGCACGCGGTCGCCGCCGAATTCATCATACATGCCGAGGGTGATGCCGAAGCTGCCGCCGTAGGCGCCGGTGTCCTCGCCGAACAGGATAACTCTCGGATCCTCGCGCATTCTTATGCTCATACCCTCGCGGATAGCTTCACGATAAGTCAGGATCATCTCTTTCTTGCCTCCTCTACTATATCCGAATATACATCGACAACAACTGAATCTGCGTCGGGCCAGGGCTGGGCGGCGGCAAACTCGATCGCATCGCTGACTTCCTTCGCGACGCCTGCCTCAATGCTGCAAAGCTCATCCTCGTCCGCCACGCCGTTATCGATAAGGTACTTTCTGAAATTGGGGATTGGGTCTCTCTTCATCCACGCCGCCTGCTCCTCCGCCGGCTTATAGGGTGCGGGGTCTCCTTCAAAGTGGCCGTGCTGGCGGTAGGTCTTGCACTCGATGAGCGTCGGCCCTTTGCCTTCACGGGCGCGCGCCACGGCTTCGCTCGCCGCCTCATATACGGCCAGCGGGTCGTTGCCGTCGATCGTTACGCCGGGCATATTGTACGCAACGGCGCGCACGGAGATATCCTTTATCGCCTGATGGTGCTCCTGACTGACGGATATGCCGTAGAGATTGTTCTCGCACACGAACACGACCGGCAGCTTCCACAGCGACGCGATATTGAGCGACTCATGGAAGGTGCCCTGGTTCGTGGATGCGTCGCCGAAGAAGCAGACGCAGACCTGATCCGTTTTGCGCAGCTGTATGGACAGTCCCGCGCCGCAGCTTATGCACTGCCCTGCACCGACGATGCCGTTCGCGCCCAGGATGCCCTTGTCTCTGTCCGCGATATGCATGGAGCCGCCCTTGCCGTGGCAATAGCCTGTCACCCGGCCGAAGAGTTCCGCCATCATAAGGCGCATATCGCCGCCCTTGGCGATTATATGGCCGTGGCCGCGGTGCGTGCTGGTGATATAGTCCTCATCCGTAAGGCATTCGCACACGCCCGTTGCGACGGCTTCCTCGCCGATATACAGATGGCAGAAGCCCGGTATCTTTCCTTCCGCGTACAGTCTTGAGGTCGCATTTTCAAAGTCACGTATGCGCAGCATCCGCGTATACATGTCTTTCATCATTTCATTGCTGACTGCCATTTAGTTTTCCTCCTGAAGGCTGAATTTAGATATTTGAAATGACAAAGCTGTTGGTGGTTGAATATAAAACCACATTCGCGCATAAATAATATCATCGATTCAGTCATAAAACAACATATTTCGTGATATATGTGATAGAAACGGCACTATCTACAAATATTTTAGTTGTTTTATGTGTATATTGACATAATGCGATCTGTGCTTTCAAAAGCTTTCACGGATAAACCAACATAAAGCCACTTCAAGATTGACAGCAAATCGCGCGGATGCTATATTATTCGTCTAAAAGCGGCTCCCGCAGCGCCGCCATTTGCCCAAAAATTCACAATTTACAGGGCGGCCTGCAGCAAATTCTGCTCTTTCGCCAGGCCGCACGGAGGGAAGCATGATACACTACCTTGAAACCGGCAGCACCGACCCATGCTATAACTTAGCCTTTGAACAATATGTTCTTGAAAACAAGGAAGACGGCGACTGGCTCATTCTCTGGCAGAACAACAACACCGTTGTCATAGGCTGCAACCAGAACGCGTGGGCTGAGGTCAACACGGAATATGTGCGGCAGCACGGTGTCACGGTCGTACGCAGGATGACCGGCGGCGGTGCGGTATACCACGACATGGGCAACCTGAATTATTCATTCATATCCGATGCCGGAAACGGCAGCGAAATATCCATAGAACGCTTCACCGAACCGGTGTGCCGCGCGCTGTCCACAATGGGCGTCTGCGCCGAAAAGTCCGGACGCAACGACATTCTTGTCAACAGCCGCAAGGTATCCGGCGTCGCGCAGCGTCTCTGCGGCGACAGGATACTGCATCACGGCACGCTTCTTTTTGACTCCGACCCGCAGGTCATAAGCGAGGCGCTCAATGTAAACGCAGACAAATTCAGCTCCAAGAGTGTCAAGTCAGTGAAGAGCCGTGTCGGCAATATCCGAGAGTTTCTACCGACGGACATGGACATGACAGAGTTCCGTGCAAGACTGTTCGCAGCACTGTCCGCGGACGGACTTGTGCACGAGCATCTGTCCGGCGAAGAGCTTGCCGAGGCGGCCAGGATCGCGGACGAAAAATACCGTTCGTGGGACTGGACATGGGGACGGACCAAAAAGTTCGAATATAAAAACACCCGCCGCTTCCCCGGCGGCAGCCTGTGTATAATGGCGGACGTGCAGAACGGAAAGATAACCGACATTTCGTTTGAGGGTGATTTCATGGCTCTTGAGGACATTGCGCCCGCGGCGGCGGCGCTGACAGGCTGCTGCTTTGAGCGCGACAGTGTGGCTCGTGCCCTGTCAACGCTGGATTTAAAAAACATTTTCGGCGCGATCACAGCCGAAAATATACTTGATCTGATGTTCACCTGAATCCTGTATGACAGCAAAACCCCTCCGGTATAGCCGGAGGGGTTTTTGTTTATTTCTTTCCTGGATTAGGCTTATTCGCCCAGATACGCGGAGACCATATTCTCATCCGCCAGAAGCTCCTTGCCGGTGCCGTGCATAACGACTTTGCCGGTCTGCATGATGTACGCATGGTCGCTGATGCTGAGCGCTTTCTGAGCGTTCTGCTCTATCAGCATTATCGAAAGTCCCTCCTTGTTGAGTTCCTTTATGACCTCAAACACCTGCTGCACTATGACAGGCGCAAGACCGAGAGACGGCTCGTCAAACATCATCAGCTTCGGGCGTGCCATCATGCCTCTGCCGATAGCGAGCATCTGCTGCTCACCGCCGGAGAGAAGGCCGCCATACTGCTTTTCGCGCTCCTTCAGTCTGGGGAAAATGCGGTACACGCGCTCAATATCTTCCTTGATGCCGTTCTGATCTTTTCTGAAATTGCTTCCTATGCGGAGATTTTCATGCACGGTGAGCTTCGTAAAGATCTGTCTTGCTTCAGGGACCTGCACAAGCCCCGCCTCGACTACCTCATAAGGCTTCTTGGACACGGGCTTCCCCATGAATTCGACCGTTCCGCCGGTCGTCTTCATGACGGACGAGATGCACTTGAGCAGAGTGGATTTGCCGGCGCCGTTTGCCCCGAGGACGGAGACTATCTCGCCCTCCTGAACCTCAAGTGAAACTCCGCGCAGCGCCTGAATACCGCCGTATGCCGCGGACAAATTATCGACTTTCAGCATTGCAGCCATCAGTCCGTACCTCCCAGATAAGCTTTGATAACGTCGGGATTGCTCTTGACCTCAGCCGCAGTGCCGACAGCGATAGTCTTGCCGAAATTAAGAACGGTGCAGTAATCGCAGAGGTTGGAGACGACGTCCATATGATGCTCGATCATAAGAATAGTGATGTCGTACTTCTCTCTGATCTCGCGGACGAAGTTCACCAGATCGAGCGATTCCTCGGCGTTCATGCCCGCCGCCGGCTCGTCGAGGAGCAGCAGCTTCGGGTCAAGCGCCATTGCACGCGCGATCTCAAGCTTGCGCTGATGGCCGTACGGCAGAGAGCTTGCCTTCTCGTTCACCTTATCCTGAAGTCCGACGTCCTCAAGAAGAGCCATCGCCTTTTCCTTCAGGAACTTTTCGCGTTCTTTGTACTTCTTAGTCATAAATATCGCCTGCGGCATATTATACGTCGCATCAAGATTACTGGCGATTATGACGTTATCCATAACGGACAGGTTTGAAAAAAGCCTGATATTCTGGAAAGTGCGGCCTATACCTAGCTGCGCCACCTTATACGGAGGCATGCCGGTGATGTCCTGACCGTTGAAGATTATCTTGCCCGCGCTGGGCGCATAGATGCCGGTGATATTGTTGAATATCGTGGTCTTGCCCGCGCCGTTGGGGCCGATGAGACCGTGAATCTGGCCTGGTTCGAGTTTGAGGCTGAAGTTGTCTATCGCTCGGACGCCGCCGAAATGCTTCTCAACATTATACATTTCAAGGACAGGAGTTTTTTCAGTGCTCACTTGCTTTTCTCCTCCTTTCCTGCTTTCGCCGTCTTGTGCTGCCTCTTGCCAGAGAACAGTTTAGCAAAGAGCTTGCCGATCGCAATGCCCCAGCGCCTGAGAGTCCTGCACATGCGCTTGAAGGAAAATTCCTTGTAGCCGTAAAGTCCGCTGGGCTTGAACATGATGATCAGCACGACCGCGATGCTGTATATGAGCATACGGTAGTTGGACATGGCTCTGAATATCTCAGGCAGGATCGTGACGATTATTGCGCCGAGCACGGAGCCGGTCAGCGAGCCGAGGCCGCCGATAACAGTGGTCGTGATAAGCTCGCAGCTCTTGGCGAGGTTGAAGCTTGCAGGGACGATGTACATCAGGTAGCCGCCGTAGAGTGCGCCCGCCCAGCCCGCATAAATCGCGGAGAAGGTGAAGGACATTCTCTTGAAGCGGTACGCATTGACGCCGACCGCCTCCGCCGCCAGCTCGTTTTCGCGGATGGAGGTCAGGTTGCGTCCGTACTTGGAGTGGATGAATCTCCACGCGATGAAGAACGCGAGCACAACGCAGACCACGCAGAACAGCATATTGGAGTAGTTTGGGATGCCGGGATAGCCCGCCGAGCCGCCGGTGATGTTCTTCGTATAGTTGAACAGGACACGCACGCACTCGCCGAAGCCGAGACAGGTGATAAGGAAGTAGTCGCCTTTGAGTCTCAGCGTGATGGAGCCGAGCAGGAACGCTACGAGACCGGCAAACAGCGCGCCAAGTATGATCGCAAGAAGGAAGTTCACCTTGAACTGAACGGTGAGGATAGCCGCGGTATACGCGCCTATCGACATAAAGCCTGCGTTGCCGAAGGAGAACAGTCTTGTGAAGCCCGTCAGCACCGACATGCCGAGAACGGCGATGACGTTGATGCAGACCATTATCACAACGCCCTGAAGATAGCTGCTGATGCCCAGTGCGTTGCAGAGCGCGGCGTTTATATCATTAAATAATGTAAGCATGTTGTCCTCCCATCTCAGGCTTTATCCTGCACGTCAACACCGAACAGGCCGCTCGGCTTGACCAGAAGCAGGACGATAAGCAGTGTGAACGAGAACAGGTCGCGCAGGCTGGAGCTGATGTATCCGGAAACCATCGTTTCCAGGATGCCGAGGACTATTGCCCCGACGATAGCACCCGGGACGCTGCCCAGACCGCCTATGACGGAGGCTATAAACGCCTTGAGGCCGACATTGCCCATCTGCGGGAAGACGTTATATTTCATGCCGTACAGCACGCCGCCCACACCGGCGAGCGCACCGGCAAGCAGGAAGACCAGCGCGATGCTGTGGTCTACCTTCACGCCGAGTACCTTTGCGGTGTATGCGTTGCATGCGATTGCACGGACGTTGAGACCAAACTGAGTTTTGTTGATGAGATAAATAAGGATGACCAGAACAACTGCGGTGATCGCAAGGCTGATGAGGTCGAGGACGCCGATGTAAGCGCCGCCCACGTTTATCGTGGACACGGGAAGTCTGAAAGCATAGGATCTGTACTGACCTGAGAAAATGAGTATGGATGCCTGCTGGAACATATTTGAAAGGCCCATCGCCGCGACCATGAGGAACATGTTAGGCGCTCCGTTGCGGCGGATCCGGCGATATGTCACTTTTTCACTGGCATAGCTTATCAGCGCGCCTCCCACTATACCCATAATTGCAGCCGGCAGGAACGGCAGGCCGACAAAAGTGGAGAACACTATTGCAACATACGCGCCCACCATGGCGAATTCACCATGAGCCCAGTTGGAGAAGTCAAGCAAGCTGTAGATCAAAGAGTATCCTGTTGCAAGCAGCGCATAAATGCCGCCGATCGATATACCTGTTACTAACTGCTGCAAAAACATGTTTTTTCTCCTACTACTATATCTAAGTTGAGCTTGTTAACGGCAAAAGCGGCATTTCCGTGCCCCTTTTATAAAGAGGCGGGGAGGAGATACCCCCTCCCCACCTGTAAGGTTTGATTACTGAGCCTCGATGATTTCCTTGAACTCAAAGGAGTCGCCGTGGCACTCGTAGAGAGCGCATGCCATGGACGGGTTGTGGGTCGCGGGATCCATGACGAGAGTGCCGATCAGGCCTTCGAAAACTTCGGTCTGCTCAAGAGCGTCGCGGATCGCAGTAGGATCGGCGGAACCGGCGCGGTTGATGGCGTCAACGATCCAGTTGACTCCGTCGTAGCCGAACAGACATTCGGCTTCCATGCTGATGCCGTATTCCTTGACAACGCGCTCACCGAAGGCCTTTGCATCGGGAGAGTTGAAGCCGATACGGGAGACATACAGGCAGCCTTCCAGAGCGCCCTGTGCCTCGCTGGCGAGCTGAGCGGAGTCCCAGCCGTCGTGACCCATGAGTGTGCACTCGATTCCCATCTCACGTGCCTGCTTTGCGAAGGTCGCGTTCTTTGCATAGTCGTTCATAACGACGAAGATGATGTCGGGGTTCTTTGCCTTGATGTTGGTCAGCTGTGCGCGGAAGTCAACGTCGCCTTCCTGACACTGCTCATCAGCGACGATGTTCGCGCCCTTGGCGTTGATAGCATCTCTTATGAAGGAACCAATAGACTCGGAGTTGGTGTTGCCGGCTATGGTGAAGAGAGCCGCGTTCTTGACGCCGAGCTTGTCAACGGCGTAGTTGCCGATAACGGTGCCGAGGTAGGAGTCGATGAAGCACATACGGAAGGAGTAGGGGTGGAGGTTGCCGTTCTCGTCAACGGTGACGAGCTCGTTGGAGGCTGCGGTGCCGATGATGGGAACCTTTACCTCGTCAGCAACGGAAGCCATAGGGATGTTGCAGGAAGAAAAGTTGGTGCCGATGGAAGCGACGACGTGATGCTCATCGACGAGCTTCTTGAAAGCGGAGACGGAGTCAGCCGCTTCGCCCTTTCCGTCCATGGGGACGAGCTTAAGCATCTTGCCGCCGAGAACACCGCCGGCTTCGTTGATGTCCTTTACTGCAAGCTCTGCGCCGTACTGACCGGCAGTGCCCCACAGGGCAGTCCCGCCGGTAAGGTCGGAGACGTAGCCAATCTTAATAGTATCGGAATCCATGCCCGCAGTTTCGGAGCCGTTGTTCGCCGCGGCCGGAGCATTGGGAGCTGCGGCCGGAGCATTGGGAGCAGCGGAGTTGCCGCAGGCAACAAGCGCCAGAACCATTACAACAGCCAAAAAGATGGATATCGCTTTTTTCATGTTCGTTCCTCCTATTTTTTGGATATGTTTGGGCCGTAGCGGTACCCGCTACACTTGTTTGCAGTTTATCATGAGTTTTTTGCCTTGTAAAGTTATTTTTTGATTTTTGTGGCTATCTGTCGTTTAGCTTTTGTCTCCGTAAATTTGTTACTGTTTTACGGGATTTTCATTGATTTCTGCGTGTTTTGTTGCTTATTTTATTCCGTTTTTCGTCGGAAAATTTTTAGCTTTCTCGCTCGTAAAGTTGGTTTTTTGTTGGTTTGCTAAAAAATCTCAGTTGCTTTTTGTTGAGTATTAACAAAATTACTCTTTTGGTGAAAGAGAGCTTTGCTTTTTGTGGGATACTGTGTATAATGAATTTCGAAACAAGCCACATGTATACATGTTTGGAGGATTCATGCTTATGGAAAACATCATTACCAACAAAAAAGCCGCTGAATTGATGTTGATTTCTGCCCGTATTCGACGCAGTGCACTTGAAATGGTTTACCGCGCGACATCCGGCCATCTCGGCGGTTCTTTCTCGATCTGCGAGCTTTTGACCTCCCTGTATTTTAATGAAATGAATATAGACCCGCAGAAGCCGCACTGCCCAGACAGAGACCGTCTCGTCCTCAGCAAGGGTCACTGCACACCGGCGCTCTATTCCGTGCTGGCCGCAAGGGGTTATTTCCCGCAGGAAGAGCTGAGCACCTTCCGCGATATAAGCAGCCATCTCTCCGGTCACGTCGAGATGAACCATGTGAAGGGCGTTGACATGTCCACCGGCAGCCTCGGCCAGGGCTTTTCCGCCGCGGTCGGCATGGCTCTCGCGGGCAAGCTCGACAAGAAGGACTACCGCGTATATGCCATTCTCGGCGACGGCGAGATCCAGGAGGGGCAGATCTGGGAGGCCGCAATGGCCGCCGGCAACTATCAGCTCAACAACCTCTGCGCGATAGTGGACAACAATAATATACAGATCGACGGCACGATAGAGGAGATCATGTCCCCCTATCCTATCGATAAGAAGTTCGAGGCTTTTAAGTTCAACGTCATCACCTGCGACGGGCACGATATGCAGAGCATCTGCCGCGCCTTTGCCGAGGCGAGGAAAGAGACCGAAAAGCCCTCCGTCATCATCGCAAAGACGATAAAGGGCAAAGGTGTTTCCTTCATGGAAAACAACAACGCGTGGCACGGCAACGACCCCAACACCGAACAGTATCTCAAGGCTGCGGCAGAGCTTGACGCAGAAATTGCGCGCGCCGAAAAGGAGGCTACATCCAATGGGTAAAATATCCACACGTACCGCATACGGCGAAGCCCTCGCAGCGATCGGAGGAGACGAGCGCATTATCGTTCTTGATGCGGATCTTCAGTGCTGCACCAGAACCGAGAAATTTGCCGCTCTTTACCCTGAGCGTTCCCGCAACGTCGGCATAGCCGAGGCAAACATGGTCGGCATGGCCGCCGGACTTGCCGCCTGCGGCAAGATAGTTTTCGTCAACTCCTTTGCCATGTTCACTGCAGGCCGCGCCTTTGAGCAGATACGCAACTCTCTGGCATACCCGCATCTCAATGTAAAGGTCATCGGCACTCACGCCGGCGTCACCGTCGGCAAGGACGGCGCTACCCACCAGTGCCTTGAGGATATCGCGGCTATGCGCGCCATCCCCGGTATGATGGTTCTCTCCCCCTGCGACGCGAATGAGACCCGCCTCATCACAAAGGCCATAGCCGAATACGACGGGCCGTGCTTCATGCGTCTCGGGAGGCTTGATGTGGACGAATGCACAAACCTCATCCCCGAATATCATTTTGAGCTCGGCAAGGCGGCCAAGCTCGCCTCCGGCAGCGACGTCACCATCATAGCCACCGGCCTTATGGTTCAGGAGGCTCTGAAGGCGCGCGAAGCTCTTGCCGTTGAGGGCATCTCCGCCGCGATACTTGACATCCATACCATCAAGCCTCTCGATCAGGAGGCCGTCATCGCGGCCGCCCGCGAGACCGGCTGCATAGTCACCGCGGAAGAAGCCAACATTCTCGGCGGCCTCGGCGCGGCTGTGGCGGAGGTCGTCTCCGAAACCTGCCCCGTCCCCGTCTTCCGCGTCGGCGTGCGCGACTGCTTCGGCCGCAGCGGCGATCCCGCGGCTCTTATGGAGTATTATCACATCACCGCCGCAGACATAGTTGAAAAGGCAAAGCAGGCTATCGCCCTCAAAAAGTGAGCCGCCATGGACATATACATCGGCTGCGACGATTCCGGCTTCAAGATGAAGCAGGAGATCATCAGGTATCTGTCCGAGCATAGCTACAATTACTTTGACTGCGGCAGCGGTCGGGAGCCGTCGAGGTATCCGTATTACGCCGCCAAGGTCGCCTCCGCCGTGTCCTCCGGCAGGGCATCCTGCGGCATCCTCATATGCGGCTCCGGCATCGGCATGAGCATCGCCGCGAACAAATTCAGGGGCGTCCGCGCCGCCGCGATAAGCGACAGCTATTCCGCCCGTCTCACCCGCAGGCACAACGATTCAAACGTTCTGTGCCTCGGCGGTGAGCTGCTGGGCAGATGGGCTGTGCTCTCCATCGTCGAGACATGGCTGACCACCGAATATGACGGCGGACACCATCAGCCCTCGCTTGACCTTATAGCAGACCTCGAAGCCGTCAACATGACCGGTGAGCGCTGGTGCCCTGATTCTGCGCCTTATCCGGCGTTTGCCTGGGATCCGTCGCAGTCGCTCTGAGTAAAACGAAAAGCGAGCGCCTTTTCAGGCACCCGCTTCCGGAAGCATCGGTACTTTTTACTCCGTGCAGTATTCAACTTTTATTCCGTGGCTTGCGATATATCTCTCCCAGTCCTCGTCCAGCTTCTGATTCGTGATTATCACGTCCACCAGCTCCAGCCCCTCGAAGAGGATATTCGCGCTGGAATTGAACTTTGTGTGGTCAACGATCAGGTATCTCTCCTGCGACTGCTTGAGCATTGTCTCTCTCACGCGCGCCTCGCTCAGGTGGTTGTCGGAAAGTCCGTATTCCACGGTGAGCTTCGGGCAGCTTATGAACGCGCGGTCGGCATGATAGGTCTTGAGCATATCTATCGTGTGCTGATCCGCGAAGGAGGACGTTCTTCTTCTGAACGCGCCGCCGGGGCATATGAGATTGATGTTGTTTATGTTGCTCTCATTGCAGAGCAGGCAAATCTGAAGCGAATTGGTTATCACGGACAGCATCTTCTGCGAGCGTATCATCGCCTCGGCAAGCGCAAGGCAGGTAGTGCTCGAATCGAGCATGACGATGTCGTTTTCCTGCATATGCTCGACAGCCCTACGTGCAAGGCAGTCCTTCGTCTGATGGTAGTACGTCTTTCTCAGGTTCGTCGGATAGGTCTTGTCAAAGTTATCTATGAGATACGCGCCGCCGTGTGTTCTCATGAGGCGTCCCTGGCTCTCCATTTCCTTGAGGTCGCGGCGGATAGTCTCCTCGCTGCATTTGAGCATTTCGCTCATCGCGGGTACAAGCACAAAGCCCTGCTTGTTAATCTCCTGATCGATTATATTTTGGCGTTCAATTTTCAACATACCGCCCCAAAGCCTCATTTCATTACCATATTTGCACTTTTTCTGCTTTTTTGTGCATCTCGACGCAGGATTAGTAAGCTGCGTCGCTCGTGTACTATATCATATCGGCAAACAAAAATCAACATAAATTTAACGGCATATCAACTTTTTATGCCCGCCATTGATTGTTTTTGTCATATACATCCGTTTTCATGCCTGACAAAACATTGTTATCTGTTGACTATTTTGACTTTTTACCCACAATTGTCGAGACACGTCCCGACAGCGGTGCGGTCATATAACTGAAAATAACTGTCCATTACATGCAAATGAAAGGGGTGTTCACATAATGAAAAGCTTTGACGAGTTTTTCCTGATGACCACTGACGACGTAAAAAGATACGCCGTAGAGGTGCTACATAAGTTTGCGCCCGACGAAGATACCGAGTGCATCGAGATCGGAGACGGAAACATCAACTATGTTTTCAAAATCTGGTCCAAAAAGGACGGTCACTCCGTCGTCGTCAAGCAGGCCGACAAGCTGCTGCGCTCCTCCGGCCGCCCGCTGGACACCTACCGGAACAAGATCGAAGCGAAGATCCTTCAGCTCGAATCACAGCTCGCTCCGGCATATGTTCCGGAGGTCTATCACTACGACGAGGTCATGTGTGCGCTGTCCATGGAGGACATCTCCGCATATAAAAATCTCCGCAAGGAGCTCATGGCAAACCGTGTCTACGCTCACCTGAGCGAGAATCTCTCCTCCTTCCTCGCGGACACGCTCCTGCCGACGACCGATCTCGTTCTGCCCAGCGCCGAGAAGAAAAAGAACGTAAAGTTCTTCTTCAATCCCGAGCTGTGCGACATCACCGAGGATCTTGTGCTCTCCGAGCCTTACATGTCCGTCCCGTACAACGAGAGGAACCGCAACATCATAACCGCCGGCAACGAGGAATTTGTCGAGCACTTCCTTTATAACGACGCCGCGCTGCACGCCGAGGTCGCCAAGCTCCGCGACATCTTCATGAACAACGCCCAGGCTCTTATCCACGGAGATCTGCACTCCGGCTCCGTCTTCGCAAACGAAAAGGGCATCAAGGTCATCGACCCCGAGTTTGCCTTCTATGGCCCGATGGGCTACGACATAGGCAACGTTATCGGCAATTTCTTCTTCTCTCTGGCAAACAAGATATTCACCATGCCCGAGGAGAACGACGCAATAGACGCACTTTACAGGATAATCGCCGAGACCTACGACATGACCCGCGAGAAGCTGCTCGCAAAATACGACGAGCTTGTCTCCTTCCCTCTCTACAAGGCCGAGGGCTTCAAAAAGCATTACATAGACAGCGTAATGGCCGACTCCGTCGGCTATGCGGGCACCGAGATCATCCGCCGCGTGGTCGGTGATTCGAAGGTCATGGAGGTCACCTCCGTCACTGACCTTGAAAAGCGCATTCCCATGGAGCGCGCGCTCATCAAGCTCGGTATCACGCTTATAATGCGGCGCTCCGAGTTCGTCAGCAGCGCTGAAATCCTTGAGGCTTTCCGCCTGATCATTGCATAAGGAGGAGAAGCGTATGGAAAGAATGGACGCCGGCATGCCCTTCCTTCTCAAATACGAGAATGTGGCATGGTATGAAAACGGCAAGGTTCGTATACTTGACCGCAGGATATTCCCCGAGGTTCGTTTTGTCGAGTGCTCCGGCTATCAGGAGGTAGTCAAGGCTATCGCCGACATGGTGACGCAGAGCGCGGGACCCTACACCGCTGTCGGTATGGGCATGGCTCTCGCCGCGTATCAGGTTCGTGATAAGTCTGCCGCCGAGCAGAACAGCTTCCTTCAGCAGGCCGCGTATGACCTCGCTCATGCGCGCCCCACTACCGCGAATCGCTACGGTCAGATAACCTATCACTGCGCCGCCGTTGCGAAGGCTGCGCTTGAGGCCGGTAGGGATCCGATAGAAGCCATTGTTGACGCGACCGTTGAATCGCTCAACCGCCGGTACAGCACCATGCAGGTCGTCGGAGATTATCTCGAAGAGCTTATCCCGAACAACGGCACCATTCTGACGCAGTGCTTCGGCGAGACCATCATCGGCACCGTCATCCGCGCCGCGATGAAGAAGGGTAAGAATTTCCGCGTGTTCTGCGCGGAGACCCGCCCGTATCTTCAGGGCGCGCGCCTTACCTCGAGCTGCTTTGCGGAGATGGGCTTTGACACCACCGTCGTCACCGACAACATGATCGCATACTCCATGCAGCATGAGGGCATCGATCTCTTCACCTCCGCCGCCGATTCCATTGCCCGCGACGGGCATATCGCCAACAAGATCGGCACTTTCCAGATGGCTATCCTTGCAAAATATTTTGGTCTCCCCTATTTCGTCACCGGAATTCCGGATGCCGACAAGCACAGCCGTGACGACATTGTTATAGAAATGCGCGACCCTGAACAGGTGCTCCGCTACCGCGGCATCCAGAATACACTGCCGCAGGTCAAGGCCATATACCCCTCTTTCGACGTTGTCCCGCCGCATCTGATCTCCGGCGTCGTCACGGACAAAGGCGTGTATGTGCCCTATCTTTTGAATAAATATTTTGAGACCGAAGTCAAAAAATTCTATTAAAGGAGCATTGCATATGAAAGTCTATGTACGCGCACCTTATCCCGAGAAAAAACTTGACGAGCTGAAAGAGCTGTTTGAGGAGGTCGTATACGAGCCTTGGACAGAGACCGGCGAGCGCTATTACGAGGACGAGATGCTTGAAAACCTCAGGCGCGTTGAACCGGACGCTCTTATAACCGAGCTTGACCGCGTGACCGAAAAGGTTCTGAACGGCTACGGCAAGCTCCGCTTCATCGGCGACTGCCGCGCAGCGCCCGCCAATATCGACACCGACGCCTGCACGGCGCACGGCGTGCCCGTGCTCTGCACTCCCGGCCGCAACAATCAGGCCGTCGCGGAGCTTGTTGTCGGGCTTATCATCATGCAGCTCAGAAATGCCCTTCCCGCCATTCAGTGGGCAAAGGACGGCAAATGGGTCGAGGGCACGACTCCCTACTATCTGTGGATGGGTCACGAATTGCAGGGGCGCAAGGTCGGCTTCGTCGGCTTCGGCGCCGTCGGCCGTGCCGCGGCAAAGATCATGGACGGCTTCGACTGCGACACCTGCTTCTACGATCCGTTTATCCCCAACGACATCGGCCACTATAAGAAGACCGAGCTTGAAAAGATATTCGTGGAATGCGACATTGTCTCCCTCCATCTGCCCGTTACGGATGAGACCAAGGGAATGATAAACGAAAAGCTCCTCCGCTCCATGAAGCCCACCGCTCTGTTCGTAAACTCCGCCCGCTCCGCAGTCGTGGATACAAAGGCGCTCATAAAGCTGCTCAACGACAAGGCCATCGCGGGCGCTATCATCGACGTTCTGGACACCGAGCCGCCCACGGCTGAGGATCTCCAGATCGCGTACTGCCCCAATACCCTCCTTACTCCGCATATCGGCGGCTCCTCCTTTGAAGTCACCGTGCATCAGGCCGACATTCTCAACGAGCGCATCCGTCAGTGGCTGAAGGGCGAAAACCTCGAAAGGATCGTCTTCAACCGCGCCGTGCTCGCAAAATAAGGCATGAAATATTACCTGCTGGTCGATCTCGGCACCGGCAACACCAGAGTCTCTCTGGTGTCTCAAAAGGGCGAGATCCTCGGTATTCGCACCTTTACCAACACCTATTACCGCGACAGCGCCTATTCCGACGCGCAGTATTTCCTGCCGTCAGAATGGGGCGAGCGCATAATCCGCTGCTGCGAAGAGCTGCACGCCGAGTTTCCCGACGTCGAGATCTGCGCCGTCTCCTCCGCCGGAGCACGGCAGAGCATCGTACTTATAGACGGCAGCGGCGAAGCGTTCTACGGTCTGCCGAACATAGATAACCGCGGGCGCGATTACATGGATCGCATAATCGGCCGCGATGAGCTGTACCGCCGCTCCGGCAAATGGGTGACGGAGGATTTCTGCGCGGCGAAGCTGATGGGGCTGCGCATGGTCTATCCGGAGCTTTACTCCCGCATCAGCAAGGTCGTCAGCATAAGCGAATGGATCGCGTTCATGTTCACCGGCGTTGCCGCCATGGAATTCTCGCAGGCCTGCGAAACGCAGCTTTATGACCTCGACAGCCGCAGCTGGGACGAGGAGCTGTGTGCCGCGTACGGCATTGACATTGAGCTCCTGCCGCCGCTGATCCCCGCTGGCGAGGCCGTCGGCCCGGTGCTCGACTGCTTTTCCGATATCTGCGGCACCGCGTCCGACGCCGTGTTCGTCATGGGCGGAGCCGATACTCAGGTCGCGCTCAGGTATACGGAGCTGTCCGCCGGCGATATTGCCGTTGTATCCGGCACAACGTCCCCCGTCATCATAAAAAGCAGCAAGCGGTATTACGATCCGCAGCAGCGCGTCTGGACGGATGCTGACCTCGGCGGCAACGGCTTTGTCGTTGAAATGAACCCCGGCGTGACGGGGCTCAACTATCAGCGCGTCAAAGACAATCTCTGCCCCGACCTGAGCTATGAGTTTCTTGAGCGCGAGTACGCCGCAAAAAGCAGCTTCTGCTGCACAGCCTCGTTTTCATCGCTGCTCTTCTACGAACAGCGCCCGCTCAGGCGCGGCGGCTTCTTCACCCGCTCCCCGATGGACGCGCAGCTTGACCGCGTCGATATGGCGTGGGCCGTTCTGGCAGACATTGCCTGTTCGATATACGAGCAGCTAAGGCGGCTGATCTCGCTCACGAAGGCAAACGGCGCCTGTATATACGGCTGCGGCGGCGGTTTCCGCTCGGAAGCGCTGTGCCGGATGCTTTCAGACCTCTCCGGTATGGAGCTCAGGCTTTGCAGCGGGTTTGAGCAGGCCACGCTTCAGGGACTTGTCAACATATGCGGCGTTTACCTCGGACTCCCTGCGCAGAGCGCGCAGTCCTCGAAAAGCTTTTTCCCCCGCGAGCACAGTTTAATTCACGAATACTACCCCGTCTGGCTTGAAAACCGGGCCAAAGCGAATCTAATTTAATCAATCATTTTTTGGAGGTACCCTCATGTTAATGCAGGAAGAGAGAGAGCTTATAGTTGAATACGGCAAAAAGCTCAGTGCATCCGGTCTTTGCCCCGGCACCAGCGGCAACATAAGCATATACAACGCCGAGAAGAACCTGATGGCGATCAGCCCCTCCGGTATGGACTATCTTCTGACCCAGCCAGAGGACATCGCCATCACCGATCTCGAGGCAAATATTGTCGACGGCAGCCGCAAGCCCTCGAGCGAATGGGCTCTGCACACCATCTTCTATAAGCACAAGCCCGAAGCGCGCGCCGTTGTCCACACCCATTCGGCGTACTGCACCACCTTTGCGGTGCTCAATCAACCCATCCGTGCCGTTCACTACGTGATCGGCGACGCGAACACCGACGTTGTCCCCTGCGCTCCGTATATCACCTTCGGCACCGAAGAGCTTGCGGAAAAGGCCATCGAGGTCTGCGGTGATTCAAACGCCGTGCTTCTTGCAAATCACGGCATAGTCGTCTGCGGAAGCAGCATTGCCAGCGCCTTCTCCCTCGCCAACAATATGGAATACATCGCCAAACTACAGTACCGCGCAATGTGCATCGGTCAGCCGCAGATACTCACCGACGAGCAGATGGCCGTTGTCATGGAGAAGTTCAAATCCTATGGCCAGCCCGGCAGCCACAAGAGCGGATATTGATCCGTCGGCAGATACACAACAACTGAAGGAGGATAATATGAATTCATTTGACTTTTACAGCCCAACATATTTTGTCTTCGGGCGCGACCGCGAGAATGACACCGGCAAGTACGTCGCCAAATTCGGCGGCAGCCGCGTGCTCATCGTCTACGGCGGCCAGTCCGCGAAAAGATCCGGACTGCTTGACCGCGTCAAGGCGTCCGTCAATGCCGCCGGTCTTTACAGTGTCGAGCTCGGCGGCGTGAAGTCCAACCCCAAGAGCGGCTTTGTCTACGAGGGCATCGAGCTTGCCCGCCGCGAGAAGATCGATTTTCTCGTCGCCATCGGCGGCGGCAGCGTCATAGACACTGCAAAGGCCATTGCGATGGGCGTGCCGTATGACGGCGACTTCTGGGATTTCTTCTCCGGCAAAACTCCGGAGACCGCGCTGCCCGTCGGCGTTGTCCTCACTCTTGCCGCGTCCGGAAGCGAAGGCTCGCCGAACGCCATCATCACCAACGAGGAAACTTTGGACAAGACCGCAGCCGAGGCCGACTGTATCCGCCCGAAGTTCTCCGTCATGAATCCGGCTCTTACCGAGAGCCTGCCCGCTTTCCAGACCGCCTGCGGCGTGACCGACATCATCTCTCACGCGCTGGAGCGCTACTTCACCAACACTCCCGGAGTTGAGACTACGGACAGGCTGCTCGAGGGCGTGGTTCTCGCCATGATTCACGAGGGGCGCACCGCTATGCGCGATCCTCACAATTTCGACGCGCGCGCCAACATCATGTGGGGCGGCATGGTCTGCCACAATGACATCATGGGCGTCGGCCGCAAGCAGGACTGGAACAGCCATCATCTTGAGCATGTCATGTCCGCTGTGTACGACTGCGCACACGGCGCGGGTCTGTCGGTGATAATGCCCGCATGGATGACCTACTGCATCGAGCACAGCGACGCAAAGCGCTTCACGCAGCTTGCGGTCAAGGTCTTCGGCTGCCAGCTCGACGTTGACGATCCCAAGCGCACAGCTCGCGAGGGCGTGGAAGCTTTCAAGAACCTCATGCGCGAATTCAATATGCCTCTGACGTTTGCGGAGATCGGCGCCGATCCCAACGACATTGAAAAGCTCGTTGAGATGAACGGCGTCGGAGACGGCGTCACCGGCGGCTACGTTGGCCTTACCAGCGACGCCATCCGCGAGATCTACCAGATCGCCGCAGGGCTGCGCTGAGACATATCATTATCGATAAAGAAGGAGCATTATTATGGAAATGAAAAAGAAACTGGGCTTTTCGACCCGTCAGATTCATGTAGGCAAGCGCAAAAACAGCGCCGGTGCGCTCTGCGATCCTATCTACCAGACCTCCACCTTCATGTTCGAGACCGTCGAGCAGGGCGGCGCGAGATTTGCCGGCACCGAGACCGGATACGTATACTCCCGCCCCGCAAACCCCTCCACCAACGCCGTTGAGGATAAGATAGCCTCCCTCGAAAACGGCGAAGCCGCCATGGCCACCGCCTCCGGCATGGGCGCCATCACCGCTACGCTCTATTGCAGCGTCGTCGCCGGTGACGAGATCGTCGCTGACGAGACTCTCTACGGCTGCACCTTTGCGTTCCTCTCCAAGGAGATCACCCAGCTCGGCGTGAAGGTATCGTTTATCAACATGAACAACATTGACGCGCTCAAGGCTGCCCTCACCGACAAGACGAAGGTCGTCTACTTTGAGACTCCCTGCAACCCCACCATGAAGGTCATTGACATAAAGGCCGTTGCGGACGCCGTCCACGCCTTCAATAAGGATATTAAGGTCATCGTTGACAACACCTTCTGCTCTCCCTACCTCCAGCGCCCCCTCGATCTCGGCGCGGACGTTGTTGTTCACAGCGCGACCAAATACATCAACGGTCACGGCGACGTTATCGCGGGCTTTGTCGTCGGCAAGCCTGAATTCATCGATCAGGTTCGCGGTGTCGGCGTCGTACATATGACCGGCGCGGTTATGAGTCCGTTCAATGCGTTCCTCATCGCCCGCGGACTCAAGACGCTGAGCATCCGCATGGATCGCCACTGCGAGAATGCCATGAAGCTTGCAAAATACCTCGAGGCGCACCCTGCCGTTGCGAAGGTGTACTACCCCGGGCTTGAGAGCTTTGAGGGACACGAGATCGCCAAGAAGCAGATGGACAAGTTCGGCGGCATGATAGCAATCGAGCTGAAGACCGACAAGGAGACAACGGCAAAGGCTATAAACAAGCTGAAGCTCTGCACTATTGCCGTCTCTCTCGGCGACGCCGAAACTCTCGTCGAGCACGCCGCCTCCATGACCCACTCCACCTACTCCGCCGAGGAGCTGGCCGCCGCAGGAATTTCCGGGGGTCTTGTCAGAATCAGCGTCGGTCTTGAGGATATAGAGGATATCATAGCCGACTTCGAGCAGGCTTTCGCCGACCTCGCCTGATATTGTCAGCATACCCCGCAGCGTCGGATAAACAGAACAGCAAAACCGCACTGATTTATATGCAAATCAGTGCGGTTTTATTATTTTTTTGCTGGTACAGCTTCCATCCTGCGGCCTGCTCGCGTCCGGTGATGAAGCAGCCCGCATAAGCTCTTCATGTGTGCCGCGCTGGACGATCTGTCCTTTGTCCACCATTAGAATCTGATCTGCATGGCGGACGGTCTTCAGCCGGTGGGCGATCAAAATTACGGTCTTCTTCTGCGTCAGCTCCGATATTGCCTCAATCAGTTCCTTTTCATTCTCCGGGTCGACATTTGCCGTGGCCTCGTATAATTATAGGCGCGTCCTTCATCATCGCGCGGGCAATGGACAGCCGCTGGATAATGAGCCGCCCGCTTCGCCGTTGACGGTCTCGTGGCCCTGCGGCAGCTTCATAATGAAGTCATGGCAGCGCGCCTTCTTCGCCGCGGCGACAACCTTCTCCATCGGCGCATCCGGCTGGCCGAAGCGGATGTTGTTGGCGACCGTATCATGGAACAGGTATACATTCTGGAACACAAAGCTGAGGTTTCGCATCAGACTGTCCATGTCGCATTCGCGCACATCCCGCCCGCCGAGCGTGACGCGCCCGCCGTCCACATCCCAGAAGCGTGCCAGCAGGTGGCAGAGCGTGGTCTTGCCTCTGCCGGACGGACCGACAAGCGCATTGACCGTCCCCTCGCGGAAACTCAGGTTCACGCCGTGCAGCACTTCTCTGTTGTTATAGCCAAAGTGGACGTCCTGCAGCTCCACTGTGCTGCCCCGCGTCGCCTCCGCGTCCGCTTCCGGGCACGGCAGCTCCGGAGCCGTCAGAATGTCCGTCACCTGAGAAATAATCGTGCCGACCTTGGCGAGATCGTCGGTAAACTTCATGCAGCCGATGATCGGTGTCACCAAGCCCATGTCCAGAATAACGACGATGACAAATTTTCCCGACGCCAGCGTCCCGTTTTTCATCAGCAGTCCGCCGATTGGCAGCATCGAAAGCAGCGCCGCGGGCATGATGTTCATAGCGAAGGTGAAATAGAAGTTCCTCTTGTTCATCCAGTCGATATAGCTGCAGGCGCACTCCTTAGCCGCAGCCACAAACTTTTCATAGCTGCTCTTCGCCTTGCCGAAGGCCTTGATGACCTCGATGCCGCCGATATACTCCACCGCCGTGTCGTTTAGCGCATTCGTTGCCGCAACTGTGCAGGCATAATTCTTCTCATAACCCGCCATCATCAGCATAAAAAATACCATGCCGAGCGGCAGCGTGATGAGCGCCGCAAGCGTCATACGCCAGTCGAGAACGAAGAGATACGCAAGCGTCGCCAGCACGACGGCCACGTTGCTGCTCATTTCGGGGATGGCGTGGGTGAGCGTCGGTTCGATGCTGTCCACCCGCTCGACGAGGATGTTTTTCAGCTCCACGGAGCCTTTGTCCTGCACGTCGCCCAGCGGCATCCGCGCAAGCTTCTGAAGTCCCTGTTTGCATGCTGCCAAGCACGGCAAACGTCACCTTGTGCGACTGCACCGTGGACAGTGAGTGAAACAGCACCCGCATCAGCCAGAACGCCGCCATCACCGCGCAGCCGGTCAAATAACCGGCGAATTCTTTATTCCCGGCCAGCAGCTTGCCGATGACCCTTGTCATCACAAAAAACGGTAGACTCTGAAACGCCGCGCCATACTGTCATGGTCCAGCCCGCTGGTCGGCTCGTCGAACACCAGAAGCTCTTTGCCGCAGACCATGGCGGGCGCAGCCGCAAGTCGCTGCTTCTGCCCGCCGGACAGCGTGTTCGGGTGACGCTCACGGATCGGTGCAAGCCCCAGATCCTCAAGCGTTTTCGCCGCAAGCTCCGTGTCCGGGCGCTTGATGCTGAACGTACATTCGGCCTCCACGCTCTCGGCGAAAAGCTGATAGTTCGCGTCCTGCATGGCCATACATGATGTTTCCACGACGCGCCTGACGCTCGGCGTAATCAAGATACATCGTGACGATCTCGTTGAGGCTCCCCATCTCGGTTTCATCCAGATAGTTCTTGGCTATCAAAACATCGGATTTGCGGATTCTGCCCTCTGGCGCATTTTTCCATGTTGTCAGCCCCATGTTCGGCTTTGCGCTGTCCGCCCGGTCATAGATGATCTCCGCTGCGGTATGCTTTGTAATCGCATAATGCAGCTTGTTTTGTACGGTGGCGAAAAACTCTTTTGTAACAGGACTGTCCACATCATAGTCTGCGCTGCACTGGGAGTATATGTCCGTGATTTTCTGATAAAAGCGCCGTTCACTGGCACGAATGTCACGGATGCGCTCCATCTGCTCTTCAAAATAATCCTTCCCAAAGAAGCTCTCCGGCTCCTTCAGGCGCTCATCGTCCATGACATAGCCCTTGATGATATATTCCTTCAGTATCCTGTTCGCCCAAATGCGGAACATGGTCGCCTTTTTGGAATTAACCCTGTAACCGACTGCAATGATAGCATCCAGATTATAATATTTTGTGGAATAATTTTTCCGTCTGCCGCAGTTGTTTCCAAAACGGAAACAACTGAATCCTCCATCAATTCGCCGGAGGCAAAGATATTCTTCAGGTGCTTTGAGATGGCCGCTTTCTGCACCTCAAACAGCTCCGCCATCTTTGCCTGTGTCAGCCACAAATTTTCCTGATATAGCAGAATTTCAACCTTGACATCGCCGTTATCGGTCTTATAAAACAGAATTTCTCTTGTCTCGTACGGGGTAAGCGCCATGTTCTCATCCATTCTCTTTATCCTCCCGGCTCTTAGCCCGTACTGAATCAGTTTTTCGCCTTTTCCCCTGTATTTTCAAGCGTTTCTCCGTTCTGTCTTGCCGTTTCCCCTACGAGTTAACCCATCAATTAAGCCGATTCTTTTTCACTATTTGTGCTGAAAGCTTGGTTTATCACCGGTGCCAGTTCCCAAGGCTTATTGTACTTCACCTTGGCGTAAATGTCCATAGTCACCTTGCTGTTCTCGTGCCCAGCCAAATACTGAACAGTCTTTGGATCGACGCCTTCATGAATCAGATTCGTGATATAGGTGTGCCTGAGAAGATGCGG
>CAKTMF010000012.1 GCA_934573855.1 uncultured Oscillospiraceae bacterium | reverse complement strand
AAATGAAGAAACGGCATAGCCGAAGCTATACCGTTTCTTTCAAACCCAACAATGTTTTCTTATTGGGACACCCCGTGTCGGCGTCTCTTTTTTTTGTCGAAAAAAATTGACTTTTTCGGCTCGACAAGTGTTGACAAATTTTGCGAGCTATAGTATATTGTTTACAGTTCTTTTTACCATACCAAGAACTGCGCAGGTTACTATGATAAGGTCTTAGTACCGCAGAGCTCTGACGCCCCGCTTTTTCTGCGGGGCGTCATCTCTATATTCTGACAATATGGGAGGTCAGGCAATGGACTCTTACGGGATCGGACTGGATATCGGCATATCGTCTGTGGGCTGGGCGGTCGTGGCACTTGACAAGGATGAATCGCCGTTCGGTATTATCAACATGGGTTCGCGTGTGTTTGACGTGGCGGAGAACCCGAAAAACGGAGCCTCGCTGGCTCTCCCGCGCAGGACGGCACGAAGCATGCGCCGCAGACTGCGCCGCCACCGGCACCGCAACGAGCGTATCCGCGAAATGATCGTCAACAGGGGGATACTCTCGGAGGCTGAGCTTGAAAGGCTCTTTGACGGACGGCTGGAGGACATATACGCTCTTCGCGTCCGTGCGCTGGACGAGAGAGTGTCCGCTGAGGAATTTGCGCGTATACTCATCCATATTTCCCAGCGAAGGGGCTTCCGTTCCAACCGGAAGTCCGGCACGTCAAAGGAGGACGGCGAGCTGCTCTCCGCGGTCAGTGAGAACGCTGAACTGATGAAGAGCGAGGGCTACCGCACGGTGGGCGAACTTTTCCTGAAGTGCGGCAAATACTCCGAGTACAAGCGCAACAAGGGCGGCAAGTACATAGCCACCGTCGGCAGGGATATGGTCGCGGACGAGGTCAAAATGATATTCGCCGCACAGCGCTCCTTCGGCGCTCCTTTCGCGGCGGCCGGGATAGAGGAGGAGTATCTGGAAATACTGCTTAGCCAGCGCTCCTTTGACGACGGTCCCGGCAGCGGCCCCTACGCCGGCAGCCAGATCGAGAGGATGATAGGCGCCTGCACGCTGGAAAAGAACGAGAAGAGAGCGGCAAAGGCAAGCTATTCCTTTGAATACTTCAATCTCCTCACCCATGTCAACAGCATACGCATAGCCGACGGAGGGGAGTCCGCGCCGCTGTCCGGCGAGCAGAGAAAGCAGCTCATCGAGCTGGCCCACAAGACCGAGGCGCTCGATTTTTCAAAGATAAGAAAAGCTCTTGCCCTCGGCCCCGGCAAAACCTTCAACCTCGTCTATTACCGCCCGGGTGAGGAGCAGGAGGCAGCCGAGAAAAAGCAGAAATTCAGCTACCTGAAAGCTTACCACGAAATGCGCCGCGGCTTTGACAAGATATCAAAAGGGCATATCTCCGGCATGAGCCGCGAAAAGCTCAACGCCATCGGTTACGCACTCACGGTCTACAAGACGGAAAAAAAGATACGCGAGGCGCTCGGCGATATCGGCCTTACCGCTGAGGAGCTTGACGCCGCCGCGTCGCTGGGGAATTTCTCCGGCTTCGGCAATCTCTCCGTAAAGGCCTGTGAAAAGCTCATACCGCACCTTGAGGCGGGGCTGAGATATGACGAGGCATGCACCGCCGCCGGGTATGATTTCAGGGCGCACGGCAGCGAAAACAGGCAAAAGCTCCTGCACCTGACGGAGGAGGCGCTCGAACCCGTGACAAGTCCCGTGGTGCGCCGCGCGGTGTCACAGACGGTCAAGGTCATCAACGCAATCATCCGTGACCGGGGCTGCAGTCCCACCTTCATCAACGTTGAGCTTGCCCGCGAGATGTCAAAGGATATCAACGAGCGCAACAGGCTGAAAAAAGAGATGGACGACAACGCCCGCAGCAATGAGCGGGCGATGGACCAGATAAGGGAGTTTGGCGTCTCACATCCCACGGGACAGGATCTGCTGAAATATCTCCTCTGGCAGGAGCAGGACGGGCGCTGCGCCTATTCCCTCAGCCCCATACCGGTCAGCCGCCTGTTTGAGGACGGCTACTGCGAGATAGACCACATCATACCCTACAGCCTGAGCTTTGACGACAGCCGCAAAAACAAGGTGCTTGTGCTTTCCCGGGAAAACCAGATCAAGGGCAACCGCCTCCCGCTCCAGTACATGACCGGCGAACGGCGGGATAACTTCGTGGTCTGGGTCAACGCCTCGGTGCGCAACATAAAGAAGAGAAACAACCTCCTCAAGGAGTCGTTCACCGCCGAGGAGGCAGAAAAATTCCGTGAGCGCAACCTGCAGGATACCAAGACCATGTCCCGCTTCATCCTCAATTACCTCAACGATAACCTCGAGTTTGCCCCGTCACAGCGGAGAAAAAAGAGAGTGACCGCCGTGAACGGCATTATCACCTCGTATCTCAGAAAGCGCTGGGGGATAAGCAAGGTGCGCGCCAACGGAGACCTCCACCACGCTGTGGACGCGCTGGTAGTCGCCTGCACCACCGACGGGATGATACAGAGGCTCAGCCGCTACTCCGAGCTGCGCGAGTGCCGGTATATGCATACCCCGGAGGTGAGCATAGCCGTCGACCCGGCCACCGGCGAGGTGATATCGACTTTCCCGTACCCGTGGCCGAAATTCCGCGATGAGCTTGAAGGACGGCTCAGCAGTGACCCGATGAAGAATCTCCAGGGCCTCGGGCTGCCGCTCTACGGACGGGAGGGCGTGCCTCTGCGGCCGCTGTTCGTCTCCAGAATGCCGAGGAGAAAGGTGACGGGAGCGGCACATCTGGAGACCATAAAAAGTCCCGCCGCGCTCGGCGAGGGGCTGCTCGTTTCCAAGCAGCCGCTGACAAGGCTCAGGCTGGACAAGGACGGAGAGATAGCGAACTACTACATGCCGCAGAGCGACAGACTGCTCTATGAGGCGCTGAAGGCGCAGCTCGCCAAATTCGGCGGCAGCGGCGAGAAGGCGTTCACCGAGCCGTTCAGAAAGCCCAAGAGCGACGGAACGCCCGGCCCGATAGTCAACAAGGTAAAGCTCTGCGAGAAGGCTACTCTCTCCGTCCCGGTGCTTGACGGCAAGGGGGCCGCGGACAACGACAGCATGGTGCGGATAGACGTCTTTTTCGTCGAGAACGACGGCTACTACTTCGTCCCCGTGTATGTCTCGGATACTATCAGGAGCGAGCTTCCGGACAGAGCATGCGTTGCGGCTAAACCATATACAGAGTGGAAGCAAATGGACGACGGGGACTTCATATTCTCGCTGTACCCCAACGATCTTATAAGAGTTACCGGCAAAAAGGGGCTGAAGCTGAGGCTCACGAACGCTGAAAGCACCCTCCCGCCGTCATACGAGACGAAGTCGGAGTTCCTGTACTATAAAGGAGCAAACATCAGCACGGCAAGCATAGCGGCCATCACTCATGACGGAGCGTACAGACTCGAAGGTTTGGGGATAAAGACTCTCGTCAGACTCGAAAAATACACCGTCGACGTTCTCGGAAATTACAGCAGAGTAGGGAAGGAAACCAGACAGGGCTTTAATATAAAGAGAGGTTGAATATGGCGTTCCGGAATATCGTGATCGAGTCCCCCGCCCGTATCTCCCTGAAAAACGACCAGCTGGTCATACGCACGGATGCTGAACGCTCCGCCGCGATAGAGGACATTTCCGCGCTTTTGATCGAGAACAGACAGACCCAGATAACCGCAGCCGCGCTCTCCAGACTCGGAGAGCGCGGCTGCTGCGTCTTTTTCTGCGACGAAAAGCATATGCCCTGCGCCGTGGTCGCCCCCTTCATGCAGCACAGCAGACAGACCGCCGCTATATACCGCCAGCTCGGCGCAGGCGAGCCGCTGAAGAAAAGGATGTGGCAGGCGATAGTAAAGGCCAAGATAACCAATCAGGCGCTGTGCCTTGAATACTGCGGAAAGGGGGAGAGAGCGCCCGCGCTCCGCGCCATGGCCGATAGGGTGCGCTCCGGCGACCCGGATAATGTCGAGGCTGCCGCCGCGAGGTATTATTTCACCGCGCTCTTCGATGCGGGCTTCACCCGCAGCCATGACTGCGGCTACAACGCCGCGCTGAATTACTGCTACGCCGTCATCAGGGGGAGCATAGCGCGCTCACTGACGGTACACGGCTTTGTCCCGGCCTTCGGTATCCACCATAACAGCACGCTTAACGCGTTTAATCTGGCGGACGACCTCATCGAGCCGTTCCGCCCCGTCGCGGACCTCCTCACGTCGTACATAATGCAGCCTGAGGACGGGCTGACGCCGGATAAAAAGCGCCTGCTCTTCAACTGCCTCGGCCTCGATATCCTCTCCGACGGGCAGAGGCACACCGTCGCGAACGCCGCGGACCGGCTCGTTGAAAGCCTCGCCCGCTCCCTTGAGGAAAAGACGTCCCGGCTCCTCCTGCCGGAGCTGCTGGATACCGTACAGCACAGATATGAATAACAGATTTATGAGGATCATAGTCTTTTTTGACCTCCCCGTGCAGACAAAGTCACAGAGGAGAGATGCGGGGCGCTTCCGGAGCTTCCTCCTGAAGGACGGATATCACATGGTGCAGTATTCGGTCTATGCCAGAGTGTGCCCCGGCACCGACGCGGTCGAGAAGCACCGCCAGCGCATTATGGAGCATCTGCCGAAAAACGGAGCCATCCGCATGCTGACGGTGACGGAAAAGCAGTACGAGGGGATAGACATCCTCCTCGGCGGGCTGACGCAGGCGGACGGACCGTTTGAGAGCGAGACGCTTTCGGTTTTCTGAAAAAGCCGCACCCATCCTGAGATCGCGCGGCGGCAGAGACCTGATTTACGCAAAAAAATATCCCTGAAACCGTTGATTTCAGGGATATTTTTCCGCATTGGTTTTACCATACCAAGAAATGCGAGGGAACTATAACAACTACTTTCACAACGCCGGGGGAAACGACAGTTTTACCATACCAAGAAATGCGAGGGAACTATAACTTACTGAAATGCTGTTGAGCAAGCTCCCGGGTTTTACCATACCAAGAAATGCGAGGGAACTATAACTTCAGCGCACCCAATGCGCTTGATAGCACGGTTTTACCATACCAAGAAATGCGAGGGAACTATAACTAGAGGATCCTACTCGAAGCATTGTCACCAGTTTTACCATACCAAGAAATGCGAGGGAACTATAACAAGAGCAATAAACTCCTCTCGGCGTTCTGGGTTTTACCATACCAAGAAATGCGAGGGAACTATAACTGCTGAGGGCGGCGGTGACGTCGCTCGTCGGTTTTACCATACCAAGAAATGCGAGGGAACTATAACAGTTAGGCAGCGGGTTGTAGAGAGTCTGAGGTTTTACCATACCAAGAAATGCGAGGGAACTATAACCGTGGAGCGTTAATGCTCTGCCCGGGTACCGTTTTACCATACCAAGAAATGCGAGGGAACTATAACCAGCTCGCGTACAACATCGCAGCGGGCGGGGTTTTACCATACCAAGAAATGCGAGGGAACTATAACATTAGCCCCCAGCCTGTTCAGTAGGATCGAGTTTTACCATACCAAGAAATGCGAGGGAACTATAACAAGAACACCCCGATTGTTTCAATTCTAAGAGTTTTACCATACCAAGAAATGCGAGGGAACTATAACCGATCTTGGCGCGATGTCCGTGACACAGGAGTTTTACCATACCAAGAAATGCGAGGGAACTATAACACTACCGTTTTTCCATTCGGACAAAATACGGTTTTACCATACCAAGAAATGCGAGGGAACTATAACTTTCTTATCCATTGATACGACCCTCCTCAGGTTTTACCATACCAAGAAATGCGAGGGAACTATAACTAGCCGATGTAATCGACGGTGTAGCTCTCGGTTTTACCATACCAAGAAATGCGAGGGAACTATAACAAGCAGTTGCGTGCATCGATGCGAATGAGTTTTGCCATACCAAGAAATGCGAGGGAGCAATAATCTGACTATTTACTGCATGCCCAGTATATCACATTTGTTTTGAAATTCAACACAAAATAAGCTCATGGCAAACCTTTGCCGCGCGGAGGGCATGCCGCCTGCTCTAGGTTAAAGAAACCGCCGTGCCGACTACGCCAAAATGGAGTGGCCGAGGGGACTTTCGGGGCCGTAAACTTATTGAAATGCCCATAAAAATGTGTTATAGTCCCTACCGCTGACAGAGACAGACGCGGTTTTGCCGGGAGAAAATGCACCCGCGCCGTCTCGGCCCCTGCCGGTCATCGGTATGCGTTCAACAAACAGGAGGGCGTCTTAATGCTTATCGCGGGATACCAGCTTTGGAAGGTACTGGCCATATGTGTGGGCGTGTTCGTCGCGTCGTTCGTCGACGCTATCGGCGGCGGCGGGGGACTCATATCCCTGCCGGCGTATATGATCGCCGGAATGCCGACGCATATCGCTCTCGGCACGAATAAGCTCTCCTCCTGCCTCGGCACGGTGGCCTCGACCGCGCGCTATATAAAGCGCGGCTACACTGACTGGTTCCTCGCGCTGCCGTCGGCGGCGCTCTCGGTGGCGGGAGCGTACATCGGGACGGAGATACAGCTCATGGTGAACGACCGGGTGCTGCGCTACATGCTCATCGTGGTGCTGATAGTCGTCGCGGCCGTAATGCTGGAGGAAAAGCATTTCCCGGAGACGCAGGGCGAGATGGAGCGCTGGAAGCGCTGCGCGATAGTCTGCGCGGCGTCCCTCATCATCGGCATTTACGACGGCTTCTACGGCCCCGGAACGGGGACCTTCCTGCTCATCGTGTACTGCAAGCTCGCGAAAATGGACCTGCGCACGGCCTCAGGCAATATGAAGATAGTGAACCTTGCCTCGAGCTTCGGCGCGATGGTCACGTCGCTGACGGCGGGAATGGTGATCGTGCCTATCGGCCTCGCCGCGTCCGTGTTCGCCTTCGCGGGGCAGTACCTCGGCGCGGGGATGATGATAAAAAACGGCACAAAGGTCGTCACTCCGGTCATTTTCGTGGTGCTGGGGCTGCTGGCGGCAAAGCTTGGTCTTGAACTTTTCGGCATAGCCGTGTAAAATCGCTCTTAGGATCATTCTGAAAATAAATCAAAGGAGCGGCAAACTATGCAGCATGAGATCAAGCATGAGATACCACTGCTGGACGCGCAGGGCGAGCTGACCGAGCGCGGCTACGCGAAAAAGCTTCTGCCGGTGTACAGGCGCGGCGACATCAAGGCCGGGAAGCTTCGTATCAAGGAGTGGGACTACTATCTCGTGAGCAACGGGCGCTTTGCCCTCGCGCTCACCATCGCGGACAACAGCTACATGAGCCTCGATTCCATCTCGTTCCTTGATCTGGGCGAGAAGGCGTGGAGCGTCACCAAAAGCCCCATGGGCTTCATGACGCTCGGAAAGACTGGCCTGCCGGAGAGCAGCAGATCCGGCAGCGTCAGCCACGGCGGCAAAAACTACAATATCTCCTTCGAGAACAGGGGCGACGGCGTCCGCACGCTCAGGGCGTGGATGAAGGACTTCCACGACGGCCGGGACATCAGCGCCGAGATCTCGCTCACCGGCGAGCCGGAGGAGAGCATGGTCATCTGCACTCCCTTTGACAAGCCCAGGCATTTCTACTACAACCAGAAGATAAACTGCATGAGAGCCGCCGGTACGGTGAAGCTCGGGGACGAGGAGTTCGTGTTCGACCCGTCGGAGAGCTTCGCGGTCCTCGACTGGGGACGCGGCGTATGGACGTACCACAACACATGGTACTGGGGGTCCGCCTCCTATCAGGTGGGCGGCGTGCCGTTCGGCTGGAACATCGGCTATGGCTTCGGCGACACCTCCGCCGCGACGGAGAACATGCTCTTCTACAACGGAAAGGCCCACAAGCTCAGCGCCGTGAAGTTCAACATCCCCGGCGGCGAGAAGGATTTCATGTCTCCGTGGACCTTCACCTCGGACGACGGCCGGTTTGAGATGGATTTCGTACCCATCCACGACCGCGCCGCCTGCACCGACGTGAAGCTCATCAAATCCGACCAGCACCAGGTGTTCGGAAACTTTACCGGCAGGGCGACGCTCGACGACGGCACGGTGATAGAGGTAAAGGACTTCCCCGGCTTTGCCGAGAAGGTCGAAAACAAATGGTGATATGAGATGAAAAATGCGCCCGGCTCATCTGAGCCGGGCGCTTTGCGTTTATACGGATCTTATCACTCGACGGTGACGAGGCCGTCCTCGCCGACGGTGATGTTCATGCCGCTCTGGACATACTCAAGAAACTCGTCGCCGAGAGAGTCGACCACGGGCATGGACGCCTCGGTCCACACCGCGCCCATGATGGCGCCGGAGGCCGCCAGAGAGTCGATGGGTTTGGAGAAGAGCATGCAGGCGGGCTGCTTGCCGACGGAGCAGACGGTGAAGAGTATCATGCCGCCGGTGGTGGAGCCGATGGTCATGGGCAGGCACAGCGCCTTGCCCTCCATGGGCTTGTTGTATATCTCGGGGTTATTCTGGTCGCCGCAGGGAACGCCCTTCTTGTTGAACATTATCGCCATCTGGTAGCTGGCGAGGGTGTTGAACCCGTTGTGGCTGACAAGAGCCTCGGCAGAGCAGGTGCCGGGAACGACTACGCGGCCTTTGAACTGTTTCATTTCTTGCCCTCCTTGCCGGTGATGATGCCGAGGATCTCGTCCTCGGTATAGAAGCGCGCGCTGGTGTAGGTGCGCAGCTTATTGGAGCAGGTGATGACGGCCTTCTTCTTGCACAGAGGATTGTTCATGTACATGAGCGGGCAGATGTAGCTGGTGATAACGCCGAAGCTCTTGAGCTTCGCGGCGTCGCCGGTGGCCTCGAAGGCCTTCAGCACGTCGGGAGCGGCGGTGAATACGGTGGGGACGGAGACCTTGCTCAGGCCGTTCTTTTTAAGACCCTCCTCGATATTCGCCGTCCAGTCCTGAAGCTGCTTGAGCGTCAGGTGCGGGCAGCCGACAAAGCAGAGCTGGGGCTTTGCGTTGGGGTTCTTCCAGATGATGGGGTAGGAGGCCTTTACGCGCTCAAGCTCGTTGTCGGTGATGACGTAGACCTGCGCGTTCTCGGCGATGAGGGACTCGCCCAGCTCCTTCGCCTCGGGAGTAAGGTTCGCGATGTGATAGAGGCCGACCGCGCCGTTGGAGGCGGTAGCCGCGCCGAAGTCCTTGAGATAGGTGCAGTTCTCGTCGTTGAGCTCGGTACCCAGCCACTGCTCCATGCCCTTGACGTAGGGGACGTCCTCCATGACCTTCATGCCGATGGCGGAGCCGAGAAGCTGCGGCTCGGGACGCTTGGTGCATTTGACCTCGACGACCCAGGTGGCCTTGCGGCCCTCGTCGGTGAGGAGGCCGAACTCGGGAACGAAGCCGGCGATGGAACCCATAAGCTCCAGCATGCCGGAGTTGCGGTTGCAGCGCGCGCCGAGAACGGAGTTGGCGTACACGACGGCGGAGGACTCCGCCCAGGAGAGTATGTCGCCCTTCTTGGGCTTGTTGCCGACCTGATCGAGATAGCAGGTGCAGGTGTAGGCGTTGTCGTCGGTGATGCCCAGCTTGCGGAGCTGCTCCTCATAGCGCGCCTGCTCGGTGTACATTATCTTCTTGAAAACGAGATCCTCAATGAGGTTGGAGGGGACGTTCTTGTCCAGCGGACGGGGGTCTGCGGTGAACTTCTGGCCGTCGGTGAGGCCGGCGTCGATGATCTGGTCGAAAACATCCAGAACGGGGCTGAGGACCTTGAGACCGTAGCTGATAACGGTGTGGCCGTATTCGCTCGTCACGGGGACCATGCGCTCCGCACCGAAGGTGTCGCCGAACATGACGAGGGTCTTGACGATCTTGGCCATGACCTCGCCCTTTTCGCCGTTAAGCAGAGCCTGCTGTTCGGGAGTAAGAATCATTGAAAACCACTTCCTGTCAAAAAATTTTTTACTTTGCTTAGTCTTAATTTTAACAGATGAGTGCTTAAAAGTCAATCTGCAACATAAACCGGCGGCCGCGCGGGAAAAATTAAAAAACAGTAAAGAGAGGCAAGACTTGTTGAAATTTTTAGTATTTGTGTTATAATCTACCGTTAGTAAACTATGTATTTCGGAGGCGTAATAAACAATGGCAAAGAAGCAGTTCAAAGCGGAATCCAAGCGTCTGCTGGATCTCATGATAAACTCCATTTACACCAACAAGGAAATCTTCCTTCGCGAGATCATCTCCAACGCGTCCGACGCGATAGACAAGCTGTGCTATCTCTCCCTCACGGACGACAAGGTGGGGCTTGACCGCGGCGACTATAAGATCGACATCATCGTCGACAAGGACGCGCGCACCATCACCGTGCGCGACAACGGCATCGGCATGTCCGCCGAGGAGGCCGAGAGCAACCTCGGCGTCATCGCCAAGTCCGGCTCCTACAAGTTCAAGGACGAGATGGACAGCGGCAAGGCCGACGACATCTCCATCATCGGTCAGTTCGGCGTGGGCTTCTACTCCGCGTTCATGGTCGCGGACGAGGTCACTGTCATCACCCGCAAGTACGGCGAGAGCGAGGGCGCGAAGTGGGTCAGCAAGGGTGCGGACGGCTACACCGTCACCCCCTGCGAAAAGGACACCGTCGGCACCGACGTCATCATGCACATCAAGCCCGACTCCGACGAGGAGATATACGGCACCTTCCTTGAGACGTGGAAGCTCAAGGCGCTGGTGAAGAAATACTCCGACTATGTCCGTTGGCCCATCAAGATGGACATACAGCACCAGGAGCGCTACGAGACCGGGGAAAAGACCGACGAGGGCCTGCCCAAGTACGAATACAAGATGGTCACGGAGAACGAGACCGTCAACTCCATGATCCCCATCTGGCAGCGCAGCAAGAGCGAAGTCACCGACGACGACTGCATTGCGTGGTACAAGGAGAAGAACCGCGACCGCAAGGATCCCTGCGCGCTCGTGCGTATCGACGCCGAGGGTCAGGTGAGCTACAAGGCCATGCTCTTCATCCCCGGCGAGGAGAACGAGAACGCCTTCACCGGCGACAATAAGGGCGGCATAACCCTCTACTCCAACGGCGTCATGATAATGGAAAAGTGCGACAAGCTCGTACACGACTATTTCGACTTCGTCAAGGGCGTCGTGGACTCTCCGGACCTGTCGCTGAACATCTCCCGCGAGATCCTCCAGCACGACAGGCAGCTGCGCATAATAGGCCAGAACCTTGAAAAGCGCATAAAGGGCGAGCTTGAAAAGCTCATGCGCGACGACAAGCCCAAGTACGAGGAGTTCTTCCGCAACTTCGGCGTCCACCTCAAGTGCGGCGTGTGCGACGAGTACGGCCGGTACAAGGACTTCCTGCGCGACCTGCTGATATTCTATACCTCCGAGGAGCGGCAGATCACCCTCAAGGAGTATGTCGAGAACATGCCCGAGAGCCAGAAGGTCATCTACTATGCCTCCTCCGACTCCGTTAAGCACGCCATGAGCCTTCCCCAGTGCGAGGAGGTACGCTCCCGCGGTTTTGAGCTTATCTATCTCACCGGCCCGCTGGACGAAATGGTGCTTGAAAATCTCCGCGAGCAGGACGGCAAGACCTTCTGCAACGTCGTCACCGACGACCTCGGCTTTGACACCGAGGAGGAAAAGAAGGCCGCCGAGGAGCGGGATATCGAGAACAAGGAGTTCCTTGACTTCGTGAAGGAAGCGCTGGGCGACAAGGTGACGAAGGTCCGCTTCTCAAGAAAGCTCGCCTCCGTGCCCTGCTGCCTGACCACCGACGGCGGCGTCACGCTCGAGATGGAGAAATACTTCCGCCGCGGCCCCAGCGAGGAAATGCGCAAGGTGCGCGCCAACCGCGTGCTGGAGCTCAACGCCGAACACAACGCCGTCGAGGCGCTCCGCGCGGCGTATGAAAACGATAAGGACAGGGCGAAGTCCCTCGCCGCCATCCTCGAAACTCTCGCCGAAATGATGGCAGGAGTCGAGGTCGAGGATCCCGCGAAGTTCGTCGAACAGGTCGCTGAGCTGTTCTGATATATAATTGTTTTTGGAGAGACCTATGGCAAAACGTCTCGGAGTTTACATCCATATACCCTTCTGCGCCAGCAAGTGCAGCTACTGCGACTTTTACTCGCTCTCCGGCTGCGACCACATGATGCCTGACTATCAGGACGCGCTCATCGACCATATCGAGGAGTCGGCGCAGTCCCTCAAGAGCTACGAGGTCGACAGCGTTTACTTCGGCGGCGGCACGCCGAGCTTTTACGGCGCGGACAGGATAGTCGAGATATTCAACACCCTGAAGCTCAACGGCAACGTCAGGCTCGATTCCGAAGTCACCGTCGAGTGCAACCCCGACAGCACGAGTCTCAACGCGCTCAAGCTCCTGCGGGAGGAGGGCGTGAACCGGCTGTCGCTGGGGGTGCAGTCCGCCAACAACGACCTTTTGAAGCTCATTGGCCGCCGGCACAATTTCCAGCAGGTCAAGCGCTCCATGCAGGATGCGCGCGACGCGGGCTTCGAGAACATCAGCCTCGACCTCATCTATGGCCTGCCCAGCCAGAGCAAGAGCGACTGGGCGGAGACTCTCGCACGAATAATCGAGCTTCATCCTGAGCATATTTCCTGTTATGGACTCAAGCTCGAGGAGGGGACGCCAATGTACGAGCGGTACAAGGGTTCGCCCATACTCCCGGACGACGATGAGCAGGCGGATATGTATTTCTACGCGGCGGACGTTCTGGAGCGCTACGGCTACAAGCAGTACGAGATATCCAACTTTGCCGCCAAGGGCTTTGAATCGAAGCACAATCTCAAGTATTGGAACCTTGACGATTATATGGGCTTCGGCCCCGGCGCGCACTCCTGCGTCGGCAACCTCCGCTACAGCTTTGTCAAGGATCTCAAGCAGTATATCTCCGGCGTGGCGCGCGGCGCGAGCATAATCGACGAATACCGCCAGATAGACCCGCTGGAGAGAGCGGTGGAATATATAATGCTGGGTATGCGTACCTCCAACGGCATATCGGAGCATGATTACCGCACCCGCTGCCAGTGCGACTGGCGGCCCATACACAAGGTGCTGCTCGCCTTTGCTGAAAAGGGCTGGGCAGAGAAAACAGGGGACAGGTGGCACTTTACCGTGCCGGGATACCTCATCTCGAATACGCTGATAGGTATCCTGCTCGAGGCTCAGGCCGGCGGCAGGGTCGAAGGGAACCCGTGGCTGGAGGAGGCCTTTGCGGCGGAGGAGAAGATAGACCTCCCCAAGGGCGAGGATGAGCTGTTTCAGGAGCTGTACCAGAAAACCGTCAACAAATAAGGGCAGGGCAGAACATGATAAAAAAGAAAAAGACCGGGGCGCATTCGACCGTTCCCGACAGATCGAAAAACCGCAGACGCAGGGAGCTTTCCCCGGATGACGACGCCTTTCTGGGCGGCTCCGCCGGACAGGAAGAGAGCGCGGAGGAGACTCCCGCTCCCGCGCCCGGAAAGCGCGCGAGACATATCATAGACCACGAGAATGACGCGACCGAAAATCTCCCGACCGGCGGCATCACCCCGGCCGAGATGGTGCAGGAGACCGCCGAGGAATCCCGCGAACGCCGCCGGAAGGCCGGCAGGGCCAAGGGCGGCAGGAGCAGCACGGGGATCGCCGCGCTGATAATCGTCATGGTCGCGGCCGTGCTTGCGGGACTGATAGGCTTTCTGGGCTATAAGATAACCGTTTCCGCGAAGAATCTCCCGAACGTCTATGTCGACGATGTTTTTGTCGGCGGGCTCACGCGTGAGCAGACGCTCGCCGCGCTCGACGAGCATAAATGGGACGAGGCGACGGAAGAGTCGCTGAAGGTGCAGCTTCTCGGCGACGTGAGCTTTGACGTCGGCATGTGCGAATCCGGCGTCCTCCTCACCAAGGAAAACGCGGTCGAGGCCGCCTACCGCTACGGACACAGCGGCAACTGGTTCCAGAACTTCTTCACCTACGCGGCGGGACTGTTCGGCCACGTCGACGTTAACGAGCATGGGAAATCCATAAATTCCGACTATATCAGAGGACTTATAGACGCCGCGCTCAAAAAGCAGAACGAGGAGACGGCCGACAACGGCTACACCGTGGACGAGAAAAAAGGCGTCCTGACGATGCTCAAGGGCGCGGGTCAGATAAAAATGGACCCCGACGCCATCTATTCCGCGGTGCTTACGGCGCTTGAGAGCGGGCAGAAGTCCGTCACCTACACCACCCTTGTGTCGCAGCCGAAAATGCCGGACTTTCAGGCCATCTATGACGAGCTTGCCATCGAGCCGGTCGACGCGTATTTCGACCCCGAGACCAAGACCATCGTCGATAACGTAGACGGCTTCCGCTTTGACGTAAAGGCCGCCGAGAACGAGTGGAACGGCGCGGACTACGGCGAGACCATCAGCATTCCCGTGACGATAACCGTCCCCGAGGTCACGACCGAGAGCCTTGAAGCGCTCCTCTTCCGCGACATTCTGGGAGAGCAGGAGACCCTGTACTACACCTACGACAGCAACCGCGTCAACAACCTCCACCTCGCCGTCAGCAAGATAGACGGCCTCATACTAAACCCCGGCGAGGAGTTTTCCTATAACGACATCGTCGGGCAGCGCACCGAGGAGGCCGGCTTCAAGTCTGCCGGCGCATACGACGACGGTCAGGTGGTGCAGGAGATAGGCGGCGGCGTCTGCCAGATATCCAGCACGCTCTACAGCGCCTGCCTCTACGCGCAGATGGAGATACTCGAGCGCTCCAATCACTACTTCAAGGTCGACTACCTCGACTACAGCATGGACGCGACCGTCAGCTGGCCGTCGCCCAATTTCCGCTTCCGCAACAACAGAGAGTACCCGATAAAGATACATGCCTTCTGCAACGACGAGTACGACACCTACAGCCATCAGGGCGGCGTCCATATCGAGATACTCGGCACCGATCTTGACGGCAGCTACGTCAAGATATGGCGCGAGACGTGGATGATCGGCCATCCCGAGTTCCCGGACATCTGCATTGGCTACTCCATCCTCCAGCACAGGGACATCTATTCCGCTGACGGCACCCTCATCCGCAGCGAGACCTACGACTACCTCGACGAGTATTACCTCCACGAGGAGGCCTACGCCGACAAGGTGGAAGCACGCAGACAGGCTCAGGGCGGAGGCGGCGGAGACTCCGGCGACGCGGATATGAATTTCGGATGACAAAGAGCGATTTATATAAGGAGAGAAAAGAAATGGGAAAAAACACGTTTTACATCACCACGCCGATATATTATCCGTCGGATAAGCTCCATATCGGCCACACCTACTGCACCGTGGCCACCGACGCCATCGCGAGATACAAGCGTCTGCGCGGCTTCGACGTCATGTTCCTGACCGGTACCGACGAACACGGCCAGAAGATCGAGGAGAAGGCCAAGGCCGCCGGGGTCACTCCGCAGCAGTTCGTTGACAACATCGTCACCGGTGAGAACGGCATACTCGACCTGTGGAAGCTGATGAACATCTCCAACGACCGCTTCATCCGCACCACCGACGATTACCATGTGCAGTCCATACAGCGCATTTTCAAGAAAATGTACGACAAGGGCGACATCTATAAGGGCAAGTACAAGGGCAAGTACTGCACTCCCTGCGAGAGCTTCTGGACCGAGAGCCAGCTCGTCGACGGCAAATGCCCCGACTGCGGCCGTCCCGTCATCGACGCCGAGGAGGAGGCGTATTTCTTCCGCCTCTCCAAGTACGCAAAGCCCGTGCAGGAGCTGCTGGAGACCGGCACCTTCCTCACCCCGCCCTCCCGCGTGAACGAGATGATAAACAACTTCATCAAGCCCGGTCTTGAGGATCTGTGCGTTTCCCGCACCAGCTTCGACTGGGGCGTTCCCGTGGACTTTGATCCGGGCCATGTGGTCTATGTCTGGGTGGATGCGCTCTCGAACTACATCACCGCCCTCGGCTATCTCAACGATAAATACGACGATTTTGACAAATACTGGCCCGCCGACGTGCATATCGTCGGCAAGGAGATCGTCCGCTTCCACTCCATCATCTGGCCCGCCATGCTCATGAGCATGGAGCTGCCCGTCCCCAAGCGCGTGTACGGCCACGGCTGGCTGGTCATCGACGGAGGCAAGGTCTCAAAGTCCAAGGCGAACAATTCCACCAACGTGATCGACCCCTATGTTCTGGCTGACTACTTCGGCGTGGACGCTCTTCGCTTCTTCCTGCTGCGTACCTTCCCCTTCGGCTCCGACGGCACCTTCTCGAACGAGCTTCTCATCAGCACCATCAATACCGACCTTGCCAATGACCTCGGCAATCTGGTATCCCGCACCACCGCCATGGTGGAGAAGTACTTCGGCGGCACCGTCCCCGCTGAGCGCACATACGACGCTATCGACGACGAGCTTCTTGCCATGATAAAGACCGCGCCCGAGCGCTATGCGAAGCAGATGGACGAATTTCAGCTCCATCTCGCGCTTGAAGAGGTGTTCAGACTCATCCAGCGCGCGAACAAGTACATCGACGAAACGGCCCCCTGGGTGCTTGCCAAGAGCGAGGAGGGCAGGGGCAGGCTCGCCGCCGTTATGTATAACCTCCTTGAGGCCCTGCGCGTGGCTCTCGTCATGCTCACTCCTTTCATGCCCGACACCTGCGCCAAGGCGTTCGAGCAGATCGGCGCACCCGAGGAATACCGCACATGGGACAGCCTCTCCGCGTCGCTCCCCGAGGGCGTCAGAGTACACAAGGGCGAGACGCTCTTCCCCCGTCTGGACGTTCAGAAGGCGTTGGACGAGCTTACCGCTCTCGCGGAAAAGGCCAAGGCGCCCAAGGTCAAGGTCGAGCCGGTCCTACCGGATGTCACCATCGACGAGTTTGCCAAGTGCGATATGCGCGTGTGCAAGGTCCTTGAGTGCGAGGCCGTGAAGAAGTCCGACAAGCTCCTCAAGTTCCAGCTCGACGACGGCAGCGGCACTCCCCGCCAGATACTCTCCGGCATACACAAGTTCTATGAACCCGAGGAGCTGGTCGGCAAGACCGTGGTCGCCATCCTCAATCTCCCCCCGCGCAAGATGATGGGGCAGATGTCCAACGGCATGCTCCTCTCCGCGGTCCGCGAGGTCGACGGCAAGGAGGAGCTTCATCTCCTCATGCTCGACGACTCAGTCCCCGCCGGCAGCCAGCTCTGCTGATAATGACCGATTGAAAGTGAATAAAACGAACAGGGCAGCTATCCATCGGATAGCTGCCCAAGCATTTTTATCTCAAATCATTTTCGCCCGCGCAATATCAGATAGGCCTTGAGGAGCGCGGCCTGCGTCTTGCCGTCGGCGATCTCGCCGCGCATTACGGCGTCGACCAGCTCGTCGAGCGGGACGAGCTGCACATTCAAAAACTCGTCCTCGTCCAGCTTCTGCTCATGCTGGTGCAGACCCTCGGCAAGATACATCGTCAGTCTCTCGTTCGTATATGCGGCGGAGGGGTAGTAGTCGCCCATATCCGTCCAGCGCTCGGCGGTAAGCCCGGTCTCCTCAAGAAGCTCACGCTTTGCGGCCTCGAGCCTGTCCTCACTGAGACTGTCGAGCTTCCCGGCGGGGATCTCGCTTATCACCCTGTCGAGCGGGTAGCGGAACTGCCGCTCCATGTATACGCGCCCGTCCTCCGTCACGGGGACGACGCACACCGCCCCAACGTGCATTATATGCTCGCGGGTGGAGGTGTTGCCGTTCGGCAGACGGACGGTATCCTTGCGCACATGCAGGATGAAGCCGTCAAAAATATTTTCACTGCTTATTTTTTCTTCTCTGAGCTTTGATTCGTCCATAATATACCTCGCTGCGGCACGGGCCGCTTTCATCCTTTCATGACGGGGGAGGGAATCATTCCTCGTAGCCCGCCGGATTTTTCATCTGCCAGTTCCATGTGTCGCGGCACATTTCCTCAAGTCCGTACTCAGCCCTCCAGCCGAGAAGCTCCGCGCTCTTGTCCGGGGAGGCGTATACCGTGGCGAGGTCGCCGGGGCGGCGCTCCGCGATGACGTAGGGTACGCTCACACCGTTCACGCGCTCGAAGGTCTTTACCATCTCAAGCACGCTGCACCCGTGGCCGGTGCCGAGGTTGAATACGCTCTCGCCCCTGTGGCCGAGCATGTAGTTTATCGCCGCGGCGTGGCCCCTCGCGAGGTCGACCACATGGATGTAGTCGCGCACGCCGGTGCCGTCGGGCGTGTCGTAGTCGTCGCCGTACACGGTCAGATGGTCGCGGCGGCCGATGGCGACCTGTGAAATGTAGGGGAGCAGATTGTTTGGGATGCCGCGCGGATCCTCGCCGATAAGGCCGCTGGGGTGCGCCCCGATGGGGTTGAAGTAGCGCAGCAGCACCACCGACCAGTCACGGTCGGCAAAGGCCATGTCGCGCATTATCTGCTCGGACATATACTTCGTCCAGCCGTAGGGGTTTGTACACATGCCGGTGGGGGAGCTTTCCCGGAGCGGCATTTCGTCCCCGCCGGTATAGACCGTGGCGGAGGAAGAGAACACGATGTTCTTCACGCCGTGGTCGCGCATGGCCTCGCACAGCGTGACGGTGGAGAAGAGATTGTTGTCGTAGTATTCGAGCGGCATGGACACCGACTCGCCCACGGCCTTCAGCCCCGCAAAATGTATGGCGCAGCCGATGTCGTGCTTTTCAAATATCCTGTCGAGCGCGGCCCGGTCCCTCACGTCCTCCTGATAAAAGGCGAGACGCTTCCCGGTTATCTGCTCCACGCGATCGAGAGACTTTGCGCTGGAATTGACGAGATTGTCTATGACGACCACATCCATGCCCTGCTCGAGCAGCTCGACGCAGGTGTGGCTGCCGATGTATCCGGCCCCGCCGGTAACGAGAACTGTCATGATGGACCTCCCTTTCAGTCAAGAAGAGCCTCGGGGTAGATACCCCGGCGGCGCATATCCTTTATCGCGTCGACGACGCTCTGCATATCCTCACGGTATGTAATGCCGTACCACGTCTCGCCGCAGTCGAGTACGCGGACGGTGCCGAGCTTTTCTTTTATTATGGAATTTGCGACGAAAGGAAGAAAATACTCGCACTTGAGCGGATTCGCCGGTACATTCTCGTCGAGCCACGCGGGGAAGCGGCGGACAAGCTCGTCGAGCATGGAGGCGCCGAAGCCCCAGCAGTTCATTGAGACCTGAGTGTCGCCGGAGAGCGGGACGTAATTCTCTCCGTCCTCGGTGTAGGCGGCGTCGCGTCCGCGCTTTTCGATACGCGTGCGTTCGACAACATCGGTGAGAAGACCGTCCTCCGCCCGGCAGATACCGCGCGCGACATAGCCATGCTCGGTAACTGTGTTGCGGAGAAGGTAGGCGACCATCGCGTGTTCGTCGGCGGGCCTGTCCTGACTGAGAAAGTCATAGAGCGCGGTAAAGGCCGACGGACCGTAGAAATCATCGGCGTTTATGACCGCGAAGGGGCCGTCCACGATACCCGCGCAGCAGGACACCGCGTGTCCCGTACCCCACGGCTTCACGCGCCCCTCGGGGACGGAGTAGCCCCGCGGCAGACAGTCGAGCTGCTGGTAGACGTATTTTACGTCGAAATACTTCTCCGCGCGCCGGCCGACGATACGCTTGAAATCCCCCTCAATCTCGTGCTTGATGATGAAGGCTACCTTGCGAAAGCCCGCCCTGTAGGCATCGAACATTGAAAAGTCGATTATGGCGTGGCCGCCCTCATCCACCGCAGTTATCTGCTTGAGTCCGCCGAAGCGGCTGCCCATGCCCGCCGCGAGAATCACCAGTGTAGGTTCCTGCATGAAACTTTACCTCGTTTGTCGTTTTATAATATACTACCGCTCAGCCCGCCATCGCGGTCCGGCAGTAATAATTGAAGGTCCTCTCGCGCTGGAGGGTGGTGCTGTCCATGTGACCGGGATATACCTCAAAGTCGCCCTCAAGGGAGCAGAGCTTTTTGAGGGAGGCCATTTCCGCCTCGCTGTCCCCGCCGGGCAGATCGACGCGCCCGCAGCTGCCGCGAAAGAGCGTGTCGCCGGTGAAAAGCGCATCTTCGCAGCGTATCGTGACGCCGCCGGGAGTGTGGCCGGGGGTGGCGATTATCTCGAAGCGCAGTCCCGCCTCGTCGATGACGTCGCCGTCGTCATAGTCTATCCCGCCCTCGGGCAGGGCAAAGCCGAAGGGCATTTGCTTTCGCGTGCGGACGTCGTCGCGGGTGTTCATGTAGACAGTCGCGCCCGTCTCCTCCATGACGCTCTCCACGGCGCCGGTGTGGTCAAAGTGGCCGTGGGTGAGCATTATGGCCCTGCACCTGAGCTTGTTGTCCTCAAGGTATTCGAGTATGGTGTTGCTCTCGTCGCCGGGGTCGATGACGACGCACTCAAGGGTCTTTTCGTTGGTGACGATGTAGCAGTTGGTCTCAAGCTGACCGACCGGAATGGTCTTAATAAGCATATATCAAAGCTCCTCCGTGTCAAGTATTATCGTGATGGGGCCGTCGTTTTGTGAAAAGACCTGCATTTCCGCGGCAAAGACGCCGGTCTCCACCTTAAAGCCGCGCTCTCTGCACAGACTGACGACCTTTTCGTACAGGGGAATGGCCGTCTCCGGGCGCGCGGCCTTTGAAAATCCGGGGCGGCGGGACCGGCAGTCTGCGAAGAGCGTGAACTGGCTGACGATCAGCAGCTCGGCGCACGCGCCGGCGGGGCTTATGTTCATTTTGCCGTTCTCGTCGTCGAATACCCGCAGACCGCATATCCTGTCGGCGATCTTTTCGGCCTCGGCCTCGCCGTCGGACTGGTGTACGCCCAAAAGGACGAGAAAGCCCCTGCCTATGCTGCCGTGTACCCTGCCGTCTATCTCGACGGAGGCGGACTTTACGCGTGTGACTACTGCTCTCATGGCTTCTCCTTGCTTTTCAGTGAGTTTATCCGCCGTTCCTCTTTACGTCGGTGACGCCGGGGATGGAGGCGAGACGGTTCATTATATATTTGAGGTCGCTGCTGTTCTTCACCTCGATGGTGACGGAGGTCAGCGCGAGACCCGAGCCGACGTTCCGCGCCGTCAGAGTGCGGACCTTGGCGTTGATGGCGTTGAGTACGGTGGCGATATCCATGACGAGGCCGTTCCTGTCGCGCGAGGATATGGTGACGGTCGTGAGGTAGCTGTCGGTTATCTGGCTTGCCCACGAGACGGATATCCAGCGTCCCTCGCCGCCGCTCGTCTTGCTGCGCTGGTAGTTGGCGCAGTCGCTGCGGTGGACGGAGACGCCCTGCCCGCGGGTGATGAAGCCGACGATATCGTCCCCCGGCACGGGGGTGCAGCAGCGGGAGAAGCGCACGAGGCAGTTATCAAGCCCCTCGACAAGTATGCCGTGTATGGCCTTGGAATTGCGCAGAGCCTGCTGCTCGCGCCGCTCAGCCGCCTCGTTTATCTTGTCGAGCGCGGTACGCTTGTCCGGCTTCTGGCTGCGGACTATCTCGTCGCGCAGACGGTTGGCGACCCTTGTCGCGGTCACTCCGCCGTAGCCGATGGCCGCGTACAGATCGTCCATGGTGGAAAGGGAGAGCTTCGTGAGGATGGGGGAGTTTATCTCGCTGTCCTGCACGTCGGCAAGGGTAAGCTCGTTGCGCTTCAGCTCGCTCTCGAGCATTTCTCGCCCGCGTATGATATTCTCCTCGCGGCGCTCTTTCTTGAACCACTGCTTGATCTTTGTCCGGGCCGAGCCGCTTTTCGCGACGTTCAGCCAGTCGCGGCTGGGGCCGGGAGCGGATTTTGAGGTCCGTATCTCGACGATGTCGCCGTTCTGCAGAACGTAATCAAAGGTAACGATACGCCCGTTCACGCTCGCGCCGATCATGTGGTTGCCGACGTCGGAGTGTATGGAGTAGGCGAAATCTATCGGGGTCGCACCGGCGGGGAGGTTTATAACGTCTCCCTTCGGAGAAAAGACGAAAACATCGTCGGCGAACATATCTATCTTCAGGTTGTGGAAAAAGTCCTGCGCGTCCGACTCCTGCTGGTTCTCAAGGAGGCGGCGTACCCACGCGAACTTGTCCTCCTCGCCCTCGCGCACCGCGGCGGAGCCTTCGCCGATCTTATATTTCCAGTGGGCGGCGATACCGTATTCGGCGGTGTGGTGCATGTCCCATGTGCGTATCTGCACCTCGAAGGGTATGCCCTCCGAGCCGATGACGGTGGTGTGGACGCTCTGGTACATGTTGGGCTTGGGCGTGGAGATATAATCCTTGAATCTGCCGGGTACGGGCTTGAACATGTCGTGGATCACGCCCAGCACGTTGTAGCAGTCGGGTATGGTGTCGACGATGACGCGGAAGGCGCACAGGTCGAAAATGCCGTTTATGCCCAGCTTCTGTGCGTACATCTTGCGGTATATGCTGTAGACGTGCTTTATGCGGCAGAAAACCGTGGCGTTTATGCCCTCCTCGACGAGACGCGATTCTATCATCTCCTTCATCGAGGACATGAAGGCCTCCAGCTCCGGCATGCGTGCCTGAAGAGTGTCGGTTATCTCCTTGTAGCCCGTGGGGTCAAGATACTGGAGAGAGAGGTCCTCCAGCTCCCACTTGGCCTTCTGCATGCCCAGACGGTGGGCGAGGGGCGCGTATATCTCCATGGTCTCGAGCGACTTGAAGCGCTGCTTCTCAGGACTCTGATAGACCATGGTGCGCATGTTGTGCAGCCTGTCGGCGATCTTGATGAGGATGACGCGGATGTCCTTGGCCATGGCCACGAGCATTTTGCGCAGGTTCTCCATCTGCTCGTCTTCCTTGCTGGTGTACTGCACGCGGGTGAGCTTCGTCACGCCCTCCACGATGTCGGCCACGGTAATGCCGAACTGCTTGGAGATGTCCGCGTGGGTGAGGTTCGTGTCCTCTATCACGTCGTGAAGGAGCGCCGCGATTATCGAATCCTCGTCCAGCCCCATCTCAAAGGAGATGTCCGCCGCGGCGACACAGTGGGTGACATAGGGCGAGCCGTCTCTGCGGAACTGGCCGGAGTGAGCCATCTTTGCCATCTCGTAGGCGGCGCGTATCCTGCCCAGATCGAAGCTGTGACCGCTCTGCCGGAGCTTTTCCTCCAACTCGCCGTACATTTCGTCCGGATCAAGAAGCGCGGTATTCACTTTTTGCTCGTTCTCGTCCATAGCGCACCTCAATGCTGATATGCCCGCAGTGAGCGGATGATCGACGTGGATTCAAGATCTGCCTTGCCGCTTATCTCGACGCAGCGCGCGCCGTAAATGCCGCCGTCTTCGGAGCGGAGAAGCCCCGCCTCCAGCAGCACCGCGAGACACAGACAGTAGCGCTCCGCCTCAAAGCCGGGAGGGCATGAGGCGATGACGGCCTGGGCGTCATTCGGGACCGTGAAGCCGCCCCGGCAGACGTTCCGCCAGAGGTATACGAAGTCCTTCCTCTCGGGGCAGTAGGGAGCGGCGGCCCAGTAGACGCTGCCGTCGCCGTCAAGTATGGCCCTGCACAGCTCGCCGCCGTCGTGGCGCCGCAGGGCGCAGACAAGGAGCTGAGCGCTGACGGCTCCGTTATATTCGTTTATCTGCGGCGTGAACGCGATGTCCACGCAGTTTCCGGCCCGGACGCCCAGCGAGTCCGCCGTGTGGCCGAAGAAAATGCCCTCAAACGAGGCACCGCGGTACTTGGCGCGTATGCGGAGGTGCCGTCCCTTGCCTACGGCCGTGGCCGAGCTGAGCTCCGCGCCGCTTATGCACATGATGGGCTTGGGATTTGCGTTCCCGTACGGCTCGAGCAGGTCGAGAGAGCGGACGTTCTCAAGACTCAGGAGCGCCGGGTCGGTTATGAGCATGTCGCACTGTACCTCCGGCTGAGGCTCCGGGGAGTTTTTAAGATAATATTCAGTAAGCGCCGCGCGGAAGTCGTCAAGCTTGTCGCGCCGTATGTTCAGCCCCGCCGCAAGAGCGTGGCCGCCGAAACCAACCAAATGCTCCGAGCAGGCGGAGAGCGCCTCGAAGAGGTTGAAGCCGCCGCAGCTTCGGCACGAACCCTTGCCGACTTCGCCGTTTATGCATATCATTATCGCGGGGAGCGAATACTGCTCGGCGAGGCGCGAGGCGGCTATCCCTATGACGCCCTGGTGCCACGATTCGCTCGCCAGAACTATCGGCCCCTCCGGTACGTTCCCGGCAATGAGACGGTTCGCGTCCTTCCATATGTCGGTCTCTATCTCCTGACGCCTGCGGTTTAGCTCGCAAAGCTCCGACGCGAGGCGCGAGGCGGTGCGGCTGTCCTTTGTCATTATAAGCTCCGCTGCCTGCACGGCCTTGCCGAGCCGGCCGGCGGCGTTGAGCCGCGGGGCGAGACTGTAGCCGATGGTCGAGGCGGTGAGACGCTCACGGTCGATCGAGGATTCGCGCAGCATTGCGGCGATACCCGGCCGGGGAGCCTCGGAAAGCATATGGAGTCCCTCGCGCACGAGATAGCGATTCTCGTCCACGAGCGGCATCACATCCGCAACCGTGCCGATGGCCACGAGGTCCGCGTAGCGGCGCAGAGCCTCGTCGGAGCCGCCCTCGCAGGCGCATACGAGCTTGAGCGCGACCCCCACCCCCGCCATATCCTTGTTGGGGTACGCGTCGCCCTCCTGCTTGCAGTCGACGACGGCAGCGGCGTCCGGTATGGAGTCGTCCCTGCACTCGTGGTGGTCGGTTATCACCATGTCTATGCCGAGACCCTTGGCGTACTCGACCTCATCGGCCGCGGTAATGCCGCAGTCCACCGTGATGATGAGGCTGACCCCCGCCTCCTTCAGCGTGTCGATGGCGGAGACGTTCAGCCCGTAGCCCTCCTCGTTCCTGTCGGGGATGTACGGAATGCATTCAAGGCCGCGAGACCTGAGATAGTCCGTCAAAAGACAGGTGGAGGTGATACCGTCGACATCGTAGTCACCGTAGACGGCGACCTTTTCGCCCTGCTCCACGGCCTTGAGCACGCGGCGGCGGGCCCTGTCCATGTCCTTTATCAGCATTGGATCGTGCAGACACTCGGGGCTGCCGTGGATGAGTCGGCCGGCCTCCCCGGCGTCGGTGACGCCGCGCAGGGCAAGAACGGCGGAGAGCAGCGGAGCGTATCCGGCGTCCAAAAGCTCCTTCGGCACGTCCGGGCGGGAATATGGTATTTTCCAGTCCTTACATTTCATTCTCTCATTCTGCTTTTCTATATATTTTAATGATTCATAATACCAAATTTTCGTGAGAAATTCAATAGCGGACCGGTCATTTCACGTAATCTTCCAGCTTCTTTACGCTCCCGCTGACCGCGGAGGGCTTCTCGGCCGCGTCCACGGCCTCAGAAGGCAGGGAACACACGGAAAAGAGTTCCATGCATTTTTCGCTCATAAAGCCGTCCTCCGCGCACTTTTCGAGCAGAGCCATGAGCGGAGAATAGCACGAGAGCGTGTTGAGCAGCACCATGGGCTTTGCGTGCAGGCCGAGCTGCTTTGCCGTGAGCATTTCAAAAAGCTCCTCGTATGTGCCGATACCGCCGGGCATGGCGATGATGGCGTCGGAGCGCTCGTCCATCACGGCCTTGCGCTCACGCATGGTGTCGGTGTAGATAAATTCGGTGCAGTCTCTGCGGAGTATGCCCGGCTCGTCAAAAAAGCGCGGCGCGACGCCGACGATCCTGCCGCCGTATTCCGCCGCTCCCTCCGCGCAGGCGCCCATCAGACCGAGCTCTCCGCCGCCGAAGATCAGCGTGTGGCCGCGCCGTGCTATCTCGCGCCCAAGCTCACGAGCAGCGTCGTAATAGCCCGCCGCCAGCCTCGTGCTGGAAGCGCCGTAAACGCATATGTTCATCCCTTCATCCTCCGTCGTTTTTTCTGACAGTATATCACCATATCCAGCACTTGAAAAGACGGAGAAATTAAGGTAAACTAAATCGGTCATACATCGTGAAAGAGGCGTTCGATGAAGAAAATTATCATTTTTATAATATCCGCCTGCATGCTCGCACTCAGCGGCTGCGGCACGGAGGCAGAGGCACCGGCGGCGGCGGACGGGCTGAATATCGTCACCACCGTTTTCCCGGCCTACGATTTTGCGCGGAGCGTCGCGGGCGAGGAGGCAAACGTTACGCTGCTCGTCCCTCCCGGGGCGGAGTCGCACAGCTTTGAGCCAAGCCCGCAGGATATCCTCCGCATAAATTCCTGCGACCTGCTCATCTGCAACGGCGGCGAGTCCGAGGCATGGCTGGAGGAAATCGCCGACGGGCTTGACGCCGACGTGCGCATACTCTCCATGCTCGGGTGCGTGGACGCTCTCGAGGAGGAGATAAAGGACGGCATGCAGCACAGGGAACACGCACACGACGCGCATGACGGACACGGGGAGGAGACGGAGTATGACGAGCATGTCTGGACGTCTCCGGTGAAGGCGGTGAGGATATGCCGCGCGATATGCGCGGAGCTTTGCGCCATTGACCCGGACAATGCCGGGACCTATATCGGCAATACCGGCAATTACTGCGCCGAACTCTCCGAGCTGGACGAGGCGTTCCGCGGCATTTGCGAAAACGCGCGCAGACACGTCCTCATATTTGCGGACCGCTTCCCGGTGCGCTACTTTGTCGAGGAGTACGGCCTTGACTATTATGCGGCCTTCCCCGGCTGCGCGGACGACGCCGAGCCGTCGGCAAGGACGGTCGCCTTCCTCATCGACAGGGTGCGGGAGGACGACATCCCCGCGGTGCTGTATATCGAGTTTTCCGACGAGAAAATGGCGGACATCATCTGTGAGGAGACCGGCTGCGGAAAGCTTCTCTTCCACTCCTGCCACAACGTCGGCGCGGACGAGCTTTCCGCCGGCGTGACATACCTTGAGCTAATGCGGCGTAACGTTGAGACTGTAAAGGAGGCCCTCGGCTGAATGGCGATACTCAAATGTGAAAACGCAAGTTTTGCCTACGACGGCAGGACCGTGCTTGAAAACGTCAGCTTTTCCCTGGACGCGGGGGATTATCTCTGTGTCGTGGGCGAAAACGGCAGCGGTAAATCCACGCTCATCAAGGGCCTTCTCGGACTCAAGGCGCCGGAGAGCGGGACGATAAGCTACCTCGACGGCCTGCGCTCCACCGAGATCGGCTACCTCCCCCAGCAGACACGCACACAGCGCGACTTTCCCGCGAGCGTGAGAGAGGTCGTACTCTCTGGCTGCCTCAACCGCCTCGGCGGCCGTTTTCACTACGGACGCGAGGAGAAGGAGCGCGCGGCGGAAAACATGGAGCGCATGGGGATAGATGAGCTGAAAAACGCGAGCTATCAGGAGCTTTCAGGCGGACAGCAGCAGCGTGTGCTGCTTGCCCGCGCGCTATGCGCAACAAAAAGACTTCTGCTACTTGACGAACCGGTGACGGGCCTCGACCCCATCGCCACCGGCGAGATGTACAACCTCATCAAGCTCGTGAACCTCTGCGACGGTATTTCCGTCATCATGGTCTCCCACGACATACACGAGGCCGTGCGCTACGCGACGCACATCCTGCACCTCGGGCATAAGCAGCTTTTCTTCGGCACCTCCGCCGAGTACAGGGAGAGCAGCCTTGCCCGCCGTTTTCTGGGAGGCGGACGCATATGACGGAGCTTTTGAACATGTTTTCGTATCACTTCATGCAGCGCGCGCTCATCGTCGGCGTGCTGGTGAGCCTGTGCGCGGCGGTGCTGGGCGTGTCGCTGGTGCTCAAGCGCTACTCGATGATCGGCGACGGACTTTCCCATGTGGGCTTCGGGGCGCTCGCCATTGCGTCGGCCTTCAATCTCGCGCCGCTGGCGGTGGCTGTGCCGGTGGTCGTCATCGCGGCCGTGCTGCTCCTGCGCCTTAGCCGGGACGGGAAGATCAAGGGCGACGCCGCCATCGCCATGATATCCAGCGCCTCGCTCGCCATCGGCGTGATAACCGTCTCGCTCACGACCGGAATGAATACCGAGGTGTCGAGCTATATGTTCGGCAGCGTCCTCTCGCTCAGCCGGGGCGACGCCGTCCTTTCTGCGATACTGTCCGCGGCGGTGCTGACGCTGTTCGTGCTGTTTTATCCGCGCCTCTTCGCCGTGACCTTTGACGAGACCTTTGCCCGCGCCACCGGCACGAGGACCGACGTATACAATACGCTCCTCGCGGTGCTGACTGCCGTGACGGTCGTCCTCGGCATGCGCATGATGGGCGCGCTGCTCATTTCGAGTCTGATCATTTTCCCCGCGCTCTCCGCGATGAGAGTGTGCAGAAGCTTCAAGAAGGTCATCGTCTGCGCGGCGCTCATCTCCATAGTGTGCTTTGTGCTGGGACTGAGCGCGTCGTATCTCTTCGAGACCCCGACCGGCGCGAGCGTTGTCGTCGCGGACCTCGCCGCCTTCGCGCTCTGCTCCCTGATAGGGAAAAAATAACTCCGTTCTCCCACAAAAAACCGACCGGCAGGTACAAACGTACCTGCCGGTCATATGTTTTGACCGCAAACGCATATGCTATTCTTTCAGGAGTATCGTGCTTTCCATCGTAGGGTCAAAGGTCTCCTGTATCGTGGGAACGGAACGGGTGTTGAGCGAATAGCCGGGCGGGAGCGTGCGCGGCGTGTACCCGACGATCCTTGAAAACTCCCGGTTGAATGAGCGGATGGTGGCGAAGCCGCAGCGCATGGCGATATCGGATATCCGCATTTTCGGGTCCGCGGTGAGCAGCTCCACCGCCTTTTCGATACGGACAACGTTCAGATACTGCGAGAATGTCATGCCGGCCTGCCGCTTGAAGTATTTTGAAAAATAAGCGTCGGAGAAGTGCATGAACTGTGCCGCGTCCTGGAAGCAGATGAACTCATAGTCGGTGTCGATACGGTTGAGCAGGAGCTTATACCTGTCCATCGCCGCGTCCGTATTCGGAGCCGGAGTAAGAGGAACGGCGCGGAAAATATCCACCATCATCTCGCATATCATCGCCTCGGTCTTTTTCTCGAAAAAGACCGGTCTGTCGCGAAGCTCACGGCGCATGGCGCTCAGCCGCTCAGTTATGCGGAAATCGTCGCGGAACACGGGGTGCGCCGGGGCGAGCTGCGCGGCAAATGAGGTGAGCTTTTCATTAAACAGACAGACGAGCAGGGTGCTGTCTTCCGCGGCGTCGATATAATGCACCTTCCCGCTGGCGCAGAAGATACATTCCCCGGTGCTGATACGGAACATCCTGTCATCGAGCATTACGTCCGCGGAGCCTGCCTGACAGCATATAAGCTCGTTCTCCATGTGCCAGTGGGAGATGTTGTGCAGATTCCGGTATTTGCCTACCCAAACCTTTTCACTGCCCTCGTAATCGCGCTTTTCAAATTTTGCCAGCATATTTCCGCCTCCTGAGTGTCGAGAACAATAATTGTCCCTGCTCCGGCAATCATCAACTTTAACAGACTGTTAACATGATGTAATATTACAACATAATAAACTAAAATGCAACAAAAAAGGCGGACGACAACGCGATGATATGTGCGCTTTGACGGAAATAATTTGCACAAAAAAATTCGCGGCAGAATAATTGTCCTTTTTAACATGTGCTTTGCCTGATGATCGCGACGTCGGGTAAACGATAAAAAACTATAGGAGGAGAAAAAATGAAGAGCAAATTTAATGCAAAGAAGATATTGCTCTGCGCTATCGCTGTATTTCTGGTCGGTATGCTGTTGGCGTCTTTGATCTCTACCAACGGAGGAAGCGTGGAAATGCGCCGGCTGTCGGTCATGACTGACAGAGGAGTTTCCATCAGTCTTGAGTTTTACAGACCCGTGACCGCTACGCGAGAAAACCCTGCACCGGCTGTTATGCTGATCCCCGGCGGCAACGCTGCCGTGGAAAATATGTCGGATGCCGCTATGGAGCTTGCGCGGCGCGGTATAGTCGCCATCGGAATAGAGCCGTATACGATAGGCAGATCCGACGTAGAGCTTGACAACAACGGTCTGGGTTCTATTGATGTGACGAACTATGTCTATGGTCTTGACTTCATCGACAACACTCAGATCGGCTACGTCGGCTGGTCCATGGGCGCGTCACGAGTAAATGCCGCGCTGTATGTACCTGATCCGAACGGCGAGACCACTGTTGACGCGAACGGGAACGAAACGGTAAAGAACGTGATCAGAGACGGCGTCAAGGGCGTAATGTATGTCGGCGCGGGCGGACTGCTGTCCTCCGAATATCAGATAAACAGCGCGCTCTTTGAAGGAGAATGGGATAACCTCTATCGCGGAGACCGCCGCGAGATGTCCTCCAATCCCACATATACTGCGCCGCTCGCAGACTACGGTGTCACGGATTCCTTTGAATTCTGGAAGTGGTACGGAGATCCCGCTGCCGGTACCGGCAGAATTTATTATGAGGGCTGGACAGGCCATACTCTCGGTTTGGCAAGCCCTTCCTTTGTTAAAGCAGCCTGCGATTTCTTTACAACGACCTTCGGCATGAGCAATGACGCACCTGTGCTTTATGTATGGAAAGAACTCGGCACGGCGCTCGCATTCGTCGCGGCTGTCGTTGCGATGATATGCCTTGTGATGCTTTTGCTGGATACGGAGTTCTTCAAGAAGGACCTCGTTACTGCGGACAGACCGATCGCAGAGGCGAGCAACAGCAAGTGGGTAAACATCCTGGGACTGCTGCTCCCAGCACTGTTCGGCGTATTGACTGCCGCATGGGCGGTACCCACCGGACAAAAAATAATGAATGCATGGGTAAGCGCCGACCAGATACACGGTACGAACATCCAGAACGCCAACGGCCTTGTATTTTGGCTGTGCGGACTGCAGATCTTCGGCCTTGCTCTGTGGACGGTAATGAATTTCCTTGTGCTGAAGACTGACAAGAATATTCTCAAAGGACAGATTACCCTTCCCGGCACGAGAATGGGCGTTATGCTCCTTAAGTCGCTGCTGATAAGCTTTACCGCGCTTATGGGCGTTTACTTCCTTGTCACATTCGGCGAGCAGATATTCGCTATGAGTCCCCGCTTCTGGAAGGTCCAGCTCAACAGTCTTACCAGACTGAGAATGGAAAAGTTTCTCACCTACTTCCCGCTGTACTTCATCCCGTTTCTTGTGGCCAACTATCTGCATTCCACCAGCTACTACCTTGAGAGTAAGCCCGTGCGCTCCACGGTCATGTTCTGGCTCGCGAACGGTCTGCCTCCCATGCTCTTCCTTGTGCGTGCATATGGACAGATCGCGCTCATGCACACCACGCCCATTACATCCTTGGGCATGTCCAGAGCAAACGGCTCCTTGGTCGACGCGGCTATCATGATGATACCCGTGGGCATACTCGCCAGCTCTCTATACCGTAAGACCAAAAATTTCTATCTGCCTGCCATCTTTAATTCCATGTTCTTTACATGGATGTCGGTGGCAACAGACCTGATCTTCATTGGCAAGTGAAAGCGGACCAGCTGATAATGACAAAAAAAGAAATGGAAAGGTCGTATCCAATGAAAGCACAGAATGATCTGATTAAACTGGCAAAGCGGCTGCTTATAGTCGGGTTGGCATTGGTGATTTTGGGAACCATGTTTGGCGCGATCCTGCAGTCCAGCGGAGGAAAAACGGTCGTAAAGCAGCTCAGCGTGGTTTCTGACGAGGGACATGCAGTAAGGGCACAGATGTTTATTCCTAAAACTGCGACCAAAGAGAATCCGGCCCCTGCGCTGCTGGCTGTCCACGGGGGGAACTCCTCCCGCTCGGCTATGGCGAACTACAGCCAGGAGTTTTCCAAGCGCGGGTTCGTGGTCATTTCCGTAGACCAGTCCCTTAACGGCAAAACAGACCGAGGCGAAAATGATTTCAACGGCACCGAGATAATGATGAAGTATATGACTACTCTCGAGTTCGTTGATCAGAGCAAAATTGCGACCATCGGCCACTCCGCCGGCGGCTGTGTAACGAACATGGTCATAGATAACCCTCAGTTCAATGTTGCCGCATGCATTAATATCGGAGTCGGCCCCACCTTTGATGCCGAGACGAAAATAAACTACGCCTGTATCATCGGACAGCATGACGAAAACACCGGACCTCGCGGAAAGGACACGTTTGTAAGAGGCCCTGTGGACTATGCTAAATCAAGCGCCCTGAAGAATGCGTTCGGCGAAACCGGAGAGGAAGTTGTTCCGCTCAAGGAATACGGCTCCGTTGAGAACCACAATCTTCGTATTTTTTACCAGCCCGATACGAGCCATGTAGGTATTCTCTACAGCGATGAAGGTATCGCCGACGCACTTGAATTCGCAGCGTATGTTATGGATCTGAACTACGATATCGACGTCCATGACCAAAACTGGATCGCCCGCGAATTTTCTACAGGCGCAGTTTATATCGGCATATTCCTTGCGGCGTTTGCAGTGCTTTTCTGGCTGCTGGGCAGAAAGAAGGAGCTGCTTCTTGAAAACCCGGCAAGCGGACACATTGCACCGAAGCTCCCGTACTGGATAGGTCTTGTTGCTACCGTTGGAATTCCGGTAATTGGCATTCAGAAATTTTACATGACCGGGAAAAAATTCTTCACTGGTATATCGCAGAACGTTTTTGCCATGGAGCATATCAACGGCATCATTTTTTGGATGATATGCACGGCCGTATTTGTCTTGGTAGTCAACCTTATCATAAAGAAGGTCGACAAGGGATACGATTGGGCGTTCGACAAAAGTATCCTTTCTGTAAACAGAAAAGAAATAGGCAGCTATATTGTGATCTCGATCTGCACGCTCATTACGGCGTACGTTCTTGTTGACCTTGTAGGCTTCTTCAGCGACCTTACCGTGAAGATGTTCCAGAGTGAGATACACACCTTCACACCTACTCGCTTGCTGACTTTTTGGGTATATCTCCCGCTGTACTTTATCTACTATGCCATAATCGGATATGTTCAGACCAGCGGTCTGCTCTGCAAGGGACAGAAAACATGGTCCATGTACGTCAGAACGATACTTGTATCCGTGATAGGCCCCGGAACGATGGTCGCGCTCTGGTACTTCTTCTGCTACACATCCGGAATAAACCATTTCTTCCAGTGGCGGTTTGTCCTCGGCGTTTTGCTCAACTTCCTGCCGGGCATGGCAATCGGAGCGTTCCTGCAGGTGTTTACCTACAGGAGAACAGGAAAGATATGGCTTGGAGCGATCATAAACGCCGTACTCTTTGCTTGGATGGCGACATCCATCGGCGTTATGAATGTCCCCATAGCATAAGCGGCGCAAAGCCATTCGCAGACTCAGGGGGCGTCTGAATCAGATGACAGCCCCCTTTTCAGAACAAGCACTTATATGATGAGGGAAATGTATGAACGAAAAAATATTCCTCGGCATTGAGCTTGGCTCCACACGAATAAAGGCCGCCGGCATAGACGGAAGCTTCAGGACCGTCCTTTCGGGTGACTATACATGGAAAAGCGACCTCGTCGACGGAGTGTGGACATACCCGATGGAAAAAGTATGGGAGGGTCTCCGACAGGCCACCGCCCCCTTTTCCGGCAGCAGGCTCGGCGCGCTGGGCGTGTCCGCCATGATGCACGGGTACCTTGCTTTTGACGAGGACTGGAGGCTGCTGACGCCGTTTCGCACATGGCAGAATACCATGACCGCGCGGGCGGCGGCGGAGCTGTCGGAGCTTTTTGATTTCAACATCCCGCAGAGATGGAGCATTGCCCATCTCTATCAGGCTATACTCAACCGCGAGGAGCATGTCCCCCAAATAGCCCACATCACCACCCTTGCCGGCTATGTACATTTCCGGCTGACCGGCGTCAATGCCGTGGGGATAGGCGAGGGGAGCGGCATTTTTCCCGTGGACAGCGCTGCGAAGGATTACGACGCCGGGATGCTGGCGGACTTTGACCGGCTCAGCGCGGCACACGGCTTTACAAGGCCGGTGCGCGAGCTTCTGCCGGATATCCTCCTTGCCGGAGAGAGCGCTGGGAGAGTCACGGAAGAGGGCAGCGCGCTGCTTGACGGGAATATCGCGCCGGGAACGCCGATGTGTCCGCCTGAGGGCGACGCGGAAACGGGCATGACGGCCACGAACGCCGTCGCGCCGAGAACGGGCAACGTGTCCGCAGGGACGTCAGTTTTTTCAATGGTAGTGTTGGAAAAGCCGCTCTCAAGGCGTTACCCGGAGGTGGGTATAGTCTGCACTCCCACCGGGCGCGACGTGGCAATGGTACACTGCTCCAACTGCACGGCGGATATAAACGCTTGGGCGGGTATCCTCCGGGAGGCGGCGGAGCTGTTCGGCGCAACCGTCCCGGCGAACGAGCTTTTCACGAAGCTGTATGAAAAAAGCCTTGAGGCCGACCACGACTGCGGCGGCGTGAACGTATTCAACTACGTCTGCGGCGAGAGTGTGGTGCATATGGATTCCGGCTGCCCCATTGTCATGCGGCCGGGCGGCGGAAGGCTCACTCTTGCAAACTTCATGCGCGCCCAGCTTTTCTCCGCGGTGGCCACGCTCAGGATCGGCATGGACATCCTGAGGGACGAAGGCGTCGCCGTAGACAGCCTCACCGGTCACGGCGGATACTTTAAGACGCCCGGCGTCGGCGGCAGGTATATGGCGTCGGCGTGCGGCGCGCCAATTACTCTGATGGAGAGCGCCGGAGAGGGCGGAGCCTACGGAATGGCGCTGCTCGCATGCTACAGCGCAGTGAAAAAAAGCGGCGAGACTCTCGAAAGCTTTCTCGCCGAGCGGGTGTTTGCCTCCGTGCGCTCCGTAAAGATCGCACCCGATAAGGCCATCACCGAGAGCTTTGACAGGTACATGACGGCGTTTCGCGCCCTGCTCGGCGTCGAAAGGCTGGCAGCGTCGGTATATGAGAAATAACGAGGAATAATGATGAGCAAGTACGAATTTTGGTTTATTGTCGGTTCCCAGTCGCTCTATGGCGGCGAGGTGCTGGCCACCGTGGCGGACAGAGCGGCGGAAATGGCGGAGAAAATGTCCGCAAAGCTGCCCTACCCTCTCGTTTACAAGGTCACGGCAATGAGCAATTCCCAGATAAGCGACATCATCCGCGAGGCGAATCATGACAGCCGCTGCGCGGGGATCGTCACATGGTGTCATACCTTTTCCCCGAGCAAGATGTGGATAAACGGCCTCACCGCGCTGCAGAAGCCATGGTGCCACTTCGCTACCCAGTACGGCCGGGAGATACCTAACGAAGAGATAGACATGGACTTCATGAACCTCAACCAGTCGGCCCACGGCGACAGGGAACACGGCTTCATCGGTGCGCGGCTGCGTGTCCCGAGAAAGGTGATCGCCGGATACTGGCAGGATGACGAGCCTGTTCGCCGTCTCGGTGAATGGATGAGAGCTGCGGCAGGCGCCGCCGTCTCGCGCACTATGAGGGTAATGCGCTTTGGCGACAATATGCGCGAGGTGGCTGTGACCGAGGGCGATAAGGTCGAGGTCCAGACCAGACTCGGCTGGCAGGTCAATACGTGGGCAGTCGGCGATCTCACGGCGGAGATGGCAAAGGTCAAAGAGCCGGAGATAGACGCGCTTATGGCCGACTATGCCGGCGCTTACGACTTTGCCACGGACGACATTCATGCGGTGCGCTATCAGGCGCGGGAGGAGATCGCGATAAAGCGGCTGATGGACAGAGAGGGCTGCCTCGCGTTCACCGACACGTTTCAGGACCTCTACGGCATGGAGCAGCTTCCGGGGCTTGCCGCACAGCACCTTATGGCGCAGGGCTACGGCTTCGGCGGCGAGGGCGACTGGAAGGCCGCGGCGATGACCGCCATTCTTAAAGCCATGGGTGAGGGAGGAAACGGCGCGTCCGCGTTCATGGAGGATTATACCTACCATCTTGTTCCGGGGCAGGAGTATTCGCTGGGCGCTCACATGCTGGAGGTATGCCCGTCCGTTGCGGCGGACAGGCCCCGCATAGAGACGCATTACCTCGGTATAGGCATGAACGAGAGAGACCCCGCGCGCCTTGTTTTCGAGGGAAAGGCAGGCGCGGCCGTCGTAGCGAGCCTTGTGGACATGGGCGGACGCCTGCGTCTTGTCGTGCAGGATATCGAGGCGGTCAAGCCCATTATGCCAATGCCGAATCTCCCTGTGGCGCGCGTCATGTGGAGAGCCATGCCGGACCTCGTCACCGGACTCGAGTGCTGGATAACCGCCGGCGGGGCGCACCACACGGTGCTTTCCTACGACGTCACGGCGGAAATGCTGCGCGACTGGGCAAAAATAATGGACATCGAATTTGTACACATCACAAAGGACAGCACTCCCGAGAAGCTCGAGGAGGAGCTGTTTCTCAAGGATCTTGCGTGGAAGCTGAAATAAATACTGCGGAAATAACAGTCCCGGCGGCACATTCGTGCCGCCGGGACGTATTGATTTTTCCCAAAAATTAATAAATCTGAATGTAACATTTTGTGTCTTGTAAGAGCGGGTCTTCTATGGTAGAATACCCAAGTATATTGGATCATTGTGTCCGCAAATTTTATTCTTTGTATATCCACAGGTGATAAAGTGAGTACAAAAAACTTTGATAATGAAAATACAGCGCGCGCTTACGCCGACCCTGCGGCCGAGCGCGAGGAGCGCGAAAAGAGAAGAAGAGCAAGAAAAAGAAAACGGATCATCAACCGTATTTTCGGCTTTTTCCTCACAACAGGCGTCCTTTTCGGTGTGTGCGGTCTCGCGCTTGAGTACGTTTTGATAAAGGGGCCGTCCCCCGCGCTGCGCGACACCTTTGCCATGACCATGGCCGAGACGAGAAGGTTTACCTTCATCCCCTACATATTCATGACACGCGAGGAGGGCGACAGCTACCTCAACCGCCGTACCGAAGTGAACGGCGATGTTACGACCGACACCTCACTCATCAAGATCGGCGCGAACGCTACCGTCGGCTCCGAGGTCACTGCGGAGGAGCAGGACATGCGCTTTGTCGATGAGGACGGCGACGGACTCATCATCAACGAGATCAAGGGCAGCGGATATTCAGGCTACATGATGGTGATACTCGACCCCACGCGAGTTTATCTTGGGACGCCTATCGACAATGCGGACAACCCCTTCGGCTCCTTCGGCCTCCCGCTTGACGCGATGTGTAAGCAGTATGACGCCGTCGCGGGGATAAACGCCGGCGGCTTCTCTGACGACGGCGGCGGAGGAAGCGGCGGCTGGCCGCAGGGCATAACCGTGGTACAGGGGCGGCATTACAACTACTCCACCGGCTATGACCGCTTTGCCGGCTTCGATGCGGACGGCATACTCCATGTCGGATACTTCAGCTCCGAGGATGTTATCGCCGCGAATATCCAGAACGGCGTCAGCTTCGGCCCGCTACTCATCGTCAACGGCGAGATCATGTACGACGAGATCGCCGTCAGCGGCGTAAACCCCCGCACCGCCATCGGCCAGCGTGCGGACGGCATAGTCCTCATGCTCGTCATCGACGGACGCCAGCTCCACAGCGTGGGTGCGACCTACAGCGATGTGGTTGACATAATGCTTGATTACGGCGCAGTGAACGCCTGCAACATGGACGGCGGCTCATCCACCAGCATGTGGTATAAGGGCGACTATGTGAACAGCTGCTCCTCTCAGGACGGCAAGTCCCGCTATCTGCCCGACGCGTGGCTTTTCAAATAAGGAGTGTGTGCAATGGCTAAAAAGAAAAAAAGTTCCCATGGCTATGCCATATTCCTGATGGTCTATATCGCGGTGGTCCTGACCGCGGCGTACTTTGTGCTGTCAAAGGTCTGGATACTGGCGGAGGAGTACGAAAATTCCCGTCCAGGCCCGGTGATAGAAAAATATGTGGCGGAGCTGAGCGCGAATCTTGAAGATTCCCTCGCGGGTACGATCGCGTCCATGGAGCATCCCATGCAGACGGACGAGGAGTGTATCGCGGTGGCAAAGAAAATGCTCGCCTCCGGCATAACCTACAAGCGGCAGGGGAGCGCGGACGGGGGACGCAGCGTTACCTACAGCCTCAACTGTGAAAACGGTACCTTCGGCAAGGTAGAAATGCATAAAGATCCCTCCAAGCTGCCCGACGATCTCATCACCTTTGATAAGCTCGCGTGGTTCACCGAGGAGGAGCTTACCCCGTGGACGATGGGGGAGGCGGAATTTTTCTTTGAGGGACTGTATTCGTCCATTCAGGTGACGGTCCCCAAGACCTACCCCGTGGAGATAAACGGCCACCGTCTGGGTCCGGAGTATATCGTCGAGGACAACATCCACTACAACGTCCTTGAGGAATACTACGGCGATTACTCGGGTCTGCCGGTGAAGGTGACGTACTACTTCGACAAGCTCATCGGCAACATGGAGCCTGTCATATACGACGACGAGGGCAACGTCGCGGTCATTGACAGCGAGCGCGACGACTCCCAGTTCATAAAGCCCTGCTCCGACAAGGAGACCGACAGACTCAGGAGCTTCTGCGAGAATTTCCTCACGCAGTACGTCGCCTACACCAGCGGCAAGTATAAGAATCAGGTCGAGTACGGCTACGGCAAGCTCAAGCCCTACATCAAGTCCGGCAGCGACATCGACAAGCGCATGGTCGCGGCGCAGGACGGCATTTACTATGCGCACTCTCCCGCGACGCTCTCCTCCGCGTGGCTCAATAACGCCACCCGCCTTACCGAGGGCGTGTACCTGTGCGAGGTGGGCTACAGCGCGAGCGCCCAGACCCCGCGCGGCTACGAGGAGGTCTCGGTGGATATGAAGCTCATCATCGAGGAGAATAACGGCGATCTGAGAGTCGTTAAAGAGGACAGATAAAGGAATAGATCTATGGAAGAATCCGTTGAAGTCACAAAACGCACCAAAAAGCGCAGACCGAGCTTCGGACAGCGGCTCTGGCGTTTCGTAAAGCGCCTGCTCTGCTTCGTGCTTGTCACGGCCGTTCTGCTCGTCGGAACGCTTTACGGCGTCATGTACATCCTCGCGAAGGGGCCGTCGGAGACGGCGCGCGGCCTGTTCGTGATGTCCGTGAGGGAGACGAGCGCCATTGGCTTTCTTGCAAACCTCTTCTTCACCGACGAGGAGATAGCCCAGATAGAAAAGGGCAAGGCGCCCGAGTCGTATGCCGAGACGGACACCTCCCTTATCACGATCTCCCAGCCGGAGCAGAACTCGGACGGACCCGTGGCGGACGCATGGGGTCTCATCGACGAGAACGGCGACGGTATAATCATCGACCCCATAAAGGGACCCGGCTATACCGGCTACATGATGGTTGTGCTCGATCCCTCGCGCGTCATTATGGGCAGCGTACCGGAGTCCTATTACATCCGCGGCTATACCGTCGAGGAGATGGTCGAGCATTTTGACGCCGTCGCGGGCATAAACGCCGGCGGCTTCGTCGACCCCGACGGGCAGGGCAACGGCAGCATACCCGACACCCTCACGGTCGTGGACGGCAAGATATATATGGGCGGCATAGGCAACGGCTTCGTCGGCTTTGACGCCGACCATATAATGCATGTCGGCTGCAACAACGAGCAGGAGATACTCGACGCCGGCATACAGTACGGCGTGTGCTTCGGCCCCGTGCTTATCCAGAACGGCGAGCCGTGCGAGCTTGAATATCACGGCGGCATAAACCCGCGCACCGCCATCGGGCAGCGCTCCGACGGTGCGGTACTCATGCTGGTCATCGACGGCCGTCAGGTCGCCTCCATCGGCGCGACCTATGTGGACGAGACGGAGATAATGATGCGCTACGGCGCGGTGAACGCCTGCAATCTGGACGGCGGCTCGTCGTCGCTCATGTGGTTTGACGGCGGCTATGTGAATAACTGCGCGTCCGTCATCGGCATCCGCCCCGTACCCACCTCGTTCCTTGTACTGAAAGCTGGGGAGGGAGAGAACGGATAATGGCAAGCTCAAAGAAAAAAAGACTGTCCGGCTTTGCGCGCGGGATGATACTGTACGTCGTGCTGTTTGTCATGGTCGCCGCGCTGGGACTGCTGTTCTTCTATTCATTTATCGACAACTACGAAAAGACCCGCCCGAACCGCGTGATGGAGCGTTTTCTTGACACGCTGAGCGACGAGCAGATCGAGCGCATGTCCGCCGGCTTTATCTCGAAGCTCAACGCCGACGTCTGCGATATGGACGGCGTCAAGGCCTTTATCGCAGATAAGGCCGCGAACGCCTCCTTCGCGAAGAGCATGGCCGAATGCACCGACACGAGGACCGTGTATGTCCTCAAGGACGAGGACGGCGCCTTCGGCAAGGTGGAGCTTACCCTCGGGGAGAACGTTTTTTTCGGCCTCCTTGCGAACTGGCAGCCCACCGCGGGGGAGATCGATCTCTCAGGCTATCTGAAGGAGCTTGATCTGTCCGTGCCGCCCGAGTATACGGTGGAATTCAACGGCGCCGTTCTGGGTGAGAAATACATCGCCGACGACAGCGTCGAGTACGAGCTGCTCGAGGAGTTTTATGAGGACTTTGACCTGCCTCACATGGTGAAGTACCATGTCGACGGCTACATCAGCGACCCCGTCGTGACCGTCAGGGACGGAGCGGGAAACACGCTCGACGAGGCGCAGCTCACCGAGGAGCATTACCTCGATAACTGCACAGACGAGGAGAAGGCGAAGCTGGACGCGTTCATCGAGCCGTACATCAACGCCTATGTGACCTATACCTCCGGCGCGAACCATCTGAGCGGCGTGAACTATCATAACCTCATCCCCATGGTCGTGCCTGACAGCGACCTGCACTTCCGTATCCAGCAGGCCATCGGCGGCCTTGGCTTTGCCAGCAGCCGCGGAGACGAGATAAAGGCCATCACCGTCAACAAATACTGCGCGCTGGGCAGCGGACTTTATATGTGCGACGTGACCTACGACGTGGCCACCATCGGACAGGACGGGCTTCACGAGTACCCGAACTATACAAAAATACTTATCACCGAGAGCGGCGGCACTCTCCTTGCGGCCGCGATGGCGAGCTATTGATATTTGGAGGTAGATAAAAGTGTCGGAATCAGATTGCAGGAACAGGCTGGCGGTCATCCTGCCGTCTCTGGACCCGGATGCTAAGTTCAGCGCCGTGGTAAAGGGACTCGCGGACAGCGATTTCCAGCATGTTATAATCGTGGACGACGGCAGCGACGAGGCCCATCAGCACTTCTTCGCCGAGGCGGAGGCGTACCCGCAGTGTACGGTCATCCACCACGGCGTGAACAAGGGCAAGGGCCGCGGACTTAAAACCGCCTTTGAGTACATACTTGACGAGCTTCCCGAGGTGGAGGGCGTCATCACCATTGACGGCGACGGACAGCACCTTCTGGAGGATATCATCCGCTGCGGGAACAGAATGCTCGAGCTTGACGACAAGGTCATACTCGGCTGCCGCGACTTTGACCAGCCGGGCGTGCCGTCGCGCAACGCCGCCGGGAACAAGACCACATCGAAGTTTTTCAAGCTTCTCTTTGACATCACGCTCTCGGACACCCAGACCGGGCTTCGCGCCATCCCCACACGCTATCTCAGAGATTTCTGCGCCATAGACGGCGAGCGCTTTGAGTACGAGACGAACATGCTCCTGCAGATGAAGCGCATGGGCGTCGGCTTCGTGGAGCAGCCCATCGCCACCGTGTACGACCCGGAGGACTACAGCTCCCATTACCATCCCGTCAAGGATTCGTGGCGTATCATCAAGATAATGCTCCATTTCCTGACGAAAAAGCAGTGACCGCGCTCCGGAGGGTGACCTGATGAAGAGACTTGGGACCCTTGCAAGATTCATGGCGAGTTCCTTTGGGACCACGCTGGTCGACTTCGGACTGTTTACGCTGATCTTCCATGTACTCAAGGGGCATTCGCCCATATATGCCGAGATCATCGCCACAGTCGTGGCCAGAATATGCTCCTCGCTGCTGAATTTCTATTTTAATCAGAGGCTGGTCTTCAAAAATACCGGGAGCATGAAGACCGCAATGCTCCGCTACTATTGTCTGGCTGTGCCGCAGATGCTGGCCTCGGCCGGCCTCGTAACGCTTATCAATGAGCTCCTGCGCAATTCCGAGACGTTCATCACCACCGGAGTAAAGGGCGTGGTGGACGTGACGCTTTTCTTCATCAGCTACTTTATCCAGAAAAAGTGGGTATTCAAAAAGTGAAGTGACCCCCAAAAGTTAGACAAATATTTTAACGTAAATAGTTCAAGCAACCGAAAGGGCTTGTTGTCTGTGGA
>CAKTMF010000011.1 GCA_934573855.1 uncultured Oscillospiraceae bacterium | reverse complement strand
TACAGCCACCTCCACAACTACCGAGTTGTCGAGATGGAGTATACCACATTTCTGAGGCTTTCGGAAGATGCTTTATACTCGCCCCTGCCTGTAAGTGAAGGTCGTTGTCCCTTCTCCCGTGACGGATACTGTGTTGTCTCCATGCCGCAGTCGTTATGACCGGAACCGCGGGCATGAAGTCGTTATGCAGAGTAACTGTGCTGCTGCCGCTTATACTCTCGACCGTCTCCGAAACATAGTACGCAAGCTATTGTATCATAGCTTGCGTACTAACGTGGTGCGCCTGAAGGGACTCGAACCCACACGCTGAAAGCACGAGAACCTAAATCTCGCATGTCTACCAATTCCATCACAGGCGCATATTTAGTTTTGGGGGAGCGGGCGACGAATGGAACGGCAAAACCTTCACTGAGGTGACATCACCTAAATCTCACATGTCTGCCAATTCCATCATACCCGCTTATTCTCTCTATTTTTACTCGGGGAGAGTACCCGAGGCCGGGCGCACAGCCTTACCGGCAGATAATCAAAAAACCTCTGCCTTGACAGAGGTTTTTTGTGGAGCGGCTTACGAGGCTCGAACTCGCTACCTCCACCTTGGCAAGGTGGCGCTCTACCGGATGAGCTAAAGCCGCGTCACAACGATACAAATAATACCACGTTTTGCGGATTTGTCAAGCCCCTTGATTCGATTTTTCTTCGCTCTCCACGGTCTCTCCGCCGCCGTTTTCATCGGAAGGCGTCTGATCGGCGCCGGGCGCGCCGGGGAGTATCGCGGGAAGTCCGGCGACCTCCTCGTAGCTCAGCTCGCCGCTGCAGCTCGCGTAGGAGGAAATATCCCAGCGGTAGTTTATCCACATCTCCTGATCGTTCAGCAGGAAGCCGGACTCCATGCCGCGCCGCATGCACTCGGTGACGTCGACATGATAGCTGCTGCCCATAATGCTGACTATATTCCAGCAGTGGCTCTCCCAGTCCTTCTGGCCGTAAACTATCTCGCACCTGAGGCCAAGCTCACGGCACAGCTCAACATAGGCAAGGGCAAGTCCCTCGCTGTTTCCGCGTCCGTTAACGAGCACGCTGTAGGCGTTGTTGTCCTGCGCCGCGTCGGTAAGATCACAGCCGTCGACAAGATAGCTGCACGCTGCAAGCGCCTTTTGTCCCTCGTTCATACCGTCGACGTCGACGCCTTTGAAAACGTCAAGCTCCGAGAGCGACTCACGGCAGGCGTCAAGCTCGTCATCCGTCATTCCGTAATCGAACTCTATAGCATAGAGGCGCTGCATGCCCGTGCCGCTGTACACGCTGACCTTTGCCTTCGGCTCTCTGGGCGCGCAGATGGGGTTATCGCGGTAGACCTGCAGGACGATGTTTTCCATGCTCTCCGCCGAGTAGCTGCTGTTGAGGATATACAGCTCAAGGCGGCGTCTGCCCTCAGACAGCGCCTCAAGCACAAGCTCGTCAAGCCCCGTGCTGAACGGGAGCTGCACGATATCCTCAACTCTGCCGCCGAAGTCAGCGTAGCTGATACGAACGACGGCCTCGTCATAGGCGACGATGTGCATTATCTCGTAGGAGATATTGTCCACGCAGTAGGCGCAGAGAGCGTTTTGGGTCCTTATCTGCCAGCAGGCGCTGGCCATATCCTCGCTCGGGTCGCCGGGGTAGTCGGAATCGAAAACTATGCTGCCCTCCGTCCTGCCCTCGGAAACGCAGCGGAGTATGGCCTGTCTGAGGCTGACGAAGCCCTTTACGACTACCTTTTCATCTGTCGTCTGCTCCTGCTGATAGGACGGAACATAATCCTCCACAGACACATATTCCTTTTCAAACATGCTGCCGCAGCCGCACAGGCCAAGCGTGAGTGCGGCAAGCAGTATGACGGATGAAATGCGTTTCTTCATTATATCGGCCTCGAAGCTCAGATGAGAGTCAGCTGCTCCTCTCCCCTGTCCTCGCTCTTAAGGAGCGCGCCCGCGGCGGGGATAGACCTGACTCTGTATCTTGCGGGATTTTGTATAGTCGACGCGGAAAGAGGCTCCGCGCGCTCGAGAACGCGCTTCGGCTTGAGCGACATGACCGCGACGCCCTGAGTGGTGCGGCTGGACTTTGGCTGGAGCTGGGCGGTGTTGAATATGACGGCTCTGCCGTCGCTCGAGAAGCAGACGACGTCCGTCTCCTCGTTTATGACCATGACGGCCTTGACGGGACTGACGCCGGAGTAAGCGTTCACGAGCTTGCGCCGGTTCGTCTTTGTCTCGTAGGCGGAAAGCTCTATGCGCGCGGCCTTACCGTTTTCAAAGATGAGCAGCAGATTCTTGCTGTAGTTGTCCGGGTCGATCATTGTAATGACGCTCTCGCCCTCGTCCATCTGGAGGCGGGTAGGCAGGTATATGCCGAGAACGGATGCCTTTCCGTCCTCGAAGTCGGCCACCTTCGCCTTATATATCTGCTGTTTGTCAGTGAGGAAAAGTATTTCGCGGCGATTGGAGGACTCAAAGCTCAGGCTCAGTCCGTCGCCCTCCTTGTACTTCTGCTCCCCGCTCATGCGCAGGGACTGGGCGCTGATCTTCTTGAAGTAGCCCTCTCCCGAGAGGAAAAGCGTCACGGGGTAATCCTCCACCTGCTCCTCCGGGGTGTACTCCTCGATCTCGTCGGCGTATACGATGGCGGTCTTTCTCGGGGTGACGTACTTCTTGTTTATGGCGGTAAGCTCCGAGATGATGATATTTTTTATCTTGCGGCGATTATTGAGTATGCTCTCAAGCTCTTCGATGGCCTTCTCCAGCTCCTCGGTCTCCGAAGTGCGCTTGAGGATATATTCGCGGTTGATGTTCCTGAGCTTTATCTCGGCGACGTATTCCGCCTGGAGCTGGTCGATACCGAAGTCCATCATGAGGTTCGGCACGACGTCGGCCTCAAGTTCCGTATTGCGGATCACCTCTATCGCCCGGTCGATGTCAAGGAGTATGCTCTCAAGGCCCTTGAGCAGATGGAGCTTCTCCTGCTTCTTCGTAAGGTCGAAGAACACGCGGCGGCGGACGGACTCGGCGCGCCACGCCGTCCACTCGTCAAGTATCTCGCGTATTCCCATGACTCTTGGGTTGCCGGCGACGAGGATGTTGAAGTTGCACGGGAAGGTGTCCTGAAGCGTGGTCATCCTGAAGAGCTTCTGCATCAGCTTATCCGGGTCCGTGCCGCGCTTGAGGTCAATGGCGAGACGAAGGCCGGAAAGGTCGGTCTCGTCGCGCATGTCGTTTATCTCACGAATCTTGCCGGTCTTGATAAGCTCCGCGACCTTGTCTATGACGGCCTCGGAGGTGGTGGTATAGGGTATCTCGTAGATCTCTATGATGTTTTCCTTGGGCAGGAAGCGCCACTTTGCCCTGACCTTGATGCCGCCGCGGCCGGTATTATAGACCGTCTCCATATCGCGCCGGTCATAGATTATCTCGCCGCCGGTGGGGAAATCGGGCGCGGGGAGCGTTGCGAAAATGTCGCACTCCGGGTCACGGAGATAGTTTATCGTGGTCTCGCACACCTCGTTGAGGTTGAAGCCGCATATCTGGCTGGCCATGCCGACGGCAATGCCGGAGTTCGCGGAGACGAGGACGTTCGGGAACGCGGTGGGGAGCAGCGCCGGCTCCTTCATGCTGCCGTCGTAGTTGTCGGTAAAATCCACGGTGTCCTTGTCGATGTCGCGGAATATCTCCGCGCAGATGGATGAGAGCTTCGCCTCGGTATATCGGGAAGCAGCATACGACATGTCGCGCGAATACACCTTGCCGAAGTTGCCCTTGGAGTCGACAAAGGGCGTCAGCAGCGCCTCATAGCCTGCGGAGAGACGTACCATGGTCTCGTATATGGCGGCGTCGCCGTGGGGGTTCAGGCGCATGGTCTGGCCGACGATATTGGCGCTCTTTGAACGTGCGCCGGTGAGAAGCCCCATCTTGAACATGGTATAAAGCAGCTTCCTGTGCGAGGGCTTGAAGCCGTCAATCTCCGGTATGGCGCGGGAGACGATAACGCTCATCGCATAGGGCATGTAGTTCGTCTCGAGCGTCTCGGTGATAGGCTGCTCCAGTACCTCCGCGCGCAGCCCGACCACGCCGGAGGTGTTGACTTTTTTCTTTTCAGGTTCCTTTTTCTTAGCCATAACTCTCGCTCTTACTTTTTAGCTTTCTTTCCGCTCTCAAGGTTGCGGCGGCAGGCGGGACACGCCTTTACCGTGAGTACGCCCATCATTATATGCTTTCCGCAGTAGGGGCAGCGGCAGTATTTATACATTATGACGAGCGTCGCTATCATAAGTACCGCCGAAAGGCCGAGACCCACGAGCTGTATCGTGCTTTCGGCCGGGAGAAAGAATATGCTCACCGCACAGGCGGCTACGGCGCAGATGACGGAGGTCTTTGCCATCTGCTTGCCGTATTCAAAGGTTTTGGCGTATCTTGCTTTCACGGTATACTCCTTACGAAATGTCGGCCATGTCGAGATATTTATACCCGAACTCGGCGATATGATTTTTTCTGCCCTCGAGATTGTCGCCCAGCAGCAGGTCGAACACCTGCGACATGCGCTCCGCGTCCTCGGGCATTACCTTGATGAGACGGCGGCTCTCCGGGTTCATGGTGGTCATCCACATCATCTCAGGGTCGTTTTCGCCGAGTCCCTTGCTGCGGTTGATGGTCATTTTCGCGCCGTCGAGCGTTGAGACGAAGTCCGCCTTTTCCCTGTCGGAGTAGGCAAAGTACGTCCTGCCCTTACATTCTATCTCGTAGAGCGGCGACTCAGCGATATAGACATAGCCCTCCCGGATGAGCGTGGGTACGAGACGGTAGAGCATGGTGAGGATAAGGGTCCGTATCTGGAAGCCGTCGACGTCCGCGTCGGTGCAGATGATGATCTTGTTCCAGCGGAGGTTTGAAAGGTCAAAACCGGACAGCTCCTTGGAGTGCTTGTCCTTGACCTCGACTCCGCAGCCCAGCACCTTCATGAGGTCGGTGATGACGTCGCTCTTGAATATGCGGCCGTAATCCGCCTTCAGGCAGTTGAGTATCTTGCCGCGCACGGGCATTATGCCCTGAAACTCGGCGTCGCGCGACTGCTTGCACGCGCCCAGCGCGGAGTCGCCCTCCACGATGTATATCTCGCGGCGGTCGGGGTCCTTGCTGCGGCAGTCGACGAATTTCTGCACACGGTTCGAGATGTCTATGCTGCCGGAGAGCTTTTTCTTCATTCCCTGCCGGGTGCGCTCGGCGGTCTCGCGGCTGCGCTTGTTGATAAGCACCTGCTCGGCGATGCGGTCGGCCTCGGGCTTGTTCTCAATGAAATAGACCTCGAGCTGGGATTTGAAGAACTCCGTCATGGCCTGCTGGATGAAGCGGTTGTTTATCGCCTTTTTCGTCTGGTTCTCGTATGAGGTCTGGGTGGAAAAGCAGTTCGTCACCAGCACGAGGCAGTCCTGAACGTCCTGAAACTTGATGGCGCTCTCGTTCTTCTGGTACTTGCCGAGCTGCTTTATATAGCTGTCGATGGCGGAGACGAAGGCGCTCCTGACCGCCTTGTCCGGCGCGCCGCCGTTCTCGAGCCACGAGGAGTTGTGGTAATACTCGAGCGACGTGACCTTGTTCGAGAAGCAGAACGCCGCAGAGAGCTTTACCTTGTATTCGGGCTTGTCATCTCTGTCGCGGCCCCGGCGCTCAGCCGAAATGAACACCGGCTGGGTCAGGGGGTCCTCCCCCGCAAGCTCCGTCACATAGTCCTTTATACCGTTTTCATAGCAGAAGTCCCTGACGTCGAACTTCCCGTTTTTCTGCAGGCGGAGTCTGAACGTTATGCCGGCGTTGACGACGGCCTGACGGTGCAGCACGTCGGAGAAATACCCGTCGGGGATGTTTATGTCCGTGAATACCTCGGCGTCGGGACGCCAGCGGATGGTAGTGCCGGTCTTTTTGCGGTCGGTGGGTTCTATGCTCAGCTCCTGACCCTTTTTGCCGCAGACCTTGCCCTTTTTGAAATGGAGCTGATACTTGTTCCCGTCTCGCCAGACGGTCACGTCCATGTATTCCGAGGCATACTGGGTCGCGCAGGAGCCGAGGCCGTTCAGGCCAAGGGAGTATTCGTAGTCGCCGCCGTCGGTGTTTTTGTATTTTCCTCCGGCGTACAGCTCGCAGAATACAAGCTCCCAGTTATAGCGCTTCTCGTTTGGGTTCCAGTCTACGGGGCAGCCGCGTCCGAAATCCTCGACCTCGATGGAGCCGTCCTCGAAATATGTCAGGGTGATGAGAGTACCGTTTCCCTCGCGCGCCTCGTCGATAGAATTGGAAAGTATTTCAAATACGGCGTGTTCACAGCCGTCAAGCCCGTCGGAGCCGAATATGACTCCCGGACGCTTTCTGACTCTGTCCGCACCCTTGAGCTGGGAAATGCTCTCGTTGCCGTATTCCATGCCTGTTTTGCCCATTATGCCATTGACCTCGCAAATACTACATCTTGTGTGACTTTTTTCGCGTAACACACGTCATTTTATCCTATGTAGTATAACTTATCCAAAAAATTTTTTCAAGTATTCTGTTTTGACGCTCTTTTGTAAACGTAAAAGTGAGGCGGAAATATCGCGCCTCAAGCAGAAACCACTCAAACTTTTTCTGTATCTTATATCCCGTGTGATCAAGCAGCGTAAAACTTTTTCAGTCTTATAGGCAATTGACACATCGTGAGGGTCATATTATAATTCTGGCAGAGCACCAAGCATCAGGACGGACATCAAAGTGGAACATATCCTCCTCAAAATAAGAGAGCGCATAGACGCCATGTCGGCCGAAAAGCAGCGTCTGATCGTCGCCATAGACGGGCGCTGCGGTTCCGGCAAAACGACACTTGCGGCAGAGTTGGAGCGCATATATCCCTGCGAGCTTATACACATGGATGATTTTTTTCTGCGCCCCGAGCAGCGGACGGCGGAGCGGCTTGCCCGCCCCGGTGAGAACGTCGATCATGAACGCTTCTTGCAGGAGGTGCTGCTGCCGCTCTCTGCCGGCAAAAGCTTCAGCTACCGTCCGTTCAGCTGTTCAAGCGGTATGCTGACAGCGCCCGTCTCCGTCTCTCCGTGCCGCATAACGGTGGTGGAGGGTGCGTACAGCTGTCACCCGGAGCTTCGCGATTTTTATTATCTCAGGATATTTCTCTCGACCGACAAGGAAAGTCAGCTCCGACGCATTACCGAACGCAGCGGCGCACGCTCAGCCGCCGTTTTTGCGGAGCGCTGGATCCCGCTTGAGGAAAAATACTTTTCCGGCTGTGATGTCATAAATTGCTGCGATATGTACTTCGAGACATGACCGGACTTGCCAGCGGACATATATGCAGGCGTTTAACGCTCAGGCTCCGATAAAGACTGTCATTTCTTCTGCCGCCAAGTCCGCGGGGAGCCCTCCTCCAAATCAGAAGGGCGCGCCTGATGGCGCGCCCCCGCGGCGGAAATTTTATCTATACGCAACAGCTCACCGCCGCTGAACAATTATCCTTTGCGCGAAAAGCGCACAAAACGGCTCTGTTTCTGTCGCCGGCGTAATTGTCTGTTGCTATTATCTGTACCTTGTAGTATATTATTTAGGAACTTTTTCCCTGCCCGGCGCCGGCCGGTCAAACATCTCGCTCACGGAAGGTATATAAATGGATCTGTACGACATAGTCCTGATAGCCGCGCTGATCTTCGCGGTCGTTATTCTCATTAAATTTCTCACAAAGCCGATACGCTTTATTTTCAAGCTACTCATCAACGCGCTGTGCGGCTTTGTCGGTCTGATGATCGTGAACTTTTTCGGCGACATTATCGGGATATCCGTCGCTGTCACGTTCGTAAACGCGCTTGTCGTCGGCATTTTCGGCATACCGGGACTTATCGTTCTGCTTTTGCTCTGATATGACGGATACAGCCGCCCTCACGTTTTATGTGAGGGCGGCTGTTTTTTGTTCGTTTTTTATTTTGCGAGGCGTTTTGCGAGCGCCTCGTCGGCTTCGGTGACGATGGTTTTGAAATCGGTATAAAGCACCTTGCCCGGCAGCGCCCCGGAGGGCTTGCGCACAAAGCGCACCATGGTATAGTCGACGGCTGTTTTCCCGCCGATACGCGCCTGGGAGAAATACGCCGCAAGCTTCGCGGCCTGCTCCACGGACGTCTCCGGCGGCTCAAGTCCGTCGCAGCGGAGGATGACATGGCTGCCGTGGACCTTCTGAGTATGGAACCAATAGTCCGTGCGGCGGGCGAGCTTCGTCGTCAGCTCGTCGTTCTGCACGTTGCTTCTGCCGACAAGCACCTCAAGACCGTCGTCCGTAACGAAGCGCAGGGGTGCCTGCGGCTTGGACCTGTCCTGCTTCCCCCCGCGGGCCGCGCGTAGGAAGCCTGCCGAGCTAAGCTCGCGGCGGATATCCGAGACGTCGCGCTCGCTCTCGGCGCGCTCAAGCTCGTCAAGCACGCTGCTGAGATATTCGAGCTGCTTTTCGCCCTCACTGACGAGGACGCCGAGGTGCTTTTCAGCGCCCTTGAGCTTGCTGTACTCCTTGTACAGCGCCGCGGCGTTCTGCTGCGGGGTCTTGAGCGGGTCAAGCTCTATTAGGACATTCGGACAGTCAGGCTCGTAGTAGTTGCCGCACTCAAGGGTGCGGTCGCCTTTTTTGATGCGGTATATGTTCCCGGTCACAAGCTCCGCCTTTACGCGGACGCTCTCCTTGTCCACGGTACGAGCAAGCTCCTCGCGCTGCGCCGCAAGCTTCCTTGCCACGCGGTCGCGCGCCGTCTTTATCCTGTGTGTGAGCTCGCTGCTTCTCCTGCGGCGGCTCTCGGCCAGGTCACGCTGTGAGTAAAACGCGTCGAGCATTTCGGAAAAGCTGTTCATGCGTATGTTCTCCGCGCCGTCGCCGTATTGCAGTATCGACATGGCGCTGAAGTCAAAGGGCTTGCCGTCTCTTTCGACGAGCGTGGGAACAAGCTCGCCCGCCGACACGCTCTCCAGAAGCGCGTCCAGCGCGGCGGGAAGGCGGGTATAGTCTCCTCCGCAGCGATACGAAAGCTCCCGGCAGACGAGCGGCGAGAGGCCGGAAAAGCTGTCCAGAATCCACTTGTCGACGGGTCTTGACGTGTCGGCGGCGGCAATGATCGCGCGGCGCTCATCAGCTGTAGACGTAAAGAACGGGAGCTTATCCTGCTTCGGCGGATAGCGGTAGATCATTCCGGGCAGAAGGCGGCGCATTGCGTCCCCGGCGAAGTCCATGCGTCGCATACACTCGATAATGCGCCCGTCCTGACCCACGAGTATAACGTTCGAGCTGCGCCCGATAAGCTCGATAACGAGCCTTTTTCGCGACTCTACGCCCAGCTCGTCGTGAGTGTCAAGCTCAAGCTCCACCATGCGTTCCCAGTCCGGCTGCCTCACCGAGACGATACGCGCGCCGGCAAGGTGCTTTCGCAGAAGCATGCAGAACATTGGCGGCTCGGCAGGATTTTCAAGGGACATCTTTGTGAGATGGACCCTTGCGTTGCCGGTGCCGGCGGCAATGAGCAGGCGCAGGCTCTCGCCCTTTGAGCGCAGAGAGACGAGCAGCAGGTCCCGTCCGGGCTGCTGCACCTTGTCTATCTTCCCGCCCTCTATTTTGTCTTTCAGCTCCGACGTCAGGGCGGAAACCGTAAGTGCGTCAAGCGGCATAATTACTCCTCTTTGTCTGTGATAAGCCCGAAAAGCTCCTCAATGCGCTCAAGCCTGCCCTGAAGATAGAGCCAGCCGAAGAGAGCCTCGACGCCGGTCGCGGCATGATACTGGCCAATATCGGCGTTGTGCGGCACGGAGTTCACCTTGGTATTGCGTCCGCGGCGGTAAACGCTCAGCTCCTCATCCGCGAGGACGGGAATGAGCCTTTCCGCCGCACTTGCCTGAGCGGGGGCATTCACCATGGAGACCGTGAGCCTGTGCAGCTCAGAAACGGAGGAATGCCCACGCTCGCAGAGCATGGTCCGCGTGAGAAGCTCATAGACGGCGTCCCCGACGTGGGCAAGGCCGAGCATGCTTATTTTGTTTACGTCCTGGGTCTGCATTTCGGGCGAAAAATAGTTCATTTTCTCTGTTCAGCTTTCAAAATAGTCAGCCTCGCCGCTCATCTCCTCGGCCAGCGCCATGCCGTCGTCCGGGATGAGTCCGAGCCGTATCTGTATATCGTGCCAGCCGTTTCTGTCGATAATGACGCTGCGGGGCTTCGCGCCCTCGTAGGGGCCGACGATACCCAGCTCCTCCATCTGGTCGACTATGCGCGCGGCTCTTGAATAGCCGAGCTTCACGCGGCGCTGCAGCATGGACACGGAGCAGGACTTCATCTCAAGCACCGCCTCCACAGCCTGCGGGAGCATTTCGTCATAGTCCCCGGCGGGGCCGTCGTTCTTGGAGCCTTTTCCGCCGTCGCCGCTGTCCTTGCTGGCGGCGGCCTTGTTCATATACTCCTCGATCTCGCTGTTCTCCGGCATGGCGGAGGCGCCCTCCTTTATGAACTGGATGACGTCCTCGCGCTCCTCGTCGGAGACGAACGCGCCCTGAATACGGGTGGGCTTGCCGCAGCCCACGGGAGAATAGAGCATATCGCCCATACCGATGAGCTTTTCCGCGCCGCCCTGGTCGAGGATTATGCGGCTCTCCATCGCGGAGGAGACCGCGAAGGCGATACGCGACGGGATATTGGCCTTCATAAGGCCGGTGATGACGTCCGCGGAGGGACGCTGAGTGGCGATGACGAGGTGCATACCGGCGGCACGGCCCATCTGGGCGACGCGGCATATGCTCTCCTCGACCTCCTTGGAGGCCACCATCATCAGGTCCGCAAGCTCGTCTATGACGATGACGACCTGCGGCAGCGCAGGCTCGCCGGCCGCGGCGTTGTGACGGTTATAATTCTCAAGATCGCGCACGCCGACCTCGGAGAAGAGGCGGTAGCGCTTGAGCATTTCAACGACCGACCACTGCAGCGCGCCGGCCGCCTTCTTCGGGTCGGTGACGACGGGGACATACAGGTGGGGTATGCCGTTATATACGCCCAGCTCGACCATCTTGGGATCGATCATGATGAGCCTGACCTCGTCCGGACGCGCCTTGTAAAGAAGGCTCAGGATGAGGGAGTTCATGCACACGGATTTGCCAGAGCCGGTGGTACCGGCGATGAGCATGTGCGGGAGCTTCGCGATGTTGCCGACGATACAGTCGCCGCCGATGTCCTTGCCGAGGGCGAAGCTGAGCTTCGACTTTGCGGAGGTGAACTTGGGCGACTCGAGGATATCTCGGAGGTAGACGGTGCTGACTATCTTATTGGGGACCTCGATGCCGACAGTCGAGATCTTGTTCGGGATGGGCGCGATACGGACGTTCACGACGCCGAGCGCCAGCGCAAGGTCTCCCGCAAGGTTCGTGACCCGCGCGAGCTTTACGCCCTGCTCAAGCTCGATATCATAGCGCGTCACCGTGGGGCCGCGGGTAACGCCGACTATCGCTGCGTTAATGCCGAAGCTGCGTATGGCCCCCTCGAGACGCTCCTTGTTGACGAGTATCTCTTCTCTGCTGTCCCCCGCGGCAGTCACGCCGGTGCGCAGGAGCCTGAGCGGCGGGAACCTGTACTCGCCGTCGGGCGTTTCCTCGGACCTTGATATGGCGGCGGCGACGGCCCTCGCCTCGTCGGAGAAGTCCGACTTTTTGCCCTTTTTCTTTTTCGGAGGGTCGGATATGGACGCGGTGAGCGTAATGGGAGAAAGCGGGTCCTCCTTGTCGAGAGGTATCTCTATGAAGCCGTCGCCCGCGTCGATACCTGCGAGCTTTTCCGCCTCCTTCGCGCTCAGCGGCTCTACGCCGGCGGTGAGGTCGGGAGACTTCCTGCGCGCCTTGACCTTCTTTGCAGCCTTGCCGTCAGGCTCTGAGACACTGGCGGACTGGGGGCGGCTCTCGTTCATGGGGAATATGTAGTCGTTCGCGTCCTCCTCGCCGAGCGGCACATCAAGGCTGTAGCCGGTGGTGTACTGGGTGCGGGGGATGACCTCGACCTTGGTCCTGCGCTTCTCGGCGTTCACCGGGGCGGCGAGCGGATCACGCTTGTCCTCGTACATCGCGGGGTCGTACTTCGGCCGGTCGCTTATCTTCCCTGCAAGGCCGGAAATGCTGGAATTAAGACTCTTTATAAGGAAAAACAGGAACGCGAATATAAGCAGCGGGAGCGCGCCGTAAATGCTGAACGCCTTCTCAAGCCCCAGCGCCACGAATCCGCCGATAACTCCGCCGGAGTTCATGAGCTGCCCCTGCATGAAGAGCGTGCCGGTGACGGTCTGGAGGTCAAAGGCCCCGACCTTTATTTTATAAAACAGCAGGTTGCCGACGGCGGCGAAGATGACCGGCAGCATGAGCGCGGAGAAAACGCGGAAAGCGACCGGTCTCCCCCGGTGGAAGCCCAAAATAAACGCGACGAGCAGAAACGCGGGTGCAGTGAGCCAGAAGCCCCAGCCCAGCAGCCCCTTTATGAGATTTGAGAAAAAGGCCACAAAGCTGCCGTCGGTGTTGAAATAGCTGAGTATGCAGAATACGCCGAGGAACAGGAACACGACCGCCGCAAGCTCCCGCCTTATCGGGGGCGGCTGGGTCATGGGTTCCGCGGTGTTCTTGGCCTTTCCCGACTTTTTCTTTGTCGAAGCCTTCGCGGTAGTTTTATTTGCAGCGGTTTTAGTGTTGGCCATTAAAGCCGTCCTTTCCCGGCCGAGTTCGCCGTGAGATCAGAATATCAGTGAGAGTATGACGGACAGCACGCCCACCACCCAACAGTAGTAGGCAAAACCGCCGAATTTCCCCTTGTTGGCTATGTATTTCATGAGGCTTATCGCCGCGACGCCGCTCACGATCGAGACCGCCATGCCCACAAGGTAGGCCGGGACACAGGACCAGTCTACCGCGCTCCTCGCGGCGGCGGCTATGCTCATTATGCACGCGCCGAACATTGCCGGGAGCGAGAGGAGGAACGCGTACTTCACCGCAAAGTCGCGGCGAAGCCCTATGGCAATTCCCGCGGCGGCGGTGATACCTACGCGTGAAAGCCCGGGAATGACCGCTATGCACTGGCAGATACCGACTATCAGCGCGTCGGATATCGTCATGCTGCCGCCGGCTTTTTTGCCGGGGGCCATTCTGTCCGAGACGTAGAGTGCGCAGCCGGTAAGCACGATGGCGATACCGATGTATACACTGTGATAGTATAATCTATCAAGAAGGTCGTTTACCGGCAGAATAAGGAGCAGAGGCAGAGAACCGACAAAAAGCATGAGAAAAAGTCTCGCTCCGGGATAGTGCCGGCTGTGCTGTCCGGCAAGAGGTCCGACATTCGCGAGTCCGAGGACCTCGCTGAACATCTGAACGATGTCCTTCCAATAGACGATACAGACGGATATCAGCGCACCGAGGCGCAGAAGCACGCTGAAGAGCATATGCCCGTCGCGCGGCGTGGTCATATTGAAAAGGTTGCTCAGTATGGACAGGTGGCCCGAGCCTGATACGGGAAGGAACTCGGTCGCTCCCTGAACAAGTCCGAGTATTATTGCATTCCATACGGTCATTGAAACAAACCCCCACGATAAAAACTCATACTTATTTATAATAGCACAAATATTATGTAAATTCAAGACGATCAACGGGCTTTCGCGTTTTTTTACTGCGAAAGCCCGTTGATCTGCCCGTGAAGGTACCCGAGAGCGTCCGAAAGAGTGCCGAGCGTGTCGATAAGCCCGCTCTCCACCGCCTCCTCACCGTAGATGACGCTGCCGACATCGTTTGCAAGCTCGTCGGTATTATTCATGAGACTCATGTATTTTTCCCTCGTGACCGAGGAATGCTCCGTCACGAAGCTGACTATGCGCTCCTGCATGCGTGAGAAGTAGTTGTAGGTCTGCGGCACGCCGATAACTATGCCGCTTATCCTCACGGGATGTATGGTCATTGCGGCGGAGGGCGCGATCATACTCCTTTTTGCCGCCACGGCGAGCGGCACGCCGATGGAGTGTCCCCCGCCCAGCACGAGCGAGACGGTCGGCTTTTTCATGCCCGCGATGAGCTCCGCTATCGCAAGCCCCGCCTCCACGTCGCCGCCCATTGTATTCAGGAGTATCAGCAGTCCCTTTATCTCCGGCGACTCCTCTATTGCGGCGATGAGCGGGAGGATATGCTCGTACTTTGTGGCCTTCGCGTCCTCGGGCAGGAGCTGGTGTCCCTCGATCTGCCCGACGATGGTGAGGCAGTGTATGCTCCCCGCCTGCGCGTCCCCAGTCTCCCTTATGCCGTCTTTAAGCTCGTCCAAAAAAATCACCTCCCGGATAGTATAACCCGGGAGGCGAGATATAAAACGGGACGTTACTTCTGGCTGTAGGCCGTGAGAACTCCCTTATAGGTCATGTAGCAGTCGAACTTCGAGACGACCTCGAAGGGGGCGTGCATGCTGAGAACGGGAACTCCCGCGTCGATAGTGTCGATGTTGCGGTTCGCCATGAACTTCGCGATGGTCCCGCCGCCGCCCTGGTCGACCTTGCCAAGCTCCGCCATCTGCCACACGACGCCGTTTTCGGCGAATATGCGGCGGACATACGCGACGACCTCGGCGGAGGCGTCGCTGGTGCCGGCCTTGCCCCTTGCGCCGGTAAACTTGCAGATACCCATGCCGTAGTTGATCTTCGCGTCGCTGCGCTTCTCGGATACGTCGGGATAGAGCGGGTCAAAGGCGTTGCAGACGTCGGCGGAGAGGCAGAAGCTGTTCTCATAGCAGCGGCGGAGCTTCACGCCCTGAGACTCGCACAGGTCCTCCATAAAGCAGTCGAACGCCGCGCTCTGCATGCCGCTGACGCCGTCGGAGCCGGTCTCCTCCTTGTCGGCGAGGATACATACGGCGGTCTTTTCAGGCTCCTGCACGTCGAATATCGCCTTGAGCTCTGCATAGGCGCAGACACGGTCGTCGTGGGCATAGCCGCCGATGAGGGAGCGGTCAAGGCCGATCTCGCACACGTCGAAGCCGGGTACGGCGGTAAGCTCGGCGGAGAGGAAGTCCTCCTCGGTGATACCGTACATGTCGTTGAGAATGCTCATGACGGCGAGCTTTACTCTGTCCTTGCCGTCGTCGGCATAGGGAGTGCTGCCGATGAGGATGTTCAGCCCCTCGCCGGTGATACCCTCGGCCATGGTCTTTTTCATCTGGTCGGCCGCAAGGTGAGGCAGAAGGTCTGTGATGATGAACTTGGGCTCGCCGGGTTCGCGGCCGATGCTGATGTCGACCGTCTCGCCGCTCTTGAGCGCGACGGTGCCGTGAAGCTCGAGAGGGATGGTGACCCACTGGTACTTCTTTATCCCGCCGTAGTAGTGGGTCTTGAAGTAGCACAGCTCGTCGGACTCGTACATGGTGATCTGCTTGAGGTCAAGACGCGGCGCGTCGACGTGCGCCCCCGCGATCACGCAGCCATCGGCAAGGCTCTTTTTGCCGATGACGGCCAGCATGAGCGCCTTGCCGCGGTTGTTGCGGTATATCTTCGTGCCGGGCTTGAGTTCCATGCCGGGAACATATTCGGCAAAGCCCAGCTTTTCAGCCTCGGCTATGGCGTTTTTCACGGCCTCGCGCTCGGTGCGGGAGCCGTTCAGGAACTCCATGTAATCCCTGCAATATTCCTCGACCGCGATACGCTCCTCGGTCCCGATAAGGTCGTAGCCGTTCTTCTGCTCGTAAAAGAGCTTGCTTCTCAATTCATCCATGCTTGATTATCTCCTTAAACAGTTTATTGCAATTATATGTAAACTCCTCAGGATCTGAGTTGTTTTCAAGGATATGGTCGCAGCCGCGGCGGAAATACTCCTCGCCGTGCTGGGCGTCGACGCGGCTCTCCGCGTAGGGGCGGCTTATCCCGTCGCGCTCCATTATACGGCGTATGCGCGTCTCCCTGTCCGCGACCACTCCGACCGTCGCGTCGCAGCGCGCGGCAAGGCCGCTCGATATAAGCTCGATCGCGTCGACCGCCGCGAGCGTACCGCCGTTCATTGCGTGTCCGCGCAGCATGCTCCGCACCCGCTCCGAAACGTATCTGTGCGTTATCGCGTTGAGTCTTTCAAGGGCCGCGGCATTGCCGAAAACCGCCGCGCCCAACGCCTTGCGGTCAAAGGCTCCGTCAACGACGGCCTCCGGGAAGCTCCCGCATATCTCCGCGAGCATTTCACCGTTCTCCGAGAGGAGGGCATGATATACCTCGTCGCAGTCGATAACGAGCGCGCCGAGTGCCTCGAGACAGCGCAGCGCGGTGGTCTTGCCGCTGCCGGTGCCGCCGGTAATGCCGATAACGGTCATTTCGTCCACGAGAGCGTCGGCAACGGTCTCTGCCGGGAGCGCGCCCTGACGCAGTATGCGGTACGGCGTCTGCGCCATGGAGATAAGGGTCGACTCCGTGCCTATGCCGCACTCGCCTCCGTCGACGACCGCGGCTATCTTACCGTCGAAATAATCCAGCACCGTGCGCGCGTTCTTGGGACTAGGCTCCCCGGAGGGATTGGCGGAGGGCGCCGCGAACGGCACGCCCGCGAGTCTCAAAAGCTCCAGCGTCATCGGGTGATCCGGGCAGCGCAGACCGACGGTATCTCCGCCGGCGAGGACTATGGGCGGGATAAAGCTCTTCGCCCGCAGGACTATCGTCAGCGGCCCCGGCCAGAACCTGCCCGCGAGCGCCTTCGCCGCGGCAGGGACGCCGTCGCAGTAAAGGTCCATTGCCTCCCTGCCCTGCACCATAAGTGAAAGCGGCTTCACGGCAGGGCGGCCCTTGACCTCGTAGATATCCCGCACCGCGCCCTCGTCAAGGCCGTTTCCGGCAAGGCCGTACACCGTTTCGGTCGGCACGGCCACGAGAGCGCCCGCGCGGATAAGCTCCGCGGCCTCGCTCAGATCGTTTTTGAAAACCTTTGTCTCCATGTCAGTTCTCCGTCTGCGCCCGCAGTCTCTCTGCCTGATCGGCGGCGGCAAGCGCGTCAATGATCGGGTCGAGCGCGCCGTTTATTACCGGCTCGAGCGGGAAATTCTTGTCGTCGCCGCTGAGCCTGTGGTCGGTGGCGCGGCTCTGGTGATAGTTATATGTGCGTATCTTATCGCTGCGGTCGCCGGAGCCGACCTGGTTTTTACGGTCCGCCGCGAGCTGTGAATTGCGGCTCTCCAGCTCCGCCTCGTAAAGCTTCGATCTGAGTATCTTGAGCGCCCTGTCCTTATTCTTGTACTGGCTGCGCTCGTCCTGACACTCGACCACGAGGCCGGTGGGGATGTGGGTCACGCGTATGGCGCTCTCGGTCTTGTTGACGTGCTGGCCGCCCGCGCCGGAGGAGCGGAAGGTGTCGATACGCACGTCATTCATGTTGAGCTTGAAATCCACGTCGTCTATCTCCGGAAAGACCGCGACGGTGGCGGTGGAGGTCTGCTTCTTGCCGTTGGAGTCCGTGACCGGCACACGCTGCACGCGGTGGCCGCCTCCCTCGTACTTGAGACGCGAATACGCGCCCTCTCCCTCGACGATGAAGCTTATCTCCTTTATTCCGCCGAGCTCGGTCTCGTTCACGTTCGTGACCTCGATCTTCCAGCCCTTTGACTCGGCGTACTTCGAGTACATGCGGAAAAGGTCGTAGGCGAAAAGCATCGCCTCCTCCCCGCCGACGCCGCCGCGTATCTCCATGATGACGTTTTTTTCGTCGTTCGGATCCTTCGGAAGAAGAAGTATTTTTATTTCACGCTCGGTACGCTCCCGCTCTGCCTTTGCCTGCGCAAATTCCTCCTGGGCAAGCTCCTTCATCTCCGGGTCGTTCATCAGCTCGAGCGCCGTCTCCATGTCGGCCGCGGCCCGTTCATAGCGGCGGTAGGCGTCTGCCAGAGGAGCTATTTCACGCGCCTCTCTGTCGCACTTCGCATAGAACGCGGCGTCCGAGTATGTCTCAGGCGTCTGCATGCGCGCAAGAAGCTCTTCGTATTGCTTTTTGAGAAGTGCCAGCTTTTCAAACATAGTTTTCTCCATAGGTCATATCGAGAGGATTTTAACCGTATTGCGCGAAAAAGTCAATCGGAACACGGCCGCTCAGACGATCTTCGGCCCCGTGCGCCAGTCGGTCCCGCCCCGGCGTTCCGCCTCGGCGGCGCTGCCAAGCACATAAAAGTCTCTCGCGGCGGCCCCGAGGGCAAAAACATCCTCGCATTCCTTTGAAAGCCCCCTTACCGCGGCGGGCTTTGTTACGACGGGTATCCTTCCGCTCTCTCCGGCGGTCTTGAGCAGCTCGCGCCCTCTGGCGTTTGCCGCGAGAACACGCGCGTATGGCGGCGTCCCGGCGTTCATCCCCTCTCTGACTCCCAATGCCGCGCACATGCACATGCGGCGGATACGGGCAAGAGCGTAGCGCTTGCTCTTCGCCGAGGCAAGTATCGCGTTGAACGTCGGCTCCTCCCGCACGGCGGCACAGAGTCTCTTTCCCATGCCGTCCGCGCTGTCGGGCAGCGCCTCGAACGCCTCGGGCGGCAGCATACGGAGACGCGACAAAAGCGCGCTCTCAAACGCCGTCATCGTATACGGCCCGCGGCCGCTGTCGGTCTCGCGGCGGTATATGCGAAGCGCCCTTTCGGGTATATGCCCGCTCACGTCCCGGCCCTGCGCAAGAAGTGCGCGAAGCTCCGAGGCAGACTTCGGCCCGTTGTCCCCGCTCATATCATGTCCGCTCCCGAAGCGCTGCACCGTCATCGGGCGTATGTCGAGCTGCTGGGTGCGGATAGCCTTTATATACTCCACGGCAAGGATATTGTTCGGAAACCTTATCTGCTCTGACAGCTCGCCAAGGCGCTTCTCCAGCGCTCTCTGCCGCGCGGAGGCAAAGGAGAGGCTCGCGTCGCGGGAAAGCTCCGCCTTTATCTCATCGGTCATGCCGGGGTCGAGCAGAGCCTCCGCTATCGTCTCGAGCGGCTCCGTCTCCCCCGTCTCGCTGCCGAAGCTCAGCCTCGTCGCCCCGAGAGCCGCGAGCAGCCCCACCGCGCCGCGCGCAAAGCCCTCCGCCGAGGAGAGCGTCCACGGCAGAGGAAGCTCGACCACAAGGTCCGCGCCGCAGAGACATGCCGCCTCCGCCCGTGCGAACTTTGAAAACATCGCAGGCTCCCCGCGCTGGACAAAGTCCCCGGACATGACGCACACGACCGGCGTGTCGGCGCCAACTCCGCGCCGGCTCATCATCAGGTGGTACTCATGCCCGCGGTGAAAGGGATTATATTCACATACAACGCCTATTACGTCCATGGCTGCGCACGCTCCAAAATAATACTTGCGTTTTCCGGTAAATGTATTAAAATAGTTGCATTGGTATTTTACTGAAATTCATTCCAATTTACAAGAGAAAGGAAATAAATAATGAAAATTCTTGTCATCAACGCAGGAAGCTCCTCCCTCAAGTACCAGCTCATCGACATGGAGAACGAGCAGCTTCTTGCCAAGGGTCTCTGCGAGCGTATCGGCATTGACGGCCACCTGAAGCACACTCCGCTGGTCGGCGGCAAGCCCGTTTTCAACGAGGATATTTCTCTCCCCACCCACTCCGAGGCCATTGCCGCCGTCATCGACAAGCTCACCTCCGCAGAGTACGGCGTGGTCAGCTCCATGAAGGAGATCGACGCCGTCGGTCACCGCGTCGTTCACGGCGGTGAGAAGTTCGCCTCCTCCGTACTCATCACCGACGAGGTCATGGACGCGCTCAAGGAATGCACTCCCTTCGCGCCCCTCCACAACCCCGCGAACATCACCGGCATAAACGCCTGCAAGGCCGTCATGGGCGACGTCCCCATGGTAGCCGTGTTCGATACCGCCTTCCACCAGACCATGCCCGCCAAGGCATATATGTACGCCGTTCCCTATGAGTACTACAAGAACGACGGTATCCGCCGCTACGGCTTCCATGGCACCTCCCACCGCTACGTCTCCTCCCGCTGCGCGGAGCTGATGGGCAAGCCCATCGAAGAGCTGAAGATCATCTCCTGCCACATGGGCAACGGCTCCTCCATCTGCGCCATCGACGGCGGCAAGTGCGTGGACACCTCCATGGGCTTCACCCCCCTGGTCGGTCTGCCCATGGGTACTCGCTGCGGCGATCTTGACGCCGGCGTTATCCAGTTCCTGATGCACAAGTACGGCTACGACATCGACACCATGCTCAACATCCTCAACAAGAAGTCCGGCGTTCTCGGCGTCTCCGGCGTTTCCTCCGACTTCCGCGATCTCGATGCGGCGGCCGAGGCCGGCAACGAGCGCGCGGCTCTCGCCCTCGACATGTTCCACTACTGGGTCGCGAAGGTCGCCGGCTCCTATGTTGCGGCAATGAAGGGCGTTGACGCCATCGTCTTTACCGCAGGCGTCGGCGAGAACAGCCGTGAGACCCGCAAGGCCATCGCAGACTACTTCTCCTACCTCGGCGTGAAGATCGACGACGAGGCGAACTCCAAGCGCGGCGAGGACATCATGATCTCCACCCCCGATTCCAAGGTCAAGGTCTTTGTCATCCCCACCAACGAGGAGCTTGTCATCGCGCGCGACACCAAGGACATCGTCGGCTGATATCCGTATATTTCAAAACTCCACTCTTCAAGCGAAGAGTGGAGTTTTTTCGTTATGCCTTTCCCGTGGAGCCGAAGCCACCGCGGCTCGTTTCCCGAAGGTGTTCCACGGTCTCAAATTCGATCTCCGGCTGCTTTTCCATGATACGGAACTGGCAGATGCGGTCGTTCTTGCGTATGAGCGTGTCGCGCAGAGCGTAGGCCGCCATCTTCCATTCGTCCTCGTCGCCGCAGTAGGAATTGTCCACCACGCCGATACTGTTGGTCTGGATAATGCCGAAATTCTTGTAGGTGCTGCTGCGCGGCGCGATATGCGCCTCGTATCCCTCCGGCAGGATCATGCCGACGCCGAGTGGGATGAGCTTGAACTCCCCGGCCCTGAACTCCACGTCCGCGGCGGCGCGAAGGTCGATCCAGTCGCCCGTTGATATCTTCTCGACCGGTATGACGTCCTCGGTAAAATACTTGATATAAACCTTCATGGCGTGACCTCTTTCTGTTGACTTGAGTTTTGACAGCGAGTAAAATATACCCAAACACCGATACATGATAACACACAAAGGAGGATATTTCCATGCCCAGTTTCAGCGATTTTTACTTCAGCTCCAGCAACGGCTATAACCGTATCCACGCAAGGATATGCACGCCCGACGGCGAACCCCGCGCGGTGATACAGATAGCCCACGGCATTGCGGAGCATATCGAGCGCTATGACGATTTCATGATGTTCCTTGCCGAAAACGGCTTCGTCGTCGCGGGGAACGACCATCTGGGTCACGGCAAGTCCTATGAAAAGGAAGAGGACAAGGGCTTTTTTGCCGAGCAGAACGGCTGGATGTACGTTGTGATGGACATGGACCGCCTCCGCACGGAAATGCGCCGGCGCTACCCCGATCTGCCCTATGTTTTCTTCGGCCACAGCATGGGCAGCTTCCTTACCCGCACATACCTCATCGAGCATCCGGACAACTACGACGCGGCCATACTCAGCGGCACGGGCCACATGGGTCTGCCGATAGTGCTGGCAGGTCTCGGCGTCGCGAACCTCCTCGTGAAGCTCAACGGGGCGCGCGGCGACGGCACGGTTCTCAACAACATAGCCTTCGGCGCGTACTGCGACAGAATAAAGGACCCGCGCACACCCTTTGACTGGCTCAGCCGCGACAGTGAGCAGGTCGACAAGTACCTCGCCGACCCCAACTGCGGCTTTATCGGCAAGCTCAGTCTATACCGCGACATGCTGGGCGGCATAAAGTACATCACGAACAAGAAAAATATTGAGAAAATGAACAAGGAGCGCCCCATTTACTTCATGTCCGGCACGGGCGACCCCGTGGGCGAATACGGCGCGGGCGTCGAGCGGGCGTACAAGGCATTCTGCCGCGCGGGTCTGCGCGACGTGATGATACGTCTTTACCCCGACGGGCGGCACGAAATGCTCAACGAGATAAACAAGGCGGACGTCTACAGGGACGTCCTCAACTGGCTCAACGAAAAGCTGGCGTGATACATGCCGGCACAGCAAAAAGCTCTCACCACGGGGTGAGAGCTTTTTCATATGTAATTATTTTTTTCCGAAGTCGACCGCGCGGCCCGACTCGAGCTTCTCGGCCTTTTCGAGACGCTCGGCCTTGTCCACGGTGGACTTGGCGACGTTCTTCGGCGTCTGGGTCCCGGCGGCGCGGAGAGCCTTGTGCGCGGTCTCGATGGTGGAGAGGGCGCTGCTCACGCTCTCCTCGGTCTGGCGCATGATCTGCTCGACATACTCGCTCGCGACACGGCGAAGCTCGCTGCTCTTCGTCTCGGCGGAGGCTATCATCTCGGCGCTTTTTGCTCTTGCGGCGCGGACGATCTCCTGCTCCTCCATGAGCGAGCGCGCCTTTTCCTCGGCGCTCTTGCGCAGGGCCTCCGCCTCGCGCTTGGCGTTGCCGATGAATTCGTCGCGTGCGGCGACAAGACGCTTCGACTCCGCGATGGAGCTGGGCAGGATGGCCTTGATATCGTTGATGATCTCGATGGCCTTTTCACGCTCGATAATGCATTTGTCGTTCCCGAGGGGGACGCCCCACGCCTCGGTCACCATGCCGTACAATATATCCAGCAGCTCAATGATATCGTCTTTATTATCCATTAAACCGTCCTCCACAGCTTCGCTTTCTTTTCTATGTCGGGGATGATCTCGTTGGGCACGAGTCCTTCAAGGTTTGCGCCGTATTTTGCCATCTCTCTGACGATGGAGGAGCTGAGAAACGTGTATTTCTCGCTCGAGGTGAGGAACATCGTCTCAAGCTCCGGGTTTATCTTTTTATTGATGAGATTCATCTGGAACTCGTAGTCAAAGTCGGACGCCGCGCGCAGGCCCTTGACCACCACCGCGCCCTCATACTGCCGCGCATACTCCGCGAGCAGACCGTCGGACGTATCGACGGCGACGTTCGGGTATCTCGACACCGCGCGGCGGACCATGTCAGCCCGCTCCTCTATGGAGAACATAGGCGCGGTCTTTGAGGAATTGACGGCGATACAGACGACGACCCTGTCGAATATCTGCGCCGTGCGGCGGATGATGTTCAGGTGTCCGAGAGTGATCGGGTCAAAGCTGCCAGGGCAGATAGCTATACTCATTTATGCCGGCTCCTTGGTATAAATACATATCTTGACCTTGCCGTAATCGTACTCCTTGCGCTTACGGTAAGGCTCGGTCATTTCGGGAAGCACCTTTTCGCGCCGCGCTTCGCATATTATTATACCACCTTCCGACAATATGTCAACCAAATTGATTATTTTCAGCGCAGATTCGTACAGATCGGAGTCATAGGGCGGGTCGATGAAGATAACATCGAACTTTCCGCAGTGGTTCAGGAACGAGATAGAGTCCTCCTGAAGCACCGTGGCCTTCATGCCGCAGGTCTTGAGGTTGTCCTTTACGATACGGACGGCGTCCTTGTCCCGGTCGACGAACACCGCGCCCGCAGCGCCGCGGCTGAGACACTCTATCCCGAGCTGGCCCGTTCCCGCGAAGAGATCAAGCACCTGCCGCCCCTCGATATCGAACTGTATGATGTTGAATACCGACTCCTTCACATTGTCGGTCGTGGGGCGGATGTCGTAGTTATCCGGGGTCTTGAGCCGTCTGCCCCGCGCGGTACCTGTTATCACTCTCATTCTTTGCCACCCTTTTCGTTATGGAAATAGTCGTACACGGTCTGTGCCGTGTTCTTCGGCACAACGAGGCGCAGCTGCTCCACGTCCGCCTCGCGTATAGCCTTGACCGTCTTGAAATACTTTATGAGATCCGCCTTGCGCTTTGGCCCCACGCCCTCGATTCCGTCGAGAACGGAGCCGTAGCTCTCGTTCCTCAGCGAGCGCTGGTACTCGATAGCAAAGCGGTGAGTCTCCTCCTGTATATTGCCGATCAGGGAAAAGACAGCCTGATTGCCGCTTATGCCGATCTCGCGGCCGTCAGCCGTTACGAGCGCACGGGTGCGGTGACGGTCGTCCTTGACCATGCCGAAGGTCGGGACGGAAAGGCCGAGGGCTGAGAGCGCCTCGAGCGCCGTCGCGGTATGCGTGCTGCCGCCGTCGATGAGCAGCAGCTCCGGCAGGGGTGAAAAATGCTCGTCGCCGTCGACATAGTGCTTAAAGCGGCGGTAGACCGCCTGATACATGCTGGCATAGTCGTCCTGCGTTTCGAGGTCCTTTATGCGGAACTTCCTGTAGTCGCGCTTGAGCGGCTTTCCGTCGACATGGACTGTCATGGCCGCGACTATGCCCGTGTCGCCGAGGTTTGAGATGTCGAAGGCCTCTATACGCCTTGGGAAATGCTCAAGCTCCAGCGCTCTCTGGAGCCACTCGAGCGTCTTTGAGCGTCTCTGCATTTCGGTGGTGCGGCGCCGTATCTCCTCCTGCGCGTTGAGCGCGGCGCTCTCGATAAGGCGCATGCGCTCTCCCCGCTTGGGCGCCTCGATGTATATCCTGCGTCCGGATATCTCGCTCAGCAGACTCTCAAGCTCCGCCCTGTCCTCGATCTCGCAGGGCAAAAGAATGGACTTCGGCCAGCCGCCGCGGTGGGCCGTGTAATACTCGCGCACAAGGTCGGATACGGCCTCGCCGTCCTCCTCGATAGGCTCCTCCATCATCTCGACGTCCTTGCCGACGAGGTCTCCGTCCACGAAGTGAAGCACCGCAAAGCAGCTCTTCGCGCCGCGGCAGAAGCCGACCGCGTCCGTGTCCGCAAAGGCTGTGGAAACGACGCGCTGCCTGTTCGCAAGGCTGTCGACCGCGCGCAGACGGTCGCGCAGCTCCGCCGCGTACTCAAACCGCAGCTCCTCCGCCGCCTTTTCCATCTGGGAACGGAGGTCGGCGATAAGCTCGTCGCTCTTGCCGTCGAGTATGAGCATGGCCTGGGACATGCTGCGGCGATAATCCTCCGCGCTGCTGCCCTGTATGCACCAGCCGGCGCAGGTCCCCATCTGGTAGTTGAGGCACGGCCGTTCCTTGCCGATATCCCGCGGGAAGCGCCGCGAGCAGTCCGGCAGCAGGAGCGCCTTGCTGATGGTATTTATTATCTCGTGCGTCTGTCCCCGGCCGCCGAAGGGGCCGAAGTATCTCGCGCCGTCCTTGCCCGCGCGGCTGACGACGGACATCACCGGGTACTCGCTGCGCGCGTCGACGCGGATGAAGGGATAGCCCTTGTCATCCTTGAGGAGGATATTGTAGTGGGGCTTGTGGCGCTTTATTAGCGAGTTTTCAAGCACCAGCGCCTCGAATTCGCTGCTCGCGACGATGACGTTGAAGTCGTGTACCTTATCCACCATCGCGGCCACCTTTGGCAGATGTTCGCCGTGAAAGTAGCTGCTGACGCGGTTTTTGAGCTTCTTCGCCTTGCCGACGTAGATGACTTCGCTGTGTTCGTCCAGCATGATGTACACGCCCGGAAGCAGCGGCAGATTATTCGCTTTTTCCCGCAGCTCGTCAAGCTGTAGATTCATGGCCTGTTCCCCTCAATAGTACGCGCCGCGGCGCGGTGAAAGTAAAATAGGGGCGTGCTTCGAACACGCCCCTGTACGGTAATTGTACGGATATTACTCAGAGAAATCGGAATCGATAAGCTCGGACAGAGTCGCGATCGCCTCGTCCTCATCCGCGCCGTCAGCGATGATGGTGACAGCGGTGCCTTTCACGATGCCCAGAGACAGAACGCCCAAAAGGCTCTTTGCATTGACACGTCTATCTTCCTTCTCGACCCAAATGCTGCTCTTGAACTCGTTGGCTTTCTGAATGAAGAAAGTCGCGGGTCTGGCGTGAAGACCTACCTGATTATTAATGACTACCTCTTTGGTTATCATACTCGCCACTCCTTACTCCTATACAAGATTTTACTTGCGTACACATACACTTTAGCAAATCTTGCGCCAATCGTCAACCGATTTCGACCAATTCGTTGTTTTGAACATTTATTCCGCACCCGTTCGGCAGATTTTATTTCAGTTCGACAACGGTCACACCCATTTCGCCTTCGCCGAAACGGCCGGCACGGAAGGACTTTACGAGCTTGTTCCGCTTGAGCATTTGCTGGATGGCCGCACGCAGAGCGCCGGTACCCTTGCCGTGGATGATGGTGACGGTGCCGAGCTTTGCCATGACGGCGCTGTCAAGGTACTGCTCCGCGGCGGCGACGGCCTCGAGCGACTCCATGCCGCGCAGGTCGATCTCCGTCGGCACGGCGGCTCTGATGGAAGCGCCGCCCTTCATCGGGGCGCTCTTCCTCTCGGGAGCCTTCTCCCCCTCAAGGAGAAGCACCTCGTCCTCCTTCGCTGACACATTCATTATACCCGCCTTTAGGGACAGTATCCTGTCGGGAGAGACGGAAATTACTGTTGCCTTTATGTTCATGGACTTGATAAGCACGACGTCGCCGGGCTTCACCGGGCGGGAGGAGGACTTGTCCTCCACGGTCTCGGGTGCGGGGCGAAGAGCCTCCTCGCTCCTGTTGAGCTTGCGGCGCAGCTCGCTCCTGGCCTCGTTCACGCGGCGGACGTCCTCGTCGTCGTTAATATGCTTTTTCATGTCGTCCAGCTCGCGGAAGACCTGTTCGGCGGTCTCGCGCGCCTCGGTGATGATTCGCTCTGCCTCGCGCCGGGACTTCGTGTCGGCCTTTTCAAGCCTGACCTCAAGCTCGGCCTTCAGGAACGCGGATCTTTTCGCGTTCTCCTCCGCCGTGCGGCGCAGTTTCGCGGCCTCGTCCCTGTCCTTTTCGAGGAGCAGCCTTGTCTGCTCGAGCTTTTCGATGGTGGCCTCAAAGCTGGCGTTCTCGGTATTGACGCGGTTTTTCGCGTCCTCGATTATGTCCTCGCCGAGGCCGAGACGGCGCGAGATGGCAAAGGCGTTGGACTTGCCGGGGATACCGACAAGGAGATGGTAGGTGGGGCGCAGGGTCTCGACATCGAACTCGCAGGATGCGTTCTGCACTCCCGCCTCATTCGTCGCGTAGACCTTCAGCTCCGCGTAGTGCGTGGTGGCGGCGATGATCGCGCCCTTCTGACGGGCATACTCGATAATGGCGATGGCGAGCGCCGCGCCCTCTGTGGGGTCGGTACCCGCGCCCAGCTCGTCAAAGAGAAGGAGCGAGTTGTCGTCGCACTCGGCAAGAATGCTGACGATATTGGTCATGTGCGCCGAGAAGGTGGAAAGGTTCTGTTCAATGCTCTGCTCGTCGCCGATGTCCGCAAGGATATGGCTGAACACCGGCAGGGCGCTGCCGTCCGCCGCCGGGATATGGAGACCGCACTGGTTCATCGCGGCCAGCAGGCCCACGGTCTTGAGCGAGACGGTCTTGCCGCCGGTATTCGGGCCGGTGATGACGAGGGTATCGAAGCTGTCGCCCAGCTCGACGCTGATGGGGACGGCCTTCGCCTGGTCGAGCAGCGGGTGGCGGGCGCTGCGTAGGACTATCCCATCGGTATCGAGCGACGCCTCCTGACAGTCGAGCTTGTACGAGAGCTTTGCCTTGGCAAAAATGAGGTCGAGCCGCACCAGCACGCCGAAGTCGGAGTCGATATCATCCCTGTGTTCGGCACAGTCGGCGGAAAGCTCGGCAAGTATGCGCTCTATCTCGAGCTTTTCCTTGGCCGCAAGCTCACGAAGCTCGTTATTGGCCTTGACCGCCGCCATAGGCTCGACAAAAAGCGTCATGCCCGAGGCGGAGATATCATGGACGAGGCCGGGGACGGCGCCCTTATGGTCGGCCTTGACCGGCACGACAAAGCGGTCGGAGCGCATGGTGATGATAGGCTCCTGGAGTGCCTTGGCGTAGCCCGGCGAGGAGATTATCTTCTGAAGCGCGTCCCGTGCGCGGGCGGCCGCGGCCCTCATCTGGCGGCGGATGGAGGCAAGCTCGCTCGAAGCGCCGTCTGCTATCTCATCCTCGCCGGTGATGGAATTATTTATCTTTTCCTCAAGAAATTTGTTCGCGTGGAGCGCGTAGAAAAGGTGGTCGATGGAGGTCTTTCCCACCGTGTCGTCGGCAAGATAGCCCCGGACGAGTCTTGCGCACTGCAGAACGCGTGCTATGTCTAGAAGCTCGCGCGTGTTCAGCGCACCGCCGAGATCCGCCCGCGCAAGGGAGGGGCGGACATCCTTCACCCCTGAAAACGAGGGGCTGCCTCGCACGACCATCATGGTCTTTGCCGCGGTGGTCTCGTCAAGGCGGCGCTTTACCTCCGCCCTGTCCCCGGAGAGAGAGAGCGAGAGCGCGGCCTGCTTCGCCGTGTCGCCGACCGCCTGCTGTGCCAGCATTTCAAGCACTGCCGGCAGCTCAAGCGTTACAAGTGATTTTTCCGAAAAGCTCATTTTGTTTCTCCGATATGACGGATGGCGTCCGTCTGATATTTGATCTTTTTCCAATAATCCAGCGTGCCGAAGCTCCTGTCCGCGTGGGCGAGGAGATACTTCTCGGCAGCGGCGGAGAGGCGTTTAAGGGCCTCCCCCTCCAGTGAGAAGGAAAATATCTGCTTCGGCGGTGCGGAGAGCGCGTATCTGAGCGCGGCAAGAGAGTCGGCGTCCAGATACTCCGTGCTGCCGACCGCGGCATTGCGGCATTTGCGGCAGCAGATACAGCCGTTTTCAAGCCCCAATACCGGCTCCTCCGGCTCCTGTGTCCCGCAGACGGCGCAGGCGCTCAAGTCCGGCTCGTAGCCCGCGAGGCACATTAGCCGCATTTCAAAGACCGCCTTTATCTTCGCCGCGTCATGGAGCCTGTTGCTCAGGGCGTAGAGCGAATTGAGCCCCAGCTGGAGCATGGGCGCGTCCGGCTGGTCCTCGACGGAGAACGCGTCAAGGCACTCGGCAAAATAGCTGCCGAGCGCAAAATCCCCTATATCCGCGCGAAGCCCGGGAAAGGACTCCTTCACGATCGCCTCGTTGACCGTCCAGCGCCCCTTGTTGCCGAAAAGCGTCATTTCGGAATAGGTGAGCTGCTGGGTCGCGGCGGCGGTCTTGCTGTTTTTTCTCAGTGCGCCCCGTGCCTTCGCGGTTATCTTGCCGTCGGCGGAGGTAAAGAGCGTCAGTATCCTGTCCGCCTCCTTATACCTCACCTCGCGCAGGACGAGGGCGTTCGTCGTGTTGAACATAATATGTACGTTTCAGTCCTCGGGCCGGGGCATATCCCCGGGACCCGCCGTCTTTTTCTCCGTCCGGGGCGGACCCGCAGCCGCCTTGAAAAGCAGGTAGCCCATAGGGTCTCCGGTATCGGTAAAGGTCTGCCAAATGGCGTCGTAGTTCATGCTTTACCACCTCACTGCAAATAGTATTTGCAGCGGGACGGTGATTTAGCTTGGAATAAATTAGTCGTTGTTGAAGCCGAAGTTTCGCAGGGACGCCATGCTGTCGCGCCAGTTCTCCTTGACCTTGACCCATGTCTGGAGATAGACCTTGGTCCCCATGAACTCCTCGATGTCCGCGCGGGCAAGCTCGCCTATGCGCTTGAGCATGGAACCTTTTTTGCCGATGATAATGCCCTTGTGGCTTTCCTTTTCGCAGTAGATGGTGACCTCGAGGTCGATGATCCCGTTGTCGCGTTCGGAGAACTTCGTGACCTCCACGGCGGTGCCGTGCGGTATTTCCTTATCAAGGCAGGTGAGCAGCTTTTCGCGCACGAGCTCGGCGCATATCTGCCGCTCGGGCTGGTCGGTTATCATGTCGTCCGGGAAAAGGTGCGGCCCCTCGATTGCGAATTTCTCCATCTCGTCCATAAGCTCGTCCACGCCCTCGCCGGTCTTTGCGGAAATGGGAATGATGGCGTCGAAGCCGAACACGGCGGAGTAGGCGGACATGACCGCAAGGAGCCGGGTCTTGTCCACGGTGTCGATCTTGTTGATGACAAGCACCGCCGGAGCGCCCGCCGCGCTTATACGCTCCATGAGCGCCTGCTCCTGCGGGCCTATCTCCGCCACAGGCTCCACCAGCAGCAGCACGAGATCGACGTCCGCCACGCTCTCGCGCACGACGTTCACCATATAGTCGCCGAGACGGGTACGGGGCTTGTGAAAGCCCGGAGTGTCCATGACCACGAACTGCGTCTCGCCCCGCTCGATAATGGCGGTGATACGGTTGCGGGTGGTCTGGGGCTTGTTGGAGACTATCGCTATCTTTTCGCCGGCGAGCGTGTTGGTGAGCGTGGATTTGCCCACGTTCGGACGGCCGCACACGGTTATCATTGCAGATTTTGTCATTATTCCTTATCCCCCATTATCTCTTTTTCTCTCGCGCGCATCTGCCGCTTCATTTCTCCCTCGTCCACATGGTCGTAGCCGAGGAGATGAAGGACGGAATGGACCGTGAGATACATTATCTCCCGCTCGTAGCCGTGGCCGAACTCCTCGCCCTGCGCCGCGCACCGTGGAACGGATATCATCATATCGCCCAGCATGACGGCGCCGGTGTCCATGTCCCGCTCGCATTCCTCGGGGGCAAACTCGCCGGGAGTCAGCTCGTTGAGCGGAAATGACAGCACGTCCGTCGCGCGGTCTATGCCGCGAAACTCGCTGTTAACGCTCCTTATGCCCTCGTCATCGGTTAACATAACGCTTATCTCGCACGGGACGTCAACGCCCTCCGCGTCCAGCGCCAGCCTGACCGCCTTTTTTATCAGCGCCGCGGAATTATTATGTCCGAGAGCCTTACGCTCCCGGCTCACATAAACCTCATGCTCCATGGCTCATCCTCTTTTGTACTTTTTCGGCGGAAGCTTTTTCATGCCAGCCGCCGGGTTTTTCTTGTCATAGACCTCATATGCCTCGATTATCTTCTGTACAAGGCGGTGACGCACCACGTCGGAGCCGGTGAGGGTGCATATGGCGATGTCGTCAATGCCGTCAAGCACCTTCATGGCGACCTTCAGGCCGCTGGTCTTGTCCTCGGGCAGGTCTATCTGGGTGATGTCGCCGGTGATGACGACCTTGGAGCCGAAGCCGATACGCGTGAGGAACATCTTCATCTGTTCGCGCGAGGTGTTCTGCGCCTCGTCGAGGATTATGAAGCTGTCGTCCAGAGTACGGCCGCGCATGTAGGCGAGCGGCGCGACCTCGATATTGCCGCGCTCGAGATACTTCTGGTAGGTGTCCGCGCCCAGCATGTCAAAAAGCGCGTCATAGAGCGGGCGCAGATACGGGTCGACCTTGCTCTGCAGGTCGCCGGGCAGGAAGCCCAGACGCTCCCCCGCCTCGACCGCGGGCCGGGTGAGGATTATGCGGTTTACCTCCTCCGCCCGGAAGGCCGCCACAGCCGCCGCGACGGCAAGGTAGGTCTTGCCCGTACCGGCAGGGCCGATACCGAGGGTGATGGTGTTGTCCGCTATCGCGTCGCAGTAAGCCTTCTGGCCCAGCGTTTTGGGCTTGATGGGCTTACCCTTTGCGGTTATGCAGATGACGTCCCCGGCAAGCTCGTTTATCTTTGTCTCCTTGCCCTCCGAGACCAGCTTGAGGATATATCTGACGTTCTGCGCGTCGATATTCTCGCCCTTGGCGGCAAGGAGCAGGAGGCCGTTTATCGCCTTCTCGGCCAGCATGACGTCCTCCGCCTCGCCGCATATGTGTATCATGTTTTCGCGGTCAAGCACCTTTACGCCCAGCTCGCTCTCGATAATGCGAAGGTTCTGGTCAAAGGAGCCGAACACGCTGATGACATGCTCCATTCTTTCTACTTCAATAGTTTTTTCTATCATTTATCATTCTCCGTTTTTCTGCGGATCGAGCGAAAGCTCTCTCGTTTCTCCGATCTCCTCGAGGCAGGATGCGCGCATGGTCACGCACAGCAGCCCGTTTTTCCGGCTGACCGTGAAGCGGACGTCCTCGGCCGTGCCGTCTATGCTGTCCGTGAGCGTATCCAGAAGTCTTTTCTTCATGCCCTCCTCGTCGGCGAGGGCCGCCGTGACCGTCTCGGGTCTGCGGTATATCTCCGCCGCGAAGCTGACCGGCATGGCAAAAAGTCCATCCACCCCCAGTTTGTATTCCTTAACGATTTTATCACACTCGTCAATAGATTTTCTACTGCCAATATAGAAATTTATACGGTTTTTTCCGATCTTTACGAAAAATCTCAGCCCCGCGAGGCTGCTCTGCGTCTTTTTCTCACGCTCGAGGGGGCATACGGCACACAGCTCGTACCATGTGCGCGCCTTCACGCTGCCGTCGGCGCGTACATAGCGCGGGAGATTCGTTATGCTGTCCATGCGGCTCTTTATGAGCGGCTCCCCGGCCGTGACCGCCTGACCGGGGGCCGCGGCGGGTTTGCCGTTTCTGACGGTCATCGAGTCTATTATGCCTGTTTTTGAGGCGATGATGTCCGCCGCGTCGTCCTCGTCGTATATTTCGGGCTTTTCGGCACGCTCGCTTATCGGGACATCTGCACAGGAGCCGTGGACATTCACGGTCATCCAGCCAAGCTCCGGCAGTCTGAGGAGCATACGGCAGCGTATCTCATCCGTGTCAAGCCCCGGCCAGAAGGTCCCGGTTTTTACCCCGCACTCCTCGAGAGCGCGCAGGATCTCTCCCGTCGTGAGCTTTTCGTTGCCCTCCACGTTTATCTCCCAGATAAAAAGCGATGAGAGCAGGAGCAGCACAGCGGTCAGCAGCAGGAATATGAGCAGGGTACGTCTGCGCGCGAGGAGCTTTCTATCCACGCTGCCGCCCCGGCGCAGTATGATCCGCATGTCGCACATGCACCTTACGGATATGTTTTCGAGCGCCGGGAGGCTTTTTTCAAACACCTTCGCCCGCACCGTGTAGGCGTCCACACTCTCGACGTCCCACATCTCAAGGCACGCCATCGCCGCCGCGTTCAGTACGCTTTCGGGGAAAGCCCCGCATATCTCGACTATCGCAAGTCCCTTTATCCGCTCAACTGTCTTCATACGCTACTCAAACTCCACAGAACCGATTTTCCCGTATATAATCAGAGTATCCGCGCTCATGGCGCTGAGCTTCAGGGTCGTGCCGTAAACGTGCAGCTTACAGTGACGGGCGGAGAGTACGATATGCTCGTTCCCGAACTCGAGTATGCCCCGGTGGCCCTCGACCATGAGCCGCTTTGCCGCCACCACGGTCACTCTCGGCGTCTCCGGCACGGCGGCGTCCGACAGGGAGAAGCCTTCCGCCAGCTCCGCCGCAGTTTTCAGCTTTTTCATCAGCCCACCCCCTGTCCGTATAAATCTATGTGCGCGCACATAGTTTAATACACGGACAAGGAGTTGATATGATTTGAAGAAGCGGATATATATACTCTTGGCACTGGGTGCGCTTGCCGTGCTGACCGCGTTCTCCGCGCAGGCGCAGGATAGCGTGAGAGACGCGCTCGGACTCTGCGCCGACATCATCATCCCGTCGCTGTTCCCGTTTTTTGTGCTGTCGGTGCTGCTGAACCGGCTGGGGCTGCCGGGCATGCTGTCGCGTCTCATGGGGAAGTCCGCGTCGGCGCTCTTCGGCGTATCCGGGGAGGGCGCGTCCGCGCTCTTCATCGGGCTTACCGGCGGCTACCCCATGGGCGCGTCATACATCGCGGACATGTATCTCTGCGGGAGGATCGACCGCGAGGAGGGGCAGCGGCTGCTCGCGTTCTGCAACAACTCCGGTCCCGCGTTCATAATCGGCGCTGTCGGCGCGGGTGCGTTCCGCAGTACGGCGGCGGGGCTTATGCTGTACGGTGTACATATAGTCTCCGCGCTCCTCACGGGTCTGATCTTTGCAGGGAGCCGCCGCAGCGCGGAAAAGCTCCCGGCCGCGGACGACGGCGCGGCGCTCGGGAGCGCGCTGACCGACGCGGTAAAGGGCGCGGTCAGCGCCGTTCTCAACGTATGCGGCTTTGTAGTGATCTTTTCTGTGCTTGTGGGACTTCTGGACTGCTCGGGCTATTTCTCGCGGCTGTGCCTCATTCTCGGCAGTGCGAGCGGCCTCGGCCCGGATAGCATAAGAGTCCTGCTCACGGGACTGCTCGAGCTTGGCAGCGGGGCGGGAGCGCTGAGATATCTGCCGCTGAGTCCCGCGTCTCTCGCGCTTGCCGCGTTCCTGCTGGGCTTTGGGAGCGTCTCCGTTCACTGTCAGACGGCGGCGGTGATCTCCCGGACAGACATGAAAGGCACCCTGCATTTCGCAGGGCGCCTTTCGATGGCATTAATTTCGGCCTTGCTGGCCTATGTGTGCGGTATAATCTTTCTTAAATAAGCGGTCCGGTCCCGGAGCGTTTTACTTGCCGAGTTCCGAGACAAAGGCGGAGTATTTTTCGATCTTCTCCGCGCAGTCGTCGGAGCTGGCGCCGCGGACAAGCAGGTAGACCTTTATCTTCGGCTCGGTGCCGGAGGGACGGACGACGATGTTGGAGCCGTCGGCAAGCTCAAAGTAAAGGACATTGGAGCCGGAAATGGGGGTCTTGCCCATTTTCCCGAGGCCGGCGACGAAAATGCTGCCGTCCTGATAGTCGCGCAGACGGACGACCTCCTCCCCGGATATCTCCTTGGGCGGCTCGGTGCGGAGCTTAGCCATGAGAGTCTTCATGCGCTGGAGTCCGTCAAGGCCGGGCATGACGAGGTTCACGGTCTTTTCGCGGAACCAGCCGTATTTCTCGTACAGGGCGTTGACGGCGTCCATGAGGGTCATGCCCTGTTTATGGTAGTGCGCCGCCATCTCGGCGATGAGGAGAGAGGCGGTGACGGCATCCTTGTCGCGGACGTAGTCGCCCACCATGTAGCCGTAGCTTTCCTCGAAGGCGAAGATGTATTTATAGCTGCCGGCCTTTTCCCACTCGGCGATACGCTCGGCCATGAACTTGAAGCCTGTGAAGGTATCCTCGTAGTGGACGCCGTTATACTCGGCGACGGCTCTTGCCATGCCGGTGGTGACTATGCTCGAGACAGTGCCGGCGTTCGCGCCGAGAGTACCGGCGGCCTTTTTCGCGTTGATGATATAGTCAAGGAGCAGCACGCCGACCTGATTGCCGGTGATGGTGGAATACACGTCCTCGCCCGTGCGGACCATGACGCCCACGCGGTCGGAGTCGGGGTCGGTGCCGATGATGAGGTCGCTGTCCACCTTTTTTGCGAGGTCGACGGCGAGATAGAAGCCCTCGGGATTCTCGGGATTGGGGCTTTCGACCGTGGGGAAGCTGCCGTCGATGACCATCTGCTCGGGGACGGGATAGAGGTGCTTTATGCCAAGACGGCGCAGAGCCTCCGGGACCATCTTGTAGCCGCAGCCGTGGAAGGGCGTATACACCACGCGGAAATCGTCCGCGACCTCCTCGACGGTCTTTTTGTCGATGGCCTGCTCCATGACCTTGTCAAGAAACAGCCTGTCGGTCTCCTCGCCGATGATCTCGATACGGCCGTCGGACACGGCCTCGTCAAAGTCACAGGTCTTGAAGCCGTTGAAAATGTCTATCTCGGTCATGCGCCTGGCTATCGCGGCGGCCTTGTGGGGCGGGAGCTGCGCGCCGTCCGACCAGTAGACCTTGTAGCCGTTGTATTCCTTGGGATTGTGGCTGGCGGTGATGTTCAGGCCGGCGGCGGTGCCGTAGTGCAGCACGGCAAAGCTGAGCTCCGGCGTAGGGCGCAGCGCGTCGAAAATGCGTACATGTATGCCGTTCGCGGCCATTACGCAGGCGGCCTCGCGCGAAAACTCAACGCCGTTGAGACGGCAGTCATGGGCGATGACTATGCCCTTTTTCTTTGCCTCCTCGCCCTCCGCGGCGATTACCTCGGCAAAGGCCTCGGTCACATGGCGGATAACGTGGATGTTCATGTGGTGGAGCCCAAGCTTCATCGTCCCGCGAAGTCCGGCCGTGCCGAACTCCAGCGGCGCGTAAAAGCGGCTCTCTATCTCCTTCTCGTCGTCCTTAATGGCGTCAAGCTCCGCCCACTCGGACTCGCTCAGCGCGGGACTGTCCAGCCAGCGCAGATACTCTTCCTTATAATTCATCGCTGCTCTCCTCCTCACAAAGCTTTTTTGCGTCGTCATACAGGCTCGCCGGGACATACAGATCCACGCCCTGTCCGCTGACCCCAAGAACGAGGCTGCCGAAGATGCCGTCGCCGGGGAACACGCGCAGGCAGGCTATGCCGTAGGCCTCCAGCATATTCACCTTGAGTTCGTCGCTGAAATTCGTATTCCGGCAGTGGCAGAGAAACACAGGCTCCTCCGGCTCGCCGCCTTCATTCTTCGGCCAGCGCTCGAGCAGAGGGCCGTTGAACGCCCTGCCCCACTTGCTTTGTTCATTTTCTCCCATAAAATCCTCCCATTTCAGAGCTTTCCGGACTCTTATTTATGGTATCTCGATCCCTCGATTATTTTGAAGCCTCTGTACACCTGCTCGGCGAGCATTACTCTCGCGAGATGGTGCGGAAAGGTCATTTTTGACATGCTCAAGCGCAGGTCGGCACGGCTCTTCACCGCGTCCGAAAGGCCAAACGAGCCGCCGATGACAAAGCACAGGCGCGGCTTTCCGGAGTTCTCCCGCTCCGAAATGAGCTTTGCCACGGCCTCGCTCGGCATTTGTGCGCCCTCTACGCACATGGCGGCGACATAGGCTCCGGGCGGAATGCTTTTTAGTATCTCCGCGCCCTCCTTTTCGAGAGCCGCCTTTATCTCCCGCTCGGACGGCGAGTCGGGTAGGCGCGTCTCGGCAAGCTCGACGCACTCGAACCGGCAGAACGCCTGAAGCCGCTTGCGGTATTCGGAAAAGGCGTCGATATAAAACTTCTCGCGCATTTTACCGACGCAGATAAAAGTTACACCAAGCATTCTTTTCCGACCTCCACGCTCAGGCAGCCCAGAGCCGGCGCGCACAGCAGCACGGCGTCCGTCCCGCTCAGGGCGGAGCGCGCGCATTCCATAGCTGCGCCGGGGGTATTATTCTCGCGGCTCAGGTGGCCGAGAATGAACGTCCCCGTGCCGCGCTCGTACAGCGTCCTCGCAAGGAGGGCGCAGTTTTCGTTGGAAAGATGGCCGATATCTGATAATATGCGCCGCTTGAGCCACACAGGATAGCGGCCGTAACGGAGCATTTCCTCGTCGTGGTTCGACTCGACAAGCACGGTGTCCGCGCCGGTGAGATTCTCCAGCACCTCGTCCGTGACATGGCCAATGTCCGTCGCCAGAGCGAAAACACCGCTGCCGCAGACGCGGTAGCCCACGCTCTCATCCGAATCGTGCGGAGTGTGGAACGCGGTTACAGAGAGACTCCCTATGCCAAATTCATCCCCAACGGGTATGATATTCAAATGCTCCTCGGTCTCCGGTATCATACCGCGCAGACGGTTTGCGACCGTGTGAGGTGCGTAAACAGGGATATTATAGTGCTTTAAGAGCATTTTCAGTCCGGAAACGTGATCGGAGTGCTCATGAGTAATGAGCACTCCGCCGATATTTTCCATAGAAATGCCAACGCTTGCGAGGGCAGAGACCACCCTTCGCATGGAAATTCCGGCGTCAATCAATATATTAGTGCCGCCATCGGACAGCAACAGACAATTACCGCTGGAACCGCTCGCAAAAACAGATACGCGCATCAGCACACGGAGACGATCTTCTCGGAGCCGTCCGGCTCGTCGGAGAAATCGACCAGCTCGATCTCCGCGCCGAGAGCTTGAAGCTTGCCCACGAAGTTCTCGTAGCCGCGCTCGATATAGTGAATATCCTCGACGACCGTGGTGCCGGAGGCGCACATCCCCGCGATGACCATAGCCGCGCCCGCGCGGAGGTCACACGCCTTGACTGGCGCGCCGGAGAGCTTCGTGCCGCCCTCTATAACGGCGATACGGCCGTCGACCTGTATCTCGGCGCCCATCTTACGAAGCTCATTGACATACTTAAAGCGATTGTCGTATATTCCCTCGGTGATGACGGAGGTGCCGTTCGCGAGGCACAGCAGCGTTCCCATCTGCGGCTGCATATCTGTCGGGAAGCCGGGATACGGCAGAGTTTTGACATTGGCGCGGCGAAGCACGGACGCGCCCTTCACCAGCACGGCATCGCCGTATTCCTGGACGATGGTGCCGGTCTCGCGCAGCTTTGCGCTGATACACTCGAGGTGGCGGGGGATGACGTTCTTGATGAGTACCTCGCCGCCGGTCGCCGCCGCGGCGACCATATATGTACCAGCCTCGATCTGGTCGGGGATAATGGCATAGCTCCCGCCATGGAGGGCGTCGACGCCGTTTACCTTGACGGTATCGGTGCCGGCTCCGCGGATGTCCGCGCCCATGGAGTTGAGGAAGTTCGCGAGGTCGACGATATGCGGCTCGCGCGCGGCGTTCTCGATAATGGTACGCCCCTGCGCGAGAGTTGCCGCAAGGATGATATTCATGGTAGCTCCCACGGAAACCTTGTCAAGGTATATCTTTGCGCCGTGGAGCCGGCCGTCGGCGGTGTCGGCGTAGACGAAGCCGTTTCTGACCTCCACATCGGCGCCGAGGGCGGTCATGCCCTTGATATGCTGGTCGATGGGACGGACCCCGAAGTTGCAGCCGCCGGGCATGGTGGTCTTTGCGCTGCCGAAGCGGCCGAGCATTGCGCCGATAAGGTAATACGACGCCCTGATCTTGCGCATGAGGTCGTAGGGGGCGTCCTGATAGCGCACCTGAGTGCAGTCTATCTCAACGGTGGACTTGTTGATATAGCGGATCTTCGCGCCAAGCTCGGAGAGAATGGTCAGCAGCATATCGGTATCGCTTATCTGCGGCACGTTCTCTATACGGCAGACGCCGTCGACCATGAGGGCTGCCGGAATTATCGCAACAGCGGCATTCTTCGCGCCGCTGATCTCAATCTCACCGCGCAGTGTGGTCCCGCCTTTGATTACATATTTCTCCACTGTGTGCACCTTCCAATACTCTTGGCAGAGCATACTCTGCTCAACCGATTTTTGATTTTATCACATAGTTGTATATCGCGCAAGAGTTTTCTCTACATATAGTGCCTAAAAGAGTCCCGTTGGCTGACGGTTTTCTGCTCAAAGAACTTTTCGGCCTTGAGAAGAGCTATCACCGTCTTGGAATCGCGTATTTCACCGCGAAGTGCGCGGCCGGCAAGCTCCGTGAGACTGTACCTTTCCACGCTCAGAAGCTCGTTTTCGTCCGGGTGACTGTCTCCCTGATGAAGTCCCAGCGCGAGAAAGATATGTATCTCCTCCGTCAGATACCCCGGCGAGGCGCAGACGCTCCCTATGGGGACGAGCCTGTCGGCGCGAAGCCCCGTCTCCTCCGAAAGCTCACGGATGGCGCACTGCTCCGGCTCCTCCCCCGGCTCAAGCTTTCCGGCTGGGACTTCGAGCATTTCGCGGGAAAACGGATATCGAAACTGCCGCACCATGCAGCACATCCCTTCATCATCCACAGGCAGCACGGCCACGCCGCCGCAATGCTCAACGACCTCTCGCAACGCCGGCACGCCGCTGCTCAGCTCCGCGGTATCGAGCCGGACATTCACGATAAGTCCGCTGTATTTTCTCTCGCTGTCAAGGCATTTTTCCGTCAGATCCATTTACCAGCTCCGCATAATTTCATTGATTTACATAATCACAGTCTGAGTATAACACATGTCTGCGCGGATTTCTACATAAATTGTGTGTTTTTCAAATTTTCTCCATATTTTCTATGCCGCGCATTATTTTTTTATGCAGGTCGCATTAAAATTGCGCGTGAAAGCGCAGAAAACGCCCGCAGGAAGAAAACGTTCCTGCGGGCGTGATATCATGCTTTATCAGACGTAGTCATCGTCATCATCGTCATCGTCGTCGTTACCGCCGCGCGGTCTCCTCCCCTGCTGCTTGTCGCGCGTGAGGTACAGGTAGAACACGGTGCCGCATATCATGGTGACGATAAGCACCGCCCCAATGAAAATGATAAGGGTGGAATTGCTGTCCCGCGATACGAGTACGCCACCGTTCGCAGAGCCGCTGCCGTCGGTGCCGCCGTTGTCCGACGGCGAGGGAGTGGTAAGGACTCCGTCGCCAGAAAACGGCTCGTCCGTATTCACTGTCGGCGTGACGTTCGGCTCGGGAGCCGGCGTCGGGGTCGGAACGGGAGTAGGCGTCGGGGTCGGCGCTACGGTCGGTTTGGGCGTGGGCGTGGGCGTCGGCGTTGGCTTTGGCGTCGCCTTCATGACGTGCAGGTCTGCGCGCTCTGACTGAGTGCTTCCGCCGGGGCCGTAGAATACGCTGTATATCTTCCAGCCGTCCATGGAAATCGGAATGTTGTAAAGCTCGATGATATTATCATCAAAGCCGACCACGGAGAGCCCGGAAAACTTAGTATAGGCCTCCTGCGCGCGGATATTCTCGCTGCCCTTTTCAAAATACCAGTCTACGGATTCCGCGTCGTCAGCATATGACGTGAAGATACACTCGCCGCCCTCGTACACATACTCAAGACCGGGATGCTTAGTTATTTTGGGCGCGTCGCCGAAGATGATCGACGGGGTTTGCGTTGGAGTCGGTGCGTCGGACCCCTTTATCGTGATATAAATGTCCTGCCCGGCCGTCTCCCCATTGGAGAGAGTATAGGAGACCGTGACATAGAACGAGCCGCCCGCGGTCGGAGTACCCGAGATCGTAAAGCTGCCGTCCCCCGCCGAGAGCGTCAGTCCGGCCGGCATGGAGCCGGAGCTTATCCACGGCTCGCCGCTCATGCCCGAGGCGTCGAACACCCATTTCACGCTGTCGTTCACATTCGCGTTTTTAATATACGCGGCATACGCCGTACCCGGAATGATACAGAGAAGTGCGATTGCCGTCAACAAAACAGAGATGATTTTTTTCTTTTTCATTTTTCGCTCCGTTTATCCTTATTTTGCGCTGACCACGCTTCCAATTATATCTGCCGGCCGGGTAATGTCAAGAAGAGTAAAGCACATTTAATGGAAATTAAGTAATGCGCCGGACGGGAGACACCCTCCGCCCGGCGCAGCTCTTTTTTCAGTTTTACTTTTTTGACCGCTCCGCGTTCATCTTTTCCATGTCCTTGTCTATGTCCATGAAAAGGATGATGACGAACATTATAACGCCGAGGAGCGCGGGTACCCAGCCGAGCATGGCGTTTATCGCGTTGACCGCGGAGGCGCTCTGCACCGCCGTCTCGGTGCTGAAGCCGAAGTACGCCAGCGCGCCCGTCATCATCTGCGCCGCGAGCGCCTCGCCCAGCTTGGTGGCGAGGTTGTCCGCCGTGCCGATCATGCCGTCCATACGTCTGCCGCCGTGCCACTCGATAAGGTCGGAGAGGTTGTTGCGGTTGGTGTTGAACATGATAAAGGTTATCGCCGAGGCAACGCCCATGGTTATCGCGTTCACATAGATAGCGCCCATGGAGTAGGGGTCGAAGATGAACCAGACCTTGCCCAGAACATAGAACACGGCCGCGAGCAGCATGGTCTTTTTCCGGCCGAGCTTTCTGTCTATCGCGCCGGCCACGGCGCTGGTCAGGAGCGACATAAGGAGGTAGACCGCCTGTATCGGGGTGACGGCAGCGGTCGAACCCATGACATAGGTGCAGTAATAGGTCAGGCAGCTCATGATGAGGAGGTTAATTATGCCGTAGACCAGTATGTACAGGGTGTTCATCACAAAGGGCTTGTAGCTGTACATGACCTTGAAGGCCTCGATCATGCCGATATGCTCGTCGCTGTCGTTTTCAGGCTCCACGCGCTCCTTGGTGGTGAAGTAGTGGATGAGGCAGCCGATAATGCATATAACACCCATGACCGACGCCGCGAGGAAGAAGCCTCGGCTGCCCGCCGCGTCGATAAGGTTGCCCTTGGCGTCGAGCGCGCCGAAGAGCTTGAGGAGCGGCATGCACGCCACCGCGCCGATAGCCGTACCCACGCAGCCGCCGATATTGCGGCTGATGTTTATGCTGCGGCGGTCGGCGTCGTTATTGGTCGCGAGACTGCCCATGGAGTTATAGGGTATGGCGGTGAAGGTGTTCATAAGCTCGAACGCGAAGTACGCCACGGACGCGATGACGATGGTCATGGTGTCGTTCACATGGAAGTTCGTGAATATCAGCACCGTCGTCACTGCCCACGGGACCGCGTACCAGAGAGCGAATGGACGGACGCGCTCGCCGTTTTTGAAGCGGTGGTTGACGGAGTAATAGCCCACCAGCGGGTCGTTGACCGCGTCCCACACGATTCCAGCCGACAGGAGAATGCCCGCTGTCGCCATGGAGATGTGCAGGACGTTCGTCAGGAAGAACAGGTAATACATGCTCTTGAACTGGTAGACGATGTTCGACGCCGTGGAGAAGCTGCCGAAGCCGAGCTTCTCGGAAAATTTCAGTTTCTCTATCTTGTTCATGCCGGAATATCCTCTCTCTTTGTTCTGCAATTTAGCACTGTAAATTGATGTGAGATATTATAGCATACCGCCTACGTTTTGCAATATTTTTTTCACTTCCGGTGAAAAAACGAAGTCCCCGGCAAATAGTCAGGGACTTCTTCAAATTCAGAAAAAAATCTTTTCGTACAGTAAGCGCGGCTTTAGCGACCGGGCCTGTGCGAGTTCATGGACCATGGGTGTGGGAAATATGCGGACAACGGCGGCGCAGACAGCGACCTTGCGGACGCGCTCAGGGACGCGGGATTTGAGGTTATTTAACTAACCAGATGATGAGCCATACGATAGCGCAAAAAGAAGAGAGAAGTATAGAAGTTGCCTTCAGAACACCGAACGCCTCCTTGGACAACTCACTAGGCTTGCGGTCCTTTTGAGAGTTAGAAGTCGGAGCTGTGGGCGCACATTTCGAGTTTGTTCCCTCGCGGAGCATAGCGGCCAAACTCCACTGATCGCCGAGAGACATACCGCCATGCCCTTTGGCGAACGCCGAAGCAGCCATCTGAGATTCATCCCAATTCACGATATCAACTCCTTTCTATGTATCCATTATAGCAGGCTATATGCCAGATTGCAAGCGGAGGATAGTGCCGAATGAGTACGATCATACAGATACAGGTAAACGTTGACGACGCAAAAGCGTTATCCTCGATAGAGAGCGGCAAGGGCTGTTGATTTTGAGGACAAAACAAAAACCGGGCCAAAACCCAGCAGAGCGGGTTTGATTCGGAAAGGAACGGCAAGAGAGCGCAGACAAAGGATCCGGCAGCTTCGAAAGGACTGCCGGATCTCGAGCGGAGCGGACTACGCTCCGACATGGAGCAGGGTACGGGAGTCGAACCCGCCTAGCTAGCTTGGGAAGCTAGAGTAATACCGATATACCAACCCTGCCTGTTCTGCTTACTGTGAGAGTATAACATCTTTCAAAACAAATTTCAATAGTAAAAAGAAGCGCACAAGCGTCAAATTACGCGCGTAGCATGCTCTATACTCAGATTGACCGGGTCTATGGCGGCGAGAGCGGCGCGCGGCGGGAGCCTCCGGCGGCCCGGTCAGGCCTGTGAGAGGTCTTTCAGCTGCAAAACCAGCAGCCACGCCCCGGCGGCGTATACCGTGATATCGCGCCGCACAGCAAGACACCACACGCCCCACGCGAACAGCGCCACCGAAAGCACCGTTCCGGCCGCGAGAGACGCCCGCGCCGCACGCGTCTCTCCGCAGATTGCCGTGAGTATCTCCGAAAGTATCCGTCCCCCGTCCAGCGGCATTATCGGCAGGAGATTGAACAGCGAGAGTATACAGCTTATCCCGGAGGAGAGCGCGAACCATGCCTCCCCTGTCGCGGCGTTCACCCTTGAGGCCGTGAGCGCGTAGAGCAGCCCCATCAGCGGCCCGGCCGCGGCCGCAATGATATTTGCCGCTGTTCCTCCTTCGCCGCGATAGCTGATACACATGCCGCTCAGCTCGGCTCTGAGGGAACACACGTCGAGCCGGAATGCCCTCAGCGCCGCAAGATGACCCAGCTCGTGTACGGCAATGGCGGCGGCCGTAGCCGTGATCTCCGTCCAGTCGGAAAAAAAGTATACGAGCGACGCCGCGACGACGGCGCCCGGCTCGATCTTCAGTCTCATGCCGGACCGCCCTCCGGGGCCTCCGTCAGCTCTGCGGCGGGGACCGTATCTTCACTATCCGTCCCCGTTATTTTTCGGCTGATCGCCTCAGCAAGCTCCGTCAGTTCGCTGCCACCGAAAAGTCTTGAAAGCCCGCTCTCCAGCCTTGCCGGCGCATACGGCATGAGCAGCTTTATCGCCGTGAGCACGGCAAAAAGCAGCGCGTACAGTCTGTTCCGCTTCACGTCCCCACCTCCCCCGCTGGAAAGTATATTGCGAAAGCGGCGTTCATATAACACTTTTGTCTTGACAAGCGGCGTGCCGCCAATTATAATGTATGGGCTGTGACGGAATGCCGTCCGGCAGTGATCAGATATTTCGGGGTGTAGCGCAGCTGGTAGCGCGCTTGGTTCGGGACCAAGAGGTCGTGGGTTCGAATCCCGTCACTCCGACCATATCGAGTGTTCTTAACCAACCTGAGAGTTGGATGAGGACACTCGATTTCTTTTTGCCTTTTTGTACCTCTTTGTATGTATGAGCAGGAGTCGTCCTGCTCTTTTTTATTATGCCGATTGTGCGTTCGGAACATTATTCTACGGCAACGCCCTTGCGGGTTTCTTCTCGGTAGTTGTGTCTGTTCCAAAGGTTCGGCAGTTCCAGATACCCTACAAACTTATAGTGTATCTTTATCATTTGTTTGCGGTTTTTGCCCGTCCCGGTCACTTAGTACACATCTATGCGGTCAATGAGTTCCAGCAGCAGCGGTGCAGTCAGCTTATCCCTTTGCATAAATTTCCGAACGGCGGCAATGAATTTCTCTTTTCCGAGCTGCATTTCATCCACCTCCGACAAGCGTTTACGGTATGCGGAGATTTTCTCTTTCAATTCCAAGCGTTCCGTCTCGTACTTGCCCGAAAACCGCATAAACATCTCGTCGCTCAGCTTGCCCGATACATTGTCCTCATAGCACTTAATGCACAGCTCCGCTACCTGCTCACTGCGAACAATACACTTTTGCAGCTCACCCTCAATGTATTTTTTCTCTTTGAGAATATCTGCATTGGTTTTATCGGCAAGCAGCATAGCAAAGCTTTCTTCGTCATCGCACAGACATTTGGATAAGCGGCGAAGTTCCAGCATTACCACCTGCTCAATAGCGTCGGCTCTGAGGTAATGGGTTGAACTGCAAGTTCCTCGGTTGCCGTGATAATTGCCGCACATAAAGAACGGAATATCTTCCTTATCGTGCTTAATGTTAAACCATAGTTTCCGTCCGCAATCGGCGCAGTAAAGCAAGTCGCAGAACATATTGCGTTCCCAATTTTCCGGCTTCGGATTACGGCGGCGGGTTTTGCCGATCAGTTTTTGCACCTGTTCAAACACCTCACGGTCAATGATCGGTTCGTGGACATTTTTGAAAATCGCCCACTTGTCCTCGGGATTAGCATACCTTGTTTTGTTCTTGAAGGATTTAGAGCAGGTCTTAAAATTGATAATATCCCCGCAGTATTCCTGCTGCGTAAGAATTTTGGATACCGTCGTCTTACACCATTTGTACGGATTCGGCTGCGTTTTCTTGCCGCCTCTCGGCAGCCCTTTGCTTTGCCAATATGCCATCGGGACAAGCACCTTTTTCTCCTGCAAGATGCGGGCAATCGTTTCGGCGCCCTTGCCCTCTAAGGTCATCTTGAAAATATCCTTTACCACAGCCGCTGCTTCGAGGTCTATGATCCACTTCTTTTTATTTTCGGGACTTTTCATATACCCATACAGCGGTTGAGATAACGGTTCCCCGGAAGTACCACGGATACAGTGCGCCGAACGCACCTTGCGGCTGATGTCACGGGCATACATTTCGTTCATTACATTCTTAAATGGGGCAATCTCGTTTTCTCCCTCATCGCTGTCAACTAAATCGTTGATTGCAATAAAACGAACATTATGATCCGGGAAATAGATGTCCGTGTATTGCCCGACGGTAATATAGTCACGCCCAAGTCGGGATAGGTCTTCTTGTGTCAAGTAGGGACTAAAAAAATTTTGAGAATTTACAAGCCGTTCATAGGTGGACAACCATCCGTGAACGGCTTGCATGTAAACTAAACTCAAAATGAATCCAAGCACATTCATCATGCCCTGCGAAGTCCTGTCAAATGTAGATAATCTGACAGTACGAACATGGCTCACATGTTCCTTTCGACTCCGAATATCTGCCTGTATCTATATGAGGACGGAAATTGCAGCGGCTTTTGAAAAATCTGTATTGTTTTTTTCTGCCCAAGGCGTTATAATCGGTATATACCGGAAACAAAGGAGGGTGTGTCCATGCCAAGACCGCCACGGTGCCGTCGGATTTGTGACGCACCGCAAGTCGATAGATTCTGCCCCAACGGGAGCGAGGATGTCGAGCCGATCCTGCTGACGCTGGACGAATACGAGGTCATTCGGCTGGTTGACTTGGAGCAGCAAACCCACGAGCAGTGTGCCGCACAAATGGACATTTCCCGCTC
>CAKTMF010000010.1 GCA_934573855.1 uncultured Oscillospiraceae bacterium | reverse complement strand
CCACACCGCGTTTGTACCTATGAAAACATTGATTTACTGACGATTGCTCATTGTTTTCTTATTAGGTACGCACACAGGCGTCTCTTTTTATTCTCAGTCCATGATCTCGACTGAAACCTTTTTGCCCTTTCTCTGGGCTACGGCCCGCATAAGAATACGGATCTGCTTTACGATCCTGCCCTGCCGGCCGATGACCTTGCCCATATCTCCGTCGGCTACGCGGACTTCAAAAACCGTCTCGCCGTCGGCCTTGCGCTCGGTCACAGAGACCTGATCGGGATTATCGACCAGACTCTGCACAACGTAGGTCAGAAGTTCTTTCATGCCGGTATAAGCTCCTTAATCAAGCCTCAAGCTTCTTGATGAGGCCGCGGACTGTATCGGTGGGCTGTGCGCCGTTCGCGATCCAGTACTTCACGCGCTCCATGTCGACCTTGACCTTTTCGCCGTCGGCGGAAGGATCGTAGGTGCCGATCTCTTCGATGCAGCGGCCGTCACGGGGAGAGCGGGAGTCAGCGACAACAAGACGGTAGTAAGGTGCCTTCTTGGCGCCCATTCTGCGAAGTCTGATTTTAACCATTGTATATTCACCTCCATGTAAATTCTCTTTTTATATTACAAAGTGCCTCGGCACGTTGTAAGCAATAAGTGTCCGGCGCGTCAGAAGCCGAAACCGCCAAGGCCGGGGAGACCGCCCATACGGCCCATCTTCTTCTGCATTTTCTTCATGTTCTTGCCGCTGAACTGCTTCATCATCTGCTGCATGGCGTCAAACTGCTTGATGAGTCTGTTCACGTCCACGACCGAGGTCCCGGAGCCGGCGGCAATGCGCTTTTTACGGCTGGAGTTGAGCATGGCGGGATTCTCGCGCTCGGCCTTTGTCATGGAGAGGATTATGGCCTCCTGCCGCGCCATGGCCCTGTCGTCGAACTTCGCGCCCTTGAGCGCCTTGGAGTCAAGGCCCGGGATCATCCCGGCGAGCTGGCTGAGGTCGCCCATGCTCTTGAGCTGCGTCATCTGGTCGAGGTAATCGCTCAGCGTGAACCTGTTCGCCCTGAGCTTCTCGGCGGCCTCGAGCGCCTTCTTTTCGTCGAAGCTCTGCTCCGCCTTTTCTATAAGAGTAAGCACGTCGCCCATGCCGAGTATGCGCGAGGCCATGCGGTCGGGGTGGAAGGGTTCGATCATGTCGAGCTTCTCGCCCACGCCGATGAACTTGATGGGCTTGCCGGTGGCGGCCCTTATGGAGAGCGCCGCGCCGCCTCGTGCGTCGCCGTCAAGCTTCGAGAGCATTACGCCGGTGACTCCCAGCGCCTCGTCAAAGGCGGTGGCGGCGTTCACCGCGTCCTGACCGGTCATGGCGTCCACCACGAGCATTATCTCGGCCGGCTCCACTGCGTCGCGAATGTTCTTCAGCTCGTCCATAAGCGCCTCGTCGATGTGGAGGCGGCCCGCGGTGTCAAGGAAAACAAGGTCGTTCCCGTGGCGCTTCGCGTGTTCGACGGCGGCCTTGGCTATCTGCACGGGGTCGGTCTGACCCATCTGGAAAACGGGGATATTGAGCTGTGCGCCCACGGTCTCGAGCTGCTTTATGGCGGCCGGACGGTAGATGTCGCAGGCGACGAGGAGCGGACGCTTGCCCTGCCGGCGCATATAACCCGCGAGCTTCGCACCGTTGGTGGTCTTGCCCGCGCCCTGAAGGCCGACGAGCATGACGACGCTCGGAGACTTCGAGCCGATGTTCAGCTTCTGGTTCTCGCCGCCCATGAGCCTGCAAAGCTCTTCGTTCACTATCTTGATGACCATCTGCGCCGGGGAAAGAGCCTCCAGCACATCCGCGCCGCAGGCGCGCTCAGTGACGGTCTTTGTAAAGTCCTTGACGACCTTGTAGCTGACGTCAGCCTCGAGGAGCGCCATACGCACCTCGCGCATAGCTTCCTTGACGTCGGCGGATGTCAGTCTCCCCTTGCCGCGGAGCTTCTTAAAGGCGGTATTCAGTTTTTCGGATAAGCTCTCAAATGCCATTATACGTTATCCTCTAAGCGTCTCTATCTCGTGAAGCGCCGCGCGGGCAAGCTCCCCCGCTCTGCCGTCGGTGATCTCCGCAAGCTCTCTCACGCTCTCGCAGAGCCGGTCAAGCCCCTCCTCCAGCTCCGAAAAGCGGCGGATAAGGCCGGTCTTTTCCTCGATCCCGCGCATGGCGGCCTCGGCGCGGCGGATATTGTCCCACACGCCCTGACGGGAAATACCGCACTGCTCGGCGATCTCGGAGAGGGAGAGGTCCTCGTTATAGTGCAGGTCGAAGCACTCACGCTGCTTGTCCGTCAGCAGCTCGCCGTAAAAGTCGAGCAGCATGGTGTTCATAAGTCTGCCGTCCGTCACGGTCGCTGCCCCCTGTCAAGTCTTTTACCTTTGCAGAGTATACAGCAGCTCTCCCCCGCTGTCAAGTATTTTTTGTTTACAGCGGAGTGATTTTTTCGCGGGCGAATACAAAGCGGCCAAGTGGGAAAAATTAACCCTATATCTATATTTTTCACCGTCAGGAGACGCCATGAACGATTTTGATTTCGGACTGTACATCAAGACAGAGGATCTCGCCGATTTTGCCGAGTCCTACGCGAGGCTCACCCTGCCCGACGGCCGCGTGTCACGCCGCGCCGCGCTGAGGGAGCTTCGCCGGAGTTATGCCGCGGTAAAGCGCATCCACGGCGACGCGCAGAAGAAATACTCCTCGCCCGCCGCGCTGCCCGAGGCTGCGGAATGGCTGCTCGACAACTTCTATATGATACAGCGCGAGTACCGCGCCGCCCTCGCGGAGCTGTCCGGCGCGCCGGCGCTGCGCCGCTGCGAGGGAGGCGTACTCGCTCTTGAGTGCTGCAGGACGCTGGTGCGTACCGGGGGCTGCGCCGTGGACATTGAAAGATGTACCGAGTTTCTCCGCGGCTGGCAGAGGATCACTGTGCTGGAGCGGCGGGAGCTTTCGCTCTTCCCCGCGCTCCTGCGCACGGCGCTCATCTCCGCGGCGGCTAAGATCTGCTCCACACTGCTCAGCGCCGTTGACACGGCAGAGCATGCGCGGCTCCTCTCCGCGCTCTTCACCTCGCTGCGCACTCTCTCCGTGACCGACGGGGAAAAGCTCACGGAACGGGCCGACGTTGTAAACGGCATACTCTGCCGCGACCCGGGCGGGTACTATCCGCGCATGGACCGCGATACGCGCGCCGCCTACCTTGAGCGTCTTTCACGGCTCGCGCGGAGCGAGGGCATGGGCGAGGCATCCTATGCAAAGCGTCTCATGAACCGGGCGCAGAAGGAGGGCCGGCATGTAGGCTTCTACCTCTTTCCGGAGCCCGCCCGCGGACGCGCCTCGATGTATATCGGGGCGAACGTGCTGCTGACGCTCTTCATCTGCCTGCTCGCGGCCTTCACGTTTGAAAACGCCGTATTCGCCTTTCTGCTGCTCATCCCGGTGTCGGAGGCGGTGAAGGCGCTCATCGACTTCATCCTCCGCCGTATCGTGAAGGCGCGGCGGCTCCCGCGCATGGACACGGAAAACGGCATAGACGCGGATGGACGGACGCTGTGCGTCATCTCGGCGCTGCTCACCTGCGCGCAGGACGCGGAGGCCCTTTCGGCCCGGCTCGAGGAGCTGCGCCTTGCCTCCCGCAGCGAGGGCGCGGCGCTATCCTTCGGTATCCTCGCGGACCTTCCGTCGGCGGAGAGCGAAGTTACCGGCGCGGACGAAGCTGCGCTCAGCGCCGCGCGCGACGGTGTCTCCGCCCTCAACCGCAAATACGGCGGAGGGTTCTATCTCTTCACCCGCCCGCGCCGCTTCGACGGCGAGAGCTGGTGCGGGTACGAGCGCAAGCGCGGCGCTCTCGTCGAGCTTGCAAGGCTTCTGGGCGACCGCGAGAGCGAGCTTGCCATCACCGGCGAGCGCGACGCGCTCATCGGCACGAAATATATTCTAACGCTCGACAGCGATACAAAGATATACCCCGGCTCCGCCGGGCAGCTCATCGGGGCGGCGCTCCATCCGTTATGTAAACCAATTATCGACCACGAGCGCCACATAGTCACCCATGGCTACGGCATAATACACCCGCGTATCAGCACCGATCTCGCCGACGCCAACGCTACAGATTTCGCTCTCATTACCGCCCCCGGCGGCGGGAGCGATCCCTATGGGATACTGTGCGGAGAGCTGTACATGGACGCCTTCGGCGACGGCGGCTTTGCCGGGAAGGGGCTTATCTATGCCCCGGCGCTCCTCGAATGCTCGGAGGCGCACATCGGCGAGGGACGCGTTCTCTCTCACGACGCGCTCGAGGGCGCGTTCCTGCGCGGCGCGTACATGGGCGACACGGAGTTCTCCGACGGCTTCCCCGTAAACGTCATTTCCTATTACAAGCGTCTCCACCGCTGGACGCGCGGCGACTGGCAGAATCTGCCGTGGCTGTTCCGGCGCGGACGCTTCCTGTCCGATATGAGCCGGTGGAGGCTTTTTGACAGTGTACGCCGCTCCCTCGTCGCCCCAGCGACGCTAATCGCCATACTGGCCGGCTTTTTCATCCCCGGCGCGGGGATGGCGGCGGCCGCGTGGGCGGCTCTTGCGGCGCTCATGCAGAGGCTCATTTTCAGTCTCGCGGAGCAGGGCTTTGCCAAGCGCGAGAGCGTGCGACTCAGGCGCTACACCCGTATCCTCAGCGGTATAGGCGGCGCGATAGTGCAGGCCTTTATCCGCCTGTGGCTGCTGCCGTATGAGGCGTGGATCACGCTCAGCGCGGCGCTGACCTCGCTCTGGCGCATGCTCTTCAGCCGAAAAAGGCTCCTCCAGTGGCAGACCGCCGCGCAGAGCGGCGGCGCAAAGGGGCTTTACGCTTACTTCAGGGCAATGTGGTTCCCCGCCGCGCTGGGCCTCCTCCTGCTGATTTTTTCGCCGGTAATAATAGGGCGCTCGGCCGGGCTTTTGTGGCTCCTCTCGCCCATGATGGCGGCGGCGCTCTCGCTCCCTGAACGCGCTGCGGCCCCTCTCTCCCGGCAGGACAGAGCCTATCTTCTCCGCGCGGCCTCGCAGAGCTGGCAATATTTTGCCGACTTCTGCACTGCCGGGGACAACTATCTCCCTCCGGACAATTTTCAGGAACAGCCGCCCGTTGGGCTTGCCCGCCGCACGTCGCCGACGAATATCGGCCTCGCTCTCACCTCCGCCGTGTCGACGATGGACATGGGGATCATCGAGGCGGACGAGTGCGCCTCCTTCTGCGGCAGAATAGTCGATACGCTCGAGAAAATGCCGCGTTTCAGAGGACATTTTTATAACTGGTACGACACCGCGGCGCTGCGTCCCCTGCGCCCGGCATTCATCTCCACGGTGGACAGCGGCAACCTGTACGCCTGTCTCCTCATCTGCCGCGAGGCAATGCTCGAGCTGGGCGAGACGATGCTCGCCTCGCGGATAGCCTCGCTCATGAAGGAGATGGATTTCTCACCGCTTTACGACGCCGAGCGCGCCCTCTTCCACATCTGCTACGATACGGAAAAGGAGCGCTGTGCCGGCGGGTACTACGACCTGATGGCAAGCGAAGCCATGCTCACGAGCTATATCGCCGTCGCGAAAGGCGACGTGCCGGTAAAGCACTGGCGCAGGCTCAGCCGCGCACAGCTGCAGAAGGACGGCTACCGCGGGCTTGCAAGCTGGACGGGCACGATGTTTGAGTATCTCATGCCGGAGCTTTTTCTTCAGGTCTACCGCGGGAGCCTTCTGTATGAAAGCACGCGCTTTTGCGTCTACGCCCAGCGCAGACGCGTCCCTCCCGGCGTGCCGTGGGGCATATCCGAAAGCGCGTTTTTCTCCCTTGACAGCGCGCTCAACTACCGCTACAAGGCTCACGGGGTCGGCGCACTCGCGCTCAAGCGCGGGCAGGACGACGAGCTTGTCGTCTCACCCTACAGCAGCTTTCTCGCGCTCATCGCGGAGCCGACGAACGCCGTGAGGAACCTCCGTCTGCTTGAGAGCATGGGGGCGCGCGGGCGCAGGGGCTTTATCGAAGCGCTCGACTTTACCCCCGGCCGCTGCCGCCGTCAGCAGGGCGAGGCCGTGAGGTGCTATATGGCGCACCATCTCGGCATGAGCATTGCCGCCGCAGCGAACGCCCTGTGCGAGGGGAAAGTGCGCCGCCGCTTCATGGGCGAGAGCAGCATGCGCTCCTACGCGCTGCTCCTTCAGGAGCGCGTGCCGGACAACGGCGCCGTGATACGCCGCGACACGGCGGAGGTCCCGGAGCGGCAGCGCAGGAGCGACGCGGACTCATGGCGCGTGCGCGGCGAGGCCGGGGAGAGCGAGACGCGCTGCTGCCTGCTCTCGAACGGCGGATATAATATTATGTCAACCAACCTTGGGCTTTCGCGCGCCATGTTCGGAAGCATCGGGATATACGACTTTACGGCCTCCGCGCCGCTGACCATCACTCTGAACGCAAATGGAAATAAAATTCCTCTTATCCCCGCCGAACGGCCCGAGTTTTGGGAGGTCACTGAGGAGCAGCAGCGTCTGAGCGTCCGTAAAAACGGCTTGAAATGCTCGGTCGAAAGCTCTGCCGCCGCCGGGGAGTGGGGCGAGCTGAGAATGCTGAGCGTTGAGAGCGAGGAGGATATCAACGTCACCGTCAGCCTCAGCTTCGAGCCGCTGCTTGCTCCGGTTTCTGATTATGTAAACCACGCCTCGTTCTGGCGTCTGGGTATCGAGGCTCAGGCCGAGGGCGGAGCGCTGCTGCTGCGTCGGCTGCGGCGAGGGGACAAAAAGGAGCTGTGGCTCTGCGTCGCCTGCGACAGGGAGGCAAGGCTGTCCGCCGACAGGCACGGCGGTCTCGGCTCGCTCTCCGCGCCTTTCGTCACCGTCTCGGCCACGCTGCCGCTCACGGCCGGGAACCGCGCCGGCGCAGTCTTTGCGATATGCGCGGGACTGACCAAAGACGAGGCGTTCGAGGGCGCGCAAAGGCTCCTTGTCTCCGGCGGCAGCAGCCGCGGCAGCATGCTCTCCGCCGCCGCGTCGCTCCTCGGCATGGACACGGCGGAGATAGGCGGCGCTATGGACATGCTCCCAGCTCTCCGTTTCGGCTGTCCGGCGGGCGGCGTATCAAAGCGCGCCCTGTGGCCCTACGGAGTGTCCGGCGACATGCCGCTCATCGCGGTGGACGGTGAGAACGCGGACGCGATAAGGAACATTAAAAGCTTTTGTCTCCTGAAAAGCTGCGGCGTTGAGGCCGAGCTCGTCTATCTCACCGATGAGCAGGGCGAATACCGCCGTCCGCTGTTTCGCAGAGTCAGCGAGACTCTGGCCGCCTCCGGGCTTGAGGCTCTGATCGGCAGCAGGGGCGGCGTACACTTCGTTCCTCTCTCGGCGCGCAGCCTTGTGGAGGGCAGGGCCGTGATAATAAACGGCACTCCCGTGCGCACGGCTCTGCCGCCGCTGCCGCGCTTTCGTTCCGGAGGCCACGCCGCCGGGTGGTCCGCGGGACGTATGTTTGAGTATTATGTAAACCATTCTCTCCCCGCGAGGGCATGGCAGCTCATTCTGACGAACGGACACTTCGGCTGTATCGCGGCGGACGTGGGCAGCGGGGCGATGTGGTACGAAAACGCCCGCGAAATGCCGCTCATCCCGGCCGCCGACGTTTTCTCGGCCGCTGGGAGCGAGGAGCTGTACGCCGTGGTCGACGGAAAAAGGATATCTCTTTTTGCCGCGGAGGACGGCACGGAGTGCGCCATACGCTTCGAGCCGGGCGCTGCGGAGTGGGAGAAAAATATCGGCGGCGCGCTCGTGACCGTAACGATGTTTGTCCCTGCGGGGATCAACGGCCGTTTCATCGTGATACGCGGCGCAAGGGGGCTGACTCTCGGCTACTCGGCACAGCCGCTGGTCGGCGGCAGCCGCGAGGCTATGCGCTGCTTTGTTCAGGACGGCTCGCTCATTGCGGAAAACAGCGAGAGCTGGCTTGAAAACACCGTATTTTCGGTGCATTTTTCTGATGAGGCCGCGCTCGAGGTAAATGACGCTCCGCCTTCGATGAGCGGTAGATTTGTCGCGAACGAATGCTCCGTGATACTCTGCGGAGTTGACGAGGCTGGAACGCTCAAAGAATTATGTAAACCCGACTGTGCATTGACCTCGTTAGAACAGGTACGAATGCGCTGGAAGGGACTGCTCAGCGGTGTCAAAATAAGCTGCCGCAGCGAGGCTCTTTGCAATTATGTAAACTATTGGTGCGGCTATCAGACCATCGCCTGCCGTCTTGAGGGACGCAGCAGCCTGTATCAGAGCGGCGGCGCGTTCGGCTTCCGCGATCAGCTTCAGGACGCAGCAAACATCATTCTTCTCACTCCCTCCTTCGCCCGTGAGCGCATACTGGACTGCTGCCGCCACCAGTACGCCGAGGGCGACGTCATGCACTGGTGGCACGCCCACCCTGACGGCGACAAGGGCATACGCTCGCGCTGCTCGGACGACCTCCTCTGGCTGGTCTGGGCTCTGTGCCGCTATACGGAGGCCACGGGAGATTTGTCCATTTGTTCAGAGTTTGTGTGTTATGTAAACTCGCCCGTTCTTTCCGGAGACGAGCGCGACCGCTATGAAACGCCGGAGGCCTCGGACACCGCCGCGAGCGTGCTGGAGCATGCGCAAAAGGCCATGGAATGCTGCGCCGCACGAGGCTTCGGCCCCCACGGTCTGCCGCTGATGGGCAGCGGAGACTGGAACGACGGCTATGACGAGGCTGGCGGCGAGAGCGTCTGGCTCGGCTGGTTCCTTGCCTGCTGCGCGCTTGATCTCGCCGCGCTGCTTGAAAAATTATGTAAACCCGGTGCGGAGCGCTGGCGGCAGCTTGCCTCCGACTCCGCCGCGGCGGCCGAGAGGAGCTGGAACGGAAGCTTTTATCTTCGCGGCTATCTCCCGGACGGCTCTCCCATGGGCGGCGAGGGACGGGTGGACTCCATCTCCCAGAGCTGGGCGGTGATGTGTCCGCTCTCCGACCGCGAGCATGCCCGCGCGGCGCTTGAGTTTGCGCTCGGACGGCTCGTTGACCGCGAACACGGCCTTGTAAAGCTCTTCGACCCGCCCTACGGCGGCGATGAGCCGTATATCGGCTATATCAGCAGCTACGGCAGGGGCTTTCGCGAAAACGGCGGACAGTACACCCACGCGGCGGTATGGCTGGCCATGGCGTGTCTTGAGCTGGAAAAGAACAACGACGCGTGGGACCTTCTTGAGCTGCTGCTCCCGGAGAGCCGCTCCCCCGACGTATACGAGGCGGAGCCGTTCGTCCTCGCGGCCGACGTCTACTCCGCCCCCGGACACGAGGGCGAGGCGGGCTGGACATGGTACACCGGCTCCGCGGCGTGGTACTACCGCGCAGTGACCGAGGGCGTGTTCGGTCTTACGCTCCGTGACGGGAAGCTCACCGTCCGTCCGAAGCTCCCCTCGCATATCGGCAAGGCCGGCGCGTCATGGCGCGACGGGGCGGGTATCGTCCGCCGGATAGCATATCTCGGGCGCGAGGTCTTTCTCGATGGGAAAAGGTACGGCGGAGAAAGCATATAGGGACGTATTTCTTTTACAAATTATTCTATTATTTCCTGTCGTACTGTGCTATAATATCGGCAAAGGATTGCTCGGAGGTGCTTTCATGGAGCTTAAACGGAGCGAAATAATGCCCGGCGTATGGCTGAACCATCTCGGGACCGACAAATTCAAGACCGCATGTCTCAGTGTCACGCTCCTCACCCAGCTTCAGCGCGACACCGCCTCGCTCAACGCGCTCATCCCGTTCGTGCTTCGGCGCGGCACCGCGCGTCACAGCGACATGGAGGCCATCTCCAAGCGCTTCGAGGAGCTGTACGGCGCGGCGATAGAGCCTGTGGTGCGCCGTATCGGCGAGATACAGTGCGTCGGCTTTTACGCGAGCCTGCCGGAGGAGCGCTATCTCCCCGGAAACGCCAGCGTCCTGCGCGACACCTGCGAGCTTATGGGAGAGCTGCTGCTCTCCCCCGCGACGCGCGGCGGGCTGCTGCTCGCCAAATACGTCGACAACGAGAAGGAACACCTCGCCGATCTCATCCGAAGCCGCGTAAACAACAAGCACAGCTATGCCGTCGCGCGCTGCCTCGAGGAGATGTGCTGCTACGAGGACTTTTCCGTCAGCCGCTTCGGCGACGCGGAGAGTGCCATGAGCATACGCTATCAGAAGCTCACCCGTCAGTACCGCGAGCTGCTCCAGTCCTCCCCGGTGGAGATATTCTACTGCGGCATGGAGAGCGAGAAGAAGGTCAGGGCCGCGCTGCGAGACGCCCTCTCCGCCCTGCCGAGAGCCAACATCAACTACGACCTCGGCACCGACGTGCGCATGAACGCCGTTGAGGCTGCACCACGCTTTGCCGAGGAGGAGATGGACGTCACTCAGGGCAAGCTCGTCATGGGCTTCCGCCTCGGCGAGTGCATGGAGGAACCGGACGTCCCCGCCATACGGGTCTTTAACGCCGTATTCGGCGGAGGCACGACCTCGAAGCTCTTCGTGAACGTGCGGGAGCGGCTGCAGCTGTGCTACTACGCCAGCTCCATGGCCGATGTGCATAAGGGCGTCCTCCTCGTGTCGTCGGGGATAGAATTCGACAAGCTGGACGTGGTGCGCGGCGAGATACTCAACCAGCTCGAGGCCATCCGCCGCGGCGAGGTCAGCGAGGAGGAGCTTGCCTCCGCGAAGGCCTGCGTCGCCTCGGATCTGCGTGCGCTCACGGACAGTCAGGGCGAGCTTGAGGGCTTTTACCTCTCGCAAATACTCGACGGTCTGGACTGCGGTTCGATGGAGATCGCAGAGCTTGTCGAGGAGGTCTCGCTCGAGGACGTCGTCGCCGTCGCGAAGAGCGTCGAGTGCGACATGATCTATTTCCTGCGCGGCGAGGATGTGGAGGATGACAATGCAGAAGAAGACATATGAAGGCATAGGCGAGTGCATATTCGAGGACACTCTGGAAAACGGTCTGCGGCTGAGAGTGGTCCCGAAAAAGGGCTTTTCCTCGTTCTACGCGGCGATAGCCGCCGACTACGGCGGGGCGCACCGCAGATTTGAGACAGGCGGGAAAATGCTGGATACCCCGGCGGGCGTCGCTCATTTTCTCGAGCATAAGATGTTCGACCTGCCGAACGGCGACAACGCGCTGAACCTGCTCTCGGCGAACGGCGCGGACCCAAACGCCTTCACCTCGTCCGATATGACCTGTTACTATTTTCAGTGTACCCGCGGCTTTGAGGAAAACCTCCGCATGCTGCTGCACGTCGTCTCCACCCCCTATTTCACCAAAGAAACGGTGCAGAAGGAGCAGGGCATTATCGCGCAGGAGATACGCATGTGCGAGGATAACCCCGGCATCGCCATATACTACGATCTGCTCAAGCTGCTGTACGCGCACCATCCCGTGCGTGACCAGGTCGCCGGGACGGTGGAGAGCATTGCGGACATCACCGCCGAGACGCTCTACGACTGCCACAGGGTCTTTTACGCGCCGAGCAACATGGTGCTGTGCGTCGAGGGCGACGTCGACCCCGAGCGTATCGCCGCCATAGCCCGCGAGGAACTGCCCAAAGAGCGCTCCGCCGTGCCTCACGCCGACTTCGGCGAGGACGAGGGGCTTATGCCCGCAGAGCGTGAGCATACGTCGGAGATGTCCGTCTCCGCGCCGCAGTTTCTTTTCGGCGCGAAGCTTGAGCAGAGGGACGGCGACGTTCTCCGCCGGCGCCTCACGGCTCAGCTCTCGCTGCGGCTGCTGCTCGGCAGCTCATCGCCGTTTTATACGCGGCTCTATGCCGACGGGACGCTCAGTCACGACTTTGATTACGAGACCGATTACTCTGCCGGCACAGCGACGGTCATTATCGGCGGCGAGAGCCGCGAGCCGGAAAAGGTCCTGCGCGAGCTGAACGCCGAGGTCGCCTCCGTCCGTGAAAACGGACTTGACGAGGAGAGGTTCCAGCGGGCAAAGCGCGCCTCCCTCGGTGCGCATCTGCGCGGACTCGAGGATTTTGAGAGCGTGTGCCTCTCCGTGGTCAGCGGTGTTTTCGACGGGTACGAGGCCTTTGACGCCGTTTCCATGCTCGACGCCGTCGAAAAGCGCGAGTGCGAGGAGTTCATCGTCCGCAACCTCGCGCCGGAGCGGATCGCGGTCTCGATAGTCACACCGAAGAAGGAGTGAGCGTATGTTCCCGATACTTTTTGAAACGATTCAGCGCGATTCCTCCATCATCTTCCCCATGCTCGGGGATCTGGTGCTGGACCCGCCCTCATACTTCACCGTTTTCGGCAGGAACATTTATTTTTACGGCGTGTTCATCGGCTGCGGCTTCCTGCTCGGCATAATATACTGCAGCAAGAAAAGCGCCTCCTTCGGCATAAAAGAGGACGATTTCTTCGATCTGATGATATGGCTCATTCCCCTGTCCATCGTCGGGGCGCGGCTGTACTTTGTACTGTTCCGGCTCGACGACTACATCGGCACCCCGTTTATAAACTGGATCGCCGTGTGGGAGGGCGGGCTTGCCATCTACGGCGGAGTCATCGCCGGAATGCTGACCATCATCGTCTTTTGCCGGAGGAAAAAGATATCCATCCCGGCAATGCTCGACCTGATCGTGTTCGGCCTCCTCATCGGGCAGATACTCGGGCGCTGGGGCAACTTTATGAACCGCGAGGCCTTCGGCGCGGAGACCGACGTGTTCTGCCGCATGGGACTTGTCTCCCCCAGCGGGGAGACCATATATGTCCATCCCACATTCCTTTACGAAAGCCTGTGGAATCTCGTATGCTTCATTTTCCTGTGCGTATGGGTCAAGCAGGGACGCCGCCGCTACGACGGGCAGTGCATACTCATCTACTTCTTCTGGTACGGCATAGGCCGCACTTGGATAGAGGGGCTGAGGACGGACAGCCTGTACATCGGCGGCACGGACATCCGTGTATCACAGGCGCTCTCAGCAGTGCTTGCGTTTATAGCTCTGGTGCTTCTGATAGTCAACGCCCGCCGCGAGCATAAGCCGGAGGACCTTTTCGTCAACCGTCAGGCTGCGGCAGCGTGTACGATCGCCGGAGCGGAAGATAAGAAACCAGAAACATAATTTACGGAGGTAAACAAAATGGCAGACTACAAAGACATCATCACCGGGACCATCAATTCCATCGTTGACAAGGCCAAGGATCTGGCCGAGAACAGCAGCGTCCGCGAGATATACGACAACGGCCTCAACCGCGCAAAGTCCTACGGCAAGGTCGCAAAGATGGTCTTCGAGGTAAACGGCGAGACCGAAGAGCTCAAAAAGGTCTACACCGAGATCGGCAAGCTCTACTACGAGCAGACCAAGGACGCCCCCGAGGGCTACTTTGTCCCCCTGTTTGAGCAGGTAAAGCGCATTTCCGACAGCATTCTCGCCAAGGAAGAGGCCGTGCGCAGCATAAAGGCCTCCATGCATGACGACGGCGAGTGCGAAGAGGACTGCTCCGACATCGACGTTGAGATCGGCGAGTTCGACGACGTGGTCTCCTCCGACGAGGACGAGAACAAGTAAACGCCGACAGAGGCGAGACCGCGCCGCCCGAACCGGGCGGCCGGCGTAAAACAGGGTCAAAAGGCCCCCTGTGCGGAATATTCTCCCGCACAGGGGGCCTTTGCTATATCGTTATATGACGCAGTTATTTTTTTGCTACAAGGTAGGCGTTGTTGATCCAGCCCGCGTAGGCAATGCCGTCTATTTCAAAAATGCAGCAGCTGTAGGTGTATTTCACGCCGTCGCTCTTATAGCTGTGTTCGGCGATGACGACGACCTTGGTGTCCGACTCGACCTTTATCGCGAGCTTTTTCCAGTCTCCCCCGTCGTTCAGACCGTGGAGCGCGTACACCGATTCCTTGGTCTTTGACGGTCTTACATATCTTATCTTATAGTCGTCGAGGTAGTCGCTGCTCTTCGGGTAGTCTATGCTCGCGCCGATGTCGTCGAGGTCCTTTTCAAAGGCCGATCTGCTGCCGCTGTTGGAGCTGCCGGAGCCGCTGCTCTTTGTAACGAGATATTTGTTATATATCCAGCCGGCGTATTCATAGCCGTCCTCTTCGTAAACGCAGCAGCTGTAGGTATACTTCACGCCGTTGCTCCTGTAGCTGTGTTCGGCGATGACAGTGACCTTCGTATCCTCTTCGACCGTTCTCGCGAGCTTTTTCCAATCTCCCTCGTCGTTGAGACCGTGGAGCGCATACACAGACTCCTTGTTTCCGGAGGGCTTGACATATCTCGTCTTGTACTCTGCGAGGTAGTCGCTGCTCTTGGGGTATTCGATGTCCGCGCCGATGTCGTCGAGATACTTCTCGCCGCTGCTCTTCTCAGAGGAGCCGCCGCTGTTGTATGCATCCCTCCAGTCTGCGGCCGCCGTGATCCCCACGGACAGCACAAGAACGAGCGCCATGATCGCTGATATTAGTCTCCGTTTCATTTTCTCTCTCCTTGTGAAATTTTATAGTCTATTAGCTTATATTCCATATCCTATCAGGGTCTATTTGTTTTGTCAATAAAAATGTATGCTTTTAGCTAATGTTGTTCATACTGTTTGCATACGTTTGGGGGCATGTTATGGATAGGACAGCGCTTGGGAAAAGGATAAAGGAAGCAAGAAAAGAACACGGCCTGACCGGAGAACGGCTGGCCGAGATGTGCAATATCAACGCAACATACCTGCGACAGATCGAGGGCGGGACAAAGACCCCGAGTCTCCCGATGTTCGTTGAGCTGTGCAGGAGGCTCGAGGTCTCTCCGGAATATCTTCTCATCGACTCTCTTGACGGCAACTGCACGGGAAGCGCCGGAAAAATAGCCGAGCTTATGAAAAACGCGACGCCGGGTCAGGCGGAGCTGATATCGCGCATGATCGAGAGCGCCATGTCCGTGGTGGACGAGCGCTGAGACCCTGTATAACAGCATAAATATCCCCCCTGCGTGCTTTCGGCACACAGAGGGGATAAGTCTTTTATGCGCTTTTGCGGCTTTATTTCGTCAGCAGCACCTGATCGGACTCAACGGACGCGCCGGCGATCTGAGCGAATTTCTCGATAAGCTCGTGCTTTGTGAGGTGCTTTTTCTCCTCGCCGCTCACGTCGAGTATCACGCGGCCCTCATTCATCATTATGAGACGGTTGCCGTGGTCTATGGCGTCGCGCATGTTGTGGGTTATCATCATGGCCGTGAGACCGTTTTCGTTGATTATCCTGTCGGACAGCTCCAGCACCTTGGCCGCCGTGCCGGGATCGAGCGCCGCGGTATGCTCGTCGAGGAGGAGGAGCTTCGGCTGCTTCATTGAGGCCATCAGCAGAGTCAGCGCCTGACGCTGTCCGCCGGAGAGGAGGCCGACCTTTGCCGTCATGCGGTCCTCAAGTCCCAGCCCCAGCGCCGCGAGCATGTCGCGGTACTCCTCGCGCTCGGCCCTTGTGACGCCCCATCTGAGACCGCGCTTTTCGCCGCGGCGGCGGGCAAGGGCAAGATTTTCCTCGAGCTGCATATTTGGCGCAGTACCCATCATGGGGTCCTGAAAGACGCGGCCGATTAGCTTCGCGCGCTTATGCTCAGGGAGGGCGGTGATGTCCTCGCCGCCGAGGATTATGCGTCCGCCGTCCACCGGCCACACGCCCGCGACGGCGTTGAGCATGGTGGACTTGCCTGCCCCGTTGCCGCCGATGACGGTGACGAAATCGCCGGGGCGGAGGTGGAGCGAGAGATCGGAGAGCGCCTTTTTCTCGTTTATGGTGCCGGGATTGAAGGTCTTTGATATATGTTCGAGCTTAAGCATGGTCCCGCGCTCCTTTCCTTGCGGCGGCAAAGCTTGTACGCCTCTGGTCTCTGAGATAGGGTATCGCGAGGAACGCCGCGACGATGACGGCGGTGAAGAGCTTGAGATCGTTGGAGTTGAGGCGCAGCCACAGCACGACGACCACCACCGCGTAATACACGGCCCCGCCGAGGACGGTGAACGAAAGCGTCATGGCAAAGGCAATGCTGTTGAGCTTCTTGAGCAGCGGGCGGACGAGCGCCTCGCCGATGATGACGGCGGCAAGGCCGATAACTATCGCGCCGCGTCCCATGTTCACGTCCGCGAAGCCCTGATACTGCGCCATAAGTCCGCCGGCAACGGCCACTATGCCGTTGGATATCGCAAGCCCCAGCACCTTCATGCGGCCCACGTTTATGCCCTGCGCGCGGCTCATGGCGGGGTTGCTGCCGGTGGCGCGGAGGGCGGAGCCCTGCTCGGTGCCGAAGTACCAGTAAAACGCCGCTGTCAGGACGAGCGCGAAGAGCGCCCCGACAAGTATCGCGTGGGGGATATTTCGGGAGGAAAGGACAAGGCCGAATTTATCGACGCTCACGGGCTTATTCGCCGCCATCCCCATTATGCGCAGGTTTATCGAGTAGAGGGAGAACTGAGTGAGTATCCCGGCAAGTATGGCCGGTATGCCCAGCTTCGTGTGAAGAAGGCCGGTGCATAGTCCTGCCAGCGCTCCCGCCGCAGCGGCCGCGAGGAGCGCCGCCCACGCAGGGGTCCCCGAGAGGATGAGCATGACCGTCACCGCGCCGCCCGTGGCAAACGAGCCGTCAACGGTGAGGTCCGCCACGTCCAGCAGCCGGAACGTAACATATATGCCCAGCGCCATAAGGCCCCAGATAAGTCCCTGAGCTATGCCGCCGGGGAGGTTCCTCACCAGCTTTATCAGGCTCAGCGATGCGAAATATGCCGTAATACTCACTTTTGCTTCTCTCCTTTATCTCTCAGCTCTCTATGGCAACGTATCCGTCGGGAGGCGCGATACCGAGCGCGGCGCAGATGTCGGCGTTGTATTCCTTGGTGAACTTCGCCGAGGAGCGAACGGGCATGGTGCTGACGTCGGCGCCGTCGACAAGCACCTCGCAGGCCATCTCGCCGGTGGTGTAGCCGAGGTCGTAGTACGAGAAGGAAAGAGTCGCGACGCCGCAGCCGCTGCATAGGCCTTCCTCACCGGTGACGATGGGGATACCGGCGTTGAGAGCAATGCTGTTTATCGTCTCCGTGCAGGAGGCGGCGGTGTTGTCGGTGGGGATGTAGATGACATCGCACTCGGAGCAGGCGTTCGCGGTGACAGCGGCGATATCGTTGGAGTCAACGAAAGAATATTCCTTGACGCTCATGCCGAGAGCCTCGATCATGGGGGTGATGACGTCTACCTGGAAGCGGGAGTTAGGCTCGCCGGAGCAGAAGAGTATACCGACGGTCTTGGCCTCGGGGAACAGCTCGCCGATGATCTCGGCCTGACCGTCCAGCGGGGAGAGGTCGGAGGTGCCGGAGATGTTCTTGCCGGTCACGCCGCTCCAGTCGCTGATATCGAGCGCGGTCGCGTAGTCGGTGACGGAGGTGCCGAGAATGGGGATGTCTGCGGTGACGGACATCGCCGCCTGCAGCGCGGGAGTGGCGTTCGCCAGGATGAGGTCTACCCCGTCGGAGACGAACTGGCCGCAGATAACGGCGCAGGTGGGAGCGTCGCCGGAGGCGTTCTGCTCGACAAAGGTCACTCTGTCGCCCAGCTTCTCGGTGAGAGCGGCCTTGAAGCCCTCGGTCGCCGCGTCGAGCGCAGGGTGCTGAACGAGCTGGCATATGCCGACGGTATAGGTCTTTTCGGCGTCGTCAGCGGTCTCTCCGGGGGCAGCGCCGGCGTCGGTCTCTGCGGGAGCGGGGGTGTTCGTGGGGGCGCTTTCGCCGCAGGCCGCAAGAGACAGCATGAGCAGCAGCGCACAGATGAGAGCGGTAAGTTTTTTCATTTTGTACTCCTTTCCATTCTGCGGTCTTCCGCGCCGCCGGAGCTTTGCCGGTGGCGGGTCCGCCGCGGACAACAAAAAATAAAAGCGGCTGCAACGATTTGTGCAGCCGCCTTTCGACAAATTAACGGAGGACGCGTATCATTTCCGTTTCTTGCAGCACAAATCGCTATTACCCGCAAAAAAGTAATAGTAAAAGCCATATGCGTCTGCAAAACGGATATTGAGCATCTTGCGCCTCCTTGTTTTGATGGCGTAACTTTACCCCTTTGTGGTACTAAAGTCAAGCCCTTTTTTCACATTTGTATAAATTACCATTCTTTCGGTTTTTTCATGCGGAAATTTTTTGTAATTTTTATTATAATACTGATATTAAATCTTTACGCCGGGGTATAATATCATAAAAATTATTAACTTGCGCTCTGCGTGAGGGCGGAGATGTTGATTATCGGCCCCTGCATGGCGTATAATCACGCTATAAACACCAAGAGGTCATTCAAATGCTCGAAAATAAAAGCTTCAAAAAAAGGCTGATAATTTTTCTCATATGCGCCGGCGTACTCACCGCCTCGGCGGTCGGGGCGTATTTCATCTGGGAAAAGCCGCCCGCCGTCGCGGCCGAACCCACAGCGCAGCCCATGATACACACAGTCGAGGAAACGCCCGTACCCTCCACGCCTGCGCCGACAGAGGAGCCGATAGCCGCAGAACCTCTCAAGACCCAGCGTCAGGACGGGGTATACACCATGCTCGTGGCGGGCGTGGATGAGGGCGGCGGCAACACCGACACCATCATGGTCGGAAAGCTCGACACCGTGAACCACACCCTCGACGTCGTGAGCATTCCCCGCGACACGCTCATCAACGTGAGCTGGTGGGTGAAGAAGGTCAATTCCGCCTACGCCGCAGCCGGCGGAGGGGACGAGGGCATAGCCTCGCTCAGGGAAAACATCCGCAGGCTCATCGGCTTTGACGTGGATTGCTACGCGCTCGTCGATCTTCAGCTTTTCGTTCAGGTCGTGGACGCGATCGGCGGCGTGGATTACGACGTCCCCATCGCGATGGATTACGACATCGGGCCGGTCATACATCTCCAGCCCGGTTACCAGCACCTGAACGGTGAGCAGGCTCTCGGTCTCGTTCGCTTCCGCAGCTCGTATGTGATGGGCGACCTCGGCAGACTCGACGCGCAGCACGATTTTCTAAAGGCCGTGGCAAAGCAGTTCATCGACCTCGGCAACGTCCCGAACCTGCCGAAGGTACTGAAGCTCTTCGAGACCGGTCTCAAGACCGACCTTGAAACGGCAAATATCGCATATCTCGTGCGTCAGGCGCTCATGTGCGACAGCGACGACATAAACTTCTACACCATGCCCGGCTGCCCCGTGACGGTGAACGAATACAGCTATGTGACCGTCGAGCTTATGGACTGGTTCGACATGATAAACGCCCATCTGAATCCCTTTGCGGAGCCTGTGGGCTTCGGCAACGTTGATATAGTGTACCGTGATTGGGACGGCTCGTTCCACGGCACGGCGGGCCTCCGCGATCCGGACTACTTCCCCTCTCCCTCCGACGGCGATGACAGCGGTGACACGGACATCTCGTTTGACCCCGAAAAGCCCGAACCCACCGATCCTCCCGAGCCGACGGACCCGCCCGCTCCCACTGAGCCGCCCGTCCCGACGCCCGGCGTCATACCCACTCCCCCGCCCGAGACGCCGTCGCCCATCGGTGACGGAAGCTCCGGCGAGACACAGCTGGGATAAGAACGTCAAAACCGTGCGTCGTATAAGACGCACGGTTTTCACTCGTTTAAGCGGTGAATTTCTGCTTGACCTGCTGGATCTTCTGGGGCTGGGCCTGCTCGGTGGCGTACCAGCCGCGGTCAGACATTTCCTTGTAAATGCGGCCCTGCATGCAGAGGCTGTCGTCGAGCGCGGTGTTGAAGGCCTGCTTTATATTGGGGGTGCTGGATTCGATGGCGCCGTGCATATACAGGTCGCACACGCCCTTGGTGGTGAGGAGTATACCCTCCATAATGTCTCTGTCGTTCATGTCCGCTCCTCCTTATACAAGATCGTAAAACTGGGTAAACAGCTTCTGGTTGCCGTTTATCAGCTCCTGCGCGTAGCTCCTCAGCGCGGGGTCGGTCAGCTGGTTCGCGGCGCTGCGGCACTGCGTCATGAGGAACTGGGCGTGGCCCAGCGCGTCTTCGATATAGGACAGTTCTTTAGGACTCATTTGAAGATCGTTCCTTTCGTTTTATTTTTTTCAGGCCGATGTCTCGTCCCGCTGCTTATTATCTGCCGGCGGCGCCGCACAATCCGCGGCAAAAGCTGCCTGAACGAAAAATCCCCGCCGCGCGGGAAAAGGAAAAAACATGTTGGCAGAGGCAGCATTTTGTGCTAAAATTTTGAAAAACAAAAAAGCAAAGGAGCTGTCCCCATGTCTATCGTATATGCCGTTCTGACCGGACTCGCCTGGGGCGCGGCGGCAGCCGCCGTAAACGGTCTTATAACTAAAAAAAGCCTTTCAAGGGACTCGAACAATATGGTGATGGCCTCCGGTGTTCTGCGCACGGCCGTGGATATCGCCGCCCTCGCCTCGATATTCCTGCTGCGGGCCTATCTTCCCTTTGACTACACCTATTCGCTCATCGCGGCGGCCGTCGCAATGAGCATCGGAACGATAATTTTTACATTCAGGCTCGCGAAAAAATGAAATAATAAGGCACAGCTCCGGCGTCCATTTTTTGGACGCCGGAGCTGTGCCTTATCCCGGCCGTCAGGCCTCTTTTTTGCGGAAAACGAGGAGCTTGCTGATAACGTAATTGGCGATAACGACGGCGACGGCGGCAACGATCGTCGTGACGTATACGTTCACGCCAAGCCATGTGAGCAGGACGTTCAGCCCCACACTCAGAAGATAGGTGGAAACGCGGCTGAGGACGAATTTAAGGCACTCCTTGAATATCTCGGGGTCCTTGCTCTGGAACACGAAGCGGCGGTTGGTGGGATAGGCGAAGGCAACACCCGCGACCCACTCCACGGTGCTGAGTATCACCGCCTGAAGCTCCGTCGGGTAGGCTGTGCCGCCGTAGAAAATGAAGTTCCACGCGAACTTCGCCGCCCACGAGACGAGCGTCGTCAGCCCGCCCACGATGACATATACTATCAGCTCCCTGTACTTTACGCACAGGGACTTAATTTTTTCCATCATTGCTCAATCCTCTCTTCCCCGTATCTCGGAGATGATGTATCTGGGTCTGCCCTTTATCTCGTCATATATGCGCGCGATGTAGTAGCCGATAATGCCGAGGCTTATCATGATTACCGACCCGATGAAGAGCAGCAGCAGTATCACCGTCGTAAAGCCGCCCAGCGCCGCGCCGGAGAACTTCTGCACCAGCGCGATGACGCCGAATACTACCGCGCAGACGAGCGTGACCGCGCCGAGAACCGTGACGATGTGGAGCGGCGCGGAGGAAAACGACGAGATGTTGGTCAGAGCGTATTTTATGAGCGACTTTGTCGACCACTTGCTCTCGCCCGCGGTGCGCTCACGCACGCAGTAGCTCACGCTGGTCTTTTTGAAGCCGACCCAGTAGGAGAGCGCGCGGAAGAACACGTTGCGCTCGGGCATGCTGTTGAGCGTGTCCACCACCTTGCGGTCAAGGAGCTTGAAGTCCGAGGCGTCGGACATGTCCATCCCGGTCGCCCAGCTTATGAGCCGGTAAAAGGTGTTTGCGGCGAAGCGGTGCAGCCCGCTCTCCTCGCCTCTGTCCTCCTTTATGCCCTCGACCACCTCGTAGCCCTGCTCCCAGAGACGGTACATCTCGACGATCTTTTCCGGCGGGTGCTGAAGGTCGCAGTCGATGACCACGCAGCAGTCGCCCTTCGCCTTTTCAAGCCCGGCAAACATGGCGGCCTCCTTGCCGAAATTGCGGCTGAAATGCAGCCCCACGACCTGCGGGTGCTTCTCGGCGGCGGCGCATATCTCCGCCCATGTTTTGTCCCGCGAGCCGTCGTCCACGAACAGCAGCTCACAGTCGATATTCTCGCCCTCCATTATGCCGCAGATGGTGTCGGCGGCGACGGAGATCATTTTTTCCTCGTTATACGATGGGAGTATGACAGATATCATATGCCGTTTCCTTTCTCCGCTCAGCGTGTGAGCAGATAGGTCTGTGAAAGCTCGTAGCTGTAGAGGAGCTGCGCGTTCCCATAGCCCGTGGCGCGCTCCAGCTCCGGCAGGATATCCTCCGGAGAAAAGCCGCTCGACCAGAATTTGTTGGTGTCGATATACACGATGAGCGTATCGCTGTCCTTGCCAGCGAGGTATTCCGCGAGCTTTTCGGAGTCGGGGTCGTTCGCAACGAAAACGCCGTCAAAGCGGATGAGCTGGACAAGATCCTGCGTCATGGCTCCCTTGCGCTCGTCGTTGAAGTATACGCACGCCCCGCCGGTATACGGCTCGACGGCGGCGTTATAGCCGTTATGCTCCGGATACAGATAGTCCGGCGGATAGGTACGCACCGTCCACAGCGCCCAGCAGGCCGCGAGCATGGCGAACGCGAAGGCCGCGCCGTCGCGGAAGCGGACCCCCTCCGTCCCCTCCATGCAGACATACATGATAAAGCACGGCAGCAGCGCCAGAACGGGCATGATGTTGTAGATATACCTCGGCTCCAGCACAGGGGAGACGACGACCACCACGGCGTAGGTGATCAGCGCCGGGAGGATGACGAGCAGCGCCTCAAGGCGGAGCTTCCTGCCGCGAAGGCCCTTAATGAGCCGGGGCGAGAGCGCGAGAGCGATGAGCGCCGCGGCATACAGCGCATACTGCATACCGCGGACGGAAAATTTGATCCTCTTCCAGTATGTCGCGAAGCGCTCGCCGTAGGCGGCTACGTCCCTGATATTTTCCGCCGCGTTCCCGCCGGAGACGAGCGCATCGGCAAAAAGCTGGTCAAGGCACGCGGGAAACGCCAGCACCAGGCACGCGACCCCCGCGACCGCCCAGACGGAGAAGCGCAGGAAGTCCCTGAAATCACGGCGGATGAGCGCGCGGATATCGTACGCGGCGCAGAGGAAGAACGCGTAGAAAACGAAATAATACTGCGTCATCAGCCCCGCGAAGATGGTAAGCCCCACCAGCGGGTAAAGCCATCTTTCCCGCGTCCGCATGAGCCTTGCCGTAAGATAGGCGAGCGTCACCGTAAGGAGCGTCAGCAGCACATACATGCGCACCATCAGCATGGTCGACACGCCGATACCGCTCAGCCCGTAGAGCGCAAGCGCAGCGGCGGCGATGTGCCGGCGGGAGAAAAGCTCCATGCAGAGCTTCCAGAGCATGAGCATGGTGAGCATATACAGCACGAAGTTCAGCGCCATAGCGGGCCATTTGGAAAAGCCCGGAAAGAACGAATATACAAAGTTGAAGAGCCAGTAATAGAGCGGCGGGTGTACGTCCTGCGTCTGATTGTAGTACACGGAGCCTGCCGCAAAGCGCTCCCCCTCGCTCACCGTCAGGTAGTCAAGGAGCGTCTCCCGGCTCAGTTCCTTATCCACTATGCCGCCCTCGGCAAGGTCGATGACGAACGGCTTGTAGTAGCTGTTGGAGAGTCCGAAGGTGTACACCTCGTCCACAAAGTAGCCGGACTTGCGGACAGAAAACAGGGCGCAGACGCCCGTTATCATCACGATCACCAGCACGACGGCGAAATATCTGCGAAAAATATCCTTCATTTGTATCTCCCGGAAGAAAATGGGTCAAAGCATGTATGTTATTATATAACATATCCCCGCTTTTCGCAAGCTTTCGTGCGGTTATAAGGCATAAAAAACCGTCCGGGCGGAGTACCCGGACGGGACGGTCACTTTTTATCTGTGCTGCCGGAGGCGCTGCCCGCGTCTGCGGTGCTTTCCGTCTCGGCGGAGGGTATCTCGAGCTTGAGATAATCCTCGATGATCTTCATGACGCTGTCGTCTCTGAGCGTTATGGATATCTCGATACGGCGGTTGGCGGCGCGGCCCTCCTCGGTGGAGTTGTCCGCGACAGGGCGCGTGAGGCCGTAGCCCGCGGCGCAGAAATACTGGGAATACGGCTCGAGCCGTCCGTTATCGTGGGTGAGGATATAGCCCAGCACGGAGTTGGCGCGCATGGTGGAGAGAGTACGGTTCGACTCCGCGGTGCCGATATTGTCGGTGTGGCCGGAAATGACGATACTGTCCACATACTGGGCGTTATCGCCCTCGGACATGAAGTCGATGAACGCCTGAGTGAGCTGGTCGAGCATGGGCTGGCTCTGGGGCTTGATGTCGGCAGAGCCGAGGTCGAACAGCACCCCCTCGTTGAGGATGATGTTGCCGTTGTCGCCGATGGAGACCTTGCCCGAATCGCCCATTACCTTGACGAGGCTGTCGCGTATCTGCTCAAGCACGGAGAGACGCATTACCGCCACGGCCTGCATTTTGCCGCGCATTTCCACAAGCTCCTCGTTGGCGGCGGCAAGATACTGCCCCTGCTTGTCGATGAGCGCCTGCTGGGCGTCGATCTCCTCCTGCTTCTCGGCAAGAGTGAGGTTCGCCTTGTCAAGATCCATCGTGACGCGGCTCAGATCGTTCTTTGCCTCATCCACCTGACTGAGCGTGGCGGAGAGCTGCGCACGGGTATTCTCAAGCACCTCCTGAGTATTCTGCAGGTCCTTGCCGGTGACAAGGTTCTGGATATAGCTCAGGAGCATGAGGAAGAACAGTATCAGCGCAAAGGAGGACATCATGTCCGCGTAGGACGGCCAAAACCCCTGTTCGCCATCGGAGGAGGCCGTGATGTCGGCCCGTCCGAAACCCTTTCTTCTCATTTGGCGGCGCTCCTCTCCATGCTGCGGCTGACCTCGCGCATGGAGGATACCACATCGCGCACGGAGACGTCCATACGCTCGATGGTGCCGCGGAGATTATAGTTGAGTTCGGAGAAGTCGCGCACGCCGTTATTGAAGGAGCCGACGGTTCTGTTGAAGCCCTCAAGGCACTTTCTCTCCTCGTCGGCGGTCCGGCGAAGCTCGGCAGTGGCGTTGGTGAGGGTGCGGTCCATGCTGTTGGCGGCGGAGTTGAGCGCGTCTATCATCTGGTGTACGAGCGCCACGTCGTCCTTTGCCGCGATGGTGGGCAGGGTCGGCGCGATCTTGTGATCGAGCCACAGCTCAAGCCGGGTCTGGAGCTTGGCGCGCTCGTTCTGGGGGCTGAATATCGTGCGGAGGATGGTGAGTACGATCGAGCAGGCGACGCCCACGAGTGAGGTATAAAACGCGACGCCCATGCCGGAGAGCGCCGACATCAGACCGCCGCCCACGCTGTCGAGGACGCTGAGCCACTCGGAGGTGTTGCTGTAGCTGATAAGCTCTGTGAGGGAGGCGACGGAGAGGCTCAGTCCGAGGAACGTGCCGAACAGACCCAGCGTCACGAACAGCGACACCGCGTTATTCAGAAAGCGTTCGCACAGCAGCGACGCACCCAGCTTCGTGGACACGGAGTTTTCGACTATCGCCGGGGTGTTGACCTCGTCTCCCTGACGCTTGTACGCCGCAGCGAACTCGTTCACCACATAGCGCATGAAGGTGTTGTCCTGCTCGGGATTGCCGGAGACCGTGCGGTTGAGGCTCCTGTACCTCAGATATGTGCTGAAAAGAAGAATGACTGCCAGGATAAAGAGAGCCAGGATGACAAAAATAACTACCAGCCCCGCGAAGGGCATACCGCCTAAGCTGCTCACAGACAAAGCCTCCTTGTTTTTTATATTTCTACAGAATTTTACCCCATTACCGCCGGGAAGTCAAATGAATAGTCCGTGAACGCGCGGCGCGTGTTCGGTTTAACTTGACAGGCGGCAGGCTCCCGGTGTATGCTATTTTAAAGAACAGCTAAAGGGGTGCATTGTATGCGGGACGAAATTTCCTATGACCGGTATATTTTCGCGGCGAACCTCAAGCGCCTCATGCAGCGCAGCGGCGAGAAGCAGGTGGATATCGCGCGCGTCCTCGGCGTGAGCAAGGCCACCGTCTCGGCCTATTGCAGCGCGGCCCAGATGCCGCGCATGGACAAGATCGAGCAGCTCTCCCGCCACTTCGGCGTAAGCCGCGCGGAGCTTATCGAGGCCGTGAGCGTTCCGCCCTCCTACAGCCGTCCGGAGCCGCGCGAGAGCGGAGCGAGAAGCCCGGCGGAGGATATTTACGACTCTCTCAACGACGCGGGACAGGAGGAGTTCATCCGCTACGGACGCTATCTGCGCTCCCAGCCGGAGTACCGCGCCAAGGACACGCGCGGGCGCGCCGGATATATAAAGCACTTTCTCGTTCCCGCCGCGGCGGGCTACGCCTCACCCATCGAGGGCGAGGATTACGAGCTTATCGAGCGCGGAGACGACGTCCCCCCCGGCGCGGATTTCTGTATCAGCGTCAGCGGCGACAGCATGGAGCCGTACATCCGCGACGGCGAGCTTGTGTATGTGCGGCGCGGGGCGGAGCTGTCGGAGTTCGACGCAGGCATATTCTATGTGGACGGAGACGTTTTCTGCAAGCAGTGGTGTACGGACTACTCCGGCACGCTCCACCTCCTGTCGGCGAACGCCGCGCGGCAGGACGCGAACATCACCATCCCCCGCTCCGCGAACAGGAGCTGCGTGTGCTTCGGAAAGGTGCTGCTCCCCGTCCGCCTGCCGAAGCCGCTGTACTGGTAGAGCTTCATCGTCCGTTTTATCCCGGAGGCAAAGCGCAATGCTCTGCCTCCGGCTTTTATCGTTTTCAGCTTTTTCAAATTTATCCTTGACAATGCGTGGTGACAATGATATAGTGCATATTGACAATGATGTTTGTCAAACAGACAAGATAAATTGTCACAGGGAGGTGCTGAATGATACTAAGAAACCGTTTGAAGGAGCGCCGTGCCGCGCTCAACGTCAATCAGCAGGAAATGGGCCGCCTGTGCGGCGTGTCCCGCCAGACGATCAGTCTCATCGAGCGGGGCGATTACTCCCCGTCCGTCTCTCTTGCGCTGACCATCGCGAAGGTGTGCGCAACGGCGGTCGAGGATGTGTTCTATTTGGAGGAGGAAGAGAAGGATGAATGACAACGAAATAAAAGCCGCGAACAGAAAGGCTATGCCAAGATTTCTGCTGCTCATGGCCGTGAGCATGCTGGTCGGCGGCGCTCTCGGTTACGTCTCGGCAAGGTACGGTCTGAGCGCCCTGTCAGGCGGCATAAAAAGCGCCGGGGAATTTTTCGGCGCGCATGTGGCGCACTGGCTCATGCTCGCCGCGGCGATAGCCGTACCGGCCGCGTGCGTCCCCGTTTATCGCGGCACGAAGAAGCTCATCGGCATGTGGGACGGCGAGGATGAGGAGGTCTGCGACGAGATCGACCGCAGACTGTCGGTAGTTTTGTGGATAACGGGAGCGGCGCTCATCCTCTCCTTTTTTCTCATCGCGGCGGCGTACTCCGGCGGCTTTGCGGCCTTTGAAAGCGAGGGGAACACATCCGCGTTCTTCATCGCCATCGCGGCGTTCTTCGCCATCATGATCGAGGCCGTCGTTTTCCAGCAGAAGTGCGTCGACGCCGTCAAGACGGTAAGCCCCGAGAAGAGCGCCTCCGTCTACGACATGAAGTTCCAGAAAAAGTGGATGGACAGCTGCGACGAGGCCGAGAAGATAATGATCGGCAAATGCGCGTTCAAGGCGTACACCGCGACCAACACGGTATGCACGGTGCTTTCCATAGCGCTCGCGATCTGCGCGCTCATCTTCGGGACGGGGTTCCTGCCGTCATTCGCGGTGTGTGTCGTCTGGCTCGTCAATCATTCGGCGTACTGCCGCGAGGCGGTAAGGTATTCCAAGGCCGGTATCAAGCTCAGCTGAGCTGGTGAACGGCCCTCGTCCGGGAGGAAAATATGGACAGCAGCTTTTTGATCCTGCTCGTGCTGTTTCTCTGCGTCATCGTTCCGTTGGCGACGCAGAGGGAGAGAACGGCGGCAGCAAGACGTGTTATCAATTACAGAAATCATATCAGGGAGAATACGGCTATGAAAGAATTGGCAAAGCAGTTTATCGGCAAGGAATGCATTATCTACACGGTGTCCGGGTTCAATTCGTCCGTCAGCGGCACGGTCAGAGAGGTCGGCGACGGCGGTATCGTCATCGAAAAGGACGACGGTATCGAAGCGGTGAACCTCGACTACATAATCCGCATACGCGAGTGGCCCCGCAACTCCAAGGGGAAGAAAAAGGTCTTTGTTGAGTGACCGTCATATGGCATATTGAAACGCTTCGCGCGGCAGAAAGCTCTGCCGCGCGAAGCGTTTTAATATTTCGTTATTTATTCAGATCGAACTTGCGGTACTCGGCGTTCGGCTCGACGGTCTGGAGCCGCCGCAGAAACGCAAAGCGCTCCTCCTCGTCGAGGTCCGTCATGTCGAGCGCTCCCAGCCGCTGCGTGCGCATGCCGTCGGCGCTCTCCGCCTCTTCTTCCCCCGCTGGTGCGCGCCGGAGAATGACGAGCATTGGCGCAAGCTCGTCGGGCATGGCGGAGATCGGGGCGGTCTCGCGCTTCGCGGCGCCCTCCGCCGTGAGTACCGCGCGCCCCGCGCTGTAGCGGTATTCGTGCCGGCGGTGCTTCGCGCGAAGCTCGCTCCAAAATTCGCAGAAATCAGCGTCTCCGGTGTACCACACGCGCTTTATCCCGCTCTCGCCGCAGCGGAGCTTCAAAAGCGCCGTGCCGCCCGGGGTCGGCTCCTTTTCGGTCACATTCTCGCCGCAGTAAGGGCAGTATGGCCATGTGTCCACGCCCCGGCGGAGCTTATTCGCGCACATTGGACAGTCGACCTCGGGGTGTTCGCGGCTGAATATCGCGCGTCCCCGGCTGGCCTCCTGCTCGGCGATGGAGCGGAGCGTTCGCGCTATCTGCAAAAGCTGTGAGTGGCAGCGTCCCTGCGCGGTGCGTATCTCACGGCGCTCCTCGCTTATCCTTGCACGGTCCTCGCCCGAGAGCTTGACGGTCTCGCCGTCCATGCCGTTTAACTCCGTGAGGCGCGCGTCGAGCTGCCTCAGCTCCTCGCGGAGGGAGTCGCGCTTTTCGATAAGTCCGGCGTACTCCTGCTCCTCGGGGCGAAGCTCCGGTCCGCTATGAGGCCCGGCGGGGCATTGCTCCTCCGCCTCGGTCCCGCGAGACGGCTCGCCATCATCTTCCGTTTCGAACCTCTCTCCGCTCTCCGGTCCCGGTGCGGGGTTCTCCCCGTCCTCCGCTTCCGGCTCAGCCCCTCTCCCGGATGCCGGAGCCTCCGGCTCCTCGTCCGCCGTCTCCGTCCCGGCCTGCGTCGGGTCCACGGCCGGTCCCTCGCCGGGCGCTTCTATGCGTGCGCCGCACGATGGGCAGAACGTCCACTCGTCCTTAAGTATCCTTCCGCAGTCGGGGCAGACATCCGGCCGCCCGGCCGCGCCGCATGCGGGGCAGAACGTCCACCCCGCCGAAATAAGTGTGCCGCAGTTAGCGCAGTAGCCCATGGTAATACCCTCCCCACGCAGTCATTGCTTTTCGCCGCCGGCGTCAAGCGTCTCTCCGCAGAAGGGGCAGAACGTCCAGTCCGCCTCCGTCTTTCTGCCGCAGCCGGGACAGAAATCCGGCGCTTTTTTCTCGCCGCACAGGGGGCAGAAGGCCCATTTCGCGTCCAGCTCCGCGCCGCAGTTTTTGCAAAAGCTCATATTCTTCCCCTCCGAAGACCTTTTTTTCATCTTAACGCCTGTGCGCGAAAAAAACAAGTTTTTAAGTTGTAAAATAAATTTTATCATGTATAATAAATTTGGACGTATGTCTCACCCCCATCGCTACAGAAGGAGCCGGAAATATGAAATACATAATGTCCCTCGATCAGGGAACGACAAGCACACGCTGCATTCTCTTTGACCACGCGGGCAATATCTGCGCAAGCGTACAGAAGGAATTTACTCAGATCTTCCCCCAGCCCGGCTGGGTCGAGCATGATGCGGAGGAGATCTGGGAGACAACGCTCGAGGTCTCCCGCGCCGCTATGGACAGGCTTGGCGTCACCTACGCCGACATTGCGGGCATAGGCATAACCAACCAGCGCGAGACCACCGTCATCTGGGACAAGGCCACCGGAAAGCCCATCGCAAACGCCATAGTGTGGCAGTGCCGCCGCACCTCGGACATCATCGACGCGCTCGTCGCGGACGGAAAGACCGAGATGATCCGCTCAAAGACCGGCCTTGTGCCGGATGCGTACTTCTCCGGCTCAAAGCTGAAATGGCTCCTTGACAACACTCCCGGTGCGCGCGAGCGCGCCGAAAAGGGCAAGCTCCTCTTCGGCACCATCGACACATGGCTCATCTGGAAGCTGACCGGCGGCGCGGTCCACGTCACCGACTACACCAACGCGAGCCGCACCATGCTCTTCAACATCCACACGCTCAAGTGGGACGATGAGCTGCTGGAGCTGCTGGACGTACCCGCAGGGCTCCTGCCGGAGATACGCCCCTCCAGCGCCGTATACGGCTATACCTCCCCCGCGATCTACGGCGGCCCGATAGCCATTGCGGGAGCTGCCGGGGACCAGCAGTGCGCGCTCTTCGGCCAGTGCTGCTTTGAATCCGGCGAAATGAAAAACACCTACGGCACAGGCTGCTTCCTTATGATAAACACCGGCGAGACCATCGTCGAATCCAAGCACGGCCTTGTGACCACCATCGCGGTGGGCTTTGAGGACCATGTGGAGTACGCGCTCGAGGGCAGCGTTTTCGTTGCGGGCGCGGCCGTGCAGTGGCTCCGCGACGAGCTGAAGGTCATATCCTCCGCCCCGGAAAGCTCCCACTACTGCGAGTCCGTCGACGATACCGAGGGCGGCTACGTCGTCCCCGCCTTCACGGGACTCGGCGCTCCGTACTGGAGCCAGCGCGCAAGGGGCGCGATAGTCGGCATAACCCGCGGCTTCAGCCGCGCGCACCTCGTCCGCGCGACCGTTGAGTCCCTCGCCTATCAGACGAACGACATATGCGAGGCCATGGCGCAGGACCTCGGCAAGCCCATCTCCTCCCTCAAGGTCGACGGCGGCGCGTCAACGAACAACTTCCTTCTCCAGTTCCAGAGCGACATCTCCCGCTGCCGCGTGTTCCGTCCCAAGTGCGTGGAGACCACGGCTCTCGGCGCGGCGTACCTCGCCGGTCTTGCCGTGGGATACTGGCAGAGCCGTGACGACATACGCGCCAACTGGGCGGTCGACCGCAGCTTTGACCCCCGCATGCCCGAGGTGCTGGTAAAGGAAAAGCTCCACGGCTGGCACAAGGCAGTGAAGTGCGCTCTGCTGTGGGCAGAGGACTGAGATAAAAATGGGGATAAGCAATGGATAAGCTTAAAAACTGCGAGCTGTTCCTGTTCGACATGGACGGCACTCTCTACCTCGGCGACGATGTGTACCCCGGCGCGATAGACCTGATGAATGATCTGCCGGCACTCGGGAAAAAATATATCTATCTCACCAACAATTCCTCACGCGCGGGCGAGGACTACATCACCCGCCTCAACCGTCTCGGCTTCCCCTGCCTGAGGGAGAACGTCTTTACCTCCGGCATGGCGACGGGCATGTACCTCAACCAGCGTCACCCCGGCGCGAAGGTCTACCTCGCCGGTACGAAGGCCTTTCACCGTGAGCTCAAAAGCTACGGTATAGACCTCGTGAACGACGAATACGGCCGCGCCGACGCCGACACCGTCGACGTGGTGGTGCAGGGCTTCGACACGGAGCTTGTGTACGAAAAGCTCGACAAGGCCTGCCACTTCCTCCGCCGCGGCGCGGTGTTCATCGCTGCCAACCCCGACTGGGTCTGCCCCATGCCGAACGACGAGGTGCTGCCCGACTGCGGCAGCATATGCGCCCTGCTCACCGCCTCGAGCGGCGTGAAGCCCAACTACATCGGCAAGCCCAACCGCAACATGGTCGACGTCATCTCCGCCATGACCGGCGTACCCAATGAAAAGATCTGCTGCGTGGGCGACAGGCTATACACCGATATCGCCGTCGCGCAGAACGCGGGAGCGGTCTCCGTCCTCGTTCTCTCGGGCGAGACCGATCAGGCCATGGTCGACGCGGCCGAGCGCAAGCCGGACTATGTGGTGCCCTCCGTGCGCGAGCTGCACGGGCTGCTGAAATAAACCGAATACCTTCCTCCCCTTCACCCGGCAAGAGCATGGGGGAGGATTTTTATAAAGTTATTTTACCATCAGTTGACAAGAGCATACACGCCTGACACGTCAGAAGAAGTTCGCGCCGTTTCGCTTCCGCCATACGGCAAAAGCTGCACTACGCTCTCTCCTTCTTCCTTTTCCATGCAAACCCGCCCGCTAGGCTTTGCATGGAGTACGAAAGGTTTTGTTCTTTTCTCCTTGATGAGTAAGGACACATCTGCGGCTCAAAAAGTAAAAATCACTCGAAGATCCAAAGCCGTCAGGTGAAAAGTAGTTTTGCCGGAGCGGAAATGCGTTCAGGCAATGAAAAGCACGCAGCCGATACTTGCTGTCTCGGCAAGGGCTTTGAAGCAGCTTGGAAACATTTCCGCCCGTCAAAACCGTGTGTGTCCTTGTCAACTGATGGTACACAGAATAGATTTATTGAATGAACACGATCCTTCTTTTACCACTTTCATTATTCTTTATAATCGCCGCGCTCATCACCCTTCTGCCCGATCTCAGGCGCTGTGACCTCAGCCGCCGCGATAACGGCCGCGTCACCGCGGGAGAGGTCTGCGTTCTCGCGCTCATCTGCGCCGTATATGCCGCCGTCGCCTTTTTCCGGCTTGGAAACACCGTCTCGCCGGAGAGCTTTGCCTCCTTCAAAGAGGGCGAGAGCGTGACCATCGAGCTGCCGGGAGAGGAGCATGTAGCCTCGATGTCGCTCTTCTCGGGGCTTAACGTCGGCGAGTTCTCCATCGAGTTTTCCGTGGACGGCCAGGAATATTTCCACGCCTCCGACTTTGACCAGAACTATGTCTCCATCTTCAAATGGAACAGCATCTCTCCAGACTCCTCCTCGCTTTCCGCGCCGGCGCGCTATGTCCGCATAAGCTGCACCGGCGGCGAGCCGTATCTCGGCGAGGTCGCGTTCTTCGCGGAGGGCCGCAGGCTCATCACGCCCGTGGGCGGCGGCGCGCTCACCGACGAGCAGAGTACCGCCCCTGTCGAGTCCACGTTCATGGACAGCAGCTATTTCGACGAGATCTATCACGCGCGCACCGCCGCGGAGCATATCGCCAACATAAAGCCTTATGAGATATCCCACCCCCCGCTCGGAAAGCTAATCATCGCGCTGGGCATACGGATCTTCGGGCTGACGCCCTTCGGCTGGCGCTTCTCCGGGACGCTGTTCGGCGTCCTCATGCTGCCCGCGCTGTACTTCTTCTGCCGGAGCATGTTTGAAAAGCGCGTTGCCGCCTGCTGCACCGTCATTTTCGCCTTTGACTTCATGCATTTTGTCCAGACCCGTCTCGCCACCATCGACACCTACGCGGTGTTCTTCATCATCCTCATGTACTGGTTCATGTATCTCTACGTCACGCAGGATAAGGACGGCGGGGAAAAGCGCGCGCGGACGTACCTTGCGCTCTCCGGTGTGTTCTTCGGCTTGGGCGCGGCGAGCAAGTGGACCGCGCTGTACGCCGGGGCGGGGCTTGCGGTCATCTGGCTCGCACACTGGATAATAAAGCTCGCGAGTTCCAAGAAAAGTGCCGACGCCCGGCGGCGTGTCAGAAACGGCTTTTTCAGGAACTGCGGCTTCTGCACGGTCTTTTTCGTCGTCATCCCGGCGCTCATATATTATCTCTCCTACTTCCGCTACGGTACCGCGGCCGGTCTCCGCGGTCCGGGGATGTTCTTTACAAAGGAGTATCTTGATATCGTCCTCGACAACCAGCGGTTCATGTTCACCTATCATGTGGGCATAAAGGCCACGCACCCCTACGCGTCGCGCTGGTACCAGTGGGTGTTCGACATAAAGCCCATACTATATTTTCTGCACTACGGCAAGGACGGCATACAGCAGAGCTTCGGCGCATTCGTCAACCCCGCTCTGTGCTGGGGCGGCATTATTTCCGTGGTGATACTCTGTGCCGTCGCCATCGTCCGCCGCGACAGGACCGCCGCGTTCATCTGCGCGGGCTATTTTACGCAGCTCGTGCCGTGGATGTTCATCGACCGGCTCACCTTTGAGTACCACTACTTTCCCTGCACGGTTTTTCTTGTGCTGGCGCTGGGCTATATTTTCGAGCTTATCGCCCGGAGCGAGCGCCGCTGGCGTCTGCCGGTCTACGGCTATACCGCCGTGTGTACGGCGCTGTTCGCGCTCTTTTATCCGGTACTCAGCGGCGCGCCCGTGTACGGTCTGGTCGTTGAGAAGCTCTTGGGGTGGTTCCCCACATGGCCGTTCTGACCGCTCATGCCGCCCGCTCCCGGCCGGTTTGAAAAAATCCTCCCGAAAAGGAAATTATCTCTTGACATTACGGCGCAAGTTTGGTACTATACTTTTGCTCACGGGGGTATAGCTCAGCTGGGAGCACTACCCATTAAATACGCACCCCCATGTTGAGAGCACATCAAATTGGCAAAATCCCTTAAAATTGCATACTTCGTACCCGGTTATCCGGGGGTATAGCTCAGCTGGGAGAGCGCTTGAATGGCATTCAAGAGGTCAGCGGTTCGATCCCGCTTATCTCCACCAAAGGGTACGATGAAAGGCTTGTTTCGAATAGAAACAAGCCTTTACCTTTTATAAAATTACATATCGGGATGATGTTGGCACGTTGCAAAGCCATTCAAGCATCTTCCCTATCAGGGTCGTTTTTCATTTCGTGAAAACGACCCTTTTTGTTGCCCAAATGCGTTTCACCGTGAACCGGATTAGTATATTATTCATTCAACTATTGCGAGTGAAGCGTATTGAATCTTTCTGATGTCACAGTCGACTGGCAGATGGTTTCTCTCTCCCATCAATAACAATCAAATCTGGCGGTTTCTCCCCGCTATTATATCGTTGGTCATGGCATTCCTGGACTTTTTTTACTTTGCCTGGATTTCCAAGGTCGATGAGCACATATATCAAGCTGTTTGTCTGTTCGGCTTTTCCGTATTCCTCCAACTGAACTTCATATCCATGTAAATACTGGCTATTCGTAGTCAATTTCACTTCTATTAGGGTAATATCTCTTCCAAATGAAACCTTAAAATCAACAGGGCCTCTTCCTTCATCCGGTTCGCAGCTCATATCAAGATGATTTGCCTTTATATAAGATTGAGCCTGCCCGTGAATTACTCTTTGAAGCATTTTTTCTCTTTTACGGCTGTCTACAGACCAAATTACTTCCCAGCCTTTGTTATACTCTACCCATGTTTTGAAGATATCTAGTATTTCTGTTGCGGCTGTATGAGAATCTGCCACCTGTTTCTTTGCTGCATAGTCAATGCCAAGATTATCAATTCGTTGCAGTAGTTTAGTTAAAAAATAAGAAAAATCCCTGTTTGGATCAAAAGCTTCTATGTCCTCAGTTCTATACCCTGCCAAAACACGCTTACACGCGTCTGAATCTCTAAATACTTCTCTAAGTAAATATGATTTTCGTTCATAAGTGCTATATTTTTGCCATTCTGAAGCAACCTCTGAATTCATCTCTGCCCGAAGTGTGCTGTTCTCTGCCACAACCAAATCAATATCTTCCCAGCATTCAGCAACTGGCAGCTTGTGAAGAACATCAACGGGAACAAGAAGCACACAATCACTCTTGAATGGGTTAATCAAGAATTCATTATGAAAGAATAGCTCGCCATAATTTGCTTTATTAATTCCAAATTCACGATTAATCCTTAATGTATATGCTTTAATGTCATCAAGGATTAGCGTTGCTATCATATCTGATAAGCGGTCTGCACCCACATTTTCCTGAAAAAGAGGAAGGAGCTCAAAAAACTCCGGATCAGAAACTCCCGCTTTCACGATGTCGTATGCCGTGCTGATAACTTGGTTGCCTAAACCACGGCCAAATCCAGCACCACTCGTGCCTTTTGCATAACCAAGGCAAATACCGTTGACTTCCGAGAAGTCGAACATCTTTAGTGCTTGTTTATAACAAATATCGCTAGTATCCTTCTTTTTAGCTTTATCGAGCAGCTTTATTATTTTCCGGAAATACTCATGAATCCTTTCGTAAGAATATAAGAACTCTGGCACAGTAGTCTTTTTCAGACGCTGTAGGTTAATAAAGAAGTGGCTATCTTCATCAAGAACGGGATCGAATACTCCATGCATGTCGAAAGTGGAACCTAAGCGTAGATAGTCTGATAATAGCATTTCAATTCTCCCTTTCTGTTTTGCCTTTTATCAACTCAGCCAATCTGAATAGTACTTTTCCCTATACTTGACACATGCTTCTTTATACTGACTCAGAATGACGGCAACATCACTATAACTGTTTCTGGATTTATCAGCTCTGTCTTCAACTCCAGCTACTATATCAAGAAAGGCAGCAGAAGGCTCACCTTCCATTATTTTTTTAATCGGCTGTAGCACTCTGTTAATCTGTCCAACTTTAAAAGAATTCACCAGTCCATCCGGTTGCTTTTTTGAGAGATCACCTATTTCTTTTGCCAAGCCATCCAATAGCCCTGAGAGAAGATTAAACTGCTCTTGATTAGTCGCGGTTTCTCTTATCTTTAACATCTCCTCATAGCTATCTATAATGTAGTCAATCTTTTCTTCCATCCTATCGGCAAGCGTGGAGCACTTTGCATTGCCGGGAATACGTTCCAATTCATAAAGATGTTTGTCACGTAACAATCCTATATCTTTTCGGATTTCTTGTGCTATTTTATGTATCGATTCAGTATTCATTTTTGCTCCTTTTTTCTATAGTACAGCAAAATAAATAATCTCAGCAATTATCGATCTTGTATTCTTGATCGCAAATGGTTTATTCCTTATTTCATTAGAGGTGCTGATAAAGGCTGACTTTTGCAAAAGCCTTAATTATTTTAAGACACATACGGGATAAAACACATATGGGGGGACATTAGCACTATCCACTTCATCCATCAATACAAGTCTCCTACTATGGCCGTTTTTACGATTCGTAAAACGGCCATAGTCTGTTGTTCAAATTCGTTTCACCTTGAAACGCATTACTATCTGACACAAGATTTCATTATGAAAAAAGCATTATCATACCATCTCTTTTGTGCCTCAGATTGAACTATTATTGGTCTTCAGTTAGTACTTCAATTATTTCTGCACGATCTTCGCCATTGAATGTATCCGAAAAAACTCTATAGAGGACTGTTCTTCCGTATATCTCATTAAAGTCTAGCGTGCCGTTATCACGTTCATGAAAAAAGACATCATTTGGTGGGCGATGTATAAAACCATAATTATATCCATTTCTGTCTCGTCGACACTTAATCACTCTTCCCCTATATTCAACTGAAGGTAGCCTATCATACTCAATCTTATCCGTATTGCCTCCGCGGATGGTTGTAGTAAGGAACTTGGTGAAGTTTTGATTGTCTTTTATTCCATGACGATATTTTGACCCTTGACTTTTTACCCATTTCTTTATTGCTTTCTGAAGAGTATCGTTGGCTTTGTTTATTGCTTTGACAAATGCATCCTGATCCGAAATCACGGTAGATAGTCTTTGGCAATACATATCTATTCTCGAACTATCATTGATGCTTGGACACACTCCAGCGATCTGCTCACTGGCTATAAACAGTACATGATGTTTGAAGTTTTCAGTATTACGGTCAATTACCCCATCACGCCTCAATTGCTCAAAAGTCAGACACATCTTAGCAGCGATATAGTATGGAAGGAATGATTGGCCTTCTACAAATATACTGTTTTTATACTTTTTTAGCAATATTGCTTCATGGGATGTCCCAAGATGAGGAGAACAAAGAAAAATGCTAACAAAACTTTGTATTAGTGCTTTTAGCCCAATGATTCTTCCGGGGGCTATTCCAGTTTCGCGAGAGTATTGACGTGACCGACGCTCATAGTAGATCTTGTTAGGGTCACTTTGTTGTTGAATTACATTAAAGAATTCCTCCAAATGCTTATGAAAATCTCTTGTTGTTTCAAAAGCTTCATTATAGACGACATTTTGACTGTTGGTTCCCCGAATTACGGAAGTAGTCAATTCATCTTTTTCGGTTGCAATCACTTTGGCAAGAAGAGTGACTTTTGATATGTCAATATCAGCCGAAAATGCTTCAAACAGGACATTACATGTTTGGCATCCATTAACAATTTGGGGATTTGATAGAGTTAATTTTCGATTGCTCACAACAACATTAGAGCAAACTATCGTTATTCCATTATTAAGCAGCGCAAAATTTGTTGGTGCCTCCCTTATAGTAGTCATGATCTCTGAGTTAATGTCCGTTTCTCCTTGGAAATCACGGACATTATCAGTAAACAGGGACTGACGCAAACGTTTATCATCTGTAGTAATCAGTTTGATCAATTCAGAGGCGGGAAATAAAACGATAAGAGAGTTTTCAACGCCAGAAACTTCTGTGAGCCCAAAATTATCAATGGCGTTCAATACAGCTGAAAATGAGTTTTCATTCTCTTCGCACATTTTTTTGAGTACAGTACTGTCAACAAAATTGAAATACACGCCCTCGTAACTTTGCAGTTCTATTATGTCCTGACGAAGCTTATCTCTCTTTGCCTCAATATGCTTACTATCGCGCCATTGTCCAAGGATAACGTAATATACCCTTACGATAGGGTTCGCTTTCCAGCGGAGTATTATTTTATCAGAAAACAGATAGTCTTTTAGCTGAAGCAATGCATCTATTTTTTCATTATGCGGTTCAAGATGATTGTCCGACAGAAAGTCTGTGATTCCATCTGCAAATTTGCCGAATTCACCTGAGTCAAGTTTATCTTTGTTTTTAGACTGCACAAAAATGAATTCAATTGATAGCTGCTTATTTAATTCAATAAGCTCATCAATATCTTGCTCCGTGGAGACGAAAAGGCCATTAACTTTTATTGCAATACCATCAATTCCCATATCATCTGCCCCACCGACAGAGCACTCGTCTAAAAGGGAATCTTCAGTAACGCTTATATCCGGTTGATGACTACGCAGTATTACATCATTTACAAAGAGTTCGAATAGTTTGTCTTCTTTCATGTTGGAAAGAGCATGGTTAGTCATAAAGGAATTAATTCTGGCCTTAATCATAGGTTCAAATTGCATTTTGGAACCCTCTCTCTTTTTGAAAATTGGTACATAATAGTATTTTTTCCAACTTGTATATTAGCACATTTGTACATATGATTCAACGATTCAATTAAAAACGACAAATCCGTTTCACCATGAAACGGATTTTTTCTATATATACCGCAAGCCCTAATCTAAGCCAGAAGGAGGTATATCATGTATTTTACCAATGGCGATCATCGGGCTTTTGAAAGTCTCATGCAAGGGAGACCCGGCGGCGATCACTACGACAGCGGCGTGGACGGGCCGTTTCCGGAATGCCGGAGCTGTCGCTTCCACCGACCTCAGCGTAAGGATCGGTACTGCAAATACGCCGAGTGTCCCTATACCCCCGGCCGCGTGACCGCCATCGGCAAGGGCAGTCCGCCGGAGAAAGGGGGTGATTCTTCCCCTTAATCTGTTACCCCAGCAAAATATAGCAAGGAGGACTCATGCCTATTGTAAAACCTAAATGGAAAAAGCGGCTTGCCGCGACGCTTTGTTCCATGCTTCTCTTGTGCGCGGCTTTACCCATAACCGCCTTTGCCGATGACGTACATATTGCCACCGCCTATCAGCCGTTTATGTACTTTGAGAAATACAACGATGGTTATTGGAGCGATCTCGGCACACCGCCGCACTCTGTTGTTGAAACCGGCCAGCCTGCTTACTGCTTGCAAATGAGTCTGGAAAGTCCCTACGGAGACGGATATGACGCAACGGACGGAACGCAGTATTATACCCCGACCATTCTGAACGGGTTGAAAGCGATCCTCGCCCACGGTTATCCGGCTTCCACAGGCGGCTTTAATGACAATCAGGCGCAGTACGCAACTGCCAATGCAATCCGGTATTTTCTTGCAGAGAACGGAATACAGGAAATGCCCGACTATCTCTGTGACACAGGAAACAGCCGTCCCAAGCCCGGATATGAAGCCCTGTTTGCATGGTGCTTGGAGCTTTTAGAGTATGGCCGTCACCCGGACACGTATCATTCCATCAGCTTTTCCAGTTCAGATATGACGCTGGAATCTGAGGACACAAGCTTTGTGGGAGACGTTCGAGTGAGCTTCACGGGATTGACCGGAGGCTACACGTTGGACACGTCTGCTTTTCCCGCAGGGACGAGCATTACAGGCTATACCGGCAGCAGCGGCGACACACTGCATATATCCATCCCGGAGGAATACGAGGAATCAGCGTTTCCGCTCCGTGCGTCAGGTGTATATGACAGCACCGAGGCGGTCTTGTTCTTCTATGCGCCGACCACCTACGGCCAGCAGCGTGTCGTGACGTGCACGATAGATATGCAAAGCACCACCGTTGATTCCGGTATGACGGTCAGAACACCCAAAGCTCCGATCCGCACCGGCACAATCCGGCTTACCAAAGTGGACGAGAACGGAGCTCCCTTACCGGGAGTCTGCTTCGCACTCTATGACAGCGGAAAGAACGAAATCCAAAACGGCCAAACGGACGCAAACGGTGCTGTCTCTTTTGAAGTCCCCATCGGGGACTATTTTTATGCCGAAACCGCCACGCTGCCCTATCTTGTGCTCGACTCGACCCTGTACCCTGTCTCTGTCACAGAGGGAGGCCAGCTTGTGAGCACGACGGCGGTCAATGAATTTGCCCGTGGAAATCTGAAAATCGTCAAGAGAGACGCTTATGAGGACACACCCCTTTCCGGGGCAGGCTTCCGCCTCTATGGCAGTGACGGTCAGCAGATTGCAGAGGGCTATACTGACGCAAACGGTGAGCTGACTTTTGAAAGTCTGCTTTACGGCTCGTACAGTTATCAGGAGTTCGCACCGCCGAAGGGCTATGAGCTGGACGACACGGTGTATCCGTTTTCAATCACCGAGCATGGCGTTACGGTCACGCAGGAACGGGATAACCTCCGCAGGCCGGGAACGCTGGAAGTGAAGAAACAGGATCATAACGGCGCACCACTCTCCGAGGCGAGCTTCCTCTTGGAGTATTCCACGGATAACGGCGCAAGCTGGACAGCGGTATTCTCCCGCGAGGGCAACAATGTTCAGACAGGCGGCTGCACCAGCCCCAGACTTGCGGACGGGCAGCTCACCACCGGCGAAAGCGGCTATGTCACCTTCAGCGGCCTCCGAGCGGATAGCTCCATTCTCTACCGACTGACTGAGACGAAAGCACCTGACGGACACTCTCTGCTTGGCAGCCCCCTATATGTTGGCACACTGCCCGTTGAGATCGCCGGCACAGCCGAGGACACGGAAACCGTAGACGGAGTGACCTATTGCTACACGCTCTATGTCACCGCTACCGATGATCCGCTATTCCGTCTGCCCGAAACGGGCGGCGCTGGCTTTGCATGGCTGCCTCTTGTCATGGGCTTTATGACCATGACCTACATCATTTTGAAACGAAAGGACAAATTCGAAACTTGAAGAAAATCTTTGCGCTGCTGCTCGCTGTCCTGATAGTGAGCAGCTTTTCTGTTACTGCCCTTGCCGCACCCGTGGACGAGACCACGATTGACACCTCCCGCACGGGTACGCTGGACATTTATAAATATGACCTTACCAACGCCGAGAAGGACGGTATATGGGATAGCTCCTATGTGTCTACCGGCGTAAAGGACGCGAACGACGTTGAGGCCGTGCTGGGAAATCCTGCCCGCGTCTCCGCGCTGAACGCCAATGGAAATGCCTACGGGTATGCCATTAAGGGCGTAGAGTTCACCTATGTGCGCGTGGCCTCTATCCGCACCTTTACCGAGAGCGAGGACAGCGCGGAGCATATCGAAGTGTTGTACGGCATTGCCCCGACCGAGCAGAATAACGCTTTTCTTTCCGCAATCGGCGTCAGCACTAATGACCGATACTCTCCCGCTGACGAAGTTGTAGACGGCATGACCGTGTATTACTACCGCTCCGATGTGCTGATTGACGGCCTCAAGAAAGCACTGGATACCAATGCCACCAAAGTCAAAAATGCGCTGGAAAAGTATGCCCGCGACAATCACGGCGTAGCCATGACGGAGACGGACGCTTATGGTCACACGGGAGCTTCCGATCTGCCCCTCGGCCTGTATCTGCTGATTGAAACCCGTGTCCCCGAAATGGTCACGGACACCACCGCGCCTTTCCTCGTCTCGCTGCCCATGACCTCCGTTGACGGGAACAATGCCAACGACGGCGGCACTCGCTGGATCTATGATGTGACTCTGTACCCCAAAAACCTCACCGGCATCCCCAGCCTTGAAAAGACACTCCGCGAGGACAAGGCCGACACCGGAAAGAACAGCGGCAGTATCAGTGATATTACAGACGGCTACGCCCACACCGGCACCGCCTCGGCAGGTGACGTGATCGATTATCAGATCATTTCCACGCTGCCCAGCATTACATCCGCTGCCTCCTATCTCACGGACTATACCTTTATTGATACGCTGTCCAAAGGCATTACCTATAACAAAGGTGATGTTCTCTTGGAGTTCTTCAAGGATGAGAGCTGCACCGATCTGATCACATCGTGGGCAGAGCCGAGTGACCGTTTCCTTGTAAGCTATAACAGCGCCGCCGAGGGCGCAGACGTTATGACCATCTCCATGACTGCCTCCGGCCTTGCCGAGATCAACAGCAGCAAGGCAGTATTTACCGGGGAAAGCATGGTAAACAGCGGCTATTCGGACTGCACCCTCCGCATAACCTATAAGGCTACGATGAACAGCGATAACAGCGTGACCTACGGTGACGCTGGAAATCCCAACGATGTTGTTCTCACCTGGAAGCGCAGCAATACAGGCTACTATGATACCCTCGTCGATGATTGCCATGTCTATGCTTACGGCATCGACATAACAAAGCAGTTCTCCGACGGGCGCGGCGACTATTCCAAAGTGGAGTTTATCGTCCGCAATGACACGGACGGATATTTTCTTGTAGGAAAGCTGAATGAGGCTGAGGGCGTTTGGTATGTAACCGGCCATGTGACCGAGGAAAAGGCTGCCACCCACTTCATTCCCACAAAGGATGGCAAGCTGATCCTTAAAGGCTTGGAGGACGACGTCTATACTTGGACGGAGGTACAGACTGCCAACGGGTACACGCTGCTTAAAAACAGTATCAAGGTCGTGATCTCCCAGACTGAGAGCAGCAAGCTCTGCGACATTTACGGCACCGATGTACTCGGCCTCATCCAGAACGATCCCCGATACAAGGATGTTGATCCCGGACTGTATCACAATATGCCGCAGAAACAGCTTGCCCACAAACTGCTGACTGCTTCGGCAACCGTAGGCAGCAACAAGGTCAACATGACCGCTGACGACAGCTCCGCCAATGCCTTTGCACCGTTCACAGTCATCAATACGAGAGGCTTTGATCTCCCGCAGACTGGCTCTTACGGCAACTGGATGTTCCCCGTCATTGGCCTTTCCATGCTGGCACTCTGCGTAGCGGGCATTCTTGTCCTTACCCGTAAGAACAGAAAGAAAGCAGAAAACACCTAATCATCAAGCAAGAGGGCGGGAAAACCGCCCTCTTGCCATGTGAAGGGAGAGTATGAAGAATACAATGAAAATTCTTTCTCTTGCCGTTTTGATTGTCGTTTCCCTCGGCATCATTCTTTACCCGCTGATTGCCAACTTTCTTTCCGAGAAAAACCGTAGCTTGATAGAAACACAGTACATTGAAGCCGTTAAACAGATGGACACTGAGGTATTAGACGATGCCCGCGCCGCTGCCGTGGCTTATAACGAAACTCTGTTGTCTGTCCCGGACAAGCCATATACGAAGGACGCGCTTATTAAGGCATCTGAAAGCTACGACACGCTCTTGAATGTGCGCGGCGACGGAATCATGGGTTATGTGGAGATCCCGGCAATTTCGGTAAATCTACCTATCTACCACGGAACGGAGGAAAATACCCTTGACCGCGGCGTGGGACATTTGCTCGGCTCGTCGCTGCCCGTGGGCGGCCTCGGTACGCATTGTGTATTGACCGGTCACAGCGGTCTTGCCGGACAGAAGATGTTTTCAGACCTGAATCTCTTGAAAGAGGGCGACATTTTCTTGCTCCGTATTCTGGGTCAGACACTGGCTTATAAGGTTTGCGCGATCAACACCGTTTTGCCGGAGGACACCTCGAAGCTGACCGTTGAAGCCGGATGCGATCTTTGTACCCTTGTAACCTGCACGCCCTATGGCGTGAACAGTCACAGACTGCTCATCCGGGGAGAGCGCACGGAGTATGAAGAAGCAATCAGCGTAATCGAGGATGCAGAATTTACCCCTGTAGAGGCATCCACGTGGGGCAGCGAGTACCGTCATGGCCTCGCTTATGGTGGACTTACCATCGTGGGAATTGGCACATGCTTTGGCTGTTATAAAACAATTCGGCGGGCAAGAAAGCTGAAACACAGACTGCGCTTGCTGCGGCAAGAGAGAAAGCGAGGAAAACATGAAGCACATTAAGCTGCGGCTGTTCCTGTTAATTCTGTTGATCTGCCTTGCCTTTGCCAGCGCCGCCTTTGCGGTAAAGCCACTGATCGACGGCGCAGAAAAAAGCATAGAGGTCAAGCAGGCCGTGGAGGAATACCACGAAACAGTTGAGGAAATCCGCAGAGATTCCGAAGAAAAGCAGGAAGTTATCCCATACGCAGAGCTCTATGAGGCAATGCAGACCTATAACCGGGAGCTCTATCTGTTCAAGCAGAATAAGCTGGACAGCAAAAGCGCCTATGAGCTGTCTCAATTCAAGCTGACCGACTACGGTTTGCCCGATGAAAAATTCGGTGTAATAACGATCCCGAAAATGGATTTGGAAATGCCCCTGTTTCTCGGCGCGAGCGAGGAAAACATGGCAGCAGGAGCGGCTGTACTGTCGCAGACGAGCATCCCCATTGGCGGTATCAACAGTAACGCCGTGATTGCCGGACACCGGGGTTACAGCGGCTATCCCTACTTCAAGGAGATAGAGCTTTTGGAGATAGGTGACGAGATCACGGTCACGAATATCTGGGGAACGCTGACCTACAAAGTGGCAGAGATCAAAATCATCACTCCGAATGATGTGAACGCGATTCTCATTCAAAAGGACAGAGACATGATAACGCTTCTGACCTGCCATCCCTATGCCAGCGGCGGGAAGTATCGGTATCTTGTCTTTTGTGAGCGCGTGGAGGAATAGAATATGAGCTTTGGCTACTTTTACGGTGATCAGTCTGAAAGCTATGCTTTTTACCGTTTCCCGAAGCAGCTTATGACAGGAGCTCAATTCAAGCAACTGTCAATGGATGCGAAGGTGCTGTACGGGCTCATGCTTGATCGAATGGGGCTTTCGGCAAAAAACGGCTGGCATGATGAACTTGGCCGCGTTTATATCTTCTATACGGTTGCAGAAATACAGGAGGCTTTTAATTGCGGACACGACCGCGTGCTGCGGATGCTGGCAGAGCTGGACACTGAAAAAGGCATTGGACTGATTGAACGTAAAAAGCAAGGTCAAGGCAAACCCACTATGATTTACGTTAAGCAGTTCACACAGGCAGACTTGCCCCTATTGCCCTCACCGCAGGAGCAGAACGAGCATTTCAGACATCGGAAAAGCCGAAGTCAAGAAGTCGAGGAAACCGAAACCAAGACTTCGGAAAAAACAATTTCAAGACTTCGGGGAACTCGATGTGCAGACGTCGGGCAATCCGAAGGAAATGAAAATAATAAAAATCAAACTGAAAACAGCTATACTGATCTATCAATCCATCTATCAGATGGATGGGAGATGGAGCAGCAAGTGCGTGATCAGATTGATTATCCGCTCCTGTCCGTGCAGTATCCCTATGATGATCCGGATTGCATTTTACAGCTTATCTGTGATGTTCTCACCAGTACCGCCGAGACGATTCGGATCGGAAACGAAAATATTCCCAACCCAAAGGTTCAATCCCGATTCCGGCGATTAGACTTTGAGCACGTTGCGTATGTACTGGATTCTTTGCGAGAAACTACCTCGAAGATTAAAAACATAAGGGCCTATCTGCTGACGGCGCTCTATAATGCCCCGTTGACAATCGGCCCATACTATGCCGCAGCTGTGCGGCATGACTTTAGCTAAATGCGTTTCACCGTGAAACGCATTTTCCCTATCTTATGACACAAAGGAGGAACTAAATGCCCAACGAAAAATCCATTCCCCAGCAAATCCCTATCGAGAAGATTCACGATCTGCCCGATATTCCCATTGTCAAACTTGCGGATAAATCCTATGGCGGGCTTGTCACCTCAATGCTGTTGGACGGTGTAAAGGAACCGGTCATTCTGCGTCAGCGAGAGGACGGAGAATATCAGCTTGTTACGGGCTACCGCCGCCGCAAGGCCGCAGAGCTTGCCAAGCTCAAGGAGCTGCCTGCACTGGTCTATGACATGACTGAAAAGGAGGCCCAGGAGTACCACAAGATTGCCAACGCAAACCCGGACGCGCCGATTCCCGGCAAGCTCGTAGAAAAAGAAGCTAAGACACCGGCACCGGAGAAAACGCCGTCCAAGACGAAGGCAGCACCAGAGAAAAAAGAAGCGGCTGCGCCGAAAAAGGAAACGGAGAAGCCCGCCGAAAGCAAGGCTGAGGAAAAGAAGACCGAAATGCCCAAAGAGGCTCCGGTCAGCACGAAAACCACTGAGATTCCGAAAAAGGACGCTGAAAAGGCTCCCAAAGCAAAAGCGGAGGATCAGAAAGAGGAAAAAGCGACCGAGACATCGCCCGCCGCTCCTGCCGTTGCAGATAAAGATAAAAACCCCGTTTCTCCAAAGGAGCCCGCCAAGAAAGCCGAGAAAGAAGAAGCGCCTGTCGGCACTGCCGCTGTCGGCCCTACCGGAACAGCAATCACAAAGCTGCTGGGTGAAAAACTTACTCCCCCCACCGAGAAAGACAAGAAATCATTACCTGTCCCCGGCGAGGGCGAAGCCTTCTCCGCAATTCTGCACCCGGCCTATCTGAAAAAAGCGGACATAAACACCTTCTCCGTGGATCGGGACAGCGACGACTTCAAAGAGCTGTTTCAGTCCATCAAGCGTTTCGGCGTCAAAGGCCCGGTACTTGCCCGCTTCAATAAGGACGGCGAGCTGGAAATCCTGTCCGGTCAGCGCCGCCATCTGATCGCAAGTGAGCTGAATTATCCTGTCCCCACGATCATCCAGCAGCTTGACGATGATGATGCCCGCATCCTTGTGGCCGATGGCAACCTGCACCGTGAACACATTTCTACCTATGATCTGTCCCGCGCTTTGCGTATGAAAGCGGACAGCATGAAGCGCAAGGCCGGACGAAAGCTGCGAGGCGAAAAAGGCGGGCCGGAGACTGATGAGCTGATTGCAAAGGAAATGGGCATGAGCACGATGAAGCTCAACCGGCTTATGAAGTTGTCCGAGGCAACCAAGTCAATCTGTGATTTGGTAGATGAAGGATCGCTGGCGGTTTCGATTGCCTATAATATCGCGTTTCTTCAGTCGAAGGTTCAGGACACCGTTGCTGATCTGATCGGGATCAACGTTAAGGTCAACAATGATAACACCGGTCTTTTGAAAAAGGTCGCGGCCTCCGAAAGCCTCACTGAGCAGAAGATCCGTGATGTATTGGAGGGCAGATACCCGCCGAAGGTCGTGGAAAAGCCCAAGCCCGTAACGCCGCCCGCACCGGCAACTCCGGCAATGGCTCCTACCGGCATACCAAAGTCCCCGGACGTTCCGGTGCCTCTCTCGGCCTCAGTACCGCCGAAAGCGCCCGACAATGTGGTTTCCTTCCCGTCCGGCAACGCAGTACCTACGCAGGCAGCCGTGCCCGCTCCCTCGCCACCGTCTGCGCCTGTGGCATCCCCTGCTGTTCCGTCTGCCAGTCCTGCCAAACTCGCTTCTGAGCCGCTGGATCGGGAAAACAGCTATGAGACGAAGATCATTCTGCGCGGCGACCGGCTCCGCAAGTATTTCCCTGATGTGTCTATGACGCCCCGCGAGATCGAGGACAGCGTGTATGACGCGCTGGAGGAACGCCGCCAGCGCTTGGAAAAACAGAAGCAGAAAGCAGAGATTTTCAGCAAGGAGAAGAAAGGTCCGGTGAAGTGATCGAATGAATGTACTGGTCGTAGAGCCGGGCTATCTGCCCTATGAGAAGGAAATCAACGGTCTTGAGGAAATGCAGGCCGTCGTCGGAGGACTGATTGAGCCGATCTATCCCTATGAGGAAAGAGTTGCTCTTGTCGGGAACGAAGAATCACTGCTTATGGGTCTCCCGTTTAACAGAAGTGTCCCGGCAGGCTATGGTGGCCTGTTCGGGACATTCTTCATTTGCGGGTTGGGAGAGGAGAACTTCTGCTCTCTCCCGCCCGATTTGATGGAACGCTTCAAAAAAGAGTATGAATACTCTGAAATTCTTATCGGAGCAAAAGGAAATGAGCCGATTACATTCAAGGTGCCATCCCGACGAAAGCAGACGGAGACTTCTCCCCATGAGAAAAACCACAGCGGCCCGGAACGCTGACGCACTGGCAGAGCGGCAGGAGCAGATCAGGGCTCTGACGGAAAAGTTGGAAAGCGGTGTTAAGGCCGTGTTTGAGAGCGAGGACTACGCGAAATATCTGGAGGCTATGTCCAAGTTCCATCATTACAGCTTTGGAAACTGCCTTTTGATTTTCTTCCAATGCCCCGAAGCAAGCGCGGTGGCCGGTTATACCACATGGAAGAAGCTGGGCCGCACAGTGAAAAAAAGGAGAAAAAGGCATCCAGATTCTTGCCCCCTGTCCGCAAAAGCTTCTTGTGGAGAAGGACAAGCTCGACGCGCAGGGAAACACCGTGATCGGCCCAGATGGGCAGCCGGAGAAAGAAAGTGCCGTTATTAACCGGCAATGGTTCAAGATCGCCTATGTTTTTGATCTCAGCCAGACCGAGGGAAAAGAGCTTCCTTCACTGGGCGTGAACGAGCTGACCGGCGATGTGGAGGGCTTTGACAGTATTTTTCATGATGTCGAACTCCTCAGCCCCGTGCCGATCCGTTACCGGAAGCCGCAGCGATCCAAAGGCTGCTACAACCATTTGGAGCAATGTATCTATGTCAATGAGGGCATGAGTCAGGTGCAGACTCTAAAGACGCTGATCCATGAGACGGCACACGCCAAGCTCCACGCTCTGCCCGTGGAAAACGGCGTCATTACGGGTAAGCCGGAGAAGGACAGCCCAACCCGCGAGGTCGAAGCAGAGAGCGTTGCCTATGTGGTCTGCCAGCACTTTGGGGTCGACACCTCGGATTATTCCTTTGCCTATGTTACCGGCTGGAGCCGCGGCAAGCAGCTGCCGGAGCTGAAAGCCTCGCTGGACTGTATCAGCACAACCGCTGCCGAGATGATCGACGCTCTTGAAGCCGCCTGTCCTGCGATTGCACGCACACAGATCAAAGTCCCGGAAAAGGATGAAGCTAATGCGTTTCACCATGAAACGCATTGTGGTGAAACCAGATAATTTATTTGAATCCTACATTATGAGCAGAACGCGCCGCTTTGCGGCGTTGTCCCGGCAAGTATGGCATTTGGTAGCACAAAAGCCGCTTGTTAGGGGGTTGCCCCCTAATACCCCACGGAAATACGTTTCATGGTGAAACGAATTACAACGCGAAAGGATGATGCCATGAGAACACGCCCGCACCATATCAGCGTGTGGATGAACGAAGCCGAATACCGCCACCTGAAAGAACAGGCTGCGCTTGCCGGGATGGGAATTGATCCGTTTATCCGTTCGCTTGTCACCGGTGTTCAGCTTCGCCCGCGCCCGCCCGATGAATACCCAAAGCTTCTGCGGGAGTTGTCCGCCATCGGGAACAATATCAATCAGATCGCGTACTGGGCTAATGCGCAAAAGAGCATCCATGAGGCAGAGATCGTTGATGCCGCTGTGCTGGCAAGGAAAGCATGGGAGCTTGTAAAAAATGGCCTATGATAAGATCATTGTTATTCATGCACGGCTGGATAAGCGCATCAACTACGCGCTGAACGAAAGCAAAACACAACGGGCAGAAAACGGTCAAATCCTCCAGACGGCTATCAACTGTCAGCTTGACACTGCCTGCCGGAATATGCTGGACACCAAACGCCGCTGGGATAAGGAAAACCGTCCGGTTCAGGGTTATCACATCATTCATTCCTTTTCTCCCGGCGAAGTAACACCGGAGCAGGCTCACAGTCTTAGCGTAGAATTTGCCGAGCGACTTTTGCAGGGACATTTTGAGGCAGTGGTCGCAACGCACATTGACCACGACCATATTCACGCGCATATCGTTTTCAACTCTGTTTCCTGCATTGACGGAAAGATGTACCGGGACGACTTCAAAGCGTACTACGGAGATATCCGGGGAATATCCAATGAGATCAGCCGGGAAAACAATCTGTCCGTCATTGAGCCGAAAGGAGAGGGCAAACACTACGCAGAGTGGAACGCCGAAAAGAACGGCAAGATCACCGTGCGCGGTCTGATCCGTCAGGACATAGACGCCGCGCTGGGCGATGCCTTCACCGTGCAATCCTTTTATGAAGCGTTGCAGAAGCGCGGCTATACGATCAAACGCGGTGCCAATGTAACGCACACGGCAATCAAGCCGCCCGGGTCGGATCGCTTTATCCGGCTGGACAGTCTGGGTGAAGGCTACACCGAAGCAGACATACGGGCGCGGCTGAACAAAAGCCGCACCGGGTCGATGGCACCGAAGCCGCAGAAGGTAGCGCCCTCGTATATTCCAAAAGGCCGATATAAGGTCAAGCATAGATCAGCCGCATACGGGGAAAAGAAAAAACTGTCTGGTCTGCGTCGTCTGTATCTGCATTATTTATATTTGCTTTCACCGCCCCGACCGCGCCGCAGATCCGTTCCGTTTCCCGTGCGGGCAGAGGTCAAGAAGCTCGACCAATACAAGCGGCAGTTTGCGCTGCTGCAAAAATACCGTATCAACAGCGAGAGTCAGTTGTCCATGCTTGCGGATGCTCTGCAGGCGGACATTGACTCTCTTTCTGTTTCCCGGCGCGAGCTGTACCGCCGCAAACGGCGCGGCGAAGATGTAAGCGCCGAGATCAAGGAAATCTCCCTTGCCCTGCGTCCGATCCGCCGGGAGCTGAGAAGTACCCAACAGATAGCGGAGCATATCCCGCAGCTTCAAGAGCAAATCCAGTTCACACGGCAAATTGAAGAACAGTCCAAGAGCGAGAAAACAAAAACTCGACAAAGGAGGCATGACCTATGGAAGTAAGCGGCGAAGTGGCCGATCTGATGATCAAGGAGTGGCTGGAAGCCGCCAAGATCGCAGCGGAGCTTTCCGCAAAAGGTCTTGTGAACGTGGCGGCACTGTTGGCCGCGATGGTAAAGCAAAACTATAAGGTGGTTGCAAGGTCGGCATTGAACGGCTGATGAAGGACAGCAACGCCGAGTCCGTTATCATCCCGATCAAGGCCGCAGACTATGAGAGGTTCCGGGAAATCGCCAAACAGTTCGGTGTCCTGTACGCAACCGCCAAGCATGAGAACAAGGAAACCGGCGTTCTGCACATCATTTCCAATGTGAATTACAGTGCACAACTTAACGCCGTCATGGAGGCAATGGACTATGCCGTGCCGGAAGTGAAGTCGGAGGAAAATGCCATAAAAAAAGAGAAGTCCCGCGCTCCACAAGAGAAATCCTCCGACGAGCGCGGGATTGGCTTGAACAGACCGCAGACGGATGAAAAACCCTCTGTGCGTCAAAAGCTCCGTGAGCTCGACGCGGCAGCGAAAGCACAAAGCAAGTCTCCGCCGGTACGAAGCAGGAGCAAGACACGGTAATGCGTTTCATGGTGAAACGGATTTGGGAGGGATGCCTATATAAACCGTAAATCTTTCCGCGAGACCGCCCCTATGTGGGCGGTGCTCTCCCTGTTCATTCTCTATCTGGCTGCGCTGGCAGCAGGCGTTTATGAGGCCGGCATGAATCTCTTTCAGTTCATGGCCGTCTTTCCCGATGCGATGAACGCCCCCTTTTCTCTGCATTGGACACCGTACACTGTCAAATTCATGCTGGGCGCTCTGCTGCTGTATGTCGGCGGAATCGTTCTTTATTATTCCTCTAATGAGAACAAGCGCCCCGGTGAGGAACACGGCTCTGCCCGTTGGGGAAATGTCCGGGAGCTGAACAAAAAGTACAGTGATAAAGATCCCGACAAAAACGTCATCCTCACAAAGCACCTGTGTATGAGCCTCAACGGACGGCAGCATATGAGGAATCTTCTTCAGATCGTTGTGGGCGGCAGCGGCGCAGGCAAGACGAGATTTGTTGTGAAGCCGAATCTTCTTTTGGCAAATACCAGCTTTATCTGCACCGACCCAAAGGGCGAGCTTGTCCGCGCAGTTGCCCCGTTTCTCTTGCAGCAGGGGTATGTTGTCAAAGTGTTTGACCTCATCGAGCCGAGCCATTCCGACAGCTATAATCCTTTCCGCTATATCCGCAAGGACTCCGACGTGTTCCGGCTCATCAGCAACTTTATTCAGAACACCACACCGAAAAACGCCAGCCAGAACGATCCCTTTTGGGAGAAATCCGAAATTGCCCTCGACTCTGCCCTTATGCTGTATCTTCTCCATGAGTCCCCGCCTTACGAACAGACTTTGGAAATGATGCTCACCATGATCGAGTACGGCGGAGCGAAAGAGGATGACGACGATTATCAATCGGCGCTGGATCTGCTTTTCGAGGCGTTGGAGGAAGAACAGCCGGATCACATCGCTGTTCGGCAGTATCACATTTTCAAGCAGGCTGCGGGCAAGACAGCTAAGAGCATTCTTGTTTCAGCCGCCGTCCGTCTCGCGTCGTTCACTCTGCGGGAGATACAGGACATTACCGATGAGGACAATTTGGAGCTGTCCAAGCTGGGAGAGCGCAAGCAGGCTATCTTTTGCGTGATACCGGACAGCAACGATAACAGTCTCAATTTTCTTGTGGGGCTTCTCTATACGCAGGCATTTCAAGAGCTGTACTATCAGGCAGACAAGGTTCACATGGGCGGTCTGCCCGTGCCGGTGCGCCTCATGTTCGACGAGTTTGCCAATGTCGCTCTCCCGGACGGCTACGCTCGGTTGCAGGCGACCATGCGTTCCCGCAACATCATGGCCACGATCATTCTACAAAATATATCCCAGCTCAAAGCTCTGTTTAAGGACGACTGGGAGGGCATTATCGGCAATGCGGATACTTTTGTCTATCTCGGCGGCAATGAGCAGAGTACGCACAAATATGTTTCCGAGCTTCTGGGCAAGGAGACTATTTCAACCAAATCCAGCAGTCAAAGCAAGGGGCGAAACGGATCGTACAGTCAAAGCATCCAACAGGCAGGCCGAGACCTTATGACTCCGGATGAAGTCCGCCTTTTGGATAATAAAAATGCCATTGTGTTTATCCGCGGGGAAAGGCCGGTCATTGACGAGAAATACGAGCTGATGAAGCACCCCAATATTCAGTTCACAGAGGACGGCGGGGCTGCCCCTTACGTCCACAGCCCGCATTGTCTCTATGATATGCGGTATTTCTATGAAAGCTCCGCTTCCATAGAAATATTATAATAATCGCCCGTTCCTCGCCCCTTGCGGGGCAACCGGAACGGATGCGAAAAAATCCCCATGCGCTTAGATTTCATTTATTAGTGGAACGTATTTTTGCACATGGGGATTTATTCTTTATCATCTATTATGGAGGAAAACGAATGAAGAAATCTACTACGAAACGCGCAAAAATATTCATGTCTGTGTGGAGCGCACTCATACTTTGCGTGGCATTCTTAACCACCAGCGCCTTTGCCGCCGACGGTGATCCTATCGCTGTGGTCAACAATCTGTCCGACTTCATTTTCAGCGCGATTAAGGCCATCGGAGTAATTATCCTCGGATGGGGCATCGTGCAGGTCGGTATGTCCATCCAGAGCCATGACGCAAGCCAGCGTTCTCAGGGTTTCCTGTGTCTGTTCGGCGGGCTTGTGATTGCCTTTGCAAAGGAAATCCTCGCCGCCATCGGCGCAGTATAAGAAAAGAGGTAATGCGTTTCACGGTGAAACGCATTACCTCATTCAATCATTTCCCAAATAGGTCGCTGTGTGTCCCGGTGCGAGCTATTGTCAGCACAAGAACATCCCCGTCGATCCGATAGATGAGAAGCCAATCAGGGAGAATATGGCATTCTCTGTGTCCGACCCAATTTCCTGTCAGCGCGTGATCGTTGTTCTTTTCCGGCAGAGAAACCCCATTTGCCAAATCCGAGATGACATTATTCAGCAGTTCCATCTTCACGCCCCGTTTCAAGGCAAGCTTATAGTCCTTTTTGAATTGAGTCGTGTATTTGACTGTATATTTTGTCATTTCCGCAAATCAGCAAAAAGTTCATCCATATCGGTATATCCCTTTACAGACGGGTCTCTTGCAATCCTTTCCGCTTCCAGCATGGCAGCAATCGTTTCTTTGTTCGGATGGTTAAGGGAAACCTCAAAGGGAATGCGGCCTTCACGCAAGGCTTGACGAACGAAAACATTAAAAGCCGTGGTCAAATTCATCCCAAGTTCGCCAAACAACGCATCGGCCTGTGCTTTGACATCGGAATCCATACGGATACTAATATTGGTGGAACCGGCCATAAAATCATCTCCTTTCCGATTACGAACATAGTATATGCGTTTTGCACGAAAAAATCAATACATTGCACTAAAAATTTACAATTATATGTGGAGGTGAAGTCAATTAGTGATAACTGGGTTATAAGAAATCTGGAAAGTGCCATTGCCACATGGAACGATAAGCTTGCCGAGCTATGGACGCTGATTACACAAACACCGGAAACCTTTAAGGGCGGGCAGATATGGAGCGTGATAACCAACATCAATTCTGCCCTTGTGGGTATCGGCTATGGTCTATTGGTGCTGTTCTTTGCTGTCGGCATCTTTTCCTCTGCTGCATCCTTTAAGGAGCTGCAAAGACCGGAATTTGCTCTGCGGCATTTTATTCGCTTTGTGCTGGCAAAGGTGGCGGTCGGTCGCGGCATGGAATTGATGACTGCTATTTTCTCTATCTGCGGCAGCGTTGTGTCTGCATCTATGAGCAGCATCGGGGGCAGCGTCACTACAACGGCGGAGCTGCCCGCCGAGATCGTCAGTGCCATTGAGGACGTCGGCTTTTTACAGAGCATCCCGCTTTGGCTGGTTTCCTTCCTCGGCAGCCTGTTCATTACCGTCCTGTCCTTTATTCTGATACTTACTGTGTACGGACGCTTTTTCAAGCTATATATCTATACGGCTATATCTCCGCTGCCCTTAGCCTCCTTTGCAGGAGAAAACACGGCGGGGATGGGAAAAGCCTTTGTAAAGTCTTACATTGGCGTATGTCTGGAAGGCGCGGTGATCGTGCTGGCCTGTCTGATCTACTCGGCCTTTTTGTCCAGCGGATCTCCCGTTGTAGACAGCAGCCTGCCCGCCGTAACGATGGCATGGGAATACATCGGGGAGCTTGTCTTTAATATGCTTGTTCTGACCGGACTTGTGAAAGGCGCGGATCGGATCGTGCGGGAGATGTTCAGCCTGTGAAGAAATACTCTGTGATTTATGCTGACCCTCCCTGGCGTTATAAAATGTGGAAAGGCCACGGGGATATTGAAAAGCATTATCCGACAATGGAACTCGGTGAAATTAAGGCTCTACCTGTGCAGGAGCTGGCCGCCAAAGACTGCATCCTTTTTATGTGGGCTACATTACCTATGATTTCGGAGGCTCTGCAGGTGATCCGCGCATGGGGGTTTGAGTATAAGACCACCGCCTTTGTATGGGTAAAGCTCAATCGGCACAGCGACGGTATCTTTTGGGGCATGGGCTACTGGACACGTTCCAATGTGGAGATCTGTATGCTTGCCACGAAAGGCCACCCGCACCGAAAGGCAAGAAATGTTCATCAGGTGATTATCTCCCATGTAGAGGAGCACAGCAAAAAGCCCGCTGAGGCGCGGCGGCGTATTGAGGCTCTTATGGGTGACGTCCCCCGCATAGAGCTATTTGCGCGACAATCTCCGCCCGGCTGGGATGTTTGGGGCAACGAGGTCCTCAGTGATATAGTGTTGGAAAAGAGTAGCGGTGAGATTGAAGGTGATCCCACCGCTTAATCTTATTCCGTTTCACCGTGAAACGCATTTTTTGGACGGTACTCTAAAACCGGTGCCGTTGTCAGTACATGATCAAGCCATTCCTTTTCCTTACGTTTCTTGCCAGCATAGCGTATCCCCCAAGCGCCGAGGAAGAAGAGGATGCATCCGCTCAGCAGAGCGAAGCTCAGCGTTTCGTGCGAAGCTGCCCATTCAGGCCAAAACAGGTGCGTCGCCGCAAGCCAAAATCCCAATGGGAGCAAATAAAGCTTCCATAGAAGTTTTACCGCAAAGGGCAGGGCGACCAGTATCCCGGCCACGGTCAAAAGCTGTTGTATCATGCTCATAATGTCAAGCTCCTTTCAAAACTTTTTCTGCTATTATTATCCCTCAAGTGCAAAAACACGTCAAATTTTCAAATGAAATGAGGTGCTCTTCATAGAAGTAAAAATTCCGAAAGAAATCCGGCAGTACAAGGAAACTATTTTCTTCGGCCTATCTGCCCGGCAGTTCTTTTGCGCGATCTTTGCCGTTGCTATCGCCGTAGGTGTCTATATGCTGCTTGGCCCGACCATTGGAAAGGAAACCGCAAGCTGGCTGTGTATCGTGCTGGCTTCTCCTGCGGCAATGGCGGGCTTTTTCTCTTATAACGGCATGACCTTTGAACAGTTTATATGGGCTGTTATCAAGACGGAAGTTCTGTATGCCGGCGACCGAAAGTATGTAGGCGAAAATATATTTTATAACCGCTTTAACAGAAAGGGGCGTGGAGACTATGATTAAAACGCTTATGTCCGCGAACAAGAGCGAGCGCGTCAGGGTAAAGGTGCCGCACTCTGTACAGCAGAGCATACCGATCAAGCGCATCTATACCAACGGTATTTGGGAAGTGGGCAATAAGCACTCCCGAAGCTGGAAACTCACGGATGTAAACTATATCGCAGCCTCACAGGAAACACAGCGGAGCATCTTCAATGCCTACTGTGCCGCGATCAATTCGCTGCCCACGGATGCCACGGCCAAGATCACCATTGTAAACCACAGACTCAACCCCGCTGAGTTTGAACGGCGCATACTGCTCCCGTATAAGGACGACTGGCTTGACCATTACCGAGAGGAAGCCAATGCCATTACGAAAGGCCGTGCGGCGCAGAGCAACAATCTCGTGCAGGAACGCTTTGTAACTCTCTCAATCCCGCAGCGCAAGATTGAGGAAAGCAAGAGCTATTTTCGCAGAGCCGGGGCTAATCTGGAAAAGACTTTTTCCCGTCTGGATTCCGGTATCAAGCCCGCACGTAATTATGGCCGTCTGCGAATACTCCATGACTTCTTCCGTCCCGGCCATGAGCAGTATTTCGATTATGACGATTACCGTTATATGCAGACAGGCAGAGATTTTAAGGACTTGATCTGCCCGGACTCCATCAGCTTCAAACGTAACCACTTTGAGTTTGGGGACAAGGTCGGGCGCGTCCTTTTTCTGCGCACCTATGCCTCTTTCCTTACCGATGATCTCATTTCCGATCTGACCGAGTATGCCCGCGACCTTATTCTTTCTATTGACATGATCCCCGTTCCAACGGATGAGGCGGTCAAGGAAGTGGAGAGCATCATCCTCGGTGTGGAGACGGACATTACCCGCTGGCAGCAGCGGCAGAACAGCAAAAACAACTTTACCGCCGAAGTCCCTCGTTCCATGGAGCAGAAGCGGGAAAACTCCCGCGAGTTTATGGACGATCTGACACAGAACGACCAGCGCATGATCTTCTCCCTTATCACCATCGTTCATACCGCGGACAGCTTGGAGGAACTGGATTCCGACACGGAAAGTCTGATTGCCATCGGCAAAGAGCATCTTTGCGATATATCCCCGGCGTGTTTCCAACAGGAGGACGGCTTGAATACAGTTTTGCCCTATGGCCTTCGTCGGCTCCATGCCTTGAACACACTGACAACGGAGAGCTGCGCCGTGGCAATCCCATTCCGTGCGCAGGAAATTCAAGATCCGGGCGGCCTGTCTTACGGTATAAATGAGGTCAGCAAGAATCCTTTGATCTGTGACCGCAAGCGTCTTGTCTCTCCCCATGCGTTCTATCTTGGTATTTCTGGCTCCGGCAAATCTATGGGCATGAAATATACGATCATGAATGTGGCTCTGGGTACTGACGACGATATTATTATCGTGGATGCTGAGCGAGAATACGGGACTCTTGCCCGCGCCTTCGGCGGCGAGGTCGTTGAAATCAGTCCTCACAGTACCCATCATCTGAATCCGTTGGAGCTCGCCGCAGGGTATGAGGATGAAAACCCCATCGCGCAAAAATCCGAGCTGATCACAAGTATATTGGAGCAGCAGATGGCGGCAGGGTCAATCAGCGGCAGTTACAAATCAATCATCGACCGGTGTACGGCGAATATCTACAAGCCTTATCTGAAAGGAAAATCTCCCGCGCCGCTTCTCACCGACTGGCGCAATGAGGTCATGCGGCAGCCGGAGCCGGAGGCGCGGGAGTTGGCCTTGAGCGCTGAGCTGATCACCGAGGGCAGCTTGAATGTGTTTGCCCACGCCTCGGACGTAGACATGAGTAACCGTATTGTCGTTCTCGACCTTTATGAGATGGGTGAATCTCTGCGCCCGACAGCACTTGTGGTCACGCTGGAGGCCATCCAAAACCGTGTCATGGAAAACCGGAATAAGGGCAAGTTTACATGGGTATTTCTCGACGAGGTGTACCTGTACTTCAAATACCACTATTCCGCTGATGTGTTGTACCGAGCATGGAAGCGTTTTCGAAAATACGGCGGCATTATGACGGCAGCGACGCAGAATGTGGAGGAATGTCTGCAATCTGAAACTGCAAGGCTGATGTTCGCAAACTCCGAGTTCCTTATGCTGTTCAATCAGGCGGCTACTGACCGCGCCGAGCTTTCCAACCTTCTCCATATCTCTGATACGCAAATGGGCTATGTGACCGACGTGGAGCCGGGGCACGGTCTTCTGCGTGTGTCCGGTGCGGTGATTCCTTTTGATTGCACGATCCCACAGGAAAGTGAGCTTTACCGCCTGATGAATACCACACCGGGGCGCGGTTGATATGGCGCGGAGCAAAGCGAAAGAAGCTGGGCGAAAAAGGCTCGTCCGGAAAAAGGCTGACATCTTAAAGAAAAGGCCGCCACGGAAAGCCCCGGGCAAGGAGATCATCAAACAGGCCGGACGCTACCGGACAATAGAAACGGCCAAAAAGCAGCTCAACGAGTCAAAGCAGACTAGCGCACCGGATCAAGAGCAACAGCCATATACTGCTGTGGACAAGGTGGAGCGATATTCGGTCAACGCCGCCCATAATACACTGAGAGACTTACCCGTCGGCGCAAGAAAGAAGCTTAGATCTGCCGGGGATAATTCGTTTCACGGTGAAACGGATTTTGAGGCAGCTTCGCCGCAGCCAAAAGAGCAGATGCGGCGTGCTTTTGTACGTCAGGTTCGGGACCGGAAGCAGCAGAGTGCAAGAAGAAACCATATCTCGGAGTCACAGGAAAAGTCCTCCGAAATGGAAACGTATCGGGGTATAGAAGCCCCGGCACAGATAAGAAAACGCAAAACCGCGGGGCAGCGTCAAAATACGCTGTCCCGCGACAAATATTCTGCCGCTATTTCCAAAGCTCAGATCGTCAAGGAGCAGGGCCGCAGACTGGCAAGAGACAAAGCAAGACAGGAGATCAGGACGGATACTGCAAGGACGGCAGCAAAAGCAAGTGATAACTTTTTCAAAAAGCTGGGTACTGCGGTCTCAAGGACTGTCACGCCGAGCAAAGAAACTCTGCTTTACGCAGCCGGAGCTTTGGCACTTATCCTCATTCCCCTTGTAGTCATTATGGGCGTTGCCTCCATGCTTACCGGCAGCGGTGACGGGCGCAACGCCTATATTCACGTGAGTGCGGAGGTGGAGGCATACCGCCCCTTGATCCGGCTATACGCCGCACAACACGGCATTCCTGAATACGAGGACTTGATTGCCGCTGTGATGATGCAGGAGAGCTGCGGTCAGGGCAGCGATCCCATGCAATGCTCAGAAAGCGGCTATAATACCCGTTATCCTCACGCTCCAAACTCTATTACCGATCCCGAATACTCCATTGATGTGGGCATACAGGCGCTTGCCAATGCGCTGCAAATGGCAAGCGTTGAAAGCCCAATTGACCTTGCCAATATTTCCCTCGCGTTGCAAGGCTACAACTTCGGCAATGGCTATATCTCATGGGCGCTTGCTAACTACGGCGGCTATTCCGAGCTGAACGCCATCGAGTTTTCCGATATGATGGCGGCGCGTTTGGGCTGGTCAGGCTACGGAGATAAAGCTTATGTATCTCACGTCCTACGATATTATCCTATTGGACGATCCTTTATGAGTGAAGGCAACGTCGCTATGGTAGCCGTGGCACAGTCACAGCTCGGCATCGACGGCGGACTGAAATTCTGCGAGTGGTATGGGTATCCCTATCGTGTAGAGTGGTGCGCGATCTTCGTTAGCTGGGTAGCCGATCAGTGTGGGTATATAGATGCGGGCGTTATCCCCAAGTTTGCGTATTGCCCGGAGGGAGCGAACTGGTTCATGGAACACGGCCAGTGGCATGGCAGAGACTATACCCCAGCACCCGGCGATATTATCTTTTTTGACTGGGAGAGCGACGGTATAGCTGATCACGTCGGTATCGTGGAGTATGTTGAAAACGACATGATCTACACTGTCGAAGGAAATGTCGGTGAAAGCTGCGTGGAAAACCGCTATTACCTCTACTCTTCGCCCGTGTACGGATTTGGGTTGCCCTTGTACTGAAATACAATATGAAAATTTGCATTCGTTTTTAGGCCTGTTATAATTTAAGTACGAAAAAATGCGAAATAGATTTTTCTATGTTATGATAAAAATAATGTAACAAAACTCCGAAAAAAGTTGACTATATGTGTGAGAGCGCTTTCAGAGAAACAAGGAGGCCACATGGAAGACAGAATAATCATTAATCTGTTTTGGCAACGCGATCAGAACGCCATAGAAGAAACAGATAACAAATACGGAGAAACCTGCCGTTATATTGCAAGAAGCATCCTCACAAGCAGAGAAGATGCGGAAGAGTGCGTTGATGATACATATGTGGCGGTTTGGGACAGTATTCCGCCACAGCGTCCGGTTCATCTGTCAGCTTTTTTGTATCGCATTGTTCGCAATCTGAGTTTTAACCGATTAAAGGAGCGATATACCCAAAAACGGGGCGGCGGAGAACTCGATTTGGCTTTAGATGAGTTGGAGGACTGTGTTGCATCAGATTACTCCGTAGAACGTGAGTTTGAAACCAAAGAACTCGTCAAAGAGATTAACGATTTTCTGTTTTCTCTATCCAAAGACGACAGGATTATTTTTTCCTATCGTTACTGGCTGATGCTTCCGACAGCAGAAATAGCAGAGCGCCTGGGCTTCAAAGAAAGTAAGGTGCGAACATCTCTATCCAGAAGCAGGAAAAAGCTGCGAAATCATCTGATTAAGGAGGGGCTGATATGAAAGCACTTGACCTGATAGAAGCAACAGGCCAGATTGATGACAGAATTATTCTGGAGGTTACTTCAACAATGAAAAAAAGCGTAACTCACACTTCAAAATCTTATAAGAAACGGATTATCACTTTTGCTCTGGCTGCGGCATTGATCCTGTCGGTTGGCCTTGTTGCCTATGCAATCAACGCGCGAATCGTTTTCAAGGATGATCCCATTGTGGTTGATGGCGAGGAGTTCACATCAATTGGCTTTGAAGCAATGGACAATTATCCAGTCTATCTTGGCGTTTGGGAGTTGACGAACGTTCCGGATGGCTTCTCTCCTGTAAAAAGCTATTACCGTGCAGGGGAAGGAGAAGCCCGCACGGATTTCCAGAATGCAGATGGTGATATTATCATGCTGATCTACCAGAAAGCACATGGTGTTGGCGGCTATTTTGACAAGCCCATTCTTCATCAAGAGGATGTTACCGTAAACGGAAACGAGGGGCAACTCTATGTGGTGGATAACGGGTGGTCATATGTTTTTTGGACGGATGCTGAGCGTGGCATTGGCTTCCGGCTCAGTGTAAAAGGAGAAGACTATGATCTGCTTTCGTTAGCGGAATCTGTTCAGGAGACAGGCAATTATCCTTCTATGGATAACGACACCCGTCAAGCACTCGAGGAACTGGGCGACTGGAACCCTGCCCTCCCGGAAGGCTTTGCAGAGTTGATGTCGAACGGTGTTCCGGGAGACTATGCTTATCTATGGAGAACCTATGCCAATGCCGGACATTATGAGATTCAGTTAAACTATGAAAAGCCAATGAGTGATCTGGAGGGCTATGTATCTCACTATCGCAACACGAGTGCTGGATATGGTGTGATTTCCTATACCCCTGTAGTCGTTAATGGCTGTGACGGTTGGTTGATGGAAAACGAGGACGGGACTCCTTTCCGCATTACATGGCTGGATGAAGACAATGGTCTGGTTTTTCAGATGACTACGAACGGCGTAGACAGCGAGACACTGCTTACTGCAGCCCAAGGAGTCATCCGCAAATAAAGAGTATGTGTGACAAACCAATTTGAATGAAGAACTGAAATACCTAAATCCCAGATTTCCCTAAATAGTATTGCAACAGAGCCAGACGCTTAACAGCGCAGAGCCGGTAATCCATCAAAGCAATGTGATTACCGGCTTTTTTAATCTATATATGTGTATGGGGGCTTTACAAATGGAGGAAACGACAGGCAACTCTCGCTGGGTACGCTGCCCATTATGCGATTGCAAGACACGTATCAAAGTATATGAAGATACCGTCTTGCTCAACTTTCCTCTATATTGTCCTAAATGCAAGGTGGAGACGATAATCAGTATAATCAAACTAAAAATGGTGGTTTTCAAAGAGCCAGACGCTTGAAGCGCAGAGCCAGCATCCAAACGAACAAGGATGCTGACTCTTTTGTTATCTTATTGCGATTTTATTTCTTGCTTTTAAGGCGTTTATTGCTGCTTCACAAATGGGAAGTAAGACTTCTATATCTTCCTCGCTGCAATCATGCAGCAAAATATCAAGCTGTTTTTTAGCTTGATTGCCTATCTCTTTCTGTGGATAAACGATCTCCATCGGATCTATGTCCAATGCTGTTATAAGGGAACACAGTACATCCAACTGCGGATTGCCATCGCCATGTTCTATTTTCCGAATGGTTTGTTCAGTGACACCAGCCTTCTCCGCAAGCTCCGCCTGTGTCATTCTCCGACGCTTTCTATTTTTATAAATGCTTTCACCTAAATATGTTGAGTAATCCGACACTATTCTTCACCTCAAACCAATTGTACAGTATCGGTTTTGAAGGCGGAATTTGTTATGATTTCGGTTTTACCGAAAAAATAATATCGGTATTCCTTTTTCAAGCTCAACTCTCGTAAATCTACGTATATTGTCGATTTCTCTCGCTTCTCCTTTTCTTTCCGCGATTACCAGTCGTCATCATGCGAACGCTTGAACAACACAAAAGACGCTGAATACTGTAAAATATAATCACAACCGAAAGGAAGGTATTGATATGTATTGCCTTGATATACAAGCCGAATTGAAAAAGCCCCTTAATAATACTCTTGACACTGCACGGCTCCTGCGCAGCATCGGTGCCACTGGCAGACATACCGGTTACAACTACCTGATTTACATAGTTGATCTGGTCAGGGCAGATCCGGACAATAACTGCTTTTTGACAAAGTGCGTATATCCACAGACAGCAAAGCAATTCAATGTGAAACCGGCCTCCGTGGAGCACGCAATACGCACGCTTATTAGTTCCTGCTGGAATCGTGATGACCATACCGCCCTTGACTATGTAGCCGGTACACATTTGGAACGCATACCCACCAACGGGCAGTTTATAGACATACTTGTTGCCTTTCTCAATTATATCAACACATGATTCAATACCAAGATCGTCATTCGGCTAAAGCGTACTGAGAACAGTATGCTTTGACAGGCTGACGATCAGCCTGTGGCTATATGCCACACTTACAACTGAATAGGGCAGACAGATATGTTCCGTGTGTGTTGAGCCGGGCAGCGGGTGCGCGATGATATGAGCGAGAACACCGACGCTGTAAAGCGATTTTGGCAGAAGTCGCAGGCCATGATCCACATACGGGGATAATAATACTTGCGTTGGCTACACGTCACAGAGTAGAACGCCCCGCCATCAGAATGGAGGGAGGCACGTTAATCCTATGGAGCGGCCTTGCCCGTCGCCGTCTGTATTCAGCCTTTGAAAAAGTACCGTGAACCCATTGATCCGCACTACATAACAGTGCGGATTTTGTCGATTTATTGCGTTTCACCGTGAAACGGATTGAACAGGAGTGATTATTTGAAAAAGGCAGATCAGAAGCTGCCGAGAAAATCAGACGATAACAGCAGCTATAAACACCTTCAGATACTATCCATTGACAGAGCTTCAAGTACCGTACAAGCCAGAATCAACGGTTATCATATTACCGCAGTCTGCCGGGAGAAGAATAACCCGGACATCTGTGAAAGCGTAAAAGGAATACTGCTCCAAAGCATCTTGGACTAAAAAAATGGACTGGAAAGCACCCGATAATTTGACACTATCCGGCATATATGAGAAAATATGAATAGAAAGGTTCTGACTTGTACCTTGAAAACTTCATATATTTTGCAGAAGTGCCAATGCCGTTCCGTGAAAGGATGGTATTGAAATGAATCTAACAAGCACTGACGCAAATTATAGCTTTGATAAAGAAACGGGCTGTCGCCTCAATCTTCCTCTTTACATAGAACCGGGTACACGGGTGCTTTGCCTTTATCGCGTTTCCTCCACTAAACAGCTCTACCATGATGCCAACGATGAAGCCGACATTCCCATGCAGCGCCTCCGCTGCCGAGCGTTCGCCGAGCAGAACGGCTGGACGATTGTCTGCGAGTTACAGGAGGAAGGGATCTCCGGCCATAAGGTCAGAGCGGAAAACCGGGATAAGGTGCAGATGATTAAGGACTACGCGCTAAAGCAGAAGTTCGATATTCTCCTTGTATTCATGTTTGACCGTATAGGCCGTATAGCTGACGAGACTCCCTTTGTTGTGGAATGGCTTATCAGTCATGGAATCCGTGTTTGGGCTACCGAAGAAGGAGAGCAGCGGATCGAATCACATACGGACAGACTGATGAACTATATCCGTTTTTGGCAGGCAGACGGCGAAAGCCAAAAGACCTCCATCCGCACCGCCAACAGTCTGCATATTCTCAATGAGCAGGGCTATTTTACCGGGCGTATTTGTCCCTATGGGTATGAGCTGGTAAAGTCCGGACGCATGAACAAGCGAAAGCAGGAGGTACACGACCTTGCTATCCGCGAAGATGAAGCCGCTGTTGTCCGTACTATGTTCCATCTTGCCTATGTCTATGGCTACGGAGCACAGCGGATTGCAAACAGGCTCCATGAGCTGGGCTACAGAAACCGATCCGGCGAAAACTGGCATCCTGCCACGATCCAGTCTATCTTGCGAAATGTCATATACATTGGCATCCTGCGCTGTGGGGAATCCCAATCACCCATGCTGGAGCAGCTTCGGATCATAGACGATAAGACCTTTAATGAGGTGCAGTCTATGCTTCAAACCCGGTCACGACAATACCAGAGCACCCGATCCGCACCGCTGAATACGCGGGGAAATTCCTTGTTGGCCGGAAACATATTCTGCGGTCACTGCGGGGCGCGGCTGTGTATTACAACCAGCGGCAAAGGCCGACCGAGAGCCGACGGAACAGACACCGTAAGGACACGCTACTGCTGCCAAACAAAAACCCGCAAGCATGGTGAGTGCAGCGGGCAGACAGGCTATACCGTCAACAAGGTGGATGATGTTATTGACACCTTTGTTCGTGACATTCTTGCCAGAGTAAAAGCGGCTGACCGCGGCGAGGTCATACGGGCGAGAAGCCAGGCGGACATTCTTTCTAGAAAGGATCATGTCAAGCAGCTCTTTCAGGAAGCAAGCAAGGCAGAGAGCGAATTGCAGCGGCTACAAGGTGAGATTATCAAATCTCTGACCGGAGAGAGTGCCTTTACACCCGAAATTCTCCGGCCTGTCATAGAGGCACAGGAACGAAAATACGCCGACCTTATGACCGCCTACAAGGAAGCCGAAGCAGACCATTACGACGCCGAAAACAATCTCCTTGCCGTTTCAGAGAAGTTTGACGATATGCTGGAATGGGCAGCCATGTATAACAACGCCGATATTGCAGCCAAGAAAATAATTGTTTCCCGTATCATTGACCGCGTGGATATGTACCGGGATTATGAGATCAAGATCACGCTGAATATCAGCATAGAACAGTTTTTGAACAGTATAGAAATGGTCGCATGAGATTTTTCTTTTCCCATTTGCATCAAATGGGGGTATGTAAGCTATGATTTGCGAGAGCGCTTGAATGGCATTCAAGAGGTCAGCGGTTCGATCCCGCTTATCTCCACCAAACGGGTGCGCTGAGTATTC
>CAKTMF010000009.1 GCA_934573855.1 uncultured Oscillospiraceae bacterium | reverse complement strand
CATATCTTCCCGGACGCGCCTCCGACGGTTGAGATCGGCATGGCAAAAAGCACGGAATTTACAAAGACGGAATTGAAGGTTCTGCGGCATCTGCTGCGGGGCTTGTCTTACACGCGCATCGCGGCAGAGATGGGCTGCGAGATGTCAACGGTCAAATTCCATGTGGCAAACATGCTGCAAAAAACAGGGTTTGAAAACAAGCTTCAGCTTGCCCTGGCAGTCAGCGACGTCAAGTTGATCGTCGATCTGGCGGGAGAGTGATGAGATTTGCTGCGTGTCTCCCACTGTTGTCTCATGAGAAACGTCCGTCAAATCCTGATTTAATGTGTTTTTCGGCTCTGTTTCATATATCACGCAGTCTCTTTGATTTTCTGCTTGTACAGCCACAGGCGTTTATTTAGTAAAGAAGAAGCCGCGTCTGGGACGTTACACTTGGCAAGCAATGCCTGCGTTTATACAAACTTGACGAACAGGGAGATTTCCGTCACCGGAAATCTCCCTGCTGCTTGTTGGGGAAACTCTCCCCAACCCCCTGATTGATCGAACGGTTCCCGTTTGGCTGCGCCCTGCGTTGCAGTGCTATTTTTCCTGTTGATGCTCTCTTGTCTGCCGCTGGTCGTCGGCATCCGTGCGCAGGAGCATCTCGGCGTTGGCCTTATAAATCTGGAGCTGCTTTGCCTCGTCACGCGCCTTGGAAAGCTCTGCATAATCGAGCTTCTTCTGCACAAGCAGATCAGAATACTCCGCTTGCAGGCTCTTGACCGTAGGCAGTTTTTTCAGCGCCAAATCGTCAAACGCTCTCTTCGCAACCTTGTGGATGATGATGTCGCTCTCGTGCGCATCGTAGTATTTCTATGCGCCGTCTTTGATTTTCCGTCAGGCTCACTGCCGGAAATCCGACCCGGACAAGCAGTATTATAATGCTCACGGCTGCTCGCCGTCGCTGCGGTAGCCGGCGTGAAGCTTCATCGCCTCAAAGGTCTTGTCGCTGATGTCATGCTCCATCTTGCAGGCGTCGGCCTTCGCAGTCTCCTCGTCAACACCGAGCTTTATCAGAAAGCGCGTCAGGAAAATATGTCTTTCATATATACCCGAGGCGATCTCCCGCCCGGACTCGGTGAGGGCGATATGCCCGTCGGCGTCCACAAGAATGTAGCGCTCCGCCTTCAGCTTCCCGATGGCGCGGCTGACGGCAGGCTTTGAAAGCTGCATATATTCGGCCACATCGACCGATCTGACCATGTTGTTTTTCTTTGAAAGGACCAATATCGACTCGAGATACATCTCCCCTGATTCGTTTAATGCCATGTGTGATTCACTCCTTTACCGTATAATAGCATGCCATTTTTGTGAAAGCAAGTTAATCTATGTTAACCGACAAAAAATTTTTGTTTTTTTCAAAAAACTCTTGACATGTTAGCCTTAGGTAACTATAATGCAGTTAACAAAAGGTAACTGGGAGATGTGATAAAATGATGCCGCTTACGTTAGCAGGAGTAGATGAGGAAAACATCATCAGAAAGATCGGCGGTAGCCCGGAAGTCAGGGCGCATCTTGAGAACCTCGGCTTTGTTGTCGGCGGTAATGTCAAGGTGATCTGTACCATCGGCGGAAACGTTATCGTGAACGTTAAGGAATCCCGCATTGCGATCAGTAAAGAAATGGCGCAGAAGATCATGATATGACCCCCCGCTGCCATTAATAAATATTTGGGAGGAGCAACGAAATGAAGACTTTGAAAGAAGCAAAGATCGGCGAAACGGTCAAGGTCGTTAAGCTGCACGGAGAGGGCGCGGTAAAGCGCCGCATTATGGATATGGGCATCACGAAGGGCGTTGATGTTTACATACGCAAGGTCGCGCCCCTTGGCGATCCCGTTGAAGTGACCGTGAGAGGCTACGAGCTTTCACTGCGTAAGGCCGACGCCGGCATGGTCGAGGTCGAATAAAGCTATCGAGTGGGTGGAGACCCACATTTTTTAAGAGGAGCAGTTAGCGCAAGTTAACTGGGAAAGTGAGGAATACATATATGAATATTCGTATAGCCCTTGCGGGCAACCCGAACTGCGGTAAAACAACGCTGTTCAACGCACTGACCGGTTCCAACCAGTTCGTCGGCAACTGGCCCGGCGTCACGGTCGAGAAGAAGGAAGGCAAGCTCAAAAAGCACGATGACGTCATCATCACCGACCTTCCCGGTATCTATTCTCTGTCCCCCTACACGCTGGAAGAAGTCGTTGCGAGAAATTACCTGATCGGCGAGCGTCCCGACGCGATACTCAACATAATCGACGGCACTAACCTTGAGAGAAACCTGTACCTGACCACTCAGCTCACCGAGCTTGGCATTCCCGTTGTCGCGGCCGTCAACATGATCGACATCGTCCGCAAGAACGGCGACAAGATAAACATCGAGGAGCTGTCCCGTGAGCTTGGCTGCAAGGTCATCGAGATCTCCGCTCTTAAGGGGACCGGCATCATGGAGGCCGCGGAGTTGGCCATCGACGCTGCAAAGAACGGCAAGACCGTTCCCATGCACACCTTCTCCGGTCCTGTCGAGCATGCCATCGCCCACATCGAAGAGGCCGTCGTTCACAATCTCCCCGAGGAGAGACAGCGCTGGTACGCGATAAAGCTCTTTGAGCGCGACGACAAGGTCCTCGAACAGCTCAACCTCGACAAGGACGTCCTTGAACACATCGAAAAGGACATCAAGGCCGTTGAAGAGGAAATGGACGACGACTCCGAGTCCATCATCACCAACGAAAGATACATTTATATAGGAAGCATTATCAAGGGCTGCTACAAGAAGCGTGCAGCCGGCGAGCTCACCACCTCCGACAAGATCGACCGTATCGTGACCAACCGTATCCTCGGTCTGCCGATCTTCGCCGTTATCATGTTCATCGTTTACTGGGTGGCTATGGTCGGCGTCGGCGCCGCGGCTACCGACTTCACCAATGACAACATCTTCGGCGACGGCTTCCACCTCTTCGGTATCGGCTCCGCCGAGTATTCCGAAGCTGCCGACGAATACGGCAGCGCCGCTCTGATCGTTGACGGCTACGACGCATACGTCGAAGAAAACGGCGCCGCTCCCGAAGGCGACTTCGTTTACGACGTTCAAGACGAAGAGACTCTCGAGATCTCCGAGGAGACCGCTTCCCTCGAGGATTACGAGGAGGCAGTCAAGGTCCTTGAGAAGTACGGCGAAGAGCCTGATCCCGCGAGCTACGGCGTATGGGTCCCCGGTATCCCCGTACTCATCGAGAGCGGTCTTGACGCACTCAACTGCACCGATTGGCTCAAGGGTCTTATCCTTGACGGTATCGTAGCCGGTGTCGGCGCGGTCCTCGGCTTCGTCCCCCAGATGCTCGTTCTGTTCCTCATGCTCGCGTTCCTCGAGGCCTGCGGCTACATGGCCCGTATCGCCTTCGTTCTTGACCGTATATTCAGAAAGTTCGGTCTCTCCGGCAAGTCCTTCATCCCCATGCTCATCGGTACCGGCTGCGGTATCCCCGGCGTCATGGCCTCCAGAACCATCGAGAACGAGCGTGACCGCCGTATGACCATCATGACCACCACCTTCATCCCCTGCGGCGCAAAGGTCCCCTTCATCTCCATGATCGCCGGCGCCATCTTCGGCGGCAGCGCATGGGTTGCGACCTCCGCATACTTCGTCGGCATGGCCGCGATCATCGTCTCCGGTATCATGCTCAAGAAGACCAAGATGTTCTCCGGCGACCCCGCACCGTTCGTCATGGAGCTTCCCGCATACCATATGCCCACTCTCGGCAACGTCCTGCGCAGCATGTGGGAGCGTGGCTGGAGCTTCATCAAGAAGGCCGGCACCATCATCCTTCTGTCCACCATCTTTGTCTGGTTCACCACTTACTTCGGCTTTGCTGAGGACGGCTTCCGCATGCTCGCCGAGGATGAGATGGATAAGTCCCTGCTCGCCGCCGTCGGCGGAGCCATCGCATGGATCTTCAAGCCCCTCGGCTGGGGCGACTGGCAGGCTGCCGTTGCTTCAATCACCGGCCTTGTCGCAAAGGAAAACATCGTCGGCACCATGGGTATCCTCTATCCGGACGGCTGGCCCGAGATCGCTGCTAACTTCACCCGGATCTCCGGCTACTCCTTCCTCGTATTCAACCTTCTCTGCGCTCCCTGCTTCGCGGCCATCGGCGCTATCAAGCGTGAGATGAACTCCCGGAAGTGGACTTGGTTCGCCATCTGCTATCAGTGCGGCTTTGCTTACGCTGTGGCTCTCATGATCAACCAGTTCGGTATGGCCTTCACCGGCAGCATCAATGTACTCGGCACGATCGTCGCGGTCGCTGTCCTTGCGTTCATGCTCTACATGCTCTTCAAGCCCTACAAGGAGGCCACGAAGCTCACCAAGTCCGTTTGATCGTTCCACATTCACCACAGGTTCATCAGTTCAGTACATTTCAATCATCTTTCAGTCAGTTTCTTAAGTCAGGAGGCAGATCATGTTAGGATGGATACAAAGCAACGCCGGCACAATAATCGTTTTATTGATCGTTGCGGCTATTGTGGCGTTGATCATCGTCAATCTGGTCAAGGATAAGAAAAAAGGCAAATCGTCCTGCGGAAGCGGTTGCAAAGGCTGTCCCATGAGCGGCTCCTGCCACAACAACAAGCCATAACCTACCGTCAGCCCCTCGGCTCTTTATGAGCCGGGGGGCTGATATCATTTTTGCCTCCGGGCCGCGATCATCATTTTTTGCTTTGATGATTGACATTTCATGGCATGGGTGATATAGTAACGAATTGTAACCATAATGTAATTTTTAGTTATCGTTTTGCGGCATTCATTCTTAATACTTCTTCACTTTTATTTTGACGATAGCTGTTGTATAATGATACTCGGATAACGGAGGCGAACAATGAAAAAAAGTGTAAAAATTATCCTGATTGCAGTGTGCTGCGTGTTTTTGGCGGTTTTCCTCGTCAGCGGGTTCAAGGTCTATTCCATACTGCACGAGTACAAGGTTGCGGAAAACATGTACAGCGATCTAAATGACAAGTTTGTTACCACTCCCCCACCCTCCGCGACGAAGGCACCCGTAAAAGACGGTGAGACAAAGCCGGAGGAAGAGAAAAAGCCCAACTCCCCCATCAATGTCGACTTTGATCTGCTGCTTCAGCAGTGGCCGGATGTCAAGGGCTGGCTCTACAGCGAGGGAACGGTAATAAACTATCCCATCGCACAGGACCCCAACGATACCGACAACGAAAAGTATCTCTACAACTTCCTTGACGGTACCTACAACGGCAGCGGGACGCTGTTCATCGACTACCGCTGTGCCGGAGACTTTTCCGGAGAGGCCACCATCATCTACGGCCACCATATGAACGACGGCTCGATGCTCGCGTCCATATGCAAGTATGCGGAGCAGGACTACTACAACGAACACCCGGTCATGTACCTGAACACCCCCGGCCAGAATTACCGGCTCGATATTTTCAGCGCGTACATAACCGACGCGGACGGCTCCACCTACACCTTCAGCTTTAATGACAGAGCCTCCTACGAGAGCTACCTTGACTCCGTAATGCGATGGTCCTACGTCGACACCGGCGTGGAGGTAACGGCCGACGATAAGATAGTGATATTCTCCACCTGCACCTACGAGTATGAAAATGCCCGCTTCGTGCTGCTCGCAAAGCTCGTCCCCCTGGAACCCGACGTCTGATCTGGTATCCGCCCAGCATTTTCTCCCCTCGCATTCGTTCCTGACGGAAAATAAGATATTATGTAATCTTAAGAAATTATTTTTCATTTTCCTATTGCAATTTTCGAAGGCATTAGTTATAATGCAACTGTCATAAGTTACAAAACGGTAAAATTTATATGACAATTTTCCGTTCTGTGTTTTGTATGTATTTTTATTTGAGGTGATTTAGCATGAAGAAGACATCCAAATCCATTCTTAGCCTCCTGTTAGTATTTCTCTTCGTCTTCCAGTTCGCCGGCTCCGCCGGTATCGCGGCATTCGCCGACGATGACACGGACAAAGCCGAAGAGACCGAGACCTTCTCCGTCGCAATAAAGGTCGACGGCGAGGATTACACAGCTCCCGTCTCCCGCGCAAAGCTCAAGGGCGGCGTAGAGTTCACCCCCAGCGACGGCGCTTACGTCAAGTCCGTTTCCGTTAACGGCATCGACGTTACCGGCTTCTGCATTGCAGAGGGCCGCGTCCTCACCATAGACAGCGATGCCGTGATCGACATGCTCAACGATGTTGACGAGTTCGCAAACGTTGACTCCTTCACCGTCTCCGCAGAGGTCGAGAAGCTCCCCGAGGGTCTTGAGAACATCACCGCCCCCGCAGCCGACTCCGCTGAGCTTGGCGAAGGCAGAGAGTTCGTCTGCTGGAAGTACAAGTACGCCAACAAGGCTATCGTTCTTGTCGAGGCCGGCGAGACCTTCACCCCGTTCATGAGCTGCGAGCTTATCGGCCCCATCTCCCGTGCGGTCGAGTCCAGCAACTCCGGTGATGCGCAGCCCGCGCTTAGCGCACCCCTCTTGTCCCCCGCCGGGACGGGCGCCGGCACTCCCACTGAAACGTATTATAAAGTGACCATCAAGGCCAACGACGGCAGCAAGCCCTATGACGGACAGCCCGCCCCCGCGCTTGACAACAGCAAGTTCACCATCGAGCAATTTGAAACCAACGACGCCTCCCTGACCCCGGTCGATAAGGGCAAGGTTTCCGTTTCCGGCATTGTCCTCTCCTACGACAAGGACATCAAGGATACCTATCAGGTCGGCGACTACGCCATCAAGGCTGACGTCTCCGCCGCAAAGGTCAGCTACGACGGCAAGGAGCTTGACTCCGCCAAGGTCACTGTTATACCCGAGGACGGCAAGTTCTCCGTCACCAAGGTCAACCTCGTCATCAAGGCCAAGGACGTCAGCAAGACCTACGACGGCTCCAAGCTCCCCGGTGACTTCGTTGCCGAAGGTCTGCTCGGCGGTCACACCGTCTCCGGCGTCAAGTACATCGGCGAGACCAGCGCGGTCTGCAACACCACCTATAAGCTCGACAAGAGCTCCGCGATCACCATAAAGAACTCCGGCGGCTCCGATGTGTCCAGCGTTTACAACGTCACCATCTCCGAGGACGCTGCAAAGTACGTCATCACCGCCCCCAACGAGAAGGTAAAGCTCTCCGTCAAGGCAGCGGACGTAACCAAGAACTACACCGGCAGCCCCATTGAAGGCTCCATCACCATAGACGGCACCCTTCCCGAGGGCGCGACCGTCAAGGCCGTGTACGAATACAAGGATGAGCATACCGCCATCGGCACGCACAAGTACTCTCTCAAGAGCATTTCTGTCATGCAGGACGGCCACGATATCTCCTCCATGTTCGACATCAACCTCAGCTATGTTGAGGCTACCCTCACCATCATCGGCCACAGCTACACCATTACCGTCAAGGACGCCGTCAAGGAATACGACGGCAAGCCCCTCAAGGCCAGCGACTACAGCGTGACCGGCCTCATGGAAGGCGACCGCATTTACGCCATCAGCTTCACCGGCGAGCAGACCGAGGCAGGTCTCTCCTACTCCGACGTAGACACCAAGTCCATCATCATCCACAACTCCAAGGATGAGGACGTCACCGCCTCCTACTCCGCTCCCACCGTCAACAAGGGCAAGCTGACCGTCGGCAAGCTCGAGTTCACCGTCACCGCAAAGGACGCGACCAAGATCTACGACGGCAAGCCTCTCACCTGCAACCAGTACGTCCTCTCCGGCACCGACAAGGCAAAGCTTGACAAGCTCGGCAGCTGGACTCTCAACGTAGTCGTCTCCGGTTCCCGCGTCGAGGTCGGTTCCTCCGCGAACAAGGTCGGCACCGTTGAGCTGAAGGTCGGCGACATCGTGGTCGACGCAAAGAACTACTCCGTTATCCGCAAGGACGGCACCCTTACCGTCGAGGCGGACAGCACCAAGCCCACTCTCACCATCACCGTTGAGAGCAAGACCAAGGTCTATGACGGCACCTCCCTCATCCTCGACCCGAAGGCCTACACCGTCAGCGACAGCCTCCCCTCCGGCTATTCCATCGAGGTCACTCTTGAGAAGGCTTCCATCACCGCAGTCGGCTCCAAGACCGTGAGCGTCGACAGCTACAAGATCTACAGGAACAACGTTCTGGTCAGCGACCCCGCCGAGTACCCCTTCAATGTGGCACTCAAGACCGGTACCCTCACCGTTACCAAGTACCCCATCACCATCACCGCTGACAGCGGCACCAAGTACTACAACGGCAAGGAATTCGTCCTCAACTCCGTTACCATCACCGCCCCCAACAACAAGCTGGTCGACGGCCAGAAGGCCGAGATCACGGTTGAGGCTCAGGACAGCGCCGGCAACAAGGTCAAGGCCATAAAGGTCGGCAAGTACTACAACGTTGTCACTCAGGTAGTCATCAAGGACGGCAACACCGACGTTACCTCCAACTATGACATCACCACCATCAACGGCACTCTCACCATCAAGAACAGCAACGGCAACCCCAAGACCGGCGATACCTCCAACATCGGCGTATGGGCAACCGTTCTGGCAGTGTCCGCTGTAGCGGTCGCCTGCATAGTCGTGGTAGTTATCGTCCGCGGCAAGAAGAAGTCCAAGTAACAGCAATATAAACTGACCGGCGGCCTGAAAGGGCCGTCGGTTTTTTACGCGTGCTGTTCGGGTCCTCCCCTGCCGCATATACGACAAATGCCGCACCTTTCGGTGCGGCATAAGCTTTGTTCGATCAATAGTAGCGCTTGTTCTTGTTCTTGCGTGCTGCCTCGGACTTCTTGCGGCGCTTGACGCTGGGGCTCTGATAGTACTCTTTCTTTCTCAGATCGGCCAGAACACCGGACTTGGCGCAGCTGCGCTTGAATCTCTTAAGAGCGTTGTCCAGAGACTCGTTTTCCTTGACGTAAATTTCAGACATGTATTTCCCTCCCTCCAAATGCGCCTTACGGCGCACAAAGGGCCAACTAATTGGCTTTTAACAAAAGTATTATAAAGGCTAACGGCTGAATTGTCAATAATTAGTTTGCGCTCTTGAGGATCAAATTGACGATTTTATTCTTTACGACAATGGTCTTGACGAGCTGCATGCCCTGCATGAGCCGCTGGATCTTCTCGTCCGCACAGGCGGCGGCGACGATGGTCTCCTCGTCGGCGTCGTTCGCCACTCTGATCGTGGTCTTGAGCTTGCCGTTTACCTGCACAGCCATCTCATGCTCCGCGTCGACGGTCTTGGCCTCGTCATACTCAGGCCAGTCGGACTGCATGGCCATCTTGCCGTACTTCGCGGCAAAGCCGGTCTGCTCCCACATTTCCTCGGCAATATGAGGCGCGAAGGGAGAGAGGAGCTTGATGAGATACTCGAGGTCGCCCTTGGTGAGGCCGTTTGAATAGAACGTATTCACAAGGCTCATGAGCGCCGCGATAGCCGTATTCATCTTCAGGCTGTCGATGTCGTCGCCGACCTTCTTGACGGTCTTATGGATGATGGCCTCGTTCGCCTTGGAGACCTCGCCGTCCTTCACGATATCCAGCAGGCCCCAGCAGCGGTCGAGGAAGCGCTTGCAGCCCTTGACTGCCTCGTCGGACCAGGGTACGGCCTTTTCAAAGTCGCCGATGAACATGATATAGGTACGCAGAGTGTCTGCGCCGTAGGCCTTCACAACGTCGTCGGGGTTGACCACGTTGCCGAGGGACTTGGACATCTTGACGATCTGCTGGTCGGCCATATCGCCGTACTTCTCGCGCAGATACGCTCTTGCGCCCTTCTCGCTGCCGTACTCGCTGACGAGCCTGTCCTGCTCCTCCTTGGGGAGGTTCGCGAAGTTGCGGGGGTTCTGTCCGAGTATCATGCCGTGGCTCGTGCGCTTGGCGTAAGGCTCCGGAGTATGGACGACGCCGATATCGTACAGGAACTTGTGCCAGAAGCGGCTGTAGAGCAGGTGCAGCGTGGTATGCTCCATGCCGCCGTTGTACCAGTCCACGGGTCCCCAGTAGTTCTCAACGTCCTTATTGACAAGCTCCTTGTCGTTGTGCGGGTCCATGTAGCGCAGGAAGTACCAGCTCGAACCGGCCCAGTTGGGCATGGTGTCGGTCTCGTGCTGGGCGGGACCGCCGCACTTGGGGCAGGTACAGTTGACCCAGTCGGTCATGGCCGCGAGGGGGCTTTCGCCGTTGTCGGTGGGCTGATAGCTCTCAACATCGGGCAGGAGCAGCGGCAGATCCTTTTCGTCCATGGGGACCCAGCCGCACTTGGGGCAGTTGATGATGGGGATAGGCTCGCCCCAGTATCTCTGGCGGGAGAACACCCAGTCACGGAGCTTGTAATTGACCTTTTCAACGCCGATCCCCTGCTCCTCGACGTATTTCTTCATGGCGGGGATAGCCTCCTTCACGGTCATGCCGTTGAGGAAGCCGGAGTTGACCATGATGGCGCTGTCGTCCTTGGCGACAAATGCCTCCTTGGTGATGTCGCCGCCGCTGACGACCTCGACGATGGGCAGACCGAACTTGGTGGCAAACTCCCAGTCGCGCTGGTCGTGGCCGGGAACGCCCATGACGATACCCGTGCCGTAGCCCATGAGGACGTAGTCGGAAACGTACATCGGGACGAGCTTTCCGGTGACGGGGTTGGTGACCTCGACGCCCTTGAGGCAGACGCCGGTCTTGTCCTTGTTCAGCTCGCCGCGCTCAAAGTCGGACTTCTTGGCGGCCTCGGTCTTGTATGACTCGACCTCGTCCCAGTTCTCAATCTTATCCTTCCACTTGTCAAGATAGGGGTGTTCCGGGGAGATGACGACATAGCTCACGCCGAAGAGAGTATCGGCGCGGGTGGTGTAGACGGTTATATCGTCCGGCATGTTGGTCTTGAAGGTGATCTCTGCGCCGGTGGAGCGGCCGATCCAGTTTCTCTGCTGGGTCTTGACGCGCTCGATATAATCCAGATCGTCCAGATCGTCCAAAAGCCTCTGGGCGTACTTGGTGATGGCCAGCATCCACTGGCTCTTTTCCTTCTTGATGACCTGGCCGCCGCAGCGCTCGCAGACGCCGTTGACGACCTCCTCGTTGGCGAGGACTATTTTGCAGTCGGTACACCAATTGACGGGAATGCTGGTCTTATAGGCGAGGCCCTTCTTGAACATCTGAAGGAATATCCACTGCGTCCACTTGAAGTAATCGGGGTCGGTGGTGGCGAAGCAGCGGTCCCAGTCAAAGCCGTAGCCCAGCATCTTGAGCTGGTCCGAGAAGCGCTTAACGTTGCGTGCGGTAACGTCCGCGGGACGCATATGGTGCTGTATGGCGTAGCGTTCCGTCGGCAGGCCGAAGGCGTCGTATCCGATGGGGTAGAGGACGTTATAGCCCTGCATTCTCTTTTTGCGGGTCACGATGTCGATGGCGGTGTAGGGTCTGGGGTGGCCGACATGGAGTCCGTCCCCGGAGGGGTACGGGAACTCGATAAGGCCGTAGAACTTGGGCTTATCGCTGTTATTGTCCGCGGCGTAGGGCTTGGTCTCCTCCCAGCGCTGCTGCCACTTCTTTTCAATTGCGGAAAAATCGTATTTCATTATTCTATCCCTTTCCAAAATCAAGAATTTCAGTCCGTTCTGCCCCTGTAATCAGGGGCGCGGAAGGGATGAGATATCAACGACCTTTTCGCTCTGCTCGGGCAGGGGCAGGCTCGCCGGGTCGACTACCTGAGAGTCGCTCCACAGGCGTTCAAGATTATAGAATTTACGCGCCTCGTCGGTGAAAACGTGGACGATGACGCTGCCGAAGTCCATCAGCACCCAGATGTCTGAGCGCAGACCCTCGCGGCGGATGAGATCCTCACCGGCCTCCGAGAGCCGTCTGTCGACCTCGTCCACGAGCGCCTTGACATGGGGCGCGGAGGTGCCGCTGCAGATCACGAAATAATCCGCCAGCACCGTCTGCTCCGCGGTCTTGAGGACGGTGACGTCCCTTGCCTTTTTATCGTCCAGCGCCTTCGCGGCGATGGCTGCTATTTCAGCGGGAGTAAGCATTGTTATTCCTCCTTAGAATTATACCAGATGTAAGCCTCGACCGAGTTCCTGTGCGGCTCGACGTTCTGCTCGCGGATATGCTCAAGGCTCATCTCCAGCGCGAGCGCCATCGCGCCGTCGATATCCTCGCGGCACAGCTCGCGGAGCCTGCCGATACCGTCGAAGCTCCTTGTCGGCTCCGTCATGTCCGCGAGATAGATTATCTTTTCAAGAAGCGTCATGTCCGGCTTGCCTGTGGTGTGCCAGCGTATGGCCTCGTACACCTCGTCGGGAACACCGAAGCGATCGCGCGCGAGCGCGGCCCCTGTCAGCGCATGCAGAAGCTGGGGACACCTCAGCTCCGTTTCGTCGGGAATGATACCATATTTGCGGCACAATATCAACTGTTCGTCGAATTTTTGTTTCTTGGTTATATCGTGCAGTATCCCGGCCTCGGCCGCGGTCTCCGGGTCCTCGCCCCAGCGGCGGGCGAGCATGACGGCCTCGCTCTCGCAGCCGGCCACATGGGCGATACGGCTGGGCTTGACAAGCTCCATCGCCTGCTCGCGCAGCCAGCGAAGCTCCGGCTGGGACTCGTACATGCGGCGGCGGATTATCTCGGCATAGACCTCGCCGTCGAGCATATCCACCCCCTGACGAAGACGCAGCCGGCGGCGGATGTCCCGTGAACTCATTGAGGCGGGGACATGCTCGATCATCCGCACCCGCGCCCCGCAGTCGCGGCGCAGGTGGGCGCACATCCGCTCCGTCTCCGCGTCGCCGCCCTCCTCGCGGGAAAGCACCGCAAGGGTGCAGTGTTCGAGAATAAAGCTGAATCTGTACCAGTTCTCGAGCTTCAGCAAAAGGTCCGCGCCGAGGATGAGCGTGATCTCACTTCCGGGATAGAGGCGCACAAGGCGCTCCACCGTCTCCGCCGTGAAGCTCTTTCCCCCGCGGGCAAGCTCCATGTCAGAGACCTCGGCTCCGTCTATACCCCGAAACGCAAGTTTACATAACGCAAGTCTTTCCTCCGGTGACGGGCTTCCCGGCTCTTCGTCCTTGTTGGGATTGGCGTTGCCCGGGATTATCAGGAATTTGTCCGGGCGCAGCTGCTCTGCGGCGGTCTCCGCCGCCTCGATATGCCCTAAATGCGGCGGGTTGAAGCTCCCGCCGTAAATGGCGATATTCATTATTTCTTTTTGTCCTTTACAAGAACTATTTTAGGCTCCTTGTTATTGCGCTTATACAGCACGAATTTCGTGCCGATGACCTGTACCTGCTCCGCACCGCAGGCCTCTGCGAGAGCGTCGCAGGCCTCGCGCGCGGTGAGCATGGAGTTTTCAAGCACCTTGCCCTTTACAAGCTCTCTCGCCTTGAGCGCCGCGCCGACGGAGGCGACGAGATTTTCGTTTATGCCGCCCTTGCCGACCTGGATTATGGTGTCCTCGCTCATGGCAAGGCCCCTGAGCTGGGCGCGCTGTTTACTTGTTATCGCCATAGTACTTTTCCAGTTCCTTTCTGAACTTTTTCAGAGCGTTCGCTCTGTGAGAGATCTGATTTTTCACCTCCGGGCCAAGCACGGCCATGCTGCGCTCGAAGCCGTCGGGCCGGAACACCGGGTCGTAGCCGAAGCCGCCGTCGCCGTCAGGCTCGGTGAGTATCACGCCGTGTACCTCGCCATCGGTGCGGATGATGTCGCCGTTGGGGAAAATGCAGCAGATGGAGGTGACGAACTTCGCACGCCTGTCCTCCACGCCCTCGAGCTTTGAGAGGAGGTACATGTACTTCTCCCGGTCCGTGGCGTCGTGGCCGCCGGGGGCGTAGCGTGCGGAGTAAATGCCCGGCTCGCCGTTGAGCGCGTCGACCATCAGCCCCGAGTCGTCCGCGACGGTGATCTCCCCCGTTGCGTCGGCGACGGCTTTGGCCTTCAGATACGCGTTCTCTGCGAAGGTCGTGCCGTTCTCGTCCACCTCAAAATGGCAGCCCGCCTCGCTCTGCGACAGAAGCTCCACGTCCATGTCGGAGAGGATGGCCTTCAGCTCCGCTAACTTTTTCTTATTATTGCTTGCAAGTATTATCTTCTTCATTTGAACAGCGCCTCAACAAAGGTGGTGGGGTCAAAGGGGATGAGATCGTCCATGCCCTCGCCCACGCCGACATATTTTACGGGAAGGCCAAGCTCGCTCGCGATGGCGAACACGATACCGCCCTTTGCCGTGCCGTCAAGCTTTGTAAGGACGATACCGGTAAGACCGGAGGTCTCGAGAAACTGCTTTGCCTGGATGAGGCCGTTCTGACCGGTCGTGGCGTCGAGTACCATGAGCGTCTCAACATCGGCCTCGGGCAGCTCCCTGTCGATGATGCGGCGGATCTTATTGAGTTCGTTCATGAGGTTCTGCTTGTTGTGGAGACGTCCGGCAGTGTCGATGATGACAACATCCGAGCCTCTCGCCTTCGCGGCGCACAGACCGTCGTACACCACGGCGGCGGGGTCGCTCCCCTCCTCGTGACGGACGATCTCTGCTCCGGAGCGCTCCGCCCAGATGGCGAGCTGCTCGGCCGCGGCGGCGCGGAAGGTGTCGCCCGCACAGAGGAGGACGCTCTTGCCCTCGTTCCTGAGCTGATGGGCGAGCTTGCCGATGGTCGTGGTCTTGCCCACGCCGTTCACGCCCACCATGAGTATTACGGAGGGTCTGGTGGTGAGCTTGAGCTCTGGGTCGCCGACCTTCAGAAGCTTGGAGAGTATCTCGACAAGGCCCGCTCTGGCCTCGTCCCCCTTGCGGAAGCGGCGCTCCCACGTCAGCTTCTTCATGGCCTTGACCACCTTTTCGGCGGTCGGCGCGCCAACGTCGGAGACTACCAGCAGCTCCTCAAGGTCGTAGTAGAAGTCCTCGCTGTCCGGCGCGTAATCCTGAAACAGCTCCTCAAGCTCCGCAAGATTGCTTCTTGTCTTGGTAAGTCCTGAAAATATTTTGTCAAAAAAGCCCATCGTTTACTCCTCTATAGTTTTCTGCGCATTCTCAAGGTCAAGCTCGATGACGGCGGAGACGCCCTTTTCCTGCATGGTGACGCCGTAGAGCATGTCGGCCTCCTCCATGGTGCCGCGGCGGTGCGTGATGACGAGGAACTGCGTCCTGTCGGACATGCGGCGCATATAAGCGGCAAAGCGTTCGACGTTCGCCTCATCAAGCGCGGCCTCGATCTCGTCCATTACGCAAAACGGCGTGGGGCGGACCTTCAGGATAGCGAAGTACAGCGCTATGGCCACGAACGCCATCTCGCCGCCGGAGAGGAGGCTGATGGTGGAGACGGCCTTGCCGGGCGGCTGCACCTTGATGTCTATGCCGCAGTTCAGCACATCCTTCTCGTCCTCAAGGACGAGCGCCGCCTTGCCGCCGCCGAACAGCTCGAGGAAGGTCTGGCGGAAGCTCTCGTCTATCTCATTGAAGCGCTCGACGAAAACGGTCTTCATTTCAGCGGTGATGTCTCTTATTATGTCAACCAGTTCCGTCTTTGCCTTTTCCACGTCGTCCCGCTGTCCGGCAAGAAACTCATAGCGGGAATTGACGCGCTCGTATTCGTCGATGGCGCCGATATTCGGCGTGCCGAGGGAGCTTATCTCCTTCCTCAGCTCGGCTATGGCGCGGTTTGCCTTCTGAATGTTCTGCACCGGCTGGCGGATGGCGTTTGCCGCGGTGTGGCCCAGCTCGTAATTGTCCCAGAGCTTGTCCATGATCTGCTTTTCCTCCATGTCGGAGGCAAGCTTTTTCTGCTCGATACGGGCGGTGAGCCGCTCAAGCTCGTTTATCTCGGCGTTGCGCTGCTGGGCGTCCTTCTCGGCCTTCGTGCGCTTGCCCTCAAGCTCCAGCTTGCTGAGGCCGATATGGGATATCTCGTCCTTAATGGACTTTATCTCGGCGGCAAAGGTCCCGCGCTCGGTCTCTTTTTCGGCTATGCGGGCGTTGAAGCTCTCTATCTGGCGCTCCGCCGCGCTGACGGCGTTCTTTCTCGTCTCGCTGTCGCCGGAAATGCCGTCGAGCAGGAGTCTGAGCTGTTCGCCGGAGGCGGCCGTCGCCCGGTTCTCCGCCTCGAGGGAGGATATATCGCTGCGCAGTGAGGACTGCTCCTCGAGCGCCATGTCGTACTGATAGCGCACGGAGGCGAGGTTGGTCTTTGCCCGCTCAAGCTCCGCAGCGCAGCTCTTTTCGCTCTCGGCGAGCTTGACGCGCTTTTTCTTCAGCGTCTCAAGCTCGTTCGCGCGGGAGAGGATACCGCTCCCCTTCGCGCTGCTGCCGCCGGTCATGGAGCCGCCGGCATTAATGAGCTGGCCGTCGAGCGTCACGATACGAAGTCGGTTCCCGTTCGCCTTTGAGATGCGGACGGCGTCGGCGAGTGTCTCCGCGACTACGGTGCGGCCGAGGAGGTTTGCAAATATCTGCCTGTAGCTCTCGTCAAATTTCACGAGGTCGAACGCGACGCCCACAAAGCCGGGGTCGCGCACAGGCGCGTCTGTCATGACGCTGCCGCAGATGGTATCTATGGGGAGGAAGGTCGCCCGCCCGGCGTCCATGCGCTTTAGCATTTCGATGGCGCTGCGGCCGTCGTTCTGGGTGTCGATGACGATATTCTGCGCCGCCGCGCCGAGAGCTGTCTCGATGGCGAGGGCGCATTCGTCGTCCGCCTTGACAAGGTTCGCGACCGGGCCGTGAACGCCCCTTATGCTGCCTCTCGCGGATTCGCGCATGACGGTCTTGACCGCGCGTGAAAAGCCGTCAAAGTCCTTTTCCATCTCCGTGAGCATATTTATGCGGCTATCCATGCTGCGCGCGTCAACGGCAAGCTTCGTGGCCTTGTCGCTGACGGCGGCGAGTGCGTCCTCGCGGCTTTTTATCTTCATGCGGCAGCCGTCAAGGACGTTGCCGTTCTTGGTATTCTCAGCATAGAGAGTCTCAAGACGCGCCTTTATTTCGGCAATGCGCCGCGCGCCCTCGTCCATACGCGCCCTGATCTCGGCGGCACGGCTCTCCTGCTCGGCAATGTCGGACTGCATGCGTTCCATACTCCGGCGGCTCGACTCCGCGTTGGCGCGAAGCACGGCGGCGGCGGATTCGCACTCGGACGCCTTCGCCTCGGCGGCGGAAAGGCGCTCTCTCGCCTGTTCTATCTCTACGTCCTTGCGGTGCATACGCTCGGTAATGCTGCCGGAGGAGGCATACAGCGATTCAAGCTCGCCCTTTGCCCGCTCAAGGTTCGCCTTGGCCTGTGCGTATTCCTGATTCACCGCGTCGGCCTGGGCGTGGAGCCTATCGAGCGTCTCCATCCATGCGGAGACCTCGAGTATTTTCAGCTCGTCGCGCAGGGCAAGGTAGCGCTTCGCAACGCGCGACTGCTCCCTGAGCGGCCCGACCTGCATTTCAAGCTCGTCTATCTTATCGTTAATGCGCAGGAGGTTTTCCTCGGTCTTGTCGAGCTTGCGCTCGGCCTCCTCCTTGCGGTAGCGGTAGCGGGATATGCCCGCCGCCTCCTCGAACACCTCGCGCCTGTCGGTGCTTTTGTTTGAAACGATCTCCGCGATCCTGCCCTGGCCGATGATGGAATAGCCGTCGCGGCCGAGACCGGTGTCCATGAGGAGGTTGTTTATATCCTTGAGTCTGACGCTCTCGCGGTTTATGAAATATTCGCTCTCTCCGCTGCGGTAGTAGCGGCGGGTGAGCGTCACCTCGCTGCTGTCGATGTCAAAAATGCGGGCGGAGTTATCAAGTATGAGCGAGACCTGAGCAAAGCCCAGCGGACTGCGCTTTGCGGTGCCGCCGAAGATGACGTCCTCCATTTTTGAGCCGCGCAGGCTCTTTGTCCGCTGTTCGCCCATGACCCACATGACGGCGTCGGAGATGTTGGATTTGCCGGAGCCGTTGGGGCCGACTATCGCCGTTATATTCTTTTCAAAGGTCAGGCGTGTCTTATCCGCGAAGGACTTGAACCCCTGAATTTCCAGCGCTTTAAGGTACATGTATCGTTCTCTTTCCGGAAAAAATTATATCATGGTATTATATCACGCGAAATAACTCATTTCAAGAATAATGTTGGCGGCAAAACGGAGGTCTCCTCTCGGAGCCCTCCGTTTGAATACTCATATATCGTCCGCTTCACATACCTCGAGCCTGAGCGTGTCGCCGCTCTCGTCGGGGCGGACCTTTATCGAAGCCGCGCCGGACTCTGCGAGCAGCGCGTCGATGTTGGAGCGGTGCTGGCCTATCGTCTGGGAGAGCTTCGACGGCGCGACATGTATGATCACGCTGCTGCCGGGAGCTACGCCTCTCATGGCCTCCCTCGCCCGCTCGAGCATTATGCGCGCCCTTACAAGCTCGCCCAGCGCCGGATGGTAAGCTCCGCCGGCGGCGGCTCCACCGGAAAGCTCCTCCGTCGGGTTGAGGCCGAGACGGATGACAGGGACACCGGCCTCCTCAAAGAGCGGCAGGAGCTTCGCGCACACGCGCACCGCGTCCTCCACGGTATGCTCCGTGTATCTCCCGCACCTCCACAGGTCATAAAGCGCCGTATCCCGGACGATGACCGTAGGGTATATCCTCACGCCGTCGGGTCTGAGCGCGATCAATTTCTTTGCCGTTTCTATGTCCTTCTCATCCGTGTCGCCGGGAAGCCCCGTCATCATCTGCAAAATGAGCTTGAGTCCCGCGGCCTTTATCTGCCGCGAGGCGTTCTCCACATCCGCGGCGGTATGCCCCCTGCCTGAAAGGCGAAGGACCCCGTCATCCATCGACTGCGCGCCAAGCTCCACCGTCTCCACGCCATATCGGAGGAGACGCCCGATCACCTCGCCGTCGATGGCGTCGGGGCGGGTGGAAAGGCGCACAGAGTCAAGCTCCCCGGAGTCAAGATACTCCTTCGCGGCGGCAAGGAGCAATTCCTGCTCCGTCCGGGGTATCGCGGTAAAGCTCCCGCCGTAAAAGGCGAGCTGGCGCTTTCTCCCGGCCGTGTTCAGCGAGGCGGCGTTTCTCACGGCCTCTCTGACGGTCTCCGCCGTTGCAGGGACCGTGCTGCCGGAAATGCGGCGCTGGTTGCAGAAAACACAGTCGTTCGGGCAGCCGAGATGAGGCACGAACACTGGGATGATACTCTCCCTCGCGCTCATTGCCGCAGCGCCTCGAGAGCCTTGCAGGCCGCAGCCTGCTCCGCCTCCTTCTTCGTGCGGCCGCTGCCTTCGCCGCGCGGCACGCCGTTTATCGAGACGCGGAAGGTAAAGACCTTGCTGTGGTCTGGGCCGGACTCGCCGACAAGCTCGTAGGCGATATGCTGGTCCGCCCTGCGCTGCACGACCTCCTGAAGCTCGGTCTTGTAGTCGGCAAAGCGATGTGTCTCGCCGATCTCGACGTCGCGCAGGACGTTTTCCATTATGAAGCGCCTTGCCTCGTCGATGCCGGAGTCAAGGTATATCGCGGCGATGACCGCCTCGACCATGTCCGCGAGTATCGAAACGCGCTCACGCCCGCCGGTGCGCTCCTCGCCCCGGCCGAGACGCATATATTCGCCGAAGCCCATGGTCTTTGCGACCCTGTGAAGGCTCGTCTCGCATACAAGCTCCGCACGCAGGCGGGTCATCCTGCCCTCGGGCAGCTTCGGCTCGTGCGCGTAAAGAAACTCCGCCGTTACATAGCCGAGTATGGAGTCTCCAAGAAACTCGAGACGCTCATAGCACTGCGCGTCCTGTCCGTGGCGCTCGTTGGCGTAGGAGCTGTGCGTGAGCGCCGTGACGAGAAGCCCCTTATTTTCGAAGGTATGACCTATTCTTTTTTCAAGCTGTTCCATATCACTCTGCCCTGAGCTTCATGTAGTCGATGTTTTCCTCGATGTCGCCGATGACGCCGGCGTCCACGAACCTGACCGCCTGACGTATGGCGGCAAAAAACGCCTCCGCCCCGGACGAGCCGTGAGCCTTGACGACGGGCTTGCTTATGCCGATGAGCGCGGTGCCGCCGACCTCGTTAACATCCATGGACTTCTTCATCTCGGCAAGGTCGCCCTTGAGGACGGCCGCGGCGAGCTTGTTGACCGTACTCTTGTAGAAAACGCCCTTGAGCGCGCCCATTATGTATTTTATGACGCCCTCGGTGGTCTTGAGCAGCACGTTGCCGGTGAAGCCGTCGGTGACTACGACGTCCGCCGCGCCGGAGAACACGCCCGTTCCCTCAATGTTGCCGACGAAATTTATCCGCCCTTCGTCGCCCGCCTGACGCAGGAGCGCGAAGGTCTGGTGCTGGAGGTCGCCGCCCTTGGTATCCTCGGTCCCGACGTTCAGGAGGCCTACGCGTGGGTTATCGCAGCCCATCATTTTCTTCGCGTAAAAGCTGCCCATGTACGCAAACTGGAGCAGGTATTCCGCCGTACACTCCACGTTCGCGCCGCAGTCGATGAGCATTACGCCGTGTTCACCCGCGGGAAGCACGGGGGCCATGGCCGCCCGGCGTATGCCGTGGATACGCTTGACGGTGAGCGTCGCGCCGGTCAGGAGAGCGCCGGTACTGCCGGCGGAGACCATCGCGTCGCCCTTGCCGTCGCGCAGCATGGTGAGCGCAACGGCCATGGAGGAATTTTTCTTGCGGCGGGTGGCCGTGCTGGGATCGTCCTCCATGGTGACGACCTCCTCGGCGTTCACGATCTCGACGTCGGAGCAGCCCTCGTCTGCGAGGCAGGCGCGTACCTCATCCTCGCGGCCGACAAGAGTTATGTCAACCCCAAGCTCACGCTTCGCCTTTACGGCGCCCTTGACGATCTCTCTCGGGGCGTTGTCCCCGCCCATTGCATCAACAATTATCCGCACAGCTGAATACCTCCCTGTCCTGAAGCTTTTCTATTATTTCAAGCGAACGCTCGGAAATGACGGCGTTCTTATTTCTCTTGCCCTTTACGCGGTAGCCCAGCGGCGTGATTATTCCGAAATTGATATTCATCGGCTGGAAGTCGCCTACGCTGCCGCCGGAGATATAAAGCCCCAGCGCGCCGATGGCGGTCTCCTGCGGGAAATCGACCGGCTCAAGTCCCATTAGCCTCGCCGCGGTCTCGATCCCGACGAGCATGCCGGAGGCGGCGGACTCGACATAGCCCTCGACCCCGGTCATCTGGCCGGCAAAGCTTATGCGCGGCTCGCTCCTCAGGCGGTAGTAGCGGTCAAGGAGCTTGGGGCTGTTGAGGTATGTATTGCGGTGCATGACGCCGTAGCGCACGAACTCGGCGTTCCGCAGCGCCGGTATCATGGAAAATACGCGCTTCTGCTCGCCCCATGTCAGGTGGGTCTGGAAGCCGACCATGTTGTATATCGTGCCGTCGGCGTTATCGCGGCGGAGCTGCACGACGGCGTAATTCTCGCGCCCTGTGCGCGGGTCCACCAGCCCGACGGGCTTGAGCGGCCCGTATCTCAGCGTGTCGACGCCGCGGCGGGCCATGACCTCGACCGGCATACAGCCCTCGAACACGGCGCCGTCGTCAAAGCCGTGTACCGCCGCTTCCTTTGCCCCGCAAAGCTCCCTGACGAAGGCAAGATACTCATCCTTGTCCATCGGGCAGTTTACATAATCCGCTGTACCCTTGTCATAGCGGGAGGCGAAAAAGGCGCTGTCCATGTCGACGCTCTCGAGCGTTACTATCGGCGCGACGGCGTCGTAGAAATGCAGGTCGCTGCCCGGGCAGAGCGCGGTGATCCTTTCGGCTATGGCGTCGCTGCTGAGCGGTCCGGTGGCGATGACGACCTCGCCGTCGGGGATGTCGGCGGCTTCCTCGGCGACGATCTCCACATTGGGGTGAGCCGCGAGCTTATCGGTGATATATCTCGAAAAGCCCTCTCTGTCCACCGCCAGAGCGCCGCCCGCGGCGACCCTGTTTTTGTCTGCGCTTTCCATTATGAGCGAACCCATGCGGCGCATTTCCGCCTTGAGAAGCCCGACGGCGTTGCTCAGCTCGTCGCTCCTGAGCGAGTTGGAGCAGACCAGCTCGGCAAAATAGGGCGAGGAGTGGGCGGGGGTCATTTTTCCCGGCTTCATTTCAACGAGCCGCACGCTTATCCCCCGTCTCGCGAGCTGCCACGCGCATTCGCTTCCGGCAAGGCCCGCGCCGAGGACCGTTACTTTATCCATCGTTTATTCCTTCGTTGTTTTTTTCGCAGAGGAGGTCGTTTTCTTTGCCGCCGTTTTCTTCGCGGCGGGCTTTTTGGCCGTGGCCTTCTTAGCCGACGCTTCCTTCTTCGCGGCCGACTCCGCCTTTTCCTCGGTGGTCTTCTTTTTGAAGCTGCGCTTTTCCTCGGGGACAAAGTTCGGGCATTCCTCGTTTATGCAGAAGGATTTGAGCGGACCCCTGCCGCTGTGCTTGAACATGGTCTTGCCGCAGGCGGGACAAAAATCCTTGGTGGGAACGTCCCATGTGATGAAGCCGCAGTCCGTTCCGCGCTCGCAGGCGTAGAACACATAGCCCTTCTTGGAGGTACGCTTGAGTATCCTGCCGCCGCACTTAGGGCATTTTCCGGGCATTTCGATGACTATGGGCTTAGTAAAGGTGCAGTCGGGGAAGCCGGGGCAGGCAAGGAAATAGCCAAAGCGGCCCTTCTTGACCACCATCTGTCTGCCGCATACCTCGCAGTATTCGTCGCTGAGTACGTCGGGAACGGGGATCTTCCCGCCCTCCTCGTTTTTCGCGGCCTCCATTTCCTTTTCAAAGTCGCCGTAGAAGTCCCGCAGTACGTCGCGCCAGTATGCCTTGCCGCTCTCTATCTCGTCAAGCTCCGCCTCCATGCGGTTGGTAAACTTGAGGTCGACTATGTCGGCAAAGCGCTCGGTCATATACCCGGTCACGACCTCGCCGAGGGGCGTGGGGCGGAGGTATTTGCCTTCCTTTATAACATAGTCGTGGGAGGTGATGGTCGAGATCGTCGGCGCGTAGGTGGACGGGCGGCCAATGCCCTTCTCCTCCATGGCGCGGATGAGCGACGCCTCGGTATATCTGCTGGGCGGCTGGGTGAACTGCTGGTCCGGCAGCATTTTCTCAAGGAACACCCGCTCGCCCTCGGAAAGCTTGGGCAGGGGATTTTCTATCTCGGAGGATTCCTCTTCACGGCTCTCCTCATATACGGCGGTATAGCCGGGGAATCTCAGCTCGGAGTAATTGGCGCGGAAGGCGTAGCCCGCGGAGCGCACGTCCACGGCGACGTTGTCATAGACGGCGTTCGCCATCTGGGAGGCGGTGAAGCGTCCCCAGATCAGGCGGTAGAGCCTGTACTGCTCCTGCGTGAGGTCCTTGCGCACCTGCTCGGGCGTGAGATCGACATAGGTGGGGCGGATAGCCTCGTGGGCGTCCTGCGCGCCCGCCTTGGTCTTGAAGCGGCGCGGCTGGCCGGGATAATAGCTCTCGCCGTAGCGGGCGACGATATAGTCGCGCGCGGCGTTCAGCGCCTCCTCGCTCAGACGCAGGGAGTCGGTACGCATATAGGTGATGAGACCCACGCTGCCGTGACCGGATATTTCGACGCCCTCATAGAGCTGCTGGGCGATGGACATGGTGCGCTTGGGCGTCATGTTCAGGCGGCGCGACGCCTCCTGCTGCAGCGTGGAGGTGATGAAGGGAGGCGCGGGGCTTTTCTGCTTTTCGCCGCGCTTGACGGAATTGACGGTGAAAGGCTCGTCCTTTACGGCGCCGATGACCTTATCGACTTCTTCACGGCTGTGCAGCTCCTGCTTTTTGTCGCCAACGCCGTAGAAGCGCGCGCTGAAGGCCCCGCCCTCGGCGCTCTTGAGCTGGGCGTCGAGCAGCCAGTATTCTTCTTTTACAAAATCGTTTATTTCCTTTTCGCGGTCGACCACCATTCTGGTGGCGACGGACTGAACGCGTCCGGCGGAAAGGCCGCTCTTTATCTTCTTCCAGAGCAGCGGGGAGAGCTCATAGCCCACGATACGGTCAAGGATACGCCTTGCCTGCTGTGCGTCCACAAGGTCCTGATCTATGGCACGTGGGGATTTTATGCTCTCGGTGACGACGCGCTTCGTGATCTCGTTGAAGGTCACGCGCTTCGCCTTTTCGTCCGGCAGCTCAAGAAGCTCCTTGAGGTGCCATGAAATGGCCTCTCCCTCGCGGTCAGGGTCCGTCGCGAGATAGACGGTCTTTGCGGCCTTGGCTTCCTTTTTGAGCGTGGAGATAAGCTCGGTCTTGCCCTTGTCGCGCACCGCGATGTACTGCGGCTCGAAGCCGTGTTCTATATCAACACCCATCTTGCTTTTGGGGAGATCGCGCAGATGTCCCATGGACGCTATCACCTTATAGTCGCTGCCCAGATACTTCTCGATAGTCTTTGCCTTGGCGGGGGATTCGACTATTACGAGATCCTTAGATTTTGCCATTGACTTTCCTCACTTTTTTGCCGTATTCGCTTTGAGCGCTATGCGTCTGCCGGGGAGGCGCTCGATAAGGCCCTTTATTTCCAGCACGGTAAGCTGAGACAGTACCCGTGCCGGGGCAAGGCCGGTAGATGTGATTATATCGTCGACGAGGGTATCGCCGCCGGATATGACGGATATTATCCTGCGCTGGTCGTCGGGAAGCTCTTCCATGCGCTCCGACGCTACAATATATATTGTGTTTTTCCCGTTGTCAACCGCTTTCTGCGGTTTTTCCGCGGGGGGACGTTCACGGCGGGCAGGAACGGCGGGTGTGTCACGCGGCGCGTCCGGTATCTCGCAGGGTACGCTGCTCACGTTCCAGCGCGTCTCGAACTCACAGAGTATGTCCCAGCCGCAGGTGACGGGCTTCGCCCCGTCCCGGATAAAGCCGTTCGTGCCGACGCTGTTCGGCGAGTCGGCGTTGCCCGGAACGGCAAATATCTCCTTGCCCTGCTCCGCGGCCTCGGCTATAAAGAGGCTCGTGCCGCTCTTCTCCGGCGCTTCGACCGCCGCGACGCCGAGACTCAGCCCCGCGGTGATACGGTTCCTCTCCCTGAAAAAGCTCTTATACGGCTTCGTCTCGGGAGGGTATTCGCTCACGAGAGCGCCGTGGGCGGCAATTCGCTTTGCGAGCGGTGCGCGCTCAAGCTCGATAGGCAGGCCGAGGACGGCAATGCACTCCCCTCCCGCGTCGAGCGCGGAGGAAAGCGCCATGGAATCTATCCCCGCGGTCAGTCCGGAGACGACCGTCCCGCCGCATTTGGTTATCTCATAGGCGAGTCTGCGGCTCATTTTAAGGCCGTAGTCCGTGGCCTTCCTCGTTCCGACGACGGCGATCACGGCCCGCTCATCCACCGGCGGGAGCTTGCCCTTTACATACAGCGCCACCGGCGGGGCGAATATATTTCTCAGCCTCGCGGGATACTCCCCGTCGGCCATGGTGATCATTCTGATCCCGTATTGGCGGCAGAGCGCGTATATACGGGGGACGCCGCTCATGTCGCGCCTCTCGAGTATCTCCGCGTCGTGGCGGCTGACTCCGTCTATGCGCGAAAATTCGCCCGACGGCGCGAGAAACGCCGCCTCCGCACCGCCGTAGTATTCGGCGAGCGCGGCCTTTGACCGGGCGCTCACCTGAGGAGCGGAGGAGAGCCACAGCCAGTATTCAGTTGCTCCCATCGTCCTCTCCCCTTTCGGCGGTCAAATACTGCCGCGTGCCATTTCCCACATTATGACGCTCGCCGCCGCGCCGGCGTTGAGCGACTCGCTGTCCTCGTTCATGGGGATTATCACCTCGCCGCCGCACATGGCGAGAAATTCGCGGCTGAGTCCCCTGCCCTCGCTCCCGACGGCGACGGCCGCGTTTGATATCGGAACGCTGCGTATATCCTGCGCGCTTTCGGAAAGAGCCGCGCCGTAAAGCATGAGGCCATTTTCCCCGAGTACGGCGCGCAGGGAGTCCATATCGAGCGTAAGGACGCGCTGGCGGAATATGGCTCCCATGGTCGCCCTGACCGTTTTGGGATTATATAGGTCTGCGCAGGAGCCGGTGAGTATGACCGCGCCGATCCTGAAAGCGTTGGCGCTGCGTATGACGGTGCCGACATTGCCGGGGTCCTGCACGTTTTCGAGAACTATGGCGTTTTTTATATGCCCGCCGTCCCGTTCGCGGGGCATGCGGACGGTGAAGAGCGGACCGGGGCTGTTCTTCATAACGGAGGCGTAGTCAAACAGCTCCGCCGCCGCGGTATACTGCGCCGCGCAGCAAAGCCCCTCGATATCCTGCGGCTCTTCCTTCCACAAAACCGAGCTGACCTCCGCGCCGAAGCGTATCGCCTCGCGGAGGGTCTTTACACCGTCGCACAGGTACTCTCCCCGCTCGCGCCGGTAGTCCCCATCGGCGGCAAGCGCCCTCACATGGGCTATATATGCGTTTTTTCTTGAGCTTATGTTGTCCATATTTCCGACCCGCAAATACAATCGTTCAAATTATTGTACCATATCCTGCTCATATTTCAAGTGGAAAGTTCGTCTGAGCTTCGCAGAAAAGCCGAAACGCGGAGCGTATTGCCCCGCGTTTCGCGTTCATTTCCGCTTTTTACTTTTTCAGGGCGGCGAGCTTCTCCACTACCGCGTCGACTATGTTTCTCATGTTAAAGCCCAGCGCCGCGCCGAGGATGGCGCCGACAAGGAATACCGTGCGATGGCAGCGGCGGCGCGCACGGGCGATGAGATTCTTTTTCTTCTTATTGTGCTTCATGATATTATATCTCCTTTGTACAAATTACGGAAAAGTATTTGCGGCGTGGCTCCGCAGCTCATATTATACTCTTTGCGCCGCGAAATTTCAAGGCGGTATCTGCGCCCGCCGTATCCGGCTCACGGCGCGGCATTTACTTTTCGAGTGCGGCCATGTACGCCCTGATCACGTCTACGGTACCCTGCACGCCGATACGGCTGTCGATACAGAGATCGTAGTTCTCCGACTCGCCCCATATCTGGTCGGTGTGATATTTATAGTAGCTGGAGCGGTCCTTGTCCACCTCGCGCACGAGTCTTCTTGCCTGGTCGTAGGAAAGGCTGCGGCGCTCCATCATGGTCTTTATGCGCGTTTCCATGTCGCCCATAATGAATATGCGCAGAACGTCGTCCCGGTTCCTGAGTACATAGTCGGCACATCTCCCGACGAATATGCAGTCGCCCTTTTCGGCGAGCCTGCGCATGGTCTCGAACTGTGCGGCCGCGACCTGCATATTGAGGTGGAAGCCCTCGTTCATGCCTATGTAGTGGGGCGTGGAGAGAATGTAGGCGGATACGCGCTTTTCGTCGTAGGAGTCGAATATCTCCTTGCTGAATGCGGAGGCTGCCGCGGCCTCGTCCACTATCTCCTTGTCATAGCACTTGTAGCCCAGCTCCTCTGCGAGCCTGCGGGCGATAAGATGTCCGTTGCTGCCGTGCTGTCTTCCGAGCGTGATTATCATGTCTTTCCTCCTTATCTGTCAGGGTCGACCATGTCGATCACATTCTGATATATAAATAGCGGCATGTCCCGCTTGATATTGAGTCTGTACATAAACGACGGGTCGTCGTCCGTGTACCACGGGAAGGTCCCCATTCTCACGCCGAAGCGGTAATACTCCATGGCGTTCGCCGTGGTGCTGCCCGGATACGCCTTGCCCTCCGGATAGGCGATGGAAAACGGCTCCTTGCCAACAAGGCGCGTGATAAAGAGCTTCGAGCCGTAATATTCCTTGGCCTGAGCCTCCTTGCTGAGTTCTATGAGCGGAGGATGGGTGACGGTGTGGCTCTGGAACGACACCAGCCCGGACTCCGCCATCTCGACGATCTGCTCGCGCGAGAGCGAATGGTATGCGCCGGTATCTATGTTGCCGGTTATGAGATAGACGACAGCCTTGGCGTTATACTTTTTCAGCAGCGGAAAGAGGTTATCGTACAGGCAGTCGTACCCGTCGTCAAAGGTGAGGATAACTGGCTTGTCATAATCCTCTATATGCTCGAGGTCGTCAAAAAATATCGTGTCGTAGCCGTTTTCGGTGAGGAAGCTGAGCTGCTCCTCCATCTCCGACGGGCGGAGACACATGTCGTAGAGCATGTATTCAAAGAGGCTCTCGCACACGGCGTGGTACATGCAGATAGGCACCCTGTAGCCCGGCTTCAGCTCCCAGCTTCCCGCGCCGGGAGTGCAATAGAGGCGGTCGTACTCCTCGTCGTAGAGGGTGGATATCTCCAGCGCCTCGCACGCGGACTCGACCGGTATCCATATCTCACCGCGGTAAACGGTTGGAGCGGCGGCAAGCTCCGCCTCCTTTTCCCCGTAGCTGAGCGCCGCAGAGCCGGTATCCATGCCGACGTCCCTGCGCCGCCACACGAAGCTCGCGCTCTCGCCGTCCGTCACGCTCTCGCTGCCCAGCGCGGCGGTGAACTCGTCAAGCTTTACATATGCCGTGCCGTCCTTCACAACGCTGCCGCTCTCAAGCGGCTTTCCGTCGACGGTCACTGCCATGCCCGCGGGAAGCTCCGGCTCGGGAGTCGGCGTCGGCGTTGGGGCAGGAGTCTCGACAATCTCCGGCGTCGCGGCCGGCACCTCCTCGGGCGCGTCCGCCGCACCGCAGGCGGCGAGCATAAGTACGCTCAACACGGCCAACACTGTCAGAATAAGTAACTTTTTCCCCATTTCTGTTTCACCTCACAGAAGATGGGGATATATTAGCATTTCAGTGTCCACCGTGGGTGTACAGTGGTCTATCTGTCGGTGTTAGCTTCGCGTGCGGTTTTTGTCGGTCGGCGCCTCCCGTGCCAAAATCAACAGGATACGAAATTAATTACGCCCCGGTCATGCATACAATTAAAGCGGTTATTTTTCTTTGGAGGTACAGGCATGCTGGGAAAAAAGCTCTTATACAACACTGCGCTGCTCACCGTGTCATCGCTCGTGATGAGCTGCATAGGCATGGCGTTCAACGTCTGGCTGGTCGGGCGCGTAGGTACGGCGGGCATAGGGCTGTACGAGCTGGTCATCTCGGTCGTTAATCTGTGCGCCACCTTTGCCATTTCCGGCATACGCTTTGCCACGACAAGGCTCATCTCCGAGGAGATCGGTCTCGACAACACCGAGGGGATACGGGGGATGATGCGCCGGTGTCTGGGCTACGGGGCGTTTTTCGGCGCGGCGGCGGGGGCCGTCATTTATTTTCTGGCCGAGCCAATAGGCTTTCTCTGGATAGGCGATGCGCGTACCGTCCGGGCGCTGAGGCTTTGCGCGCTGAGCATGCCGTGCATTTCGATGGGTTCCTCGCTCTCAGGCTATTTCACCGCCTGCGGAAGAGTGTGGAAAAGCGCACTCGTCCATTTCACGGAGCAGCTGGTCTGTATCGCGGCCGTGGCGTTTTTCCTCTTCCGGGTTTCCGCGGGAGACATCGAGAAAAGCTGCACGGCGGTGATAAAGGGGCGCGTGACGGCGGATGTCGTCTCGTTCCTTCTCATGCTGCTGGCCTATGCCACCGACCGGGCAAGGCATTACTCCGAGAGCAGCCCCGGCGGCAGACCCATGCGTCGCATACTGCGTATCGCGGTGCCGCTCGCGGTATCGGCCTACGCTCGCAGCGCGCTCACGACCTTCCAGCACCTGCTCGTTCCTCGTGGGCTGCGCGAGGCCGGCTATTCCGCCGACAGCGCGCTCTCCGGCTACGGCATAATACAGGGAATGGTGCTGCCGATACTGATGTTCCCCTCGTGCATAGTCGGCGTCGTGTCCATGCTCATCGTCCCGGAGCTTACTGAGTCGCAGGTGCAGAACGACGGCGGCGCGATACGCTCGACGGTGCGGCGGCTGCTGGGGCTGTGCATATCGTTCTCGCTCGCCGTGGCGCTGTTCATGTTCGTGTTCGCGGATAAGCTCGGCATTGTCATCTACGACAGCCGCGAGGCGGGACACTACATTCGTCTGCTCGCGCCGCTCGTGCCGCTTTTCTACACGGATATGACGGTCGACGGCTGTCTCAAGGGGCTTGGGCAACAGGTATGGTGCATGGGGATAAACGTGCTTGAGTCGCTGGTCGGGCTGTTTCTCATAAGGCTCTACCTCCCGCTATATGCACTGAAGGCGTATATCTTCATCATATATTTCAGTGAGATATTCAACCTTGCGCTGAGCGCCGGACGTCTGCGCTGTGCTGTCAAGCGTAATGTTATGTTAACTTCATTTGGTGAAAACTGAGGACGGAAGTGTTTCCGCCCTCAGTAGTTACGCATTATGTTAACTTTTCTTTTTCAGTTTTGCGTCGTTTTTATGGAGTATGGGCGAGATACGCTTGTACAGTACAAAGGTAAGCGCAGAGACCACTATGCCCTTGAGCAGGTTGAACGGGACCACCGCGAACAGCACCAGAGTCGCCGCGTCGGTGATCGAAGCGTTCACGGCCGTACCCATGGAAACTATGGTCTCCATCGGGATACCATAAAGCTCCGCAAATTTCGGCAGGAGATACACGGCGTTGAAAAGGCTCCCGAAAACGGTCATCACGAGCGTTCCCGCCGCCATCCCGACGAGGGCAGTGCGCCGTCCGGGTCTTGCGTGATAGATGACGCTTGCAGGCAGGACGAACGAGCAGCCGACGGCAAAGTTCGCGAAATCGCCCACAAAGGCCGTAGTGGTCCCATTGAGCAGGAGCTTCACCAGCACCTTCACAAGCTCCGCCGCGACACCCGCCACGGGGCCGAGATAGAACGTGCAGATGAGTATCGGCATTTCGCTCAGATCCAGCTTATAGAAGCCGGGGGCGAAAAAGAGCGGTATCTCCACCAGCATGAGAACGCCCGCCATGCAGGCGAATATGGCGGTGTAGCTTATGTAGTGGGTGCTTGAGAAGTTCTTCCTGTCCTTGCAGAGATATTTCCCGCACAGGGCCGCCGCGAGCATGATGGCGGCAATGACGCCGAGGCACATAAGAACGAATTTAAGATTTTCCATACCTTTACCTCCAATAAAAAAAGCCCGAAGCTGTCGCTTCGGGCGTGGAAAACAAACGCAATAAAACATCCTATCGCGTCTTCTCTCATCCAGACTTTACTGTCGGTCCCGGAATCACACCGGATCATGCCGAAAACGGCTCGCGGACTTTACCGCCGGTCGGGAATCTCACCCCGCCCTGAAGACATCCGTATTATATCACCCCCATTCGCTTTTGACAAGAGGTAAAAAACAATGTATAATCGCCTCAGTATGACGCACGGAGGTGATGGGCACGCGAGCGAGGGAAAACACCTGCTGCTTTACGGGACACAGGCCGGACAAGCTCCCCTGGGGACTTGACGAGAACTCGACCGAATGCCGGAAGCTGAGGATAGAGATCGCCATACAGCTCGAGGCGCTGCACAGCGCCGGGGTAACTCACTTCATCTCCGGCATGGCGCTCGGCTGCGACCTTCTTTTTGCCGAGGCCGTGCTTGCCATGCGCGAGGAATATGACGACGTGACGCTCGAGGCCGCCGTCCCCTGCGACTCTCAGGCGAACAGCTGGCCGGAGGAACAGAAAGAACGCTACAACGCCATTCTCTCCAGCTGCGACACCGTCACCTTCGTCCAGCACCAATACACCCCCGGCTGCATGCTGCGCAGGAACAGATACATGGTGGACAACTCGTCGGTGCTTCTCGCCTGCTTCAACGGCAGCTCCGGCGGCACGATGAACACGCTGCTCTACGCCCGCAGACAGGGCGTAAAAACGATAATAATAGATATATAACGATGGTTCAGCTCATTTGCCCCGTGTGCGGGGAGCGCCTGAGGCGCGAAAAAAGTGCATATATCTGCCCGCGCCGACAGTCTCGAGTTCCGGCACGCATGGTTCTGTTTTTCGGCGTGAGGCTATAAAAAGCATTGCACCTAAAAGCCGGCCGGAACAATATGCGCTTCTGTCGCTGCCAGTCCATACAAACCGCCAAAAAAATCACCCGCACACAGTAAGTATGCGGGTGATTTTTCAAGTATTGGGTATTCTCTTTTTCAGCCAGTCGCTCTTGAAGTAATAGACCGTCATTGCCACGGCGGTGACGCACCATGTGAACGGATAGGCGAGGCTTATGCCGCGTATCGTGTGCCACTCCGGTACCACAAAGATCACCCACAGCACACGCAGGACGCATACGCCGAGGACGACGATGATCATGGGCCAGAAGGAATCTCCCGCGCCGCGGAGCGTGTTGGAGATTACCTCGACAAACGACCAGACCACATAGAACGGCGCGAAGCACCAAAGCATTTCGACAGCGAGATCAATGACCTGCGGGTCGTCAGAGATGATACGCATTCCGGGGTGCGCGAATATCAGAAGCAGCGAGGATATCACCGCGGCGGAGGCTATCGCCATCCCGAGACAGACCTTGACGCTCTTTTTCATTCGGTCATACTTCTCCGCGCCGAAGCACTGGCCGACGAAGGCGCAGATGGCCACGCCGAAAGCGCTGCTCGTCACCCAGTATATGCCGTCGAACTTCGTCACGGCGGACCACGCGGCTATGGTCGCGGTGCCGAAGCCGTTTATCGCGGTCTGGATGATGAGATTCGAGAGCGAGTACATCATGCTCTGCACTCCGGCAGGCACGCCTATATACATCGTCTTTTTCAGCGCACTCATGTCTATGCCGAGCTTACGGAAGCTGAGCCTGTGCGGCCCGCCGGTGCGGCAGAGGCTTATGAGCATAAGCACCGCGCTTATCATGAGGGCTATGACCGTCGCCCACGCGACGCCCGCCACGCCCATATTGAAGCTCGTCACGAACAGGAGGTCCAAAATAATGTTGAGAACGCAGCATATCACGAGGTAATAGAGCGGTCTCTTGGAGTCGCCCACCGCGCGCAGGATACCGGAGCCGACGTTGAAGATGAGCGAGGCGATCGAGCCGGAGAAATATATCCGCAGATACTCCACCGAATCGGCCATGATGTTCTCAGGCGTCTTGACCAGCTGGAGCGACCACGGCGCAAGAACATAGCCCAGCACCATGAGCGCCGCGCCGATGATCAGGCAGAAGGTCACCGCCGTGTGTACCGTGAGGCTCAGCCTCTCATAATCCCTCGCGCCGAAGTGCTGGGAGATCACGACCGTCGCGCCGGAGGCAAGGCCGGTGAAGAAGCCGATAACAAGGCTGACTATGGCCGCCGAGCTGCCGCCCACCGCCGCGAGCGCGTCGGTGCCGACGAATTTTCCGACGACTATCGCGTCTACCGTATTATAAAGCTGCTGAAACAGCATACCAAGCAGGATCGGAAAGAAAAACGCCAGCAGTTTTTTCCAGATAACGCCCTGAGTCAGGTCATTTTTATCGTAATTATCCATAGCTTTTCCCCTCCCGTTGATTGTTCGAGCATTATACTACAGCGCAAACGCTTATTCAAGCCAAAAAGTTTTACGTTTTTTCGCCGGAAAACGACGTATTTCTATTGAAAATCACTATAAACGGTATTGCTTTTCCGTCATACTCTGTGATACCCTTAGTTCACGGAAATTCAATCAAGGAGGCAATTATATGTTGAACATACTGGTCACCATCCCCGTCACCCCCGCGCACAAGGAACGGTTCGAGAGCATTGCTCCCGGCTGCCGCTTCACCTATACCGACATGCCGGGGGCGAGCGAGGAGCTTATCGCTGAGGCGGACGTCATTCTCGGCTGTGTGAACGCCAAAAGGATACATGCTTCCCAGCGCCTCAGACTTTTGCAGCTTAGCTCCGCCGGGGCCGACCCCTATGTAAAAAAGGGCGTTCTCGCGCCCGGTACCGTCCTGACCAACTCGACCGGCGCGTACAGCAAGAGCGTCGCCGAGCATGGCTTTGCCTCCATGCTCATGCTGCAGAAGAACCTCCATCTGTACCGCGATGCGCAGCTTCGCCGGGAGTGGATCGACGTCCCCACCGTCACCTCCCCTGCCGACTCGGTGGTGGCAGTTATCGGTCTCGGCGACATCGGCTGCCATTTTGCGAGGATGGCGAAGGCGCTGGGCGCATATGTCATCGGCGTAAAGCGCAGGGCTTCCGGCTGTCCCGAATATGTGGACGAGCTGTACACCACCGACGAGCTTGACAGGGTGCTGCCCCGCGCTGACGTTATCTTCTCCGTTCTGCCCGGTACGCCCGCGACAACGCACATCTTCACCGCGGAGCGCTTCAAGGCCATGAAGGACACGGCCATATTCATCAACTGCGGCAGAGGGAGTGCGGTGGAGCTGGACGTGCTGTACAAGGCGCTCCGGGATCGCGACATCGCCTCGGCGGCGGTGGACGTTCTTGAGGTGGAGCCGCTGCCCGCCGACAGCCCGCTGTGGGGACTTGACAACCTGATGATAACGCCGCATGCGGCGGGCTACTACCATCTGAAGGACACGCTGGAGCTGATCGTGGACATCGCGGCGGAGAACCTCCGCGTCTGCCTCGGCGGCGGGGAATACCGCAATGTGGTGGACTTTGAGACGGGCTACAAAAAGTAAACAGTTAAGCGGAACCGGCCGGGTACTTTACCCGGCCGGTCCTGCTTACGGTCAGTTTATCCAAGCTTTACCACAAGATATCCGTCTATTTCCGCGATCGACCCCTCGGCGGGATACTCAGGCATAGACTTAAACTCATCTGTACTCTCAATGTCACCGCGTATTTTATATGTATCAAGGTACGGTAAAGTGGGAACATTCAGTCCAATGTAATATTTCAAAAAGCAGTCCCTTGTATACATATTTATGGTATTATCCGCCGGCCCCGTGAAATATCCCGTGTCAATCTCATCCATGTATTCCACCAAATCAGTTTCTTCGCCCAGTATTGCAAGAGTCATGCCATCCTTATACTCCGGGCTTTGTCTTATGTCCGCAGCCATTGCCGAATAGTAAGCAAACATGCTCTCATTGCCAAGATACATTTTTAGATATACTTTATTTGCGAAGAATACATTCGATATTATCACAAGAGTAAAAGAAATAAGAACAACATCGTTCAGCCAGTTCTTTTCCGCCAGCAGCTCAACAATTACCGCTGCAAGAATATAAATGCATATAAAAGAATATAGAGTCCAGCTGTTAATTACGCCTGTCTGAGCGATAAGATAAAGGCAGTTTATGCTTAAAGGAAAAAGTGCAGTACAAACAAAAAGCAACAGTGCTTCCTTTGTTTTTTTCGTTCTTCTCTTACTGAAATAATGAACAAGCAATACCGCCATGGCTATAAGGCAAGCCAAATGAGCCGTCATGGAAATCCCGCTGTTAACGAAGCCAAAGTAGCCGCTGATGATGCTGCGAAGAAAGCCATTGTATGCGAGCAGCACGCGAAACAGTATGCTGTCCTCACTGTACCCGTAGCTGAGAAGCTCCGTCCCGCTGAGTCTGCAGATCACGAGCGTGACCGCATAGTAAAGGCCAAGCGCGGCCAGCAGCGCCGCGGCGTATCTAAGTCCGTCCTTGAATACCTTTCCGGCCGGTTCACCCTTCAGCAGCGCCTGTATCATCAGTATGATATAAAGACTGGACGCCACTGCGATGTACCCCTGATATATGCCGAGGGTAAGCGCAAGTACAGCGCTGCCGGCCAAGAGACTCTTCAGGCTGCCCCTGATAAGTATATATACGGAGAGGACAGAGCCAAGAAAGGCGAGCGCATACGGGGCGCTGGTGAACATGAAGCAGAAGATGCTCGTCTGCGCGGGAAAGCTCACGATAAGTCCCGCAAGAAGCGCCTGAAGATACTTGCTGCGGATATCAAAAATTTTTACTATAAGGCAAACTGTAGCAGCGGTAATGGCAAGCGACAGCACTCCGTATATCCATGGCATGGAACAATTCGGAAAAATATATCCGGTCAAGGCAAGAAGCCAGCGTCCGGATACAAGAGTCTCTCCCTTACTGAAAAGATACAGTACATCGTCATGGTTCACTATTTTGTTTGTGAACATGAACATATGTGCAAGAAGTCCTACTATCCATGAAGATATTAGCGGAATTCTATATTCGCGAATATGCTCCAGCAACCATCTCACTGCTTTTTCATATAGCAACCCATTTGTTTTTTCCATAATCATATCTCTCCACTACTTTTTCTATCTTAACCTAACTATTTTTGTGCCTTCTCCTTCGATTTTTCCGCGGTACATGCCGCAGCCCGCGGCAGAGCAGTCCACACTCACCTCCGCGTCCTGTGCGCCGATATTTATAACGGTCAGAAACGCGCCGTTTTCGGCGTCAAGTCCGAACGCATCCTTACTGTGGTTTACATAACGCAATATCGTAAGCACGCCCGCACCGGCGGCCCCAAACACGGCCTCGCCCGTGGAGAGAGCCGGATTTTCACTCCTCAGGTGCGCGAGATAGGCGTAATAGTCGTGCAACTCCGGCGTCCCCTCGCGAAACGGCTCGCGGTTGAAGGGGTCCGACACGCCGCACATCCCCTGCTCGTCGCCGTAGTATATGCTTGGCACGCCGGGTATGGAGAACTGTATCGCCGCGCAGAGCTTTTCGAGCTTCACCGCGCGCTCGAGCGCCTCGTCCGTGAAGCGCAGGGCGAGCTGCTGCTCCCGGCTCAGGCCGCGTATGACGGTCTTTGTCGAGAGCGCCGTGCGGAGCCTGTCCACATCGTGAGTACCGAGAAGGTTCATGAGCGAATAGTAGAGCGGCTTCGGGTAGTTCTGCTGCTGGGAGATGAGAAAATCCCTCATCCCGCAGGCGTTTATCCGCCCGTGAATGAAGTCCAGCGCCGCCGCGCGGAACGGATAGTTCATCACCGAGTCGAGCGAGAAGCCCAGCGCGTAATTGCGTCTGCCGCCGTAGCTCTCCTTCGTCACCGCGTCCTCCCAGACCTCGCCGATTATGGGCGCGTCGGGCTTTTCCCTTTTCGCCGCGGCGCGGATAAGGCCCAGCACCTCGTCGGGCAGCTCGTCGGCCACGTCAAGCCGCCAGCCGGACGCCCCGCGGCGCAGCCATGTACGCACAACGCTGCTCTCCCCGGTTATGACGAAATCCTGCCAGCTCCCGTTTCCCTCGTTCACCTCAGGCAGGTCGCGGAAGCCCCACCAGCAGCGGTACTCATCCGGGAACCTTTTGAAATCGTACCAGTCGAAATAGGGCGAGGACGGCCCCTGACACGCGCCGCTGTCCGGGTAATGCCCATAGCGGTTGAAGTATGTGCTGTCCGCTCCGGTGTGTGAAAACACGCCGTCCAATATAATGCGTATACCCATCGCGGCCGCGGCGGCGCACAGCTCCTCAAAGTCCCGCTCCGTGCCGAGTATCGGGTCAGGTCTTAAATAGTCCGAGGTATCGTAGCGGTGGTTGGAGCGGGCCTCGCAGATGGGGTTGAGGTAAATGCAGCTCACGCCCAGCGCGCTCAGATAAGGTAGCCTGCTCTCTATTCCCTTGAACGTTCCGCCGTAGAAATCGTCGGGCGAGTAGCTCGTCTCAAACGGGCGGGGCAGGTATCTCACCGGCTCGTCAAGGCTTTTGTGCAGCTCCGGCGTCTGGTGCAGCGCGCGGTGGTACTCTATCCCCCGCTCCGCCGTGCCGTCGGCGCTGAAGGCGAAGCGGTCGGGAAATATCTGATACATGACGCTGCGGCGGAACCACGCGGGGGTCTCAAAGTCCCTGCAATGCACCGTGAGGCGAAAGCCCGCGCTCTCGCTCCCGTACAGCCGCCCGCGGTGTCCGCCCTCGTCCGGGCAGAGCCAGTGCGAGCTGTGGTCGGTCTCTATCCTGAAATGATACCACAGTGCGGCAGGAGTCTCCGGACACGCAAGCACGACGCTCCAGACGTCCCCGTCCCGCTCGGTCTCGATCTCCGTGTGCAGCTCGTCGCCCTCGACGACGAGAGTGACCTTCTTCACCCTGCCGCCGCGTATGCGCGCGCTCAGGCGTATCTGTTCCCCGCACTCCACGGCTCCCGTCGGGCTGCGGAAGCGTGCGTCCGCCGAGTCATGCTCCGCCGCAGGCCGCTCCTGAGACGTCTCGCGCAGTATGCCCGCCACATGGGCGGTGCGGGGCTGGAGGGCGTAAAGCGCGTGGAGGTCTATCCCCGGCGAGCGCAGGTCGCCGCAGCAGCACGAGACCGTGTCATACGCCGCGCCCATGGGGAAGCCGCAGTCGTCCATCAGAAGGCGCATAAGCTCCGGCGCGATGAGCGCGTTCGAGTTGCCGCAGAAGCACTCGTACATTTTTGAAAGCTCAAGCCCGCGGCGCAGGCACTCCTGCGCTCCGTCGTAGGCCGAGGCGGCGGCCTCAAAATAAAGCCGCGTGAGCGGCGGGCAGTCCGCCGACTCGAGCAGGGCCGCAAGCTCACCGTCCCCGCCCACGGCATGCCATTTTCCGTCTGTAAAGGCAGCCTCGGCGCATTTGCGCCCCTCATAGGCGATGGAGAGGGTATAATCCTCCGACCAGCACTCGCGGTAGCTGCCGCCGAAATATATTTTATAGATTCTCTCTTTTACAGCATCCATATGTATAGCTTCGCGTATTCCTCCGCAGAGCCGTCAAAGCCGTAGTCCGCCTGCATGGCGCGGCTGATGAGTCCGCGCATTATCTCTCTGTCGCCGTAGCAGCCGAGTGCCGAGCGGATGACGCCCAGCATTTCGTAGGCGTCGAAGTTGGCGAAGGAAAAGCCGTTGCCCTCTCCAGTATATTTATTGTAGGGCGCGACGGTGTCTCTCAGTCCGCCGGTCTCGCGGACGATGGGGAGAGAGCCGTAGCGCATGGCGATCATCTGGCTCAGCCCGCACGGTTCAAAGCGCGAGGGCATGAGGAAGAAGTCGCTCGCGGCATAGACGAGGTGGGAGAGCGGCTCGCTGTAGCCGATATAGGCGCACAGCCGCCCCCTGTAGCGACCCTCGGTGGCGCGCATTATATTCTCAAAGCGCTCGTCTCCCGACCCCAGCAGCATGAACTGAACGTCGTCGTTCCCCATCAGGTCGTCGATGACGCGCGCGACTAGATCGAAGCCCTTCTGCTCCGTCATGCGCGTGACCATGGCGATGAGCGGGACGTCCGCGCGCACCTCAAGCCCCATCCGCTCCTGAAGCTCGCTCTTGCACACTGCCTTGCCGCGCAGGTGTCCGCGGTCGTAGCGTGCCGGGAGAAGCGGGTCGGTATGCGGGTTGAACAGCGTTTTGTCGATACCGTTGATTATCCCCGAGACCTGAGCGCGGCGGGCGTTGAGTATACCCTCCAGTCCCTCGGCGTAATAGGGGGTCATTATCTCCTCGGCATAGCTGGGAGAGACGGTATTTATCCTGTCGGCAAAGACGCAGCCGGCCTTGAGGAAGTCCGCGCAGCCGTTGAGCTCCATGAACTCGGGCGTATAGTAGCGCGCATCCACGCCCAAAAGGTCCTGAACATAATCAAATCCGAACTTGCCCTGGAAGGCGATATTGTGGATGGTGAGGAGATAGCGCCGGCTCTCCTGCATGCGCCCCTGATACTGGGTGCGCGCAAGCATGGGCAGCATGGCGGTGTGCCAGTCGTTGCAGTGGACGACCTCCGGCTCGAAATCAAGTCCCGGCAGCGCCTCGAGAACGGCACGGCAGAAGAAGGCGTACTGCTCTCCCTCCGCGAGTCCTCCGCGGTATATCCTGTCGCCGAAGTAGTACTCGCTGTCCACAAGGTAGACCGTCACGCCGTCCAGCACGAGCTTTTCTATCCCGGCGTACTGCGTGCGCCAGCCGAGATGTACGTCGAAATGGAACATATGCTCCGTCTGTCCGGAGTATCTGTCCTTTATGCAGCGATGGTACGGCGTGATGACGCGCGCGTCTATCCCGAGCTTTTTCAGGGACTTTGGCAGCGTGCCGACCACGTCCGCGAGGCCCCCCGTCTTTGAAAGAGGAGCGCATTCGGCCGAGGCGAGAAGGACGCCCGGCATATCCCGGCGTCCGCGCTCGGAGAGCATTTCACGAAATTCCCTTTTCATTTTTCACCTCTCGTTTTCGTTTTTCTCGGCCTGAACTCATAGAACACCGCCGACATGGGCGGCAGAGTCACTCTTGCCGAGTGCTGCATATCCAAAAACGGCTCTTTTCTTGTATATACGGTCTTTTTATTTTCCGTCCCACCGCCGCCGAAGCGCGTCTCGTCGCTGCTGAGGAGCTGGTGGAGGGTCCCCGCGCAGGGCATGCCGATGACGAAGCCGTCGTAGCGCACGGGCGTGAAGTTGCACACGCACACGACATAGTCCTTTTTGCTCTCCGACATGCGCATGAAGGCGATGGAGCTTCTGTCCCGGTCGTCCACGTTCAGCCACTTGAAGCCGTCCCACGAACGGTCGACGTCATACAGCGCGGGGCGCGAGACGTACAGGCGGTTCAGCTCCGCGCAGTAAAGGCGCAGCTCCCGGTGCCGTGGAAAGTCGAGCAGCATCCAGTCGAGCTGGCGCTGCCAGTTCCACTCCACGAACTGTCCGAACTCGTTGCCCATGAAGTTGAGCTTTTTGCCGGGGTGGCCGAACTGGTACCCGTAGAGCGTCCTGAGCGAGGCAAATTTCTGGTCATAATCGCCGCTCATCTTCTCTATCATGGAGCGCTTGCCGTAGACGACCTCGTCATGAGAGTAGGCAAGGACGTAGTTTTCCGAGAATGCGTACATCATGGAGAAGGTGAGCTTATCGTGGCTGCCGCCGCGAAAGAGCGGGTCGACGGCCATGTAGTCGAGCGTGTCGTGCATGAAGCCCATGTCCCACTTGAAGCAGAAGCCCAGCCCGCCGTTCTCCGGTGGAGCCGTGATGAGAGGGAAGGCCGTTGACTCCTCGGCGACGGTTATCGCCCCCGGATACGTCGTCAGCACGGCGCGGTTCATTTTTTTCAGGAACTCCACCGCGTCAAGATTTATTTCCCCTCCGAACCTGTTGGGCGTATATTCTCCGTCGCGTCTGCCATAATTTAAGTAAAGCATTGAGCTGACCGCGTCCACGCGTATGCCGTCGACGTGGTATTCGTCAAAGAAGCGGCAGGCGGAGGAGACGAGGAAGCTCTGTACCTGAGTGGAGGCATAGTCGAAGATGAGCGTCCCCCACTCCGGATGCTCGGCCATGCGCTTCTCCTTGCACTCGAAGAGAGGGGTGCCGTCAAAGCTCGCAAGGCCGTGTTCGTCCTTCGGAAAATGCGCCGGGACCCAGTCCATGATAACGCCGATACCGGCGGCGTGGAGCGTGTCCACCATGTACTTGAAGTCGTCCGGCGAGCCGTAGCGCGAGGTCGGCGCGTAATAGCCCGTGACCTGATAGCCCCACGAGGCGTCGTAGGGATACTCGGTTATCGGCATAAGCTCCACATGGGTATACGCCATCTCCCGGCAATAGTCCGCAAGCCTCTCTCCAAGCTCGCGATAGGGCGGCTCGCCGCCGCGGAGATCCCTCCACGAGCCGAGGTGTACCTCGTACACGCTCATGGGGCTGTGCATGAAGTCGCGCCGCGCACGAGCGCGCATATACGCGCCGTCGCGCCATTCATGGCGGCTGCGCCAGACTATCGACGCGGTGTCCGCCCCATTCTGGGAATACGCGGCGAAGGGATCGGCCTTGAATACCGTCCTCCCGTCCGCGCCGGTCACGCAGTACTTATAGAGAGCGCCCGTCTCAAGCCCCGGAACGAACGCCGCCCAAACGCCGCCGTCGAGCTTTTCCATGGGTGTGGCGGCGCCGTCCCAGCCGTTGAAATCGCCCACGACGGAGACCGCGCGCGCGTTCGGCGCCCACAGCACGAAGCGGTGCATATTCAGCTCCGCGACCCATGTGCAGCCGAAGCACAGCCACGCCTTGCGCGCATCGCCGGAATTGAACAGATATATGTCGGTATCGGGTATGCAGCGTCTGAGTTCTTTATCCATATGTACACCGCTCCTCTTGTATATCTCGGTTTATTATACATTGACGCGGTGTAAAATAAAAGTGTATTTTTGCCTTTTTATATCTGAGGATTTATTAATTATCATCTCCGCTCTTGCTTTATACGACAAAGTTAACTATAATATACGAGCTATATATGTGTGAGGTCTTTGCGAAATGAACCAGAAGAAGAGGAAAAAAGATAATACCGGCCTGAAGGTCACGGTAATGATGATCACCTTTGCGCTGCTGGCAGTGACGCTGTTCTTCCGTGCGACGCAGGACGCCGCGAAGGAGAACGATCCGGCGGAGGTCCCCGCCGCACCCGTGGAGATGGTGCAGAACACCGCCTCCCCCGAGACGACGCCGGAGCCTACGCCCGAGCCCACACCGGAGGCTGAGCCGGAATACTTCACGATCTCTATGGTGGGCGACTGCACGCTCTGGTCGAACAAGAACTACGCGAACCATCCCGCGGGCTACGCCGGGGTCATAAACGGCGACCCGACCTACCCGTTTTCCAATACCATACAGTACACCGGCACGGACGACTACACGCTCGCGAATCTCGAGTGTATACTTTCGGACAAGCAGCTGACCGTGGACTACAAATGGGCGACGTTCGCCTTCCTCGCCCCGACCGACTATGTCACCATCATGACAGAGGGCGGCGTTGACTTCGTGACCATCGCGAACAACCATATCATGGACTGCTACGAAAAGGGTCTCGAGTCCACAAAGGCGGCGCTCGAGGAATACGGCCTCCCCTACGGTGCGGAGTGTCAGGCGCAGCTCGTCACGACCGAGAGCGGTCTGAAGCTCGGCATATACACCGCGGGCGTGAACATGCGCCCCGACTGGAAGACCGACACGGCGGTGGCCGCGATAAAGTCTCTGCGCGAGCAGGGCGCGGAATATGTGATATGCATGTTCCACTGGGGCAACGAGCTGTATTATAAGCCCTTTGATTATCAGATCGAGCTTGCGCACGCCTGCGTCGACGCCGGGGCGGATCTCATCTACGGCAGCCACTCGCACTGTCTCCAGCCCATTGAGGAGTATAACGGAGTTCCCATCTTCTACTCTCTCGGCAACTGGACCTTCGGCGGCCATACCACGCCGTCCGACCCCGACACCGTACTCGTACAGGTGCATATAAAGCGCGATGTTGACGGCACGATCAGCACCGAAAGCTACGACACCATCCCCTGCTGCGTCAGCAGCAACATCGAGGGCGCGATGAAGAAGTCGCAGAACTACAACGACTACCGCCCCACCCCCTATCCCAAGGACTGCGAGGGCTACGCCCGCGTCCTCTCAAAGCTGGACGGCAGCTTTGTCCCCGACAGTCAGGGCGCGGACTACTCCAACTGGTACGCGAGCCTCGGCGGCTGATGACCGGCAGAAAATCAAATGACCTTGCTTTTCAGCAAGGTCATTTTTTATGCAATTATCTTTACTTTGCTGCCGCCGGTCCGTTCCTTGGTGACGACTATCTGCTTGTCGATACGCTCCTTGAGTTCGCCAACATGTGAGATGATACCCACAAGGCGGTTCCCCTCCGTGAGACCGCCGAGGGCGCGTATCGCCTGGTCAAGGGACTCCTCGTCCAGCGAGCCGAAGCCCTCGTCCACGAACATCGTCTCGAGGCGAACGCCGCCGGCGGAGGACTGTATCTCATCCGCAAGCCCCAGCGCAAGCGAGAGCGACGCCTTGAACGACTCGCCGCCGGAGAGGGTCTTTACGCTGCGCTCGGAGCCGTTATAGTGGTCGACAACATCCAGCTCAAGGCCGCTCTGACTTCTGTAATCACCGGCGTCGGCGCGGCGCTTCAGCTCATACTGTCCGCCGGACATGACCATGAAGCGGATGTTCGCGCGCGCGATGATACGGTCGAAGAAGGTCATCTGGACATAGGTCTCGAGCGCGACCTTTTCCTTGCCGTTTATCGTGCCGTTCGCGGTGTCCGAGAGCGACTTCATCCAGCTCAACCGCCGCTCGAGCCGCTCAAGCTCGCTCAGGCGCTCGCTTATGCTCTCCGCCGCCGCGCGGTTTGAATGGATACGGCTGTCGACGGTCTGCTTTTTTTGTCTCAGCTCCGCGCGCAAGGTCTCCGTGCGCTCCCGCTCTGCCGTCTCCGCCGCCGCGTCAAGCTCCGGCGCGTCCGCGAGCTGTGCTATCAGTCCGTCCGTCTCGCCCGAGAGCGCGGACACCGCCCTTTCAAGCTGCCCATGCTCGCGCTCGGCACGCTCCAGATCGGCCTTCATGCTCTCGGTCAGGGAGGCAAGCTCTTTCGCTCTTGCCCGTGCGGACCCGCCGTCCGGGAACGGCAGCGAGGAGGCCAGCTCCTGTACGCGGCGGCGCATTTCGGCGAGCCGCGAGGAGTTGAACTGCACGGCTCCGCTCAGCGCTTCCCTTGTCCCGGAGAGCGTACTCAGCTCCTCCTCCGTCTCACGCAGGAGCTTTTCGGTCCCGGCCTTACGCACGGCCCTTTCCTCCGCGGCGGCAATATCACGCGCAAGAGCGCTTATTTTCTCAAGCGTTTTTCTGTGCAGCTCTGTCGCGGCGGGCCTGAAAGCGTCTGCGTCCGCATCCGTCACAAGCCCCGCGCGCAGACGTCTTTCTGCCTGTGTACAGGCGGAGGAGGCAGCGGTATAGCCGTCACGGCAGGAATCGAACGCCTCCTGCGCGGCGGCAAGCGTTTTAGTGAGCCGGTCACGCCCGTCGTTCAGGGCGCGAAGCTCACGCCGCGCCTCATCACCGTTTGCACAGCGCAGACGCCCGCACAGCGCGGCACGGCGCTCATCAAGTGCGGCAAGCGACGCGCTTTCGGCCGCACGGGTCTTTTCAAGCTCGCCCTGCTCCGCTGCGAGCGCGGCCGCTCTCTCCTCAAGCGCGGGAAGCCCGGCGGCGAGTTCCTGACGGCGTTCGTCCCTTGCGTTCGCGGCGCTTATCCGCTCGGAAAGAGCGTGTATCGCTCTCTCTGTTTCGGCGGTGAGCCGCGGGACATCCTCACGCACGGCGGCGATATCCGCGAGGGCGGCATTCAGCGCGCTCTCCTTGGCGTCCTTTCGTGTTCTAACGGCGGCGCACTCCGCGCTTATCCGGCGCAGCTCCTCCTGTGCCGCGGCGCTCTCGTCCCTCAGGGCGTTCAGCTCGTCCTCGCCCGGCGCTTCCGCAGGGATCGCGGCCGGGTGCGGATGGCTCAGGGAGCCGCATACGGGACACGGCTCGTTATCGTGGAGCGCGGAGGCAAGGACTCCGGCCTGCGCCGCGAGGAAAGCCTTATTTAGGTTTACATAATCTATTTGCAGCTCATCCGCCGTTTTACCGGCGAGCAGGAAGCCGGCCTGTTTTTTCTCGAGCAGCACGGCAAGCCCGTCAAGCTCCGCAGCGTCCTCCTCAAGCTTTTGCAGGGCCGATAGGCGTCGCTCCGCCGTCTCCTTCTCACGCGTGAGCCTTTCCACATCTGCCGCGGCGTTTTTGAGCGCGTCAAGCTCAGCCCTGCACGCGGCAAGGCGGGTCCCGGCCGACTCGTATTCCCGCTTTTTCAGCTCAAGGGCGGTTTCGGCGGCGCGGAGCCTTTCCTTCGACGTGTTCGCTCCGGCCGTGATATTCTCAAGCTCCGCGTAGGACGGAAGCTCCGCTTCAAGCTTTGCCGTCTCCGTCTTAAGCTCTTCAAGCTCGTCCTCTTTCGGCCTGAGTGCCTCGTAAGCCTCGCGCGCGGCGTTCAGGGCGTTCTCCGCCCCGTCGAGCCGTTCCCGGCAGGCGAGATATTCGCTGAGCATTTCCCGCTCCGCCTCGGCTCTGTCTCTCTCCGCGCTCAGGCGCTGGACATCCTCGCCCGCGGAGGCAAGCTCCTGCCCCTCTGTGCGCAGCCGCGCCGCGCTCTCACGTCTCTCCGCAATGGCGGAGTCGGTCCTGCGCAGCTCCCCGGTATCGGAATCGAGCTGCGCCGAGAGCTTATGTATATCTCCGTTCAGCTCCGCAAGCTTTTCGTACTCGCCGGACCTGCTCTCCAGAAGCGCCAGCTCAGCGGCGTATTCCGCCGCGCGCGGCCGCTTGTCCCGCTCCGCCTTCAGCGCGGCCGACGAGCGCTCAAGCCCGCCCTTTTTCTCCTCAAGCTCCGCGAGCTTTGCCGCAAGTCCCTCACGAAGTCTTTCATTCTTCTCGTTCTCACGCAGGCGGGCGTGTATATCTCTGAGCCGCTCCTCAAGGGTGTCTATCTCGCGGCTCATTTCATCCGATAGGCGCTCATCCTGCCCGATCACGCGCGCGATGAGTCCAAGCGTCTCGCCTGCCGGCATGCGCCCGGCCTTTGCCTCGGTCAGCTCCTCGTACAGGGGGCTTTCAGCGGCGCAGTCTATCTCGTCCGTGTACTGCCTGACGCTTGCGCCGATCTCGGCGCACCGGCGGCTGAGCGCGGCGGTCTTCGTCCTCAGCTCGTCCTGAAGCCGGCGGTACGGCTCCGTCTTGAAGAGCTGGCGGAATATCGCCTTACGCTCCTCGGTGGGCGCAAGAAGGAGCTTCAGGAAATCGCCCTGCGCTATCATCGCTATCTGTAAAAACTGTCTGCGGTCTATGCCGAGGATACCGCGCACGGCGTCGGTGACGTCCTTGGTTTTTGTCACGACGCGTCCGTCCGGGCAGATAAGCTCCGCCTCGGCTCGGCGCAGGGTGAAGCCCTCACCGCGGGTCTTTGGACGCTGATACTCAGGGTTACGGCGGACGGTATAGACCTTTCCGCCGCTTGAAAAAACAAGCTCGACCTCGGTCGGGGTGTCGGGAGAGGCGTATTTTGAGCGAAGCATTCCCGGGTCGCGGCTGTCGCCGCTTGCCTCGCCGTAGAGCGCGTAGGTTATGGCGTCGAAAATGGTCGTTTTTCCCGCGCCGGTATCGCCGGTGATGAGATACAGCCCGCTCTCGCCAAGCCTGTCAAGCTCCAGCACCGTCCTCCCCGCGTAGGGGCCGAACGCGGAGAGCGTAAGTTTTATCGGTCTCATGCCTCCGCCTCCCACGTTTTTTCTATGAGCCTGAGCATATACTCTTCCTGCTCGGCGCTCATGCCGCCGTTATTCTGCAAGGCGTAAAAGTCCGAAAAAAGCTCTGCGGGGGACTTCCGCTCCGCCCCGGCGTCGGCCTTTATCTCGGAATTTGTGCGCGTGCGGGAATTATCGTAGTCGAGCTTCATCAGATTATGATATACGGCTCTGAGCTTTCCCAGCGCCTCGGGGACGTCATCCTCGTCGGTGAGGGTGATGTGAGTATAGTCCTCCTGCCACGGGGTGCCGGCGTAGAACGCGCGCGAGGTAAGCTCCGCATAGCTCCCCCGCAGCTCGATCATGTCGCGCAGGGGTCTGAGCGGTACTGTTCTGAGCGTAAGGCTCCCCTTTTCGCCCAGCTCGGTCACCGTCACGGACTTGACGTCCTTTGCCTCGGAGAAGGAATATTTGAGCGGGGTGCCGCAATAGCGTATCCTCGCTCCGCAGTTCTGGGGCGAATGGATATGCCCGAGCGCGACGTAGTCAAACGCCCCAAATACCGCCGCGTCCACGTTGTCCGCGCCGCCGACGGATATCTCCTCGGAGTCGCTTCGGCTCGCGCCGGTGACGAACTGATGCGTTACCAGCACATTCCGCCGGGAGGGGTCAATGTCCATATGCCCGACCGCCGCGCGGACGGCATCGGTATAGCTGTTTATCTCCTCGCCGGGGAAGGCGCGGCGCACATGCGCGGGCTTTATGAACGGCAGGAGCCATATGTCCGCCTCGCCGTATCCGTCGCGGAGCGTCACCCGCTTCGCCTCCCCGTCATACACGGGGGAGAGGTATATGCCCCCATGCTCCATTATGCGTGAGGCAAAGGCTATCCTCTCCGGCGAGTCGTGGTTGCCGCTGATGACGAACACGGGAGCGAGCGCCGAAACGGTCACGAGGAAATCGTCGAACAGCCCGACCGCCTCCGCCGGGGGAACGGCCTTGTCATATATGTCGCCCGCGAGGATAACGCCGTCGGGGCTTTCGTCCTTAATGATCCCGACTATCGCGGCGAGGATATGGCGCTGATCCTCGAGCATGGAATACTCGTTCACGCGCTTGCCGAGATGGAGATCGGATAAATGTATCAGCTTCATTTTAAGCTCCTGTCAGAGTGCTTTTTTCTAATTATATCATCTGTCCGCTTTTTTACAACAGATAAGATCATGACCGGAGCCGTAGGACTTCGGTCATGATAATGTTAACATAATTTGGTTTACATTTTACTATTCTTCTTGGCCGCCAGGACAGGGACGGCTTTCCTTCCGGTATCGCAGCGTGCCTTTGAAAACGCGCAGGCGTAGATACAGCCCTTGCAGTGGAGCATATCAGGGTCATAATCATGCTCCGCGGCGTAGGCGCTCCCCTCTTTTATCTGCGCGAGGGCCTCGTCGCAGCCGTATTCCGCGCTCTTTCGCGCTCTGCGGAATATTGAGTCAGCCTTCATCGCTCTCCCCCATCCGGTCAAGGCCCTCCACGAGCGACATTATTTCGGCGTGGATATCCTCCACCGCCCTGAGCGTCCCATCGCGGCAGCACCTCACGGTCTCCCAGCCGAGAGCCTTGCCGCAGTAATCCGCCGCCCGCCGCGCACGGTTGAGGTAGGCGACGTTGCTCTCGTGTATGTCCTTCTTTTCCTCGTGTCCGGCATATCTGCCGCTCATCAGCTGCTGGCTCTCGTCCACGTCGACCTGAAGGTAGATCACCATATACGGCGCGGGAATGCCCATCAGCCTGTACTCAAAGTCAAAAAGCCAGCTCAGGTACGCGTCCCACTCCTCCTCCGGGAGCTTGCAGCACTGGTGTACCGCGTTGGAGGTCGTGTAGCGGTCGGCAAGTATGACGCCCCCCGCCTCGTAGAAGCCGCCCCAGTCCTTTTTATATGAGGCGTAACGGTCGACGGCATAAAATGTCGACGCCGCGTAGGCGTTGACCGAGGCCGGATCATGCCCGAATTCGCCGTTGAGATACATTTTAACCAGCGCGGAGGAGTCAGACGAGTAGTCGGGAAAGGACACCTTTCTGACAGCGGCGCCTCTTTTTTCCAGCGCCTCGCACAGCAGTCCGGTCTGAGTAGCCTTCCCGCTGCCGTCCAGCCCTTCTATTACGATAAGCCTTCCTTTCACCGTCTCTTCCCGCCTTTTCCGTGAAGTATGGCGCTCGCGCGCCGGAGCCGAGATAAAACTCTGCTCATCATGATATAACAGTTTTCGTTTTTTTACAAGCCTGTCCCCCGGTCAAATTTGTATAGTGCCGCTATTGGTTTACATAACTTATCAAATGGCGAAGCGCGAATAATACGCATATTTCGCGCTTGATTTGACGCAATACGCATGATATAATCAAATTGTAAATTTTTAATTAATATTTTGGAGGAAAAGTATGCCCTACATTGTTTTTCTGTACCTCGCGATCTTCCTTGTGTTCACCGGCGTCCACCTGTACGCCAGCAGGATCGGGCGTGCAAGCCTCAGAATGGCGACAAAGCCCGTTATCCTTCTTGCGATCCTCGGTATGTATCTCGAGTATGTACACTTTGTGGGGGCGGATCCCTCCGCGCTCGTCGTTTTTGCATTTGTAATGAGCTGGCTGGGCGATATGCTGCTCATCCCCGACGGGGTGAAGTGGTTCTCCTCCGGCGGCGTGGCCTTTTTGCTCTCGCACCTGCTGTTCATATTTGCCTATAACGAGTCCGGTATCGTGTTCAGCGTGATAAACCCGGTTGTTATCGTGCTTGTCTCTCTCGTCTACGCCGTCACGGTGTGTCTGGTGTTCTCAAAGCTCAGGCCCAGCCTCCCAAAGGGGCTGTTCTATCCTATGTTCGCGTATCTGCTCACCAACGGCGCGATGAACTGCTTCGCGTGGTTCAGACTGCTCAGCGGCTCCTGCTCCACCCTCTGCGGCCTCATCACCGGCATTGGCGCGCTGCTGTTCTTTATTTCCGACTGCACGCTGTTCTTCGTCCGCTTCGATAAGAAATTCCCCATCAAGTCGCATTTCACCGTCATGCTCACCTACTCTGTCGGCGAGTTTCTTATCGCGCTCGGATTCATGTTGCTGGCATAAGGAAGGAGGCTTCTTATGAGATATATTTTATACAACCCCCGGGCGAACAACGGCATAAAGCCCGACTTTCTCGATGGCGTGGAGTACATCGACGTGATAGGTCTCGACTATCAGAAGTTCTTTGATTCTCTCGCGGAGGAGGACGAGGTAGTCTTTGTCGGCGGGGACGGCACGCTCAATTACTTCATCAACGCCGTCGACACCGACAGCATCAAAAACAAGGTCTACCTCAAGCCCTCCGGCAGCGGCAACGACTTCATGAACGACCTCAACGAGCATGACGGCCGCGAGATACTCCTCAACGGCTACATCAAAAATCTCCCCACCGTGTACGTCAACGGCCTTGAAAAGAAGTTCATCAACGGTATCGGCTACGGCATTGACGGCTATTGCTGCGAGGAGGCCGACAAAATAAGAGAATCCGACTCCAACGCGAAGATAAACTACACCGTCATTGCGATAAAGGGTCTTCTGTTCTTCTTCAAGAAGAAAAAGGCGGTCCTCAAGGTCGACGGCAAGGAGTATTCCTTCAAAAACGTGTGGCTCGCCCCTACGATGAAGGGCCGTTTTTACGGCGGCGGAATGATGATAGCCCCCGGTCAGGACAGGAACGGCGACACGCTCTCCGCCGTTGTGTACAGCTGCCCGTCCAAGCTCAAGTCCCTCATAGTCTTCCCGAGTATTTTTACCGGCGGCCATGTGGTACATAAAAAGATGGTCACCGTCCTTACCGGCCGTGAGTTCGAGGTCAGCTTCAACGAACCCTGCGCGCTCCAGATCGACGGCGAGACCGTCCTCAATGTCTCCTCCTACAGGGTAAAGGCCTGACGTTCCCGTCGGGTCCATGCGAAAACATGAGTAAACAGCGCCCCACCTGCCTGTCCGGCAGATGGGGCGCCGTTATTTCACTGTTTGCGCGACTTATTATACATTGCGATGGGTATGAGCGTGAGCAGCGTCCAGACCGCGGCAATGATGAAGAGCGTGCCGTCTGCGGAGAAGCCCTTCTCGCCGTACTGGTTGATGATCTCGATACCGCTGCCCTTGATGATGGCAGAGCCGATGGGCGTTCCGATACACATGGGGATGAGGATATAGAATATACATCTCAGTCCCTCGCACTGCCCTCTCAGATGCTCGGGGAACAGGTTCTTCAGCAGGACCATGAGGGTCTGGAAGATACACATGTAGCCGATGCCGACAAACACCATGCCGACCATGTTGACGGCCATTCCCTTCATGGCGACCAGCGGGAGGCCAACGGCCGTCGCGGCCACGGACGCGACAAGCACCTGAGTGTGCCTGTCCCTGTCGATGAATTTACCGGCGATCATGGTGGTGGGCGCCGCGATGAGGAGACCCACGCCGACGATAATCCCCGCCATGCCGGGCGCGTTGCCCTGGGTATAGATAAAGTAGTTTGTCAGGTGTGAGAAGTACATATTAAAGCCGATAAAATACACCGAGAAGGTCGCCAGCACCCAACCCAGCACCTTATTGTTCCTGACCATGGTGAAGCGGAAGAAGGAGAACATCTGGTGCCAGAAGCCTTTCTCGTCGCGGTAAGCCTTTACGTCGGGGGCGTCCTTGACCATGAACAGGCAGAAGAGGCCGAGGAGGATCATTACCGCGCCGAGGAGGATGAAGAACGCCATGTAGTCGATGGCCTCGATGACATTGCCGAATACCAGCGAGCCGATTATCGTCGCCACCACGGGCATTACGGCGATGACGGCGCCGAGCTTCCCGCGGTTATGCTCGTTGGTGATGTCCGTAGTCCACGGGTTATAGCCCGCGTCGTGAGCCATGGCCCCGAAAAAGGTCATGAGGCAGTCGGCAGCCACGACCGCGGCCGCGGCGAGAGCGAGCCTGCTGTGGGAAATGAACTCGGTCAGGCCGAAGATGATGACCGTCACGCCCCAGATGATGTAGCCCGCGGCCATGAGCGGCTTGCGCTTGCCGAGCCGGTCGCCTATGGTGCCGAAGAAGATAGTCGCGATAGCGGAGGTGATGGCGGACGCGGCCACCATCCATGAAATTATCGCGGGGTCGGGCGCGATCTTCGCGTACACGAAGGTCGTGAACCATTGGTTTTCGATGTTCCAGCAGAGCTGCCCCGCAAGGCCGGCGATGATGATTATCATCCACTGCTTTGCGGTGATCTTATTTGTTTGGGTCTCCATGATTTCCTCCCTATTTTTATTCTCCGATATGCCGAATAACGGCACAAGCTGATTTGATTATAACCCGGCGAAATATTTTGTGTCAACGATCACCGGCAAAAACCTCTGCCGGCACAGCGGCAGTGCGCAGGAGGATGTACGACGGGAGACATGCATAAAAAAATGACGGGCGATCGACGCCCGTCATTTTTATATTCCCGTCCGTGTGTTATCGCTCACAGCTCGTGATAGTACGGGCAGATATTTTCATAGTGTCCGTCCTTCATTCTAAAGCCGCCCGGTATCGTTCCGAGCCGGACAAAGCCAAGCCGCTCGTACAAATGCCGCGCGTGGATGTTCGACTCGACGACGGCGTTGAACTGCAGTATGCGAAAACCGTACCGCCGTCCCTGCTCCATGCAGTCCTTGACGAGCTTTTCGCCGATGTGCAGGCCGCGCGCACGGCTGCTCACGGCATAGCTCGCGTTGCAGATATGTCCGCACCTGCCGACATTATTCGGGTGCAGTATGTAAAGGCCAAGTATCTCGCCGCTTTCGGTGTTTTCGGCCACGGCGCTGTAGGTCTGGGAGTCAAAAAAACTCCCTCCCGTCCGCGAGCGTGAGCGTCTCCTCCTGCGGAAAAGCAATACCGTCCTCCACGACCTCGTTCCATATACGGATCATGGCCTCCATGTCTCTTTCGGTGTGACCCCTGATCTCTATATTCATACCGTCCGCTTCCTTTCCCACACCATCATATAGTCTTCTTCGCCAGTGGCTTCATCGAGTCCCCCGGCCCGGATGTCAAAGCCCTCCCGGCGGTAAAACCGCACCGCGCTCTCGTTCTTGCGGTACACATTCAGCGTCAGACGAGGCTTTATGCCCTTTACATAGTCCAGCAGCTGCCTGCCTATCCCGTGCGAGCGCGCGGCACCGGAGACAAAAATGCCCTCGATATGCTCACCGCTCAGCCCGACAAAGCCCGCAACGCCCCGGCCGTCCTCATAAACATAGACCTCCGCAAGGGGCAGCTGCTCCTTTACCGGTTCAAGATTATCCGTCCAGTATCGCGCGGAGATAAAGTCATGCGCCGTCAGGTTGCCGTCAAGCCATATAGCGGCCGTGCTGTCCACATCCTTTTCCTGTAAAGCCCGTATCATAGCTTTATCCCTCGATACCCAGCGCCGCGAACACGGAGTCCACGACAGCCTTTCCGTTTCTTTCCAGCGCCTCGTGGGTGCTGCCGGCGACGTGCATTCCGGCAAGGAAGTTATCCAGCGACAGCAGCGGATTATCCGTGGACGGCGGCTGCTGCTCAAAAACGTCCAGCCCCGCTGCGGCAAGCTTTTTGGAAACGAGCGCCTCGTACAGGGCCTCCTCATCGACCAGTCCGCCGCGCGCGGCGTTGATGAAGATGAGCTTGGGACTGCAAGCCTCAAAGCATTTGCCGTCGACTATATGGTAAGTTTCCGGCGTGAGCATGCAGTGGAGACTGACGAGATCGCAGTCGGAAAACATGTCCCGGAAAGAGATGGGAGTATAGCCCATTTTCCGAATCTCGTCGTCGCTGTGGTGGAAGCTGCAGCAGCAAACGTCCATGTGAAAGCCGTCCCGGCATATCTGCGCGACCTCGCGCGCCACATGACCGCTGCCGAGCAGGCCGATACGCTTGTGCGATATCTCGTACCCGACCGTTTCCGGCATTCCGAAGCGCGGAAGCTGCCCTGCCCGGGTCTTTTTGTCGATCTCAGTGACCTTTCTGGAAAGGTCGAGCATCATGGCGACAGTGTACTCCGCAACGGAGCGCGAATTGATACCGGGGGTGTTTTTCACGGGAATGCCGCACTCCTCGGCGGCCTTCGTGTCTATCCTGTCAAGACCGACCCCGTGCTGCTGTATGAGGCGGCAGCGCACCGCCCTGCGGATAACGTCCGCGGTACAATACTGCTGCCTGACGATAATGGCGTCAAGCTCCTCCGGGTGGTCAAAATTGTCGACAAGCTCCACATGCGCCCTCAGCCGTCCGAGCGCGGAGTCCGCAATGGGGTCGTTAAGGTAAACCTTCACCAAGTACCGTCTCCCTTCGCCGTTTTTCTCTGCCGCGCTCAGTCTATCACAAACAGGCAGATGTAGCAAGACGGTTTACGCTCCGCGCGGGTCCGTGCCTTAAGTAAGCAATAGAACACACAAAAAACAGCCCACCCGACGGTGGACTGTCCTTTGGCAGCGAAGGAAGGATTCGAACCCTCGCGCCTTTGGTGCGTCGGCTCCGCCGATGGATCAAATTTTTGTGAGGGTTCGATCCCTCTCTACACATAAAAAAACAGCCCACCCGACGGTGGACTGTCCTTTGGCAGCGGAGGAAGGATTCGAACCCTCACAAACGGAGTCAGAGTCCGGTGTGCTACCTTTACACAACTCCGCTAAACGCAAGAGCTATTATAACCGCTTTACGGAATTTGTCAAGTGTTATTTTCAAAAAACTCCGATTTACTCCAAGAAATTCTTTGCTTCCCCATAATAGTAATTCACGAGGAGATCGACGCACGCTCCATAGCTCCGCATGCCGAGCTTCTGATCGTAGCTCTGGAGGAAGCCCTCATAGACCGTATTGCTGACCGTCTGCACGGGGGTGTCAAACTGCCGCCAATAATGGGTGTCGAGCGCAAAATCCTTCACCACACGCTCGTCAAGCAGGCCGTACACGCGCTCCCACTCCGCGTGATCCGCCCTGTACAGCGCGTTGCCCAAATGCACATACGCAAGCAGACAGGACGAATAACAGTAATCCGTGTCGCCGTAATATAGGCTCGCCAGAACGGCGGTGAAATTCGCCTCCTGCTCCTTTGCAACGCCCCTCTGGTGCGAAAGCTCATGCGCCACCGTGGAGGCAAAGAGCGCCGGCGGAAAATCGGTATTCACATTCGCCTCGGCCGTGAACGGGAAAAAGAAGCCCGTAAAATTCGTGTAGCTCATCACGCGCGAGAAAAATATCCCCTTGGCACGGACCCTCGGCCCGTCAAGGCTGGGGTAATCCTCGACCACCGCGTCAAAGACCTCGTCGGAGCGCGCAAGTATAGCTTCCCGGTCGCAGACATAGAACCCGTCCTCATTGCGCATCACCATGTCGGCATATTCGTTCGCGCGCAGGGCAAAATACTCCGTCACCGCGGCCAGCTCTTCGGCGGATATGTCCCTCGACTCTATCCCGCTGCGGCTCTGAAAATCGTCGCCGTAATAGTACGTTCCCCACAGCATGCAGAACATAGCATAGATGAACGCCGCGATCGAGAGAACAGTTATAAAAATTATGTAAACTCGTTTCAGCCGGTCTTTTCTCAAGAAAAGCAAAATAATTTGTGAAATTATGTAAACCGCGGCTGCTATCACGCCCAGCGCCCAGATAAGCTCCGCCACGGAAAACGGCACACGGGAATTGAGCTTTGCGAGGGCATGGTGGAGCGGCTGCACGAAGCGTCCCGAGAGGGAGACCATAAGAGCCTTATTCCCCCGTGCCGCAAGGTGCAGCAATATGAGCGCCACGCTTATGAGCAGCAGGACGTGGCGCTTCGGGCAGAGCCTATATAAGCTGCGCAGACCGCGCTTTTCGACAGTTATACTTTCCATATTGCAAATAATACATCATTTCGCCCGTCCGGGCAAGTGAAAAGATTGGAAAAAAACAGACCCCTCCGCCGTAAAGCGGAGAGGTCATATCATGCAAAAATCACTTTGCGTTCTTCGCCAGCTCGCACAGAGCGGTGAAGGCGGCGGGATCGTGGATGGCGGTCTCGGACAGCATCTTGCGGTTCATGTCGACACCGGCCAGCTTGAGGCCGTGCATGAAGGTGGAGTAGTTTATGCCGTTCATCTTGCAGCCTGCGCTGATACGGGTGATCCACAGCTTGCGGAAGTCTCTCTTCTTCTGCTTGCGGCCGACGTATGCGTAGCGGCCGGACTTCATGAGCTGCTCGTTTGCCATCTTATAGTGACGGGACTTGTTGCCCCAGTAACCCTTTGCAAGACCGAGAACCTTATTTCTGTGCTTGCGGGTCATCATTGCGCCTTTAACTCTTGCCATTTATTTATCCTCCTATATAGCGTCCGCCCTTATTTGTAAGGGATCATTTTCTTGATGGTTGCTTCGTTGGTCACGTCGGCATATGCCTCGGAGCGCAGACGGCGGCAGCGCTTGGTGTCTTTCTTGGTGAGGATATGGCTCTTAAACGCGTGTGCGCGCTTTACCTTACCGGACTTGGTGAGATTGAATCTCTTCTTTGCACCGCTGTGGGTTTTCAGTTTGGGCATGATATTTTCTCCTTCCGTAACTTACAGGAAACTCCTGTTATAAACTGGTTTATTCCTGAGACCCGGCGGTCTCGGGGGCTTTAGGGATTTTGGGCTTCGCGGGCTTTTTCGGCGGGGTAGTGGGCTTGGGAGAGAGGAACATGGACATATTCCGGCCCTCAAGCTTGGGCGCCTTGTCCAGATTGGCTATCTCTGAACACTTCTCGGCAAAATCGCGGAGCAGCACCTCGCCTATCTGGGTGTGTGCCATCTCTCTGCCGCGGAAGCGCACGGAGACCTTCACGCGGTCGCCGTCCGCGAGAAACTTCTGGGCGTTCTTGAGCTTGGTGTTGAAGTCGTTGGTGTCGATACCGGGAGACATGCGTATCTCCTTGATCTCGATAACACGCTGGTTCTTCTTGGCTTCCTTTTCCTTTTTGGTCTGCTCGAAGCGGAACTTACCGTAGTCCATGATACGGCACACCGGAGGATTGGAACCCGGAGCGATCTTGACCAGATCCAGGTCGCGTTCCAGTGCGATCTTGAATGCTTCCTCAGCAGACATGATGCCTAACTGCTCGCCCTCGTCGCCGATAAGGCGTATCTCCTTGTCAATGATCTCTTCGTTGATCTGATGAACAGCGTTTGCGATTTGAAACACCTCCGGTAAAAATAAAGCGCGGACGCACCGCGTCCGCGCATAAAACCACTGTTGCCCCAAAGGGGAAGTGCTTTTATTGACCACGGCTGGCGACTGCCGCCGGGTGAGGACGCAAAGCGCGATACCTTCTTTCTTTTAGCCCTGATAATATAACAGTTATTTCGCGGCTTGTCAAGGCTTTTTTCGCTTTCTTCAATATTATTATTCACGCGCGAGGATAATTATTCCTGTCCCCGGAAAAGATATACCCAATGGGAGGGGTCGACATGGAATACTTTATCGTATATCTCCTCGGCGCGGCGCTCTACGGTCTGGCGGAGCTTCTCTGGCGCGGGTGGACGCACTGGACGATGCTTCTGTGCGGCGGGCTGTGCTTCACGCTCATATATATCATCTCCGGCAGCGGTCTCGGCCGCGTGCGTAAATGGATACTCTGTGCCGCCGTGATAACCGCGGTGGAATTTGAGACCGGGCTGCTCGTGAACCTCACGCTGGGCTGGGGCGTCTGGGATTACTCGGACATGCCGCTCAACCTGATGGGGCAGATATGTCCCGCGTTCACTCTCGCGTGGCTGGCGCTCTCCGTCCCCGGCACGGCGCTGTGTACGCTGCTGCGGAGAAGTCTCCGCAAATGATCCGTAGGTAAGAGGTCTTACTCCTGCTCCATCGCCATGGCGAGCTTGACTATACGGCTGGTGCCGAGACGGTCCGCGCCGAGGGCCACGAAGTCCTCCGCATCTTCTATGGAGGAGATACCGCCGGCGGCCTTGACCTTGACGCTCGCGGGGCAGTTCTCGCGCATGAGCTTGACGTCCTCGCGGGTGGCGCCGCCCTTGGAGAAGCCGGTAGAGGTCTTGATATAATCCGCGCCGCAGTCCGCGACTATGGCGCACATCTTTACCTTCTCCTCGTCGGTGAGAAGGCAGCACTCGATTATGACCTTGAGGATATAGCCCTTGGTCGCCTCGCGGACGGCGGAGATGTCCTCGGCCACCTTGTCCCAGCGGCCATCCTTGACCATGGAGAGATTGATGACCATGTCGATCTCGTCCGCTCCGTTCTTTATCGCGTCGGCCGCCTCAAACGCCTTGGCGGCGGTGGTCATGTAGCCGTTGGGGAAGCCGATGACCGTGCATATCTTCATTCTGCCGCTGACGTATCTCTTCGCGCCCGAAACGTGGCAGGGCGGGATACATACGCTGGCGCAGTTATACTTTATCGCCTGGTCGCACAGAGTGCGTATCTCATCGGCGGTGCAGTCCACGCGGAGCAGAGTATGGTCGCATTTTTCAAGAATTTCCTTAATGTCCATTGATCTTCACCTCATAAGAATTGTGGCAGTATTATAACCTTTTCCGCGCACATATTCAATAGTCATCTGAACATATGCTTAAACATATCTTCGAAAAGGATGGCCTAAGAAATGGACATGAACACCGAAAACAACTACACGAAGCTGTGCGGGACAATGGCCGGCAGCCCCGTTTTTTCCCATCTCAGCCGCTCGCAGGAATTCTACACCTTTCAGCTTGAGGTGGAGCGCCTGTCGGGAAACTTCGACACGCTGAACGTGATAGTGCGCCGGAGCCAGCTGCCGGAGCTTCAGGGGCACGAGGGCGAGAAGCTCTGCGTTATCGGGCAGGTGCGGACCTTCAACAATCGCCGCGGAGAGGGCGCGAAGCTCGTGATAACCGTGTTCGCGAGAGAGCTTTACTTCTGCGACGATGAGGACAGCAACCTCGTCATGCTGCGTGGAACATTATGTAAACTCCCCAACCTGCGCACCACGCCGATGGGCAGGGATATCTGCGACCTTATGCTGGCCGTCAACAGGAGCTACAGCCGCTCGGATTATCTGCCGTGTATATGCTGGGGCCGGCAGGCGCAGCAGGTCTGCCTGTGGGGCGTGGGGACGCAGGTGCAGCTCAGCGGAAGGCTCCAGAGCCGGCACTACATAAAGCTGACGGAATACGGCTCGGTCGAAAGGACCGCGTTCGAGGTGTCCGTCACGGAGATCGCCGCCGTCACGGAAGAAGAATAAAGCTTATTCCCACCAGTTTTGTCGAAGCTATTGACCTCGTCCGTCAGATAAGTTATGTTAACTTTGGAGGTGGTCAAATGAGGGGAAAACTTTTTTTGTTCGTATCCGCGCTGCTGCTCGTGGCAGCGGCGAATCTTAACGTGTGCTGCACCGTGAGCGTAAACGGCGAGCCGCTGGCAGGGAGCTACTCGCCGGGCTGTGCCGGTGAGTGCCTGTATCTTTCGGAGCTTGCGGCGGAGGAGATATGCGAGGGCGCGGCAATAATGCCGGCGGTCACGACATCGTCATATCTGAGTCTGCGCCCGCCGCGGAACGACCGGCAGGACTTTACCGACAGGGTGTTGAGGGAGACCGGGGGCGTTTCCCTGCTCAAGACCGTCTATGTCAAGGGCAGACGCCTCGGCAGCGTCAGCGGCGAGTGCGACATACGGACGCTGCTGAAGGAAAACATCGTCTCCCAGCAGCCGAACTCCGCCGAATACGGCGTCTACAGCGGAGAAATACTCATCGAACAGTGCTATGGCCGCAGCGGCAGTGAGACAGAGAGCTCAGACATGGTGCTGCTGGTCTCGGGAATGGCCCCGGTGATGTATTTCGACGGAGACGGGGAAAGAGCATAAAATAAATTATGTAAACCAGAACAGGATCCCGTCCGGGAAGTTTTGGTTTACATATTTTTATTTTCATAATTTGGTTTACATATTGTAATTCACATAATGCAAATTCACTTTGGAAATCTTTCCAATAGGAAAGATTTTTTCTTTTCTTCCCTTCGTAGGGACTGGGCTTGCTCCTCCCGTGCGAAAATCTTTTTTCCGTGCGACACCGTCTTTTTGCCGCCCTCCGACGGGGGAGGCGGCAAAACCGCAGGATTTAACGGAGAGAGACCTTCTCATTCCGACACACTCCCTCAGTCAGCCTGATGGCTCCTCCGATAGGGGGCTTTTCATCACTCCCGCTTCACTCGTGATCGCAAGGTAGAAAACCGGGCGGCCTACGGCCGCCCGGCTGCTGTTATTCGTTTATAAGTTCCGGATGAGGCAGTACACCCTGCTCTCGCCGATGACCTCCACGCCGGCGGCACGGAGCTTCTCCGCCGCGGTGCCATAACCGCTTATGACCGTTCCGCTGAAGCTTCCGTCATATATCTCGCCGCTGCCGCAGGAGGGGCTGCGCTCCTTCATGAGCGCTTTATGACAGTCAAATCGCCTCGCAAGCTCAAGAGCCAGATCCGCGCCGCGTTCGTACTCACGCGTCACGTCGCGCCCGTTGCAGCTCACGACCCTGCCGTTCAGACGCTCGCTGGGATCTCTCGGAGTGGGAAGGCCACCGGCAAACTCGGGGCAGACCGGTACAAGCTCGTAGCGCTCCCGAAGCGCGCGAAGCGTCCCGCCGTCCAGCGCGTTATTGCCGCCGGAATACTTGCAGTCGGCCCCGATGAGGCAGGCGCTGATAAGAAGTCTCTCCATCGCGCTACCTCCGCACGCTCAGCCCGAACAGCGCCCCGCACAGCCCGCCGATGATGTGGGTGAGCTGGGAGACATTGTCGCTGAGTACAACGCCGTCGACCACTTCCCTGCCCACATACAGCACGAGAACAAGGATGAGGGTTATCGGAATGCAGCCCTCCTTCATGCCGGAGAGGGAGGACATGACTATCATCATGAACACTATCCCCGACGCGCCCAGCAGCGCGGTGCCGGGGAAGAAAAGCCACTGCACCATGCCGGAGATCAGCGCCGTCAGGAATATCGCGAGGAGCAGACTGCGGCTGCCGTACTTCTCCTCGAGCGGAGGCCCCACGACGAGTATCATCATCATGTTGCCTATGTAGTGGGAATAGCCGGTGTGGCCGAGGACATGGAGGACGAAGCGCGGATAAGTCCAGAAGTCTGCCAGCGAGGAGCGGTAGACGCTGAAAAACTTCATCGTCGTCCAGCCGCCCGAAAGCTTCTGCAGCAGGAGCGTACCGAGCGCGAGCAGCGCAAAGGTAAGGACGACCGGTGAATTGTACTGAAATCTTATGCTGCCTTTTCTCACTGTCAGCCCCCGCAGTCCCGGAGCGCCTTTTCATAGTGAACGGCAGTCTGCTCATTGAAGCAGACCATACGCACGCGCTCGATCTCAGGGTGCTGCGCGAGGTATCCGGTGATCGTTTTCACGGCTATCTCCGCCGCCTTGGCAAGCGGAAAATGGTACACACCTGTGCTTATGGAGGGGAAATCCACCGTTTTGCAGCCGTACTCCGACGCGAGCGTCAGGCAGGAGCGGTAGCAGGAGGCGAGAAGCTCCGCCTCGTTATGTCCGCCGCCGTGCCATACCGGGCCGGGAGTGTGGATAACATACTTTGCCGGGAGGCGGTAACCCTTGGTTATCTTGGCCTCTCCGGTGCGGCAGCCGTTAAGGGTGCGGCACTCCTCCAGCAGCTCCGGTCCCGCTGCGCGGTGTATCGCACCGTCGACTCCGCCGCCCCCGAGGAGCGAGCAGTTCGCGGCGTTGACTATGGCGTCGGCGTGCTGCTTCGTGATGTCGCCAAGAACTATCTCAAGCTTTCCCATAGCTATCCTCCGTCAGTTTATTTCTACCTTTATCTTTCCGTCGGCGGCAGAGAGGTTTACATAACTAATATTTTCTCCGTGCCTGTCAACGATTTGAGAGGCTATCTCGTCCTCGATCTGCTTCTGGATGGTGCGGCGGAGATTACGCGCGCCGTAGGTGACGGAATAGGCTTCCCTGACAAGATGGTCAATGACGCTCTCGTCCCACGCAACGGTGATGTTCCGCTCGGCCATGGCGTCCCTCACCTCGCCGAGCATGATGGCGGCGATGGCGCGGAAATTCTCCTCGGTCAGCTGGTTGAAGCAGATGACCTCATCCACGCGGTTTATAAACTCTGGGCGGAGAAATTCGTTGAGCGCCTTCATGGTGCGCTCACGGCTCATGTCGCCGAGAGAGCCGCCGAAGCCCACGCTGCCGGACTTGCTGTTGCTGCCGGCGTTGGTGGTCATGACGATGACGGTGTTTTCGAAGTTCACGACTCTGCCCTGAGCGTCGGTGATGCGGCCGTCGTCAAGTATCTGAAGGAGAATGTTCATCACGTCGGGATGAGCCTTTTCTATCTCGTCAAAAAGCACGACCGAGTAGGGCTTACGGCGTATCTTCTCGGTGAGCTGACCGGCCTCGTCATAGCCGACATAGCCCGGAGGCGAGCCGATTATGCGCGAGACGGAGAATTTCTCCATAAACTCGGACATGTCAAGGCGAATGAGTGATTCGGGCGAGTCGAACATGTCGGCGGCAAGGCGCTTTACAAGCTCCGTCTTGCCAACGCCCGTGCCGCCCACAAAGATAAAGCTCACGGGCTTGCGCTTGGTCTTGAGTCCGACGCGGCTGCGCTTGATGGCGGCGCAGACGGCCTCCACCGCCTCGTCCTGCCCGACGATGTGGGTCTTGAGGCGTTCGTCAAGCCTCGCGAGACGGTCAAATTCATCCTGACAGATGGTGGAAGCGGGGATCTTGGTCCACAGCTCGATAATGCGGGCGAGGTTATCCTGCGTAAGCTCCGGCCGGCCCTTGGCCTTGAGCTGGTCTATCTCGGAGCGCAGCTGTATTTCCTTGCTGCGAAGCTCGGCGATACGGGCATAGCGCATGTCGAGCTGCTCCTCGGTAAGCTCGGTCCCCGCAGACCCGCCGTCGGACATGAGCACCTCCCGCTCGAAGCATACGTTTTCAAGATCCCGCTCCGCCTCCATGCGGCGGGTGATCCCGGAGTCCTTGAGATTGACGTCGGAGCAGGCCTCGTCGATGAGGTCGATGGCCTTGTCGGGGAGAAAGCGGTCGGTGATATAGCGCTCGGACATCAGGACAGCCTGACGGCACATCTCGTCGGAGATGTGTACCTGATGGTAATCCTCGTAGTAGTGGGCAATGCCGCGGATGATCTTTATGCTGTCGTCAATGGACGGCTCGCCGACGGTGACGGGCTGGAAGCGGCGCTCGAGTGCGGAGTCCTTTTCGATATGCTTCCTGTACTCGGCAAAGGTGGTGGCGCCGATGACCTGTATCTCTCCCCTTGAAAGAGCAGGCTTGAGAATATTGGCAGCGTTCATGCTGCCCTCGGCGTCGCCTGCGCCGACTATATTATGCACCTCGTCGATAACGAGGATGACGTTCCCCTGCTTGCGTATCTCCTCGATGAGGCCCTTCATGCGGCTCTCGAACTGGCCGCGGAACTGCGTCCCGGCCACGAGCGCGGTGAGGTCAAGGAGAAATACCTGCTTATCCTGAAGCTTATAGGGAACATTGCCCATGGCGATACGCTGGGCAAGCCCCTCGGCGATGGCGGTCTTGCCGACGCCCGGCTCGCCGATGAGGCAGGGGTTATTTTTCTGGCGGCGGTTGAGTATCTGTATGACCCGCTCAAGCTCCTCCTCACGGCCGATCATGCTGTCGAGCTTACCGGCCTTGGCGCGCGCCGTCAGGTCAATGCAGTAGTTGTCAAGATACTTGCGCTTGGGCGTCTTGGGCGCGGCCGGGGCAGTGCCGGGAGCGTCGTTCTTCGGCCGCTCCTGATTTTCATTCTGGGCGCCGCCTGCTGCGGCGGGACCGCCGAAGAGCCTGTTGAGGAAGGGAAAGGTCGCGGTCTTGCCGTCGTCGTCCTCACTCTCGTCCTCGTCGGTGGGCATGATATCCTCGACGCCGGAGAGCGCGTTCATCATGTCGCCGGAAAGGCTGTCAAGGTCCTCGTCCGAAATGCCCATTTTATTTATCACGTCGTCCACGGGCTTAATGTGAAGCTCGCGGGCGCATTTGAGACACAGGCCTTCGTTCTTTGTCTGGCCCGCTTCGATCCTCGTTATGAAGATCACGGCTACGTTTTTACCGCAGCGTGAACACATTGTAGGCTGCATATATACCTCTTGAAATTAAATTAGATTTTCGGTAATGAACCGAAAGACAAGGAAAAATCTGGCGAGAGTGGTGTTCTCGAGGGTCTCCCTGCCGATAACTATCCCGAAAAAGCTGAGGAGCCAGCACAGAAGCGTGCAGTAGATAAAGCCCTTTATAAAGCCCAGCAGCGCGCCGCCGACCTCGTCGAGCGTTTCCATATTCGGGAGCCGGAAGGACATATTGCCGATGTTTCCCAAGGCTATCAGGAGAATGAGTATCATCAGGAACGCCACGCACAGCCCCGCCACATAGGTGATCGTGCTGCACAGCACGGACACTATCGCGCTTGTCATGTCGATATTCTTCGCCTCGGAGAGCTTGACGGCCTTCTCCGCCGCTTCCTCTGCGCGGTCGCGGTAAAAGCCGACGCCTGCTACGGCCTCGTAGGCGTAGTCATAGCGCAGAGAGGGGTCGCTGCTGAGGATATCGTCCAGCGAAAGCTCGCTGTCCGCGTAGCCCAGCTTCTCAAGGGTCGCCTCACGGTTCGTTTCGGAATCCATATAGCCGTTGACGAACGGCTCAAGCGCGGGGATGACCTCGCCCGAGTAGGTGTTGGACAGGAGGCTGCCGCCGAAGATCGCGATAATTATCGCGAGTATCCCGGCTATGCCGCCCACAAGCCCGCGCTTGTATCCGCCCCATGTACACAGAGCGATTATTATCAGTAGAACAATGTCGATGGCAGCTTTCATATGTAACTCATCCTTTTAGCTTTGTACGATATATTATATCACGTATTTGTTAACAAATATATATCGGCGGCATGGGAAATACTGCTTTTGCACAGGTGCGTCAGTCTTTTTCCATCATTTTCCCGGCCTCTCCGCCGTACCAGACGCGGTTGAGGTAGAGTCCCTGCGGCGGCATGGTCGGGCCGGTGAGCCGCCGGTCCCCCCTTTCGAGAAGAAGCGGGATATCCTCCGGCAGGAGCTTGCCGTAGGAGGCATAGACCAGCGTGCCGACAATGGCGCGGCACATGTTATAAAGGAAGCCGTCGGCGCAGACGGAGACGGTGATGACGTCGCCGCTCTTCTCCACACTGCACCAGTGGACGGTGCGCACAGTGGTCTTGGTCTGCGTCCCCTCGCTGCGGACGGCGCGGAAGTCGTGCGTTCCCTCAAAGGCCCTTGCCGCCCGCTCCATAAGCTCCATATCGAGGTGCTGGGGATAGAAGCAGACGCGCTTTTCGAGGAAGGGGTCACGGATATTGGAGTTTAGTATTTTGTAAATGTACTCCTTTTTTATGCAGGAGCCGATGGCGTTGAAGTCCTCCGGCACCTCCACCGCGTCGACTACCGCGATATCCTCCGGCAGTCTTGAGTTGACCGCGAGCGGGAGGCGTGCGATGGGTATGCGCGTGTCCGAGCGGAAGTTCGCGCAGTAGCGCAGCGCGTGGACCCCCGCGTCCGTCCTGCCGCAGCCGATGACCCGCACCGGCTCCTCGCAGACCTTCGCGAGCGCCTCCTCCACGGTCTTGGCAACGGTGATGTCATTCTTCTGCACCTGCCAGCCGTGGTAGCGGCTGCCGTCGTATTTCAAGCGAATGGCAATGTTTCTCATAAGCGCCTTAAATACCGAATTTTTTCATTACTATCATTCCCGCGAGGAAGATCGCGCCCAGCGCAAACGCCGCATGATCGCGCCGCTCCATGCGCAGCTGCTTCATGCGCGTGCGCCCCTCGCCGCCGTGATAGCAGCGGCTCTCCATGGCGACGGCAAGCTCGTCTGCGCGTCTGAACGCCGAGACGAACAGCGGCACCAGCACCGGTAAAAGCGCCTTGGCCCGGTCGATAAGGCTGCCGGTTTCAAAATCGGCGCCTCTTGCCTTCTGCGCGGACATGATCTTGTCTGTCTCCTCGATGAGCGTGGGGATGAAGCGAAGCGCCATGCTCATCATCATGGTTATCTCATGGACGGGGACTCTGATCTTTTTCAGCGGCTCCATCAGGAGCTCGAGTCCGTCGGTTAGCGCGATAGGACTCGTGGTGTAGGTGAGGAGGAACGTGCCGGTGATGAGGAGCATTATGCGCAGCACCATCTGCACGGCTCTCTCTATGCCCTCCCATGTTATTATCCAGCCGGGGATGACCGGCGTACCCGCGGTGTAGAAGATGTTCAGCGCCGCGGTGAGGATAATGATGAGGAGCATGGGTCTGAGGCCCTTGAAGATATTCTTCAAGCCGATGTGCGAGAGAAGCATGCACGCCGCCGTCACGGCGCACACCGCGCCATAGGACACCCAGCCGCGCGCCTGAAAGAGCGCGGCGATGTACGCGATGACGAGTATGAGCTTCGTGCGGGGGTCGAGACGGTGGACTATCGTGTCGCCCGGGAAAAACTGGCCGAGAGTGACATCCTTCAGCATTTGCCCACCTCCCCGGCTCGGATCACCGCCGAAAGAAGCTTTTCGTGGGTATAGACGGCCCCCGGCAGCTCAAGACCGAGCCGCCGAAGCTCCATCGCGACGGCCGTTGAATGAGGCACGGTAAGTCCCATGGAGATGAGCCTTTCCGGCTGTGAGAATATCTCCTCCGGCGTGCCGTCCATAGCTATTTTGCCGTGGTCAAAAACGATTATTCGCTCGCTCAGGCGCGCGACGTCGTCCATATTGTGGCTGACTATCAGGACCGTAGCGCCGGTCTTTTCGCGGTAGTCGCAGATATTTTCAAGTATCTGCTCACAGCCTGCCGGGTCGAGGCCCGCGGTCGGCTCGTCAAGTATCAGCACCTCGGGCCGCATGGCGATGACTCCGGCTATGGCTATACGACGCTTTTGTCCGCCGGATAGTTCCAGAGGCGAGGACTCGAAAAGCTCCTCATCCACGCCGACAAAGCTCGCCGCCTCGCGCACGCGCCGATCGATCTCCTCCTCGCCGAGCTTCATGTTGCGCGGCCCGAAGGCGATGTCCTTATAGACCGTCTCCTCAAAAAGCTGATATTCCGGGTACTGGAACACCAAACCCACTTTCCATTTTACGTCACGGCGGGATATCTTATCCGCGTTTATGTCCTGTCCGCCGCAGAATACTCTGCCGGACGAGGGCTGCAGAAGAGCGTTGAGATGCTGGATAAAGGTGGACTTGCCGGAGCCGGTGTGTCCTATGATCCCTACCATCTGTCCCTGAGGTATCGTTACATTTATATCGTCTATGGCGACTTTTTCAAAGGGTGTCCCTGCGCTGTATACATGGCGCAGGTTTTCCGCCTTTATTTCTGACATTTTTCTTTCTTCCTGTTGATGTATTTGCATATCGCCTGTGCGCACTCCTCCACGCCGAGCGCGGAGAGCGGCAGCTCAAAGCCGGCGGAGTTCAGATCGTAGATAAGCCTCGTGGTCTCCGGGACGGACAGCCCCTCGCGCTCCATGAGCGCGACCTGAGAAAAGACCTCGGCGGGCGTGCCGTCGGCGGCAATGCGGCCGTTTGACATGACGATGAGCCTGTCGGCACCCACGCATTCGTCCATGTGGTGGGTTATCAGCACCACCGTCATGCCCTTTTCCCGGCAGAGGCGCGTGACGGTCGTGATGACCTCCTGCCGGCCCACGGGGTCAAGCATTGCGGTCGGCTCGTCAAGGGCGATTATCTTCGGCTCCATGGCGATGACCCCAGCTATGGCCACGCGCTGCTTCTGTCCGCCGGAGAGGAGATGGGGCGCGTGCTGCCTCAGCTCGTACATGCCGACGACCTGAAGCGCCCTGTCGACGCGCTCGCGTATCTCGCCGGGCGCGACGCCCAGATTTTCGGGTGCGAAGGCCACGTCGTCCTCCACCACGTTTGCGACTATCTGGTTGTCGGGATTTTGAAACACCATGCCGACGCTCCGCCGCACGTCAAGGAGATCCTCCTCGCGTGAGGTATCAAAGCCCGCGACGGTGACGCTCCCCTCGTCGGGGACAAGTATTGCGTTCATGTGCTTTGCAAGGGTGGATTTGCCCGAGCCGTTATGTCCGAGGACCGCCACAAAGCTCCCCTCTTCTATATCAAGGTCGATACCGCAGAGGCTCTCCTCATCGTCGCCCGGATATGTGAAATGCACGTTTTTAAAACTGATAATCGTACTCATCGGTATAGATCAAACTTTCTGAAGGCTGGCCGCGCAGGAGTCTCAGCGCTCCCAGCGGCAGGTCGCGCCGCACGGCAGGCAAAGCCCGCTGTCGGTAACGGGCAGCCCCAGCTCCTGACTTTCGGAGCGGCCGCCGAATTTTTTAGTGAATATGCTCTCGGTCACATAGCTCAGCACCGACGCGGAAAGTCCGGTGGTGTAGGAGTTAATTATGACAAAAAGCGGGTCGTCGGACAGCACCCCGGCACACAGCGACACGAAAGGCCAAAGGTTCTGCTCGAGCTTCCATATCTCGCCGCCGGGTCCCCGGCCGTAGGACGGCGGGTCCATGATGATGGCGTCATAGCGGCGGCCGCGGCGTATCTCGCGTTCAACGAACTTCGCACAGTCGTCGACTATCCAGCGTATCGCCGCTTCGGTAAGGCCGGAGGCGGCCGCGTTCTCCTTGCCCCAGGAGACCATTCCCTTTGCCGCGTCTACATGGCAGACCTGAGCGCCCGCCTTGGCGCAGGCGACGGTCGCCGCGCCCGTATAGCCGAAGAGATTCAGGACGCTTACGGGTCTCCCCGCCGCGCGAATCCTGCCCATTGCCCAGTCCCAGTTCGCGGCCTGCTCAGGGAAAAGGCCGGTGTGCTTGAAGTTCATGGGCTTTACGTTAAAGGTGAGTTCCCCGTAGCGTATCCGCCAGTTTGCGGGAAGCGCACCCTTGTCCCAGCTGCCCCCGCCGGTCTCGCTTCGGCGGTAGCGAGCGTCCCTGTCGTTCCAGTGGGCGCTGCGCCTGGGCGTGTCCCAGATGGCCTGCGGGTCGGGCCGGACAAGATAATAGCTGCCCCAGCGCTCCAGCTTCTCGCCCCTTGAGCAGTCTATAAGCTCAAAATCCTGCCATTTATCGGAAATCCACATATTCTAACCTCTCTGACGGATACAGCAATTCCATGATAAGACATTGTATTTTATCACGAAACCACGTTGAGGTCAACGGTGAGAGCGCCATTAATTTGCTCATATCCGAGGGGAAATTCAGGTTTACATAATACCGTGTAAGTTGCAGTAAAAGAGGTTATGTTTACATAATTTAGTAAACATAACCTCTCTCAGTAATTAATGGCAATTAAAGTAGTATAGGGCTGTACTGTCGGTCAGGACCGCGTCGCAGCGGCCGGAGTAGAGATACTCAAAGCACTCGGTGGTGCCTCCCGCGAGACGCGTTATCTGCCCGAGACGGTGAACGAGCCTTTCGTCGGAGTTGAGCGCCTCCTTGGCCTCCGGCGTAGAACACATGGTCATGTTCTTGCCGTTTAGCTGGAGCTTGTTCCATATCGGCGAGCTGTCACGCGCCGCGACGACGATATCGTTGTGTATGTACGGACCGTACTGCGTGTACTGCTTGCTCTCGATCTCCTTCTCGTTGAGCGCGACGCCGCCCCACGCGCAGTCGATATTGCCGGAGGAAAGCTCGATATATACGTTCTCCTTCTCTATCTGCTGTATCTGAAGCTCCCAGCCCAGCTTTTCGCAGACCGCATAGGCAAGCTCGATGTCATAGCCCCAAAACGTGCCGTTCGTGATGTAGGACATGGGGAAGGAGTTGATGTCCGCGCCGATGACGAACACCTGCGGCTCCGGCATTCCCAGCTCCGTGAGGGCGTTGGGATTCGAGTCGAACTTGATGAGGTCGTCGCCCAGCCACTTGTACGCGAGTTCTCTGACCTTGCCCTCGGCGTTGAGCGTTTCGATGGCGGCCTTCACATAGTAATATATCGGGTCGTCGTTGCGGAAGGCGAGCGAATAGTCCTGCTCAACGAGCGTCTGCACGACCTTTACGCCGTAGCCCCCGCCTCCGCAGGCGCACAGAGACGCGCAGAGGCAAAGTATAAGTATGATACAAACTAACTTCTTCATTATGGATATGCACCTGCCGATGATCAAAGTTCGTGTCTGCCGCGTTTTCTCCCGCGGGAGGCCGCCGCGCCGCGGTCGGAGCGTCTGTCTGCGGTATCGTCGCTCTGTCTCTGGCGGCGAGGCTCGTCATAGGTCTCGCGCCGGGCTGTCCGTCCCTGGGAAAAGCGCTTTTCAAATTCGCCGCCATACGCATTCTCGTTTTCGTCTGCGGCTTCGTTTTCGTCCGCCCAGTCTTCGTCCTCATAGACGTCCTTCGCTCTGCCGCGGCCGTAAGCCGGGTAATTACGATAGGCTCCGTTTTCCGCCGGGGCGGTATCTTCGCGACGGTGGGTCTCATAGGATGGTGCGCTGCGGGAATATGTCCTTTCGTCCGCGCGGTCCGGTGCGCGGCGGCGAGGCGCTTCCCCGGCGGTGGCTGGGCCTCTGCGGTAAGGCGCGCTCTCATCCGGGGCCGTGCCGCGGCGATAACCCTCGTTCTCCGCGCTCGCCTGGATCCGGCGGCGGACAGCGGCATCATCGGGCGCGCCGCGCCGTACAGGCTGCTCACGGGCGGGCCTTGCCCGCGGGGTCCTCTTCCCGCTCTCGAGGTCGTAATCGTCCCACAGCTCGTCGTCATATCTGCCTCTGCCGTATTTTTCGGCGTTTCTTTCGTCAGCCGGGGATCTCTTTTTGTTCTTCCTGCCGAGGAATATTATCGCCGCCGCTGCCAGCGCCGCGATGGCGAGCGCGCTCAGGCCGAGCTTTGCGACCTTCTTCACCGCCTCCATGCGCTTTGCCTTGGCGGCCTCCTTTTCGGCGGCCTCCGCTGCGGCCTTGTCCGCGGCTGCCTTTTCGGCGGCCGCACGCTCCGCCTCCTCGGCGGCTCTCTGCTCCGCTGCCGCCCTGTCGGCCTCTGCCTGCTCCGCCGCCACCTGCGCGGCGAGCTTCTGCTGCTCGAATATCTCGAGCTTTTCATCCAGAGTCAGCGCATAGCTGGTCAGCAGCTCCGCGATGTCGCCGATAACGGCGTTATAGTTATCGACATTCCTCGTCATGACGGTAACGATGATCGGATTGGGCGTGTATATGATACCAGCCGCATGATTGTTCCATGTGCCGTTGGGTTCGATATAGCTGCCGTATTTCTGGGCGACGGTATACTGTCCCTCGATATTCGTGCGCAGATACTCGCCCGGCTTCGCCTGTCCCATGCACTCGATCACGTTTGGGAAGGTCTCCGGCGAGGCATAGAGAGTCTCGATGACCTCGGTTATGTAGCGCGCGGTGAAGTAGCAGTAGGTCATGTAATCCGCGCTGTAGTCGGCGTCCGAAAGGCGCGCATACTTTTTTGCCTCGGCCCGCCACGCCTCGTCGCCGCCGAGATACGCGCGTATGGTGTGCGCCCAGTCGTTATTGGAGTAGACGATGATGTACTCCTCTATCTGCCCGACGCTCATGCCGCCGATGTTGCTCTCCTGCGTAAGCTCTCCGGAGCTCACCTTTTCGGCAAGGAGCATCATGAGCGGCATCTTGTAGAGACTCGCGGGGTATATCCACTCGTCGCCGTTCATGAACCATTCGTCACCGGTGGCAGTGTAGCAGAAGCCTATACTCACCTTCTCGGCGCTTATGCTGCGCGAGGAGAGATAGTCTTTTATGATGTTCTCTATCTCGCTGTCGTTGAATATTTTCATTTCTTCGGCGTCCGTTCCGTCGGCAAAGGCCGCAGGCACGCATGCAAGCAGCGTACACAGGCACAGGACGGCCGAAAGTATCCGTTTTATTTTCATATTTCTATCCCGTTTCTGCCGCGTCTGAAGCTGCGGGAGAAAAGCTCGTGTGCGGCGCGGATAAGATATTCGGTGTCTCTCGCTCCCGCCGTCTCATAGCAGGAGTGCATTGCAAGCTGAGGAAGGCCGATGTCCACCGTATCCACGGAGACGTGCGCAGAGCTTATATTCCCCAGCGTCGAGCCGCCCGGCATGTCCGCGCGGTTCGTAAAGCGCTGCACCGGCACTCCGGCGTCCCTGCACAGCTCGGCAAATACCGCGGCCGAAACGCTGTCGGTGGTGTATTTCTGGTTGGCGTTGAATTTGATGACGATGCCGCCGTTTATCGCGGGCCGGTCGATACGGTCGGCAAACTCCGGGTGGTTGGGATGGACGGCATGGGCGTTGTCAGCGGAGACCATAAAGCTCTGGTTCAGCGCCGCGCGGTACTCCGCGCCGCTCCTGCCGAGCGCCTCGCACACTCTGACGAGCGTATCCTCAAGGAAGGTCGAATCCGCGCCCTGCTTGGTGCCGCTGCCGACCTCCTCGTTATCAAATACGCACAGCACCGCCGCGCTCTCTGCGGGCTTCGCCCCGAGAAAGCCGTTCAGGCAGGCGAAAACACACTGGAGATCGTCGAGCCTCGGCGAGGAGACGAACTCCTCGTCCGCGCCCCAGACCGTTCCGGGGGTACGGGGATAGAGGAAAAGGTCGGTAGACAGGATGTCGTCCTCAGGCACGCCGGTGTTCTCCGCCGCGAGGGCGCGCAGACTGTTCTTCGCGTCCGCCGCGCTGATAACGGGGAGCATATCGGTGTTGGGGTCGAACTTTTTGCCGTCGTTCACGCCGCGCTCCATGTGGATGGCGACGCTGGGTATCATCATAAGGTCGCGCTCGATGTTTACGAGCTTTTCGGCTATGCGGCCGTTCTCGCGCACCATGACGCGCCCCGCAGCGGAAAGGGGCCTGTCCAGCCATGTGGAGGCGATCATGCCGCCGTAGCGCTCGGTATTGAGCCGGACGTACTGTCCCGCCGCCCTGTCCTCCGGGTATTCCTTTATCTTGAAGGAGGGTGAGTCACTGTGAGCCGCCATCATCATAAAGCCGCGAAACTCCGTCTTGGGTATGTTCAGGGCGATAACGGAGGAGCTGTTGCGCATCACATAATACTTTCCGCTGCCGACGCGCCAGCTCTCATCCTCGTAGAGGCGGGTATAGCCGGCCTCGTCAAGAGCCTTCGCGACATTGTGCGCCGCGTGAAAGGCAGTAGGGCTTTCGGCAATGAAATCAAGCAGCTTTCTGTTTACAGTGTCCATTTTTGTCTCCTTTTCCTCGGTCCGGATATATTGGATTGAAATAACGGCGCAAATGTAGTATAGTGTCTCCATCCAAATAAATCATTGAAAGGATGTAAACAAATGAAGGTTTCTGAACTCCCCTACAGACGGGTAACGCTTGAAGAAGTCTCCGCCGCGATGGACGATATCATCGCCCGTATCAAGAACGCCTCGAATGCGGACGAGATACTTGCCGCGCGTGAAGACTATCTGAAGATCTATCTTGAGTATTCCACGAACTACTCTCTCGCGTACATGCGCTACACCATCAACACCGCCGACGAGTTCTATGTGGCCGAGAACGACTACTACGACGAGGTCGGCCCGAAGATTCAGAACTACATGGTCGCCTACGCCTGCGCGCTGCTGGATTCCCCGTTCCGCGCGGAGCTGGAGGAGAAGCTCTCTCCCGTTCTCTTCAAGTCTCTTGAGGTGCAGCGCAAGACCATGTCGCCCGAGATAGTCCCCGATCTCATCGAGGAAAACAAGCTCGTGAGCGAGTATTCAAAGCTGATGGCCGGCATGGAATTTGAATTTCGCGGCGAGAAGCTGCCGCGCGCGTCCCTGATGGGCTACGCCAAGAGCGACGACCGCGAGACCCGCAGGGAGGCCTACGAGGTTCTGGGCCGGACTCTTGAGCAGCACAGCGAGCAGCTTGACGACATCTACGACCGCATGGTCCACGTCCGCGACCGCATGGCGAAGAAGATGGGCTACAAGAATTTCGTCGAGCTGGGCTACTGCCGCATGGGCCGTCTCTGCTATAACGAGGAGGACGTCAAGGTCTTCCGCGAGAACGTACTCAGCGACATCACCCCTGTCGTTGCGCGTCTGCGCACCGAAAACGCGAAGCGCATGGGTATCGACAAGTTCATGCTCTATGATAACGACGTTATCGTCCCCGGCGGTGACCCCCGCCCCTTCGGCAAGGACGAGATATTCGCGGCGGCGAAGGAGATGTACCACGCGATGGGCAGCGAGACCGGCGCGTTCATCGACCTCATGCTCGAAAACGAGGCCTTCGACGTCGACTCGCGCAAGAACAAGTGGGGCGGCGGCTACTGCACCGAGTTTGCGAAGTACAAGCAGCCCTTCATCCTCGCGAACTTCAACGGCACCGCAGGCGACGTCGACGTCGTCACCCACGAGGCGGGCCACGCGCTCAACGCCTTTCTCATCGCCGACAACCGCTTCGCTCTCGAGCTTGGCTGCGGCGGCATGGAGACCGCCGAGACCCACTCCATGAGCATGGAGTTCTTCGCATGGCCGTACATGGACAAGTTCTTCGGCGAGAACGCCGGGAAGTACCGCTACATGCACGCGCTCGACGCGCTGTCCTTCATCCCCTACGGCACCATCGTCGACGCGTTCCAGCACATTGTGTATGAGAACCCCGACATGACTCCCGCCGAGCGCGACGCGGCGTGGCTCGAGCTTGAACACAAGTTCCGCCCGCATATCTCTCTCGACGGCATGCCGTATCTTGAAAAGGGTACCCGCTGGCAGTATCAGATGCACATCTACGAAAGCCCGTTCTACTACATCGACTACTGCCTCGCCCAGACCGCAGCGTTCAACTTCCTTCTGGCGTCTCAGGAGAACTACGACGACGCGTTCGCCCGCTACATCCGCTTCTCGAAGCATGGCGGAGAGATGGTCTGGACGGATCTCCTCAAGGAGGCCGGCTTCACCGCTCCCTTCGTCCCCGGCGCTCTCAAGGAGATGGCCGCAAGGGTCGAGGCTCTGCTGGAGAAGATAAAGGTCTGATCTCAATATTATGCTCAACAAGGCCACCTGAACGGTGGCCTTGTTTAATAATTGCTCAGGGGTCTATTTCGCAGACATAGGCCAGATTGCCGCTGTACATTTCGGGGTAATCGGCGACGGGGTCGTTGCGGCTGTCGTTATAGCTCCAGCCGCCGTGGTTCCAGAGGAGCAGATAGTCCTCGTCCACATTGTCGCCGGAGTCAACATAACTCGGCTCTCCCCTGCCCCAGGGATAGTATGTTATCCTCTCGCCCGTGACCCATGTCAGCTCGCCGTCGATACGGCGGCAGCCGATCCACACGCGTGTGACGCCGTACTGCTCGGCAAGGTCGGTGACTATTTTCAGCTCGTCCACGTCGGATATGGTGACAAGGTGTCCTCCAAGCTCCTCGCAGCGCTGCTGCGCCACCGTCCAGCTCACGTCCTCGACGAATATCTTGTAGGTGTGTTCTCTTACCGGCTCAGGCTCGGCGGTAGGCTCGGGAGTGCTGACGACCTCGGGGTCCGGGGTCGGGGCGACGATTGGCGTGGATACGGCGGAGGTCTCGGCGGGCGTCGGCGTTCCGAACACGGTGTCGGCGCGCTTGAGCTCGCGCGTCATGGCGTTGAAGATTATCGCCGCGACGAGGAGCATGGCGCACAAAAGGCCGATGAACACGACGGGGCGTCTGCGGCGTTTTCTGACCTGCTCGGCTATCTTGCGCTCGCGCTCAAGATTTTTGCTGTACTGGACGCCGCCCGGCCGCGCGCCGGAAAAAACTATAGGCTCGATGAGGGGATTCTTTTCCTCGCGAAGCTCGATGACCTCCGGCTCGCCGGACTTATCCTCAGATGGGGTGTATATCCGGACGTCCTCGCCCCTGGGTTCGCGGGTCTCCGCCTTGGGCTTGGGCTTGAGCATTTCCTCGGGAGTATCGGGGACGGTCTCAGGCAGCTCGGGGGCCTCCTGATTTATTTCTCCGCGCTCCATTATGTCAACCATCATGCGCTCGATGTCGCTCAGGTCGTCGTCGCTTTTCCCAAACACCGCCTCGGAGGTAGAGGCTCCGGAGGCGAAGAGATTTTTATTGCAGCTGTCAAGCACGGTCTTAATTTCATCCATGCTCTGGTACCTGTCGCCGGCCTTGAAGCTGATAGCCTTCGCGATTATCTCGCCCAGACGGCGGCCGGCCGCGCGCGGGGGATTGATAGCGGCGCCGCTCATACGGCGAAGCTGCGCGTCGCTGCACTCATCCTCGAACGGGAGCTTTCCCCCGGAGGCGGCGAAATACATCACCATGCCGACGGAATATACGTCGGACGCGGGCGAACGCCGGCCGTTCCAGTAAAGCTCCGGAGCCAGATACTGAAGCTCCTCGCCCTGCCAGTCCGCGCTCGATGCGGGGCCGATGGCAAGCTCCCCGTTCTCGCTCATGCTGATGTTGGAGGGGTATACTCCGCCGCGGTATCCGCCGCTTCCGGCGTCCTCCTTTATTGCGGAGCACAGCTTTGAGGCGAACTCACAGAGAGCCTGCCTGCTGAGACACGCTATGCTGTTGCCCAGAACTTTATCCCGGTCAAATTTAACGTTTGCCATTGTCTCTCCTCCAGTCAGATGGTCCGATACGAAAATTATGTTAACACACGCAAAAATTTATGTCAACCGTTTTTGACGTTTTTCGCAAGACTTATAATTGTAACTTTTTTCTTCAATTTTGAGGTTTTTCCTGCTATACTTATTCTACATCTTTATGCGTTTTCAGGCAACGGAACTTAATAAATATTTATATTTGGAGAATGGAAATAGATGGAACGCTACCGCTCGGCAAATTCATATTTCCGCGAAAAATTCGGCTGCAAGGTGTACAAGCTCGCGCTCGACGGAGGCTTCACCTGTCCGAACCGCGACGGCACGCTTGGCGAGCGCGGGTGTATCTTCTGCTCCGGGCGCGGGAGCGGCGATTTTTCCGTCCCGGTCACTGATAACGCGGCGCTTGCGGTGGAGAGGGCAAAGTCCGTCCTTCACGGAAAAAACGGCGGCGGGAAATACATCGCCTATTTTCAAAGCTACACCGGCACCTATGCTCCCATTGACCGCCTGCGGGAGCTTTTCGGCTCCGTGGCGGGACTTCCGGACATCGCGGCGCTCTCGATAGGGACACGGCCCGACTGCCTCGGCGGCGAGGTAGTGGAGGTTCTCACGGATATCAGCGCGTCAAAGCCCGTCATGGTCGAGCTGGGGCTTCAGACCGTGCATGAGACTACCGCCGCCTATATCCGCCGCGGCTACAGGCTCGAGGTTTTTGACGACGCGGTAAGGCGTCTGAAGGCGGCCGGGCTTGAGGTCGTCGTGCACATGATAATCGGCCTGCCCGGAGAAAACCGTGAGATGATATTTGAAACGGCGGAGCATATCGCGCATTCGGGCGCGGACGGGGTCAAATTTCAGCTCCTCCACGTGCTGCGCGGCACCGATCTTGCGGAGGACTATGCCGCCGGGCGCTTTGAGACGCTGACGCCGGATGAGTACATCGACATTCTTGAGGGCTGCGTAAGGCGCATGCCGGCCGGAATGGTCATACACCGTCTCACCGGCGACGGGGCAAAGCGCGACCTCATTGCGCCGCTGTGGAGCGCTGATAAAAAGAAGGTCCTGAATGCCATCAACCGCGCCTTTGAGAGAGACGGCGTTATTCAGGGCAGCTTGTTTACATAATTTTATTCCGATAATTTAATTTACATAATCTTGTGGACGTAATTGTAAAATTAAATAATTATGTTTACTTGCTACAACTTCTTCCAATTTCCTATGACGGCAGGAGCCGCGTTATAAAAGACTTAAAAGCAAATACCGCAGTCGTGTGACTGCGGTATTTGCTTTACATTTCAAAGAGATTCAGCTGACTGCTCTCCGGCATCTCGCCCAGCGCGCCCATGCGTTTGAGGGTGTCAAGGTGGGTCTGGCTGACCTTGGGGCAGGCGCGTCCCAGCTCCTCCATGGAGATGAACTGCGTCCCCATGTCCTTGCACCTCGCAAGGTCGATGGCCGCCGTCTCGCCCAGACCGGAGACGGAGACGAAGGGCGGACGCAGCCGTCCGTCGTCGGTTATGAGGAATTTCGTCGCGTCGGACTCATAGAGGTCGATGGGGGCAAACTCAAAGCCGCGCATATTGAACTCGTACACGGCCTCCATGGTGACGAGGAGGTCCTCCTCGTTCGCGGTGAGGTCGTTTCTGCGCTTCATCTCGTTTATTTTCCGCCTCACGTCATCGGCGCCGCCGCACATGCGCTCCGCGTCAAAGCCGCCCTTCTGGCTGCGGCGGTAGAAATACGCGCTGTAGAACGCCAGCGGCTCATGCACCTTGAACCACGCGATACGAAAGGCCATCATGACGTAGGCCACGGCGTGGGCCTTCGGGAAGAGATAGGCTATCTTTCTCGCGGACTCTATGTACCATTCCGGCACTCCCCTGTCGCGCATCTTCTGCTCGGCGTCGCCGGGGAACTCGCCGCTTTTTTTGACCTTTCCCTTTCTGACGGCCTCCATGGTCTTGAACGCGAGGGACGGCTCGATACCCACGGAGATGAGGTAGAGCATGATATCGTCGCGGCAGCCGATAGTCTCGTTGACGTTGGCCGTGCCGTTTACGATAAGGTCGTGGATGTTGCCTGCCCACACGTCCGTGCCGTGAGAAAAGCCCGACAGGCGCACGAGGGTGTCGAACTGGTGCGGCTGGGTGTCCACAAGCATTTGGCGGGTAAAGGGCGTACCGAATTCGGGGACGCCGATACTGCCGGTCTTGCCGATGATGGGGTCGTCGTCGGGGAGACCCAGCACCTTCGGGCTTGTATAGATGGACATGGTATCCGGGTCGGAGAGGGATATTTCCTTCGCGTCAACGCCGGTCATGTCCTCCATCATGCGTATCATGGTGGGGTCATCGTGTCCCAGCTCGTCGAGCTTGAGGAGGTTCGCCTCCATGCAGTGATATTCAAAGTGTGTGGTGATGATGTCGCTGTCCGGGTCGTCCGCCGGGTGCTGCACCGGGCAGAAGTCCGTCACGTCCATGTCCTGCGGGATCACCACGAGGCCGCCGGGGTGCTGGCCCGTGGTGCGCTTAATGCCCACGAGGCCCTGTGCGAGACGGTTCTCCTCAGCCTTTGAGGCCTTCATCCCCCGCTCCTCAAGGTATTTTTTCACATAGCCGAAGGCCGTCTTTTCCGCGAGGGTCCCGATGGTGCCGGCGCGGAAAACGTGGTCGGAGCCAAAGAGGACCTCGGTGTATTTGTGCGCCTTGGCCTGATACTCGCCGGAGAAGTTAAGGTCGATATCCGGGGTCTTTTCGTTGCCGGGGAAGCCCAGGAACGTCTCGAACGGAATGTCGAAGCCGTCGCGGCGCATGCGCGTGCCGCACTCCGGGCAGTCCTTTTCCGGCATGTCCGCGCCGCAGCCGTAGCTGCCGTCGGTGATGAACTCGCTGTGGCAGCACTTGGGGCAGACATAGTGCGGCGGGAGGGAGTTGACCTCCGTAATGCCGGACATGTAGGCGACGATGGACGAGCCGACACTGCCTCGCGAGCCGACGAGATAGCCGTTTTCAAGGGAGTTCTGCACCAGCTTCTGAGCGCTCATATAGATAACGTCGTAGTGGTGCGAGAGGATGGTGTTGAGCTCGACATCCACGCGGCTCTGCACGATCTCCGGCGGGTTTTCTCCGTAAATACGGTGCATTTTCGAGTAGACGAGGTCTCTCAGCTGCTCCGCGGAGTTTTCGATCTTCGGCGGGAAAAGGTCCTTTGGCAATAGCTCGATCGGCTCCACCTGATCCGCGATGGCGCGGGTGTTGGTGATGACGACCTCCTTCGCCGTCTCCTTGCCGAGATACATGAACTCCTGAAGCATTTCGTCGGTCGTGCGGAAGAATATGGGGCAGCTCCTGTCCGCGTCGGAGAATTTCTTCGCGGCCAAAAGGATCTTTCTGTACTGCTCGTCCTCGGCGTCGAGAAAATGCACGTCGCTCGCGGCGATGACGGGCTTATTGAGCCTGCGCCCCAGCTCAAGTATCGTGCGGTTATAGTCCTGAAGCACGTTTTCCCCGCTGACGGTGCCGTTGTCGATAAGAAAATGATTGTTGCATATGGGCTGTATCTCAAGATAGTCGTAGAATGAGGCTATTTTCTCAAGCTCCGCCTGGCTCGCGCCCTTCATGACCGCGCCGTACAGCTCGCCCATGCCGCAGGCCGAACCGACAAGTATGCCCTCGCGCCGGCGGACAAGGAGGCTTTTGGGTATGGTGGGGGTACGGTGGAAGTACTTGAGATACGACTGCGAGATCATCTCGTACAGGTTTTTAAGCCCTGTACGGTTCTTCACCAGAAGTATCATATGGTAGGACTTTGCCACATCCGTGCGGCGCAGGGAGTGGTAGACCGCCTCGATATCATCCACGGTCTTTGCGCCCTGCTGCGCGAGCATGGGCAGGAATTTGCCCATAATGCGCACAACGACCATCGCGTCGTCGGAGGCGCGGTGATGGTTGAACTGCGGCAGTCCCAGATGGTTCGACACCGTGTCGAGCTTGAAGCGCTTAAGCTCCGGACACAGAGCCTGAGAGAGCGCCAGCGTGTCAAGAAACACGGGGTTGAAGCGCATACCGCTGCGCTGTGCGGCGGCCTGCATGAAGCCCACGTCAAAATGGGCGTTATGTGCGATGAGCGGCCTGTCCCCGATGAAGTCCATGAATTTCTCCATGGCTTCCTTTTCGAGGGGCGCGCCCTTGACGTCGCTGTCCTTAATGCCGGTAAGAGTGGTGATGTCCGGCGGGATATGGCGCTGGGGGTCGACAAAGGTGTTGAATACCTTCTTCACCTCGCCGCCGGAGAAAATGACAGCGCCGATCTCCGTCATGCGGTCGTTCATGGCGTTGAGGCCGGTGGTCTCGATATCAAAGGCCACGAACTCCGTGTCGAGCGGGAGCCTGCTCTTGCCGATGACGGCGCTGTTGCCGTCCATGTCGTTGACGAAATATGCCTCGAGGCCGTAAATGATCTTCACGCCGTGCTTTTTGCCGGCCTTCCACATGTCCGGGAAAGCCTGAGCCACGCCGTGATCGGTGACGGCGATGGAGTCCATGCCCCAGTAGGCCGCGCGCTTTACAACGGCGTCCGGGTCGGTGAGCGCGTCCAGCGCCGAAAAACGCGTATGCAGGTGCAGCTCCACGCGCTTTTCCGGGGCGTTGTCCGGGCGGACGAAGCGCTTGCTCTTCATTATATTCCGGGGGTCAAGCACAACGTCGTCGTCATATTTGCTGTAGATCATCTCGCCCTGAACGATGAGGTGGTCGCCGACCTCTATCCTGTTTATGACTGACTGGTCGTCCTCGGAGCGGAGGAAGCGCGAAACGCGCACGGAATTCGTCCTGTCGGTAATGTCAAAGCAAAGCACCGCGCTGCCGCGCTTTTGAATGGTGCGGCTGGTGACGGCGATGACGTCGCCCTCTATAGTCACCTTTCCGGATTCAAGCGTCACGATCTCCATCGCGACAGGCCGCTGCTTTATGGCGCGGCCATAGAGCACGTCCCCGGTGGGCGCGCCGCCGGGAGCGGCGCTCTTGTGGGCCGCGGCCTGCGCGGGTGCGCTCTTCGGTCTCGGGTGGTCGGGGATGATGACCGCGGTATTCAGGCGGTAATCCCGGCGCAGGCGCTCCGAGACGGACGCGATCTCCGCCGGCGACGGCATGGCCGCAAACCACGCGCACACAGTCAGCGCCAGATTCCCCGTATCCACCTGCACGTCGGTGACATAGGCGTTATCAAGCCCCCCGCAGGCGTTTTTCATATCCTCGCAGCCGGGAAATATGGTAAGAAACGGGGTATGCTCGCTCATCCGATCTCCTCGTCTTTTTCTATCAGTTCAATAAGCGCGTCGCAGAGACGCTCATATGGGTATGTACCCAGGACCTTGCCCTTTTTGAAAATAATGCCCTTGTCGCGCCCGCCGGCAATGCCGTAGTCGGCTTCCCTTGCCTCGCCGGGTCCGTTCACCACGCAGCCCATGACCGCGACGGTTATGTCGCGGGGCATGCTGCGCACTCTCTTCTCCACCTCGGTGGCGAGAGAGATAAGGTCTATCTCCGTTCTGCCGCAGGTGGGGCAGGAGACGAACTTCACGCCGCCGCTGCGCGCCCCGGCAGCCTTGAGTATGGCGATACCGGCGCTGACCTCCCTGACGGGGTCTGCGGTGAGGGATACGCGGATGGTGTCGCCTATGCCCTCGTTCAAAAGCGTGCCGATACCCACGGCGGACTGTATGGTGCCGTTCCACTCGGTGCCGGTCTCGGTAATGCCGAGGTGCAGCGGGTAGTCAAAGCACTCGGAGGCGAGACGGTAGCTCGCCACGGTGAGCGGCACGGAGGATGCCTTGAGCGAAAGGCAGATGTCGTCAAAGTCATAGCGGTTGAGAAGCTCCACATGCCCTCTCGCACTCTCCACCATCGCCTCGGGGCAGGGGTGTCCGTATTTTTCGATGAGCCTTTTTTCAAGGCTCCCCGCATTCACGCCGATACGGATGGGGATGTTGTGGCGGCGGCAAACTTCGGCAACGGCCTTTACGTTCTCCTCTCCGCCGATATTGCCGGGGTTTATGCGTATCTTGTCTATACCCCGCTCCGCAACGGCGAGCGCGAGCCGGTAGTCAAAGTGTATATCCGCCACGAGCGGCATATCCGTCCGCTCGCGTATCTTATCCACGGCCTGCGCCGAGCGCATATCGGGTATCGCGACGCGCACCACATCGCAGCCTGCGGCGCGCATTGCCTTTATCTGCTCGACGGTGGAGTCAACGTCCCATGTCTTGGTATTGCACATCGACTGGACGGAGACCGGCGCGCCGCCGCCTATCCCGAGGCCGCGGACGTATATTTTCTTGGTCTGTTTTCTCATCTCTTGATTATCCTGACAACATCAAAGAACATTATGACCGCCATCAGTCCCAGCAGGAGTATCATGCCGGCGGCGTTGATATAGCCCTCGTACTTGGAATCGACGCGCTTGCCGATGATAAGCTCGATGATCCCGGTGACGATGAGCGCGAACACGCGTCCGCCGTCCAGCGCCGGGATGGGCAGCATATTCATTATGGCGAGGTTCACCGCGATGAACGCGCCGATATACAGCACGTCGGAAATGCCGTCCTTCACGCTCTCTGCCTGCGAGCCGGTCTCGGCCATCAGGTCGACTATACCCACGGGGCCGGCCATATCGGCCACCTCTACCCCGCCGCTGACGAGCTGCTTGAGGCCCATCCATACCCAGCGGCCAAACTCCATGGTGGTCTCCCACGAGCAGCGGAGCTTCACGGCGGCAGTCGCCTCCTCATAGCCGAAGTAAATGCCGTACATTTTATTCTCGTACCCAGGGTACTCCAGCGGCTCAAAGCCGAAACCGTCCAGCCGCACCTTTTTTCCGTCGCGGACAACGACGAAGTCGTACACGCCGTCGCCCTGACCGAGAAAGTCGCTGACATCGCCGGTCTGGTATATCCTGTGGCCGTCAATGCTGTATATCCTGTCGCCGACGTGGAGTCCCTCCTCGCTCTCATAGGGGCAGCCCTCCATGAAGCCGGAAATTATGGCCGTGCGAAACGCCTGCGCGTCAGCAAAGACTATCACCACGATCAGAAAGCCCAGCACAAAGTTCATGAAGGATCCGGCCACGAGGATGATGAGCCTCTTCCACCACTTCTGGTTGTTGAAAGCGCGCGGGTCGTCTGAGTTCCCGTCCTCGCCGGTCATGGCGCAGTAGCCGCCGAAGGGCAGCGCGCGCAGAGCGTACAGGGTCTCCCCCTTCTGCTTTTTCCATAGCGCGGGACCCATGCCGATGGAGTATTCCTCGACCTTCACGCCGCAGAGCTTCGCCGCGGTGAAGTGCCCGAACTCGTGGATGGCGATGAGTACGCCGAATATAAGTATTGCAACGATAATATAAAGAACGGTCATATTGCTGTTGTCTCCCTGACAAATGCTCTGGCCGCCTCGTCGGCCGCCAGTATGGTTTCAAGATCCGGGTGCAGTACAACACCGACGCGCTCGACGGCCTCGGCGGCGCAGTCGTATATGCGGTTATAGCCAAGCTCACGGCGGAGGAATTTATGCACGGCCACCTCGTTCGCGGCGCTCATGACGCACGGCGCGGTGCCGCCCATGCGCGCGGCCTCCATGGCGAGCCTCAGGCACGGCGTTTTCTCAAGGTCCGGCGCTTCAAAGCTGAGCGCACCGAGCTTCGTGAAATCGAGCCGTGAGAACATGGACTCGCAGCGCCGCGGATAGGTGAGCGCGAGCTGAATGGGGAGTCCCATGTCGGGTACGCCGAGCTGGGCGATGACGGTGCCGTCAACAAGCTCTACCATAGAGTGTATGACGCTCTGGGGGTGGATAACGACCTGAATATCATCCGGCGTTACGCCGAAGAGGTGCATGGCCTCGATAAACTCAAGGCCCTTGTTCATCATTGTCGCGCTGTCGACGGATATTTTCGCGCCCATGCTCCAGTTGGGATGGCGCACGGCCTCCTCTGGGGTGACGTTTTCAAGCTCCGCTCTCGCCTTTCCGCGAAACGGGCCGCCGGAGCCGGTGAGCAGTATCTTGCTCAGCTCTTCCTTACCCCGGCCCATAAGGCACTGGAAGATGGCGGAATGCTCCGAATCGACGGGGACGATCTCCGCGCCCTTCTCCTTTGCCCTCGCCATGACTATCTCGCCGGCGCAGACAAGGGTCTCCTTGTTCGCGAGCGCGATACGCTTACCCTCGTCGATAGCGGCGAGAGTGGGTCTCAGCCCCACCGCGCCGGAGACGGCCGTGACGACGCACTGCGCACTGTCGAGCGTCGCGGCCTCGATAAGCCCCTCCATGCCGGAGCCGACGCGGATATCCGTGTCCGCGACGGCGAGCCTGAACTCGCGCGCCGCGTCCTCGTCAAAGACGGCAACAAATTCGGGTCTGAAGCGCCGCGCCTGCTCCTCGAGCAGGTCGATCTTTCTGTTGGCGGTCAGGGACGCGACGCGGACGCCTATATGCTCCGCGACGGCAAGGGTCTGGCGGCCGATGGAGCCGGTGCAGCCCAAAACGGAAATGGAATTTACCATAAAAACACCTCTTGCTGTTACTCCTGCTTCACGCCGCCGTAGCGCCGGTCGCGGCGCCTGTATGCCTCGATGGCCTTGTCAAGCTCGTTCGAGCCAAAGTCCGGCCACAGCACATCCGTGAAATAAAACTCCGAATACGCGCACTGCCACAGCAGGAAGTTGGAAATACGGGTCTCTCCGCCCGGACGTATCAGCAGGTCGGGATCGGGTACCCCCGCGGAGTAGAGGTAGCCGGAGAACATCTCCTCGGTAAGCTCTCCGCCGGCCTTGCCCTCGGCAAAGTCGCGTGCGTAGCGCTTTGCGGCGTTGACGATCTCGTCCCGGCCGCCGTAGTTGAGGCATATGTTCGCCTGAAAGCCCTCGTACCGGGCGGATATCTCGTCGGTCCTGTCCACCATGGCGCGAAGCTCCGGCGAGAGCGCGGAGACATCGCCGAATATCTTCATCTTTATGTGGTCGCGCTCCATGGTGTCGATAGCCTCCTGAAGGTACTTGCCCAGCAGCTTCATGAGAGTCTTTACCTCGTCCTGCGGGCGCTTCCAGTTTTCGGTGGAAAAGGCGTACACCGTAAGATATTCTACGCCGATATCCCGGCAGTATGTGGCTATCTTCCTGAAATTTTCGGCTCCGACCGCGTGTCCGGCGGTGCGGGGCAGGCCGCGCTTCTTTGCCCAGCGGCCGTTGCCATCCAAAATAATGGCAATATGGCGGGGGAGGCCGGATGTCTCCCGCTCCCCCGCCGTATTGGTTTTTATCGTTTCGCTCATTATATCTCGGTGAGTTCCTTCTCTTTGCCCGCGGTGATCTTGTCGATCTCCTTGATGAAGTCGTCGGTCAGCTTCTGGATATCCTTCTCGGCGATCTTGTAGTCGTCCTCGGTCATCTCGGAGGCCTTCTGCTGCTTCTTGAACTTGTCGACCGCTTCGCGGCGGATATTGCGGATGGCGACCTTCGCCTCTTCGCCGTATTTCTTGGTCTGCTTTACGAGATCCTTACGGCGCTCCTCGGTGAGAGGGGGGAAAACGAGGCGGATCATTCTGCCGTCGTTCTGAGGATTTATACCCAGATCGGAGGCGAGGATGGCCTTTTCTATCCCCTTGAGGACGGAAGCGTCCCAAGGCTGGATGAGAAGAGAACGGGGGTCGGGAGAGCCGATGGATGCGACCTGATTGAGAGGCGTGGCGGAGCCGTAGTAGTCCACGGTTATCTGGTCAAGCACGGACGCGTTCGCGCGGCCGGCGCGGATGGTCGCGAGCTGTGCAGAGAGCGCCTCGCAGGTTTTTTTCATTTTGTGTTCAAATTCTTTGTAGTCAGACATGCTTTTTACCTCCGTAGTGTTATCTTCAATTTTTATTTTACTTCAGTTCCGAGCTTCTCTCCGGCAAGGACGCGGAGGATATTCTCCGGCTCCGCGAGGGCAAAGACCACGACGGGGATGGAGTTATCCATGGCAAGGCTCGTGGCGGTGGTGTCCATGACGGCCAGATGGCGGGAGAGGACCTCGTCATAGCTGATGGAGTCGAACTTCACGGCGTTGGGGTCCTTGCGGGGATCGTCGCTGTATACGCCGTCGATGTTCTTCGCAAGGAGTATGGCGTCGGCATGTATCTCCGCCGCGCGAAGCACCGCCGCAGTGTCGGTCGAGAAGAACGGAAGCCCAGTACCGCAGCCGAAGAGGACGATCTTCCCGCATTCGAGATACTCGATGGCCTTTTTGGTGTCATAGCGCTCGCCCACGCCCTGGATATCTACGGCGGTCATGACCTTGGCGTCCGCGCCGAGCTGCTTGAAAACATCCGCCACGGCAAGACAGTTCATCGCGGTGGCAAGCATGCCCATGCGGTCCGCGCTGACGCGCTCGACCTTGCCCGCGCCGTCCTTGACGCCGCGCCAAAAGTTGCCCCCGCCGACGACGATCCCGACCTGCACGCCCATCTCGGCGCAGGACTTCACGGCCGAGCAGACTCGTGAAACAAATTCAAAGTCATAGCCTGTCTTTTTGTCGGCGGCAAGAGCCTCGCCGCTGATCTTTATGAGAACGCGCCTGTAAGCTGCTTCCATTGACTTTCTCCTTAAATATCAAGTATTCCCATTATAACTATACCCAGAACGACCACGGCGATAGACAGATAGTGCTTCCTTGAGAGCTTTTCCTTGAGGAAGAGGCGTCCCCATATCACCGAGGCCACGCAGTAGGACGAGATGATGGGCGCGGCAAAGGCCACATGCTCAGTATCGGCGATGGCGTATATGTAGAAGAACTGGCCCACGGTCTCGCACAGTGCGCCGACGTACTTGGGAAGCTCCTGCTTGGCGGTGAGCTTCTGCTTTTTCACCAGAAGGACATACACCGCGCACACGAGGCCGACCGCAAGGAACGTCAGCTCATAGGCGGCGTTGGCGGAATCCTCGTCAAGTATCTCCAGCACGCGGTTGTCCGCGAATGTCCCCAGCGCGTCGAGCAGACAGTAGATCACGGGAATGACTATCGCGATCCAGCTCTTGGCGTAATGGCGGTTGGACTCGTCCTGACGGGCGCGGCGAAGCTCCTCGTCCTCGTTCGCCTCGGTAATGCCGAGGGAGATGACGCCGATACACACCAGCGCCACCGCGGCGAGTGCCGCGGGAGGCACATCCGCGCTCAGCCCCACCGTCGCGATGGTGAGCACCGCCACGACGGCTCCGGAGCTGTTGCATATGGGGGACGATATCGAAAGCTCGATATATCTCAGCCCCAAATAGCCCAGCGCCATCGACGAGATGTACAGCAGCGACACGGGGAGGTAGGTGAGGATTATTGAAAGGCTGATCTCCACGCCGCCGAAAATTATCTGATAGAGCGCGTGCAGGCCCATCACGATACCGACGGCGGACACCATCTTCAGATGACTGTACTTATCCTTTTCGTCCTGACAGCCTATCTTGGAGAAAAGGTCAGAGCCGCTCCAGCAAAACAGAGCCGCCAAAGAGAACCAAAACCACATTGCAGATATACTCCCTATCAAATCATAACTTATTTGATTTTACCACAACATCTTCCTTTTGACAATTACCAAATGACAAAATGTGCAGTGGCGCGGACTTATACTTTCTCTATGGAAGTTATCTACATAGACAGTCTCTTTGTCCTGAATTTTATCATCGACTACCTTCTGTGCCTTGTATCGGCGCGGATATGCGGGCTGTGGCTCAAGAGGCCGCGCTATGTTGCGGCGGCGCTCGTCGGGGCGATATACTCGGCGGCGGTGTTCCTGCCGGGACTCGGCTTTCTGGCTGGACGCTGGGGCAAGCTGAGCTGCGCGACACTCATGGGGGTCATCGCCTACGGGAGCGAGCGGCGGCGAGTAAGGTGCACGGCGGTATTTCTCGCGGTGTCGGCGGCCTTCGGAGGCGCTGTGTGGGCGATTTCCATGGCGAGCGGCATTTCATGGGACGGGCGGGCCTATATGCCCTTTTCCCTGCGGGCGCTGGCGGTGGCGTTCGCCCTGTGCTACGCGGGGGCAGAGCTTCTTTTCCGCGCACGCGCCGTGCTGCCGGATAAGCCGAGAGTACAGGTGGTGCTGCGCTTTCTCGGCGGAGAGAGCCGCTTCATGGCGCTTCTTGATAACGGCAACGAGCTTTCCGACCCAATGACCGGCGCCGCCGTGATGATAGTCACGCCCCACGCGCTGCGCCCGATACTCGGCACGAACGCAGAGCTGTTCGCCCTTCCCGACCCTGTGGCGCAGCTCGAAGCGCTCGACAGCGTGCCGGAGCTGCGGGGAAAATTCCGTCTCATCCCCTTTTCCGCCGTCGGCGTGCGGGGGCTGCTGCCGGTATTCCGCCCGGAGGAGCTGACCATCGACGGAGGGCTCGAGAGGGAGGTGCTTGTGGCCGTGTCCGCCTCCGCCGCGGGCGACGGCTTTGACGGAATAGTTTGAAAGGAGTTTTGTATGTTATGTAAACCTCAAATCCTGTTTTTACGCAGCAGTCTGCTCTCGATACTCGGGATCGAGCCGCCGCCGGTTTTTTACATAGGCGGCAGCGACACCCTGCCGCCGCCGCTGGAAAAGGAAAGAGAGGAAAAGGCGATAGGCGCGCTCGACAGCGGTGATGAGGCGGCGCGAAGGCTCCTCATCGAGCATAATCTGCGCCTTGTGGTGTACATCGCCAAGCGCTTTGAAAACACGGGACTCAACATCGAGGACCTTATCTCCATCGGCACCATCGGGCTTATCAAGGCCGTGAACACCTTCAACTCCGGGAAAAATATCAAGCTCGCCACCTATGCCTCGCGCTGCATTGAAAACGAGATACTCATGCACCTGCGCAAGATAAACGCCCAGCGGACCGAGGTGAGCTTCGACGAGCCGCTCAACACCGACTGGGACGGGAACGAGCTTCTTCTGTCCGACATACTCGGTACGGACGAGGACGAGACATACCGGGAGCTTGAGGACGACGCCGAGAGGCAGATGCTCATGTCGGCTATAAACTCTCTCGACGAGCGCGAGAGGCTGATAATAATGCTGCGCTTCGGTCTTGCCGACGGCAAGGAGTACACCCAGAAGGAGGTGGCCGACAGCCTCGGCATATCCCAGAGCTACATAAGCCGCATAGAAAAACGCATTATCGACCAGCTGCGGCGGGAAATGCAGCGGCTTTTGCAGGTATGAGTCTTGCCAAAGCGCCGCGCGCCGGATATAATGAGTCCGTTATCACCTCTCAAGGAGGCAGTATGGATATTTTCGATCTTATCGGACCGGTCATGGTCGGCCCGTCAAGCTCGCATACCGCGGGCGCGGTGCGTATCGGGCAGGTGGCGCGGCGACTCCTCGGCGAGATGCCGGTACACGCTGAGCTGTACCTTCACGGCTCCTTTGCCGACACCGGCAGCGGACACGGTACCGACCGCGCGCTTGTCGCGGGGCTGCTGGGCATGGACCCGGATGACGAGCGCATCCCGCAGAGCTTTGAATACGCCGAAAGGGCGGGGATGAGCTTTGAGTTCTTCACCGCGCAGCTTCGCGGCGCGCACCCGAACAGCGCGCTTTTGAAGCTTACCGGCGGCGACGGCAGCCGCATGGAGATCGTCGGCGCGTCCATCGGCGGCGGACGTATCCAGGTGCGCGAGATAAACGGGATGAAGCTGAATTTTTCCGCCGAGCTTCCGACGCTGATCGTCAAAAACAGCGACCAGCCGGGCAGCGTGGCCGACGTGTCGCGCGTGCTGGCGGACGAGAAGATAAACATCGGCACCTTTCAGGTGAACCGCGGCTCACGCGGCGGCACCGCGATAATGGTCATCGAGTGCGACGCGCCGATAGACCCCGCCACGGTGTCGCGCATAAGAGAGATACCCGGGATACTCAACGCCGTATGCGTCAACCCCGAGAGAGGAGGCGGAAAATGAATATCTTCATCTCCGTCGAAGCCCTCCTTTCCGAGAGCGAAAGGCAGCGGCTCCCCATCTGGGAGCTGGTCATGCGCTCCTATTGCGAGGAGTTCGGCGTCGGCACCGACGAAGCGTGGCAGCGTATGTCCGGGCGGCTCTCCGCCATGCGCGAGGCAGACGCCTCGTATGACGCAGGGCAGCTCTCCCGGAGCGGCCTTGTCGGCGGCGACGGCGAGCGCATGCACGTCTACGCCCGCTCCGGCGGCAGCATAGGCGGCGAATTTATCGGCGAGATAATCTCCGCCGCGCTGCGCATGGGCGAGTGCAACGCTTGCATGCACCGTATCGTGGCCGCGCCCACCGCGGGCTCGTGCGGCGTTCTTCCGGCCGTGCTGCTCCCGTATGCGAAAAGATTCGGCACGGCGGACGACGAGCTTATCAAGGCGCTGTTCGTGACCTGCGGCTTCGGCGGCGTGATCGCCTCGCGTGCCTCCACTTCCGGCGCGGAGTGCGGCTGTCAGGCCGAGATAGGCTCCGCGTCCGCAATGGCCGCCGCGGCGCTGGTATTCCTCCACGGCGGGGACAACACGCAGATGGCGAACGCCGTGGCTATCGCGCTCAAAAACCTGATGGGCCTTGTGTGCGACCCTGTGGCCGGGCTTGTGGAGGTCCCGTGCGTTAAGCGCAACGCCATCGGCGCGATGAACGCGCTCTCCGCCGCCGACATGGCGCTCGCGGGGATCTGCTCTAAGATACCCGCGGACGAGGTCATCGACGCCATGCGCGATGTGGGTCTCTCCCTCCCCGCTGAGCTGCGGGAGACCGGACGCGGAGGCATTGCCGCAAGTCCCACCGCGGTACGCTTCCGTGACGGTCTTTTCGGAAAAAAGGAAAGCTGAATCCACATTATGTAAACCCATTCAACATATAAAAAGGACGGTCTCCGCGATGTACGGCGACCGTCCTTTTTATATCTTATTTTGATTTTACATAATTCAGTTTACATAATCAAATCATTCCGTGACCAGATTGTTGACCCACTTTCTGTTTTTGACCATGATGTAGCCGATAACGCATTTGATGAGGTCAGTGGCCTGGATGATGATGAACATTTCAAGAATGGGCAGCGCGGTGAAGCGGGAGATATAGAACGCGAGAGGCACGCAGACCGTCCACATGAAGAAGCTGTCGAAGATAAAGGTGATCACCGTCTTGCCGCCCGAGCGCAGGGTAAAGTAACAGGAATTGCAGAAGGCGTTGAAGGGCATCATGATGGCGCTGACGAGCAGCAGCTCGGAGGCTATATGCTTTACGTTGTCCGTTGTGTTGTATATCTGCGGTATGATGGGGGCAAGCACGGCCATGACCGCGCCGACCGCAACGCAGAGCGCAACGGCGAAGAAAATGAGCTTTCTGTCCTCGTCCACGGCGCGCTCGAGCTCACCCGCTCCGAGGAGCTGACCGACGATGATGGAGATCGTCGTACCCATGGCGAAGAACGCGCAGAAGAAGAGATTCGACACCGTGCTTGAGATGTTCACCGCGGAGACGACCTCAAGCCCGCGCATGGAGTAGCACTGGCTCATGGCAGTCATGCCGCTCGACCAAAGCACCTCGTTCGCGAGGAGAGGCAGTCCCTTGACGAATATCTGGTTCGCAAGGCTCGCGGGTATCTTCAGAGAGCGGTAGGCTCCGACGATGAACTTGTGTCTGTCGCTGTGGCGGTGGGTGTAGATGACGATGATCCCGCACTCGACAAAGCGGGAGATGACCGTCGCGATGGCCGCGCCGACGACGCCCATTGCCGGCGCGCCGAGCTTGCCGAAGATAAGTATCCAGTTGAAAACGAGATTCACAAAGACCGCCGTAATGCCCGCCTTCATGGGCAGCACGGTCTCTCCTGTCTCGCGCAGGGTGCTTCCGTAGGCCTGCATTACCGCGAAGGGCAGCAGCTGGAAGAGCATGACGGCGAGATATTCTTTGCCGTGGCCGAGAGTTGCGTCGAGGTCGAGCGCCTCCCCTCCCTCGTGAAGGAAGAAGCTTATGAGCCTTTCGCCGCCCGCAAGGAACACCGCAAGGAAAATGACAAAGGCCGAGAGGACGATATAAAGCTTCGCGCGGAAGGTGTCGCGGACGCCTTTGTGGTCGTTCTTGCCGTAGAACTGGGCCGTAAAAATACCCGCACCGGCGATACCGCCGAATATGCACAGGTTGAAAACAAAGATGAGCTGGTTGACGATGGCGACGCCGGACATGGGTTCGGTACCCACCTGCCCGACCATGATGTTGTCAAGAAGGCTCACGAAGTTCGTGATTATATTCTGGACGAGTACCGGGAACATCACGCCGAAAAGCTTGCTGTAAAATGCCCGGTCACCGATAAATTTTCTGAAATTCATTATTTTTCTCCCCTTTTTGCTCTGCGTATTATACGATACGGCGCGGAAAAAAGCAACTGTACATAGTGCAGGAAAAAGCTCTGTTAATTCATCCCGATATGTGTTAAAATGAGCTGAAACCAACAAGGAGTACATATATGCTTACAGTAAACGACCTCTCCATCCAGTTCGGCCCGACCGTGCTTTTCTCCAGGGTCGACCTGCAGTTTACCGCCGGGAACTGCTACGGCATAATCGGCGCGAACGGCGCGGGCAAATCGACATTCATCAAGATCCTCTCCGGCGAGCTCGAACCTACCTCCGGCAGCGTCGTCCTCGCCCCCAAAAAACGCATGTCCGTCCTCAAGCAGAACCAGAGCCTCTACGACGAATACCCTGTGCTCGACACCGTCATCATGGGCAACGAGCGGCTCTACGAATGCGGCAAGGAAAAGGACGCCATCTACGACAAGCCCGACTTTTCCGACGAGGACGGTATCCGGGCGGCGGAGCTTGAGGAGGAGTTCGCTGAGCTTGGCGGCTGGGAGGCCGAGAGCGACGCGGGGCGCATTCTGCAGGGGCTTGGCGTGGACGTCAGCCTGCACCAGAGCCTCATGCGCGACATCGACCCCCGGCTCAAGGTCAAGGTGCTGCTGGCTCAGGCGCTCTTCGGCCACCCGGATGTGATACTGCTGGACGAGCCGACGAACAACCTCGACCTCAGCTCCGTGGTCTGGCTCGAGGACTTCCTGATGGATTACGAGGGAACGGTGCTGGTCGTGAGCCATGACCGCTACTTTCTCAACAACGTCTGCACCCACATCGTCGACATCGACTACGGCAAGATAAAGATGTACGTCGGCAACTACGATTTCTGGTACGAATCCAGCCAGCTCATACAAAAGCTCATCCGCGACCAGAACAAGAAGGCCGAACAGAAGATACAGGAGCTGCAGACCTTCATCGCGCGCTTCTCCGCCAACAAATCCAAATCCCGTCAGGCCACCTCCCGCCGCAAGCTGCTCGACAAGATCACCGTGGAGGAGCTGCCCGCCTCCGGGCGGCGCTATCCGTGGGTCGGCTTCAAGGCCGAGCGCGAGCCGGGCAAGGACCGTCTTTTCGTCACCGAGGTCTCAAAGAGCGTCGACGGCGTGAAGCTACTCAACAACGTCAGCTTCATCGTCGGCAAGGACGACAAGATAGCCCTCATCGGCAAAAACGAGCTTGCCGTCACCATGCTCTGCAAGATCATCATGGGCGAGGAGGAGCCGGACATCGGCAGCGTGAAATGGGGCGCGTCGATACAGCCCGCCTATTTCCCCAAGGACCACAACAGCTACTTCGACGGCTGCGACTACGACCTCATCGACTGGATGCGCCAGTTCTCCGCCGATAAGCGGGAGAGCTATCTGCGCACCTTCCTCGGACGAATGCTCTTCTCCGGCGACGACGTGTATAAGCCCGTCAAGGTCCTCTCCGGCGGCGAAAAGGTCCGCTGCATGCTCAGCAAAATGATGCTCTCCGGCGCGAACTTCCTCGTGTTCGACCAGCCCACCAACCATCTCGACCTTGAGAGTATCGCGGCGCTCAACAGCGGCATGGAGGCCTTCAAGCACAATATCATCTTCTCCTGCCACGACCACCAGCTCACCGAAACCGTCGCGAACCGCATAATCGAAATAACCGACGACGGTATCATCGACCGCCGCTGCACCTACGACGAGTACATGCACATCGCGGAGGAGCGCGCCGAGTGACGAACCGCTTGCGCTTTTGCGCGGGATATGGTATTTTAATGTCAAATACTTGAATACGCAGGAGAATATATTATGATAGAACCCAACGATGTTATGAAGGTCGACGACGCCGACTGGGAGAAGTTCAAGGAGGAAGCGTACAAGGACGAGCTGTATTACAGCGGCCCCGGCGACCTGCTGGACACCGCGGAGGGCAGGGAGAAGTTCTGCCGTCTGAACAAGACAGGCGTTTTCCAGAAGCCCGACCCGCAGTTCCCCGGCTACAAGATATGGGTGTTCAACGTGCAGGGCGAGGGACTCATCATCAAAAAGCGCAGCCGCGTCGACCCCGCGATAATGGAGAACGTGGAATACGACGCGCAGGGCAGCGAGGTCGGCAAGAGCTTTGAACCCGCGTAACACACACTAAGCAAAAACGGTACGGACTTGCTCCGTGCCGTTTTTTCGTCTGTCCCTCAGCGATGAAAATATCCCGGACGCAGAGCGTCCGGGATTTCACATCACATTATTATTTTTTCTTGCCGCCGAACAGGCCGCCGATGAGGGCGTTTGCCCCGCTGCGGGCAACGGATCTGAGGGCGTTGGTCGCAGCGCGCTTGGCGATGGTGGCGGCACTGGTGGTCCTGCCGCCGGTGACGGAGTTTACAAAGTTGGTCGTAACTGCGTTGGCGACGGAGGACGCCGCGGCGTTCGTCGCCTGCTTTGCGACCTTCTGTTTCCTTTTCTTTTCCTTCTCGGCTGCCTTGGCCGCGGCCGCCTCTTCCTTGAGGCGCTGCTTTTCGGCGGCGGCTTCCTCCTTGAGGCGCTGCTTTTCGGCTGCCTCCGCGGCGGCCTCCTCGGCTCTGGTGCGCTCAAGCTCCTCGGCAGCGCGCGTGATGATCTCGTAGGCGGACTCTCTGTCTATCGTCTCGCGGTACTTTATCTCGAACTCGCTGGAGGCGATAAGACTCTTGATCCTCGCCTCGGGCGCGGGTCCCATGAGGCTCTGCGGCGGGAGGATGAAGGCCCGCTCGCACACCGTGGGGATACCGTCCGCGTCAAGGAAGCTCACGAGGGCCTCGCCCACGCCCAGCTCCATGATGGCGTCCTCGGTCTTGAAGGCGGGATTCACGCGGAAGGTCTTTGCCGCGGCCTTGACAGACTTCTGCTCGGCGGGGGTGTAGGCGCGCAGTGCGTGCTGCACACGGTTGGAGAGCTGAGCGAGAACGTCGTTGGGGATGTCGGAGGGACTCTGGGTGATGAAGTACACGCCCACGCCCTTGGAACGGATGAGCTTTACGATCTGGACGATCTTCTGCACCAGCGCCTTGGGCGCGTCGTCAAAGAGAAGGTGCGCCTCGTCAAAGAAGAATATCATGCGCGGCTTGTCGAGGTCGCCGACCTCGGGCAGGGTCTCGTACAGCTCGGTGAGCATCCACAGGAGGAAGGTCGCGTAGACGGTGGGGCTTTGGATAAGGCGGACGCTGTTGAGGATGTTGATGTATCCGCGGCCGTCGGCGTCGGTGCGCATCCAGTCCTTTATGTCAAGGCTGGGTTCGCCGAAGAACTGCTCGCCGCCCTCCTCCTCGAACTGGAGGAGCGCGCGCTGGATAGCGCCCACGCTCGCGGCGGAAACATTGCCGTACATGGTGGTGAACTCCGCCCTGTTGTCGCCGACGTACTGGAGCATGGCGCGCAGATCCTTGATGTCCACAAGGAGGAGGTCGTTATCCTCGGCGACCTTGAAAACTATGCTCAGAACGCCGGTCTGCACCTCGGTAAGGCCGAGGAGACGGCCGAGGAGCGTCGCGCCCATCTCGGACACGGCGACGCGGACGGGATGGCCCTGCTCGCCGAAGATGTCCCAGAAGCGGGTGGGATAGGACTTGTACTCAAAGCCCTCGATACCGAAGCGTTCTACGCGGCGGCGCATATCGTCGCTCTCGGCGCCGGGCTGGCACATGCCGCTCAGGTCGCCCTTGATGTCCTGAAGGAACACGGGAACGCCCATATCGGAGAAGGACTCGGCCATGACCTTCATGGTGATGGTCTTACCGGTGCCGGTCGCGCCCGCGACAAGGCCGTGACGGTTCGCCATTTGAGGCAGCAGGAAAAGGTTTTTGTCGGACTGTGCCAACCATATCTTTTTCTCGGTATACATAAGGGTCTCTCTCCTCCTGTTTACATGTTTAATGTGTTAATAGTAGCACATATTGCTTTGATTAACAACATTAAATTACATTTCGGGCGGAGATTTGCCGCGGAGCGGCCGCTCCACGACAGAGGCTGCGGTACCGCGGTCTTATTCCGTGGTCTCGTCCGCCGCCATGCGCTCGAGCGAATGGAAATCCACTTTGCCGATCAATGTTCTCGGAAGGGCCTCTGTGATGTAGATTTCATGTACGAATCAAATGGTCTGTGTTCTCCTGCATTTTTCTTATGTCCAACTTCCCACTGGGCGCAACGGGCAGTGCGTCGTCATAAAGGCGGAACAACTCTGGCTGATGGGTCGCATCCAGCTTTTCAGTGCAGTGCTCCTTTATCATGCGCAGCGTCTCTTCCTGATTGGCCCCGCCAATCAGGGCAGTATGGCAAATGTGCGTCATAACACCATTGATCTCATGGGCGATTGCCTTACACTGACGAACTTGCGGGATATCCAGAACTGCCCGCTCAATGTCAAAGAGATAAACCGTCTTGCCACTTGAGTTGACATAGGAATCGTTGATTCGACCGCTGACATATACATTTCCATCCTCTGCAACATAGCCCATGTCGCCGGTGCATGCCCAGACGTTTCCATGTGCATCGCTGTGGAAATACTTTGCGGTTTCGGCTGGCTTTTTATAGTAGCCCAACATCCGGCATGGTGTCAGGACACGGATCTCACCGCGCTCGCCATAGCGCTTTTCTTCGCCTGTTATAAGATCAAATGCAGCCACGGTCACATGAGGCAAAGGGATTCCTGCCGAGCCAAGAATATTGCTGCTTTCGTTTGTAGATGTTACTGTTCCACCACACTCGCACATACCATAGCCCTTGTGCAAGCCATGTGGGTTATGATTATCCGATAACCATTGATTGTACTTTTGCTCTGCACTCGGCGCAACATATTCACCTCCAGCAACCAGATACTTGAACTGCTGGTATGCCTCCGATCTTGGCTGCTTATTCAGAAGATAATCCAGAGAAGATAATCCAGCAATCCTGTCGCCGTCACAAGAAAATTTGGGCGGTATTTCAAAATATGCTGATAGAACAATTCAAAATCATATACCGGCTCCAGAATTACGGTTACTCCATGGATGAGTGGCACCAGCACGGTGACGCTTATTCCTGTGGAAAACCAAATCGGTATTTGGGCAAAAAAGATGTCCTGTCTTTGGAAGCCAAAACCACCGTATTCATATTCACAGCCTGTCGCATTGATGCCATCGTTGGTAAGCTGGATACCCTTGGAAGCCCCAGTGGTGCCGGAAGAAAAAACCATAATGGCAGGTTTTTGCTTCTCATACGATGCCGTTTGGTAAGATGTGTCTCGCCCCTGCCGGATAAACACATTCCACCTCAGCGTTCCAGAGATAGGCTTCACTTTTTTTACCAGGCGCACAAATGCGCCCAGTGAATTGGCCGCCGGGCAAGTGACAATATGCTTTATGGAAGTCTTGGGAATCACATTTTGCATAGTGGCGTACAGTTCATTGACTACGATCAAAACATTTGCTTCCATCTCATTGACGCGATCCGTCAGTTGGGCTTCGCTGAAGGTGGGATTGAGCATTCCTGCGTTTGCGCCGAGCTTGTTAAGCGCAAGGATCGTATAAATCGCCTCCGGTACGGCAGGCATACAGATGGCAACATTGTCGCCGTTTTTTACGCCGAGGTATGCCAGCGCTTTTGCCGTTTTGTCAATTTCAGAGAACAGCTTCCCATAGGAAATCTTCTTGCCAAAGTAAAGCAGCGCCGTATCGGTCAGATGATCCTTATTACGTTTGTAGATGTTTTCCCAGACGGTACGCTCCGGCAGCGGGGCGTTGATAGCCGCCTCGGAGTAATATTTCAGCCAGGGCTTGTCAATGGACGGGTAACCGGTCAGGTTCATGCACATTTCCTCTCTTTCAAATCAAGGTGTATTTCGAGCTGACTTTTCCGAAAATGGATATCATGGTACAGGTTGTTCCCCATGGTTAATTTTTCATGCGTTCCGGTTATATGTGTCGTAAAACGTTGCATTTACGCTGTTCATGTGGTAAACTTTTCTTGATAAAAAATAGAAAAAATGATATTGACGGCTGGCTACAAACCTGTACTTTTATCACCGCTCCGTGTCCTGCGCCGCCCACTTCTGAAACGTTCCGTGCGTGACGCCGAGCATTGCGGCAGCGCCTCTCGCGGAGAGTTCTTTTTGCTTCCATGCCTCCAGCACCGCCGGGTACTCCGGCGGTTTTTCCATTGGCGGGCGGCCGAAGCGGACTCCCCACGACTTCGCGGCGGCAATGCCCTCCGCCTGACGTTGGCGGATAAAGTCGCGCTCAGTCTGCGCGACATATGAAAGAAGCTGCAGGACGATGTCCGCGATGAGCGTACCCGTCAGGTCGCGGCTCTTCCGGGTGTCCAGCAGCGGCATGTCCAGCACCACGATGGCCGCCGCCTTTTCCTTGGTGATGATACGCCACTGCTCGAGTATCTCCGCGTAATTCCTCCCGAGGCGGTCGATACTCTTTATAACGAGGGTATCGCCCTCCCTCAGTCTGCGCAGCAGCCGGCGGTACTGCGTCCGCTCGAAATTCTTCCCGGACTGCTTGTCCACATAAATGCTCCTTTCCGAAAGCCCGAAGCGCGTAAGCGCGATGAGCTGCCTGTGTTCGTTCTGCTCCTTTGTCGAGACACGCGCATAGCCATAGTCCATGATTTTACCTCCGATCTGTGTGATGGATAGATTGTAGGCCGGGCGGCGGAAAAGGGCTATATTTCTTCCCGAAGAGAGTTATGATATGTATACAGCGCCGGAGAGAGACGGGAAAGAATCTGTTAAATTTTTGCAAACTCACCCTTATTCATCCAAAAACCGCTTTAATGTCTGTTGAGATATCGCGGCGCCTGTGCTATATTTAGGGTGTTTTCGATCTTTAATACCATCAGTTGACAAGGACACACACGGTTTTGACGGGCGGAAATGTGTCCAAGCTGCTTCAAAGCCCTTGCCGAGACACCAAGTATCGGCTGCGTGCTTTTCATTGCCTGAACGCATTTCCGCTCCGGCAAAACTGCTTTGCACCTGACGGCTTTGGATTTTCGAGTGATTTTTGCTTTTTGAGCCGCAGATGTGTCCTTACCCATCAAGGCGAAAAGAACAAAAAGCGCCGGAAAGACTTGCCATCAGGCGTGTATGCTCTTGTCAACTGATGGTAAAATTTAAGAAAAAGGATGATCAATAATGAGGACACGGGTCCTGTCCGCAATAGTAATGCTTATTATTACGCTCACATGTATCCTGCTCTCCCCCGTCACAAGAGTGCTTTTCTTCGCCGCGGTAGGCATACTGTGCGCCTATGAGCTGAGCGTGAATCTTGAAAAGCTCAACATCCGCTGCACGCTGTGGGTGATGATCACCTACCTCGGCGCGCAGGCGCTCCTGACGATACTTGACGCGGGGCTGTTCGCCTACAGTGTGTGCTTTATCGCGGGTGTGTACCTTGCGCTCCTCTCCGGCATACTCAGAAAGACCGTCAGCGGCAACGGCGCGCTGGACACCGTGGCGGGACTTGCTTACCCGTGTTCGCTCTTTGCGGCGCTCATGGTCATCGGCACGAGCGATATATGGCTCGAGACCTTCGTGCTGGCAATGCTCTCGACATGGATATGCGACACCTTCGCCATGCTCGGCGGCATGCGCTTCGGCAAGCACAAGCTCGCCCCCGCCGTCTCCCCGAACAAGACGTGGGAGGGCACGATCTGCGGGGCGGTCTCGTCCGTTTTCACCGGCATACTCGTGTGGGGCCTCGGTCTGCTGTGTGCCGACCTCCCGTGGCTCGGAGGGCTGTACTCTCCCCTGCCGCTCGCCGTGTGCGTAGTGACCGCGGTCCTCGCCTCCTCCCTCGGACAGATCGGCGACCTTGCCGAATCCCTCATCAAGCGTATGATCGGGGTCAAGGATTTCTCCAACTTCATCCCCGGCCACGGCGGCATGTTCGACCGTGCCGACAGTCTGCTCTTCGCCATCCCCACCGCGTATTTCTGTATCCGCGTCGCGTCCATGATAATGAAAGGAATGTAAGATGGAACTCTACAAAGACTTCAAGCCCGCTCTTCTCATCATCAATCCCGTCTCCGGCAAGCAGATGATACTGAAGCACCTCGCCGACATCACCCGCACGTTTATGGTCGGCGGCTATGCCCCCACGCTGCTCGTCACCGGCAAACGCGGGGACGCCACTGAGTTTGCCTCCAAATACGGGCGCGATTATGACCTCGTCTGCTGCACCGGCGGCGACGGCACGCTCAACGAGACCATCACCGGTCTTGCCCGCGCGGACATCCACGTCCCCGTCGGCTATATCCCCTGCGGCAGCACCAACGACTTTGCCGCCTCGCACAACCTCGCTACCGACATTCCCACGGCCGCGCTGAATATCGCCTCCGCGAAAAAGCGGCGCTACGACATCGGCATTTTCGGCGAGTCCTATTTCACCTATGTCGCCGCGTTCGGCGCGTTCTCATGGCTGTCCTACACCACGGACCAGAAGCTCAAGAACCAGCTCGGCCACACGGCCTACCTCATTGACGGCATAAAGGACGTATCCAAGATAAAGCCCATACACATGAAGATCACCGTTGACGGTGAGCTGCATGAGGGCGACTACATTTTCGGCGCGGTGTGCAACTCGCTCTCCGTCGCCGGGACGATCGAGCTGCCAAAGTCTGAGGTCGACACCTGCGACGGCGTGTTCGAGGTGCTGCTCGTCCGCGCGCCCAAGACGCTTCTCGATCTGAACAATATCGTCCGCGGGCTGCTCACGCAGGATTACTCCTCGCCCTACATCGAATTCACCCACGGCTCGGACATTTTTGTGGAAAATCCGCCCGAGCTTGAGTGGTCGCTCGACGGCGAGCGCTCCGGTATTCTTGATAAAGTTAACGTACACCCGATCCCCGGCTTCCTTGAGCTGCAGGGATAAGCAAAAAAACACCCGCAAGGGTGTTTTTTTGACTCAGACTATTTTAGAGGAAATGCTATGCGCACCTTGACGACAAAACGAATGGCGGTCATCTCGATAATGACCTGTGTGACCGCGGTCTGCTCATGGATAACCGTTCCGTCCGCAGTCCCCTTCACCATGCAGACCTTTGCGGTATTCTGCGCTCTGCTGCTTCTGGGCGGGCGTGACGGGACGATAGCGGTGGGATTATATATCCTGCTCGGCTGCGCGGGGCTTCCCGTGTTTTCCGGGTTCCAGGGCGGCGTGGGACACATTCTCGGACCGACCGGCGGGTATATCGTCGGGTTCATACTCACGGCGCTCTGCTACTTCGCGTTTGAGCCTGCGCTATTGAAGAACGACAGGCTGAAGGCGCCGGTGCTGGTACTCGGACTTGCCCTGTGCTACGCCGCGGGGACATACTGGTTCCGCTATGTTATGGGGCTTCGCGGCGCGGAGTACTCGGTAAACGCGGTGCTGTCGCTGTGTGTCCTGCCGTACATCGTCCCCGATCTTGTGAAGCTCGCTCTGGCGATGTATGTGTGCAGGCGCGTGCGCGGAGCGATCGATCTTGGAGGCGCTCAATGAAGGCAGGAAACAAAGTCATGAACGCCGGCTACGCCCTTGCTCAGGGCGGATACTGGATGGGGCTTTATGTGGTCATGAGCTGTGCCGCGGTGTTTATGCAGGGCAGGGGCTACACCAACTCCCAGCTGGGTGTCGTCATATCCGCAGGCAGCGCAGCCGCCTTCGCCCTCTCCCCAATGCTGGGAGGGATAGTGGACCGCTCAAAAAAACTCGGCACGTCGGGCATGCTGTGGATACTTCTGATACTCCAGCTGTTCCTTATACTCTCCTTTCGTGCTTTTCCCGGCCGCTCCATGATCGTTTCGATATGCTACGGGCTGTACATAGCCGTCAACACCTGTCTGGTGCCGCTGATAACTCAGCTCTGCTTTGATCTGGACGATATGGGCTACGACATGGATTTCGGCGCGGCGCGAGGAGTCGGCTCACTTGCCTATGCCGCGGCGGCGGCAGTCCTCGGCCGGCTGGTCGAGCGGCATTCATCCGAGCTGCTCATTGAGGCGGGTATCGTTCTGACCGCTTTTCAGATGGCGGTCCTGCTCTTTCTCGGCTCAAAAAGCCGGGCGGCAAAAGGCCCGTCCCCCTCGCGTGAGAGCAAAGAAGAAAGCTCCGGCATGGTGCGCTTTATCGGTGAGAACAGGCGCTTCTGCGTCCTTATGCTGGGCGTGGCGCTGCTGTTCTTTACCCATCATCTTATTGATAACTTTCTTATAAATATCGTCCGCAGTGTCGGCGGCGGAACGAAGGACATGGGAAATATCTGCGCGTACATGGCGGTCATGGAGCTGCCGGTCATGTTTCTCTACGCCCGGATAAGCCGAAGGATAGGCTGTCCCCGCTGCGTCCGTATCGGCGCGGTGTTTTTCGCGCTGAAGGCGCTCGGCATCGCCCTTTCGACCAGTCTGACCGGGCTGTTCGCGGCACACACGCTGCAGGCGGTATCCTACGCAATGCTCACCCCGGCACTTGTCGAGTATGTCGACAGGTATGTCCCGCATAAGGACTCCGCAAGGGGGCAGGCGGTATCCTATGCCATGACGACTCTCGGCGGGATATTCTCGAGCCTTCTTGGCGGCATGATGTTCGACTCAATGTCCGTACGCGCGACGCTGCTTGTCGGCACGCTCGTCGCAGCCGCCGGTATGGGCGTATGTCTGCTGGCCGCTGAGAAGTCATAAAAGTGCAAAATCGGGGCAGTCTCACTCGCGGAGGCTGTCCCGATCTGTTCGATCATAAAAAATAGTAGAATAATTCTCTCTTGCACAAGATGATTTCAGGTCGGTTGAGGGATTGGAAAACGCCGGAAACCCGCATAAACACTACGTTTTTGCGCGTTCTCGGCGTTTCTTTTATCGCCTGTGTCGGTGGTGCTTTTGCGGTAAATGGTGCCCAAATGGTGCCCAAATCCCACGCGGGGCTATAAAAGGCTATAAGAAGCAGTAAAGAGATAAGGCGGTTAAAGTTCAATTTCGTTGCTCTTTTTCTTTTCCGCGTTCCTTGCTTTTTTCGGCTCGGCTTCCTTTGCCTTTGCCGGGTCAACCTGTTTGACAGCTCCATGATAAGCGTCCAGGACTTCTTTTTTGCGTTCAAGCCGCACGTCCACATAACGGGCGGTAACGGCTTCAAAGTTCATAGACAGCCCAAGCGATACGCCGATACCCGCAAGCGTGTGTCCCAGCACTTCGCCTACGGTGTAGAAGTCGCCTGTCAGTTGGTGCATATTCGTAGCCGCCGTATGGCGTAAATCGTGAAAGCGGATATGCGGCAGTTTCAAATCTTCAAGCAGCTTGCCAAACTGTGAAGATACCCACGACGCGGAAATAGGCGCACCGTCCGGCTTCGCTACAACAAGGTCGTTGTCATAGTAAGGTTTCCCGTCCTTTTCTGCCTGTTCGCGCTGTGCTTCCTGCATGGCAAATTGTTTGAGGAAAAACGGGCGGGCAAGCTCTGTGATAGGCAGCGTTCGCCCGTTGGATTTCGGTGGTGCCATTTCCTCAATGACTTTTGTTTTCGGCGGCACCTTAAAGGGTAGCTGTTCGGAAACGTCAAAGGTGTTGTTTTCCAAGTCTACATTGCGCCAACGCAGGCCCAAGATTTCAGAACGGCGCATACCGTAAAGCCCGCCTAAAATAACGGGCATTTCCCAAATTGTACCCTCCACGCGCTGCATAAGGTCTTTTACCTGTTCCGGCGTGTAGGGGTCGGGCGTCTTGTCGCTCTTTCCAAACTTCGTAAGCGTGTCCTTTGCGGCGTTGGTTTCAATGTAGCGGTATTTTCGGGCATGGCTCAACGCCACGCTTAAAACACGTTTTGCCCCGGCTGCGGTGGACGGTTTCAATCCCTTGTCGATAATCTGCTGAAACATTTTGTCTACCATAGCGGGGGTAAGCTGATTGAGGGCAACGCCGCCGATATAGGGATTGATATAGTTCGCAATCGTCCTTTTGTACCCGTCATAGGTAGAGGGGCGCAAGTTCACTCTTGCGTAACCCTCCACCCAATCGTTAAGGTAGCTTGCAACGGTTTGCTTTCTCTGTGAAGTGATAGAAGCGATTTGCCCTGGATTTTGGAGCTTCGTTTTTACTTCGGCTTCGTGCTGTATCGCTTCCCTTCTGGTGGCAAAGCCCTTTTTTGCATAGGATTTCTTTTTCCCGTCCGGGGCGGTGTACTTTATATTTACGTCGTAAACTGTGCCGGGTCGCCCGGTCAGTACGCCGTTGCTGTCGCGTTTATTCTTAACCTGTCTTGTTGATACCGCCATAGCTTAACCTCCCTGTCGTGCCGAGGGATTTGCCTTTCGCTTTGCCCTGTGGTACCAATCCCAAATAGCAGCGTCGGCAATTAAACGGCGGTTACCATTCTGTATATATTCAAGCTCGCCGCTATCCATAAGCTCGCGCAATTTGTTTTCCCCAATGCCGCTAATCTTGCTCATTTGCTCAACGGTCTTTAACATAGGGAATACGGGGATAGCGGGGCTTGTCGTTTCCTTTTTTGCCAATGAGATAACCCCCTTTCGTGGTAATGGCTAAAAGGTCTTGATTTATAAATGGGGCTTTAATCGGACGGTTGTTAGCACAACCTCACGGGAGTTTCACCCCTGCATGGTTCTCATGCAGCCCTACCCATTGCCTGCGACGCTTTGAACGCTCGGACTGTGGCTGTAAGGGAGTATCATTATGTATTCTGCGCGTCGTTGCCTGCAAGCTGCTAAACTTGCTTCGCGGCAGCGGTGTTGATCGCTCGCCCTGAATAGGGGTCATGGCGCACCCGCCGTATGGCTCGGCGCAAAAGGAACGTATCCGATTTGCCCTATACTGCGCCGCCGTTATCTTGCGTCGCTTTCTTTGTCAAGGTTCATTCGTCATTTCCGGGAGAACGCGGGGAAAGGGGTAAGCCGCTTTCAGGCCGGAGCTGATATAGTCAATCCAATTTCATGTTGACAATGGCGGTTATGAGCTTGATTTCCAAATGACGCTTCATGTACTCGTCCACGCAGTAGTGTTCTTGTCCGCAGTCATCATAGAGCTTGCGGGTGCAGAGCTTTTTGATGTACCTGTCGTAATGCCGCAGCACCCGATCCATAGCGGACGGATCACCGGCATGGGCGGCCTCGATCACCGCAAGAGGAAGTAGCTCATAATTACAAGAACGGTTATTGTCCTGATTCATCGTGCTAACCTCCTTTCGGCAGAAGCGTTTTCAGCTTGTCGCGCATCTTGTCCAGCGTCTTTGTCCTGCGCCGTTGCACCGCGCAGCGGGACATTCCCAAAACAGCCCCGACTTCCTTATCCGTCATATCCATAACGAAACGCAGGATCAGGATGCTTTGTTCTGTCGGGGACAGCTCCACAAAGACCTCCGCGACTTGCTCATTGTCAATCCGCAGCTCGCAACCGTGCGCCGTAAAGGTGAAGCTGTCGCTGGGGTATTCCTCCGTGTAACAGAGACTTTGTAGCTCTGAATACGAAAGATCACTGAACGACATTTCCCGTTGGTACTGCTGTCTCATTTGAAGCAGATAGTCCACGGCTTCATTCCGCAGCACTTTCTTACAAAAGGCGTCGAAGCGGTACGGCACGCTCTGACGGGGGATATTCGCCATCGTTATCACCCCCTTTCCGTGGGGGAATAAGTGGTTTTTTCCCTTTCCGTCAGTACAACCGTTTCCGACCTATCGCGTGCTCGCTTAACCCTCCTTTTTTGAAAATTTTTTTGAGAAAAATGCAAAAGACGCCCGGCTAAACATAGTTCAACCGAGCGCCGAAGCATGGCAATGTATGTAATTCCTACATCGTATAATTCATCAGCAAGGGCATGAAACGCCCAAGGAGCATACAGGATTTTTTTGCGTATGCAGATATGATCCGGGTAAAGATGGAAGTTTGACATAGCGGCAATCCTCCTGTTGCCGCCGCTTATTTGTCAGCTATCAAGTTGTAGTGCAAGCATAAACGGCGGCTTTCCCGGAAAAGCCGCCGTCAAAGAAAAGGTTATAGTAAGGCCACACCTGCACTACCCGCCGTCATGCGGCTTTCCCGATTCTTCTTTCGTGTGAATACTCATAATCAGGGCTCCTTAGTATAAGCCAGTAATGGATGATACGACTATCATTTCTCACAACTTACGATAAAGAATCTCACCCTTTTCTTTTAGCCAAAGAATAGCTGCTGCTGTTAAACCCACTACAATAAGGATAATAACGGCATTCCCGATGAAAAGATGTTTGGGAAAATGCTTTATAAGAATATAGAATCCACCGCAAGACAAAGCCATGCTTATCAGTGCATTTAGAATTGCAGGTATACTGCGCTTAACAATATATGTAGCGTTCTCCCAATCAAAATTGGGAAATAGCAAGTTCGCAATACACCCTGCTACCCCAATAAACGCGGAAAAAACAAGTGGTAGCAAGTAGCCAGAAAGGATAGCTGTCCATTGAAGGTGTAAGCCAAATGCTAAAGCCGTATTGAGGACGAGTGTTATTGGAATAGACAGCGAAAGATGAAACAAGATCTTTGCCTTGATAAATTCAAATGCAGTTATTGGCATGGATTTTACAAGTTCCATGTTTTTTCCTTCCATAGAAACGCTTGGAAATGTCGTACAGGAGAGAGATAACAGAATTGTGAGCACATAGGTATACAGCACTTCTACGGATGCAGAAGGGACTTGAAACAGTTTGCCAAATTGGTCTATTTGTGAAGCAACGTCCCCCTTTATAACAACGGCAAAAACAACAAAAACAGTTGCCATCATATAGCCGGACGCGGTATTGATTACGTAGACAGGAACTGAAAAATACCGATGCCGTTCTCGTGCAACCAAGGCTCCAACTATACCTTTATGCTTAAAAGAGTAAGCACCTTGCAGGGAGGTAGATTTTGTATTACGCGAGAGATCGCAGTACCAATGCCGAAATATGCTACAAATAAGACGAGACATTAAGTATCCTAAAAGCAAAACCCCTGAAAGGTACAGGATAAAGGAAAAACCTTGTAAGCTCACAATGGATTGTATTGATTTATCAAGTAGCCCTTTCCCCGAGAAAAGAGGAATCAAAATAGTGTTCGTTGAGCCTCCTGGGACAGCCGAAAAACGTAAAAAAATATAGGCCAGATATGCAAATAGAATAATCACAGCCGCTACTGTTTTTAATCGAGGCAGCAGAATAGAGAGCTTGTGCATAATGTAGTAAATACCTGTGCCTAAAATTGTCCCTAAAAGGCTAGGAATGACTGGTAAGAGCAAAACGACAACAGCCATTGCAAAATAATACAAAGGTGAGGTTTCCGCTGCTATACGGTACAAATGCACCATCGGGAACAGCAAGAAGCTGTTAAGAAACAGTTGGAGAATATAGAGAATACAGAGTTTAGAAAGTGAAATGTATAGCATTGGAATTGGCAACGCGAGCTTTGCTTCAACATTTTTGTCAGATAAAAGAAGTCCGCTGCCCCAAAAAACACCTATGAAAAGATTGAGGACAACACTGACTTTCAACATTGGCCCGAAAAAGTAAGCAATTACTTCTTCAATTGTCCATGCGTAGGAAAAAACTGTGTGCAAAGAGTTCATCCAGTAAATGATTATCCCAATCACAACAGCAAAAATTAAAATGTACAAAGAAATAGCCTTGCTGCGCTGCGAAGGTTTACCGTAGCGCATTTGATTTATTCTGAATATCCGAGTAAAGTCATTTTTCAATAGACGGATCAAATCTTTCATTACTATTCAACTCCATAAATGCTTCTTCCAATCCCTCAACGCCGATAAGTTCTTCGGTTGTACCGGAGTATAAAAGCCTTCCATCCTTTATGATTGAGATTTTATTGCACAGTTTTTCAACTACATCGAGAATGTGACTTGAAAACAGTACAGAGCTTCTTTTACGGCAGAGCATTTTCATTTGATCTTTCAGAGCAATAAAGGCTTCCGGGTCTAATCCGACGAAAGGCTCATCCAAAACCAAAAATTTGGGATTGTGAGAAAAGGCCGCAATTAAAGCCACTTTTTGCTTCATACCATGTGAATACGATGAAATCAAACCAGAAATATGCGGCTCCATCTGAAAGGCATGGATCAACCGCTCTATGTTTTGCTGTCTCTCTTTTGACGGAACCTGATATATATCGCAAACGAAATTAAGATATTGCATCCCTGTCATATATTCCTCTAATCGCGGAGTGTCAGGAACATACGCCATGCTTCTTTTACAAACTATCGGGTCTTTGACAACCGAGATACCGTCCAGAAGAATATCTCCCTCGGTAAGAGTTATAATCCCCATACATGCTTTTAATGTTGTAGTCTTTCCTGCCCCGTTTTTTCCGACAAACCCCATAATGTCGCCATCATTCACGACAAAACTCAAGCTGCTGACAGCCTCTTTATCGCCATATTTCTTTGAAAAGTTTTTGATTTCAAGCATAAAACCACCCACTATCATTTAGAAAAAAATCGAAATGAAAATCAAAAAAATAACCACTCCGCATTCAATTTTCATTTCATCCCCATGTAGATAAGCATACCTGTGATAACAAAGGCAAGCACAGGCGTAATGTAGTACAAAAAGGATTTTCCTTCCTGAGCCTTTAGCCGAAAAGCCACGATCAGGTTAATCACGCTGAAAGCAGCCGGTCCGCCAAATACAAGCGCATTTCGGGGCCAAAATGAATTAGGGTTTCCGGCGCTATCGAAATGAACGGGGACTGATTGCGGAAGTTTAGAATAAAAGCCGAGGAACACCGCAAGCGTAAGTATGCACAAAAGTGTGCTTAGGATGATGTGTTTTGTCGTAGATTTCATGGTTCATTACCTCCTTATACCCTTTTTTGTCTTTGAATGTACAGAGCCAACGAGTATACCAACGGAACAGCAACCGCCAATATGATGACCAGCGGAGTGGTTACTTTTGTAATATGATGTAGAGGATGAACAAGCAGTACCAGTCCGGCAATTATCCACGTATAACTGCCAAGTTTATGGGTTTTGTACCATCCTTCTTCGTCCTTAAAGAGCCATGGAAACTTTAATCCAACAAAGTAGTTAATATGATTTTTGGGAAAGTAGTTGCCGACAATAATCAAAATGATCCCTACAAAAAAGCAGGTAAAAGTCTCCGTGTTAATCTGAACAGGAAGAAAAGAGTCAGCTTGCAGGATAAGGCACACGACACTTGCGAGGGGCATACTCCATTTACCGATAAGCACCAATTTTCTTGCTGCATTTTGTTTCACTATGCGGATGTTGTTCAACGCAAAGTTCAGTGCAATGTTATAAACCGCAAAGATTATGCATTGAATAACAAGGGCTTGGTTTTCATTCCCATGAATAGTGTTGATAATCGCAGCGGTAGCTAAGATAGCTAAACAGACTGCGGTTGTCATTATCAGTGTTATTCTTGCGTTCCTATTCATCTTCATCGTTACTCCCCCGAAACTGCATGAGCCACATCATAGCGTCCTCGAACACAGAAGTATTTATTTCATAGTATATATATTTTTGGTATCGCGTTTCAAAAACCAAATCAGCCTTTTTCAAGATAGAAAGATGGTAAGAAATCGTAGCGTTTGACAATTCAAATTCTGCAACAATTTCTCCAGCGGACATTTTCCTCCGCTGCTTTAGTAACAGCAATATGTCCCGTCGAACAGGGTCGCTCAACGCCTTAAACACATCTGGTAGACTCACAGTATCACCTGCATACTTCATTTAGAATTTTTTCTAAATGATATTTTAACTGATTTGAAGGTGTTTGTCAAGATGGAGAGATTTCTAAGAGACAATAAAATATAGGTGTATGTTCTTCCACATCATTCCCAAAACTATTGATGAACTATACAATGTTGAGAGGTGATGAAAACATGGCAAAAGTTGAGCAATGCCCCGGCTTTGAAACTTTTGGCGCTGATGTAAAAACAGCCCGTGAAAAGCTGGGTATCTCCCGCAGAGAACTTGCGGAGAAAATCGGGGTCGATCCCCGGTATCTGGCCAACATCGAATTGAACGCGACCATTCCGAGTATGCCGCTTGTGGTGCAGCTCTTTCACCTGTGCAGATTACCGGCTGAAAAGTATTTCAACCCAGAGCTGCGGAAGCAGGAAACCGAGCAATACCAGCGTGTGAAATACAAGGTGCAGCTTTGCCCGGAAAAGTATCTGCCCGCTATCGAAAGCGCCATAGACGAGCTGATGAAGCTGGACAAATAGAAGCCGTTTCCTGTATGTGAGGAAGCGGCCTCTTGTTTTATATTTTTCTGATTTATGCCCGCGAAAGCGAGCATTTTTTGTCGTTCCCGGTGTTGTATTAGTGAGGGGATAAAAGTTACATAGCAAGCATAGGAAGCGGGTACCCACTTCCGTATTTTCGACCTCCCGCGCTCCGGCGCGTCGGTTGAAAATTGCTTGCTGGGAAGAGTCCCAAACCCTCAAACAGCAGAAAGGAGCGTGAATACATGGACGGACGGAAAAGGACGGTGCAGTTGAAGTTTCGCGTTACGGAAGAAGAACGCGCATTGATAGAGGAAAAAATGAAGCTGATACCAACACGGAACATGGCGGCGTATCTGCGGAAAATCGCAATCGACGGATATATCATTCA
>CAKTMF010000008.1 GCA_934573855.1 uncultured Oscillospiraceae bacterium | reverse complement strand
AGGACGGAACTGAAACGATCACACTTGCGGAAATTCAGGCGGCCTTCGGTTCGGATTTAACTCAAGTCGCTCCACCATAAACCTACAGTTCTTTGAGCTGTAGGTTTTCTTTTTGCCTGAAAGCTTTGATATCCGCTCACCTTTTTTCCCCCTCAGTCCGCTTCGCTGACAGCTCCCCCCGGCGGGGGGAGCCATGCCGGTGCGCTGCCCTTCTCGTTTCCTCGTAGGGGAGGGGCTTGCTCCTCCCGCGTTATGCCCTTTGAGAATCGTATCCATGCCTTCTTTCATCGTGGAAATAGTCTCTTCCCGCCGGGATAAACGCAAAACTCGCGGTGCGCAGAGCCATGCTATACCGCTTTTTATTGAATATAGAGGCCGCCGGGTCTGTGACCCGGCGGCTTTACACTATTAAATATGCTTGAAAATATTGTACACACATATGGCGCTTATCACCGCGAGGAGACCGATGAAGAGCTTATCCGTGGAGTCCGCGCTGAGCTTCTTGCCGAGGCGCTTCCCGGCCGCGCCGCCGCCGATACCGCCCGCGATCATCACCAGCAGCACCGGCAGCTCAAACGCCGGTACAGAGTGCGTGAACACGCTGAGCAGGATGTTGGCTATCTGACTGAGGAGGATTATAAACAGGGAGTTTTCCACCGCCTGCTTCGTCTCCTGGCCCAGGACGAAGTGCAGCACCACGAGATTGAACGGTCCGCCGCCTATGCCGAGGAAGCTCGACAGGGCGCCCAGCGCAAAGCCGATAATCGCGCACACCGGCGCGCTCTGTACGCAGCGGGGGCGTATTTTTTTCTTGTTCACGGTATACAGCGCCGTCCCCAGCACCAGCAGCAGAAGCACCGCGGCCTGCGCCGCGCCGGCAATGTCTGCGCTGCCGAGGGCGCGGCTCACGCTCTTGAAGCAGGCATTCCCCGCGATACCGCCGACGGCCGCGCCGAGGGCGAGCGGCAGGCCCGTCCGGCCCTCCACCGCCTGACTGTGCTCAAGGCGGCTCTTCGTCACGTTGTAGAGCGCCATTGACAGCACCGTGCAGCTTGAGAGGAAGCTGACCGTCGCCACGTCCGCGACGCCCATCATGTCAAGCAGCGGTTTGATTATGACTCCGCCGCCTATGCCGCATATCCCGCCGATAAGGGGCGCGCCGAAGGCGATCAAAAACACCAGAGCCGCCATAATTACGTTTCCTTTCCGTTTTTATACGCGGTGTCCGTTCGCGCGCAGGAGCTGCACGAGCTTGGGCAGCGCGTGGTCGAAGAATTTCATATAGCCCGCGCAGAGGTAGTTCTCCCCGATAGAACTGACCCCCTGACGGTCCCTGCGGCAGCCGCCGTGGCAGATGTACCCATAGCGGCAGGCGCGGCATTTTTCAAGTCCCTTGAGCGAGTCCTCAAGGAACGGCCGGCGCTTCACGTCCATGTCGTCAAAGCAGTCGGTGTTGACGTTTCCGATGAGATACTCGTCAAGCGCGTAAAAGTCGCAGGGGTAGACGCTGCCGTCAGCCTCGATGACGTTCTGCGACGAGCAGACCCCCATCATGCCGCAGCTGTTGGGCGCGCGGCCCAAAAGCTGCCCGGCAAGGCTCTCGAAATAATGGACATAGACGAAGCGGTCGTTTATCCTGTCGTCGTACCAGAGGTCGAAAAGACGTATCAGGAAATCGCCGAAAAGCTCCGGCGTCAGCGAATAGGAGTTGCCGCCGCGCTCTTCAAATATCGGGTCGAGGCATGGTATGTACTGCTGATAGAGGAGACCGTTTTTCCTGTAAAAGCCGTACACGGAGGCAATGCTCTTCGCGATACGGGAGTTTACCACGGTGAGGACGTTGAACGGCACTCCCCTGCTCTCAAGGAGCCGGGCGGCCTTCATTGTCCGGCTGTGCGTTCCCTTGCCCTGCGCGTCGACGCGGTTGAGGTTATGAAGCTCCGCCGTCCCGTCGAGAGAAAGACCCACGAGGAAGCCGTTTTCCTTCAAAAAATCCGCCCACTCGCCGTCGATGAGCAGCCCGTTCGTCTGAATGGCATACTGGATATTTTTACGCTCCGGGGCCAGCCGCTTCACCGTGTCGGTAAACTCGCGGAAGAACGGCAGCCCTCTGAGCATAGGCTCTCCGCCCTGAAAGGCAAAGGTGCAGCTCCCGTCCGCGTACTCGAGCGCCCTGCGGATGATATTCTCCGCGGTCTCCACGCTCATCATGCCGCGGGTGCTGCATTCGCGCTTATTCAGTTCGTCGCCGTAAAAGCAATAGGAGCAGCGCATATTGCAGCTTCCGGACGCGGGCTTGATGAGGAGATTTATACTTTTCATGTTTGGATCATACCCTTTTCGGCTTTTTGTGCCGATATTGTCTCATGACGGTCAAATTCTGTCAAGCAAATAAGCGCAGCGCAGAGAGCACGCTGCGCTTATGATCGTCCGCCGGGAGTGAAACGGCAGACGCGGGTCAAAGGTCGATGGGATAGCCCGCGGGCATTCTGGCAAGCTCCTCCGCCTGGCGCAGCAGATGGTCGCAGCGCTTGGGGCCGTAGGGCATTTTGTTCACGCCCGAGACCTCGTCGGCAGTGGCGGCAAAGTCCGCGTTGCTCCTGTCCTCGGACATGTACTTGTCAAGCAGCGCCTTGAGCTCCATGACGCGGGGGTTGCTCTCGTCGTACTTGTTGGTGTCCTCCGGAATGGTGTCGAAGTAGAAATAGCGTCCGGTACCGCCGTGGTACACGAGCTTGTCTCTGTCCGTGGCGACCATGTAGGCGCCCTTCTTGCCGGTGGAGTACTGGGAATAGACCTCGGTGTGCGTCTCGCCGCCGAAGAGGTCAACGCCGTCGATACCGTCCTTGTCGAAGTCGGCGCCCGCGAGCTTCATGAGCGTGGGGGCAACGTCGACCAGCGAGCATACGTCGTCCCTGTGGCCGGCTTTTATGCCGGGGACGCGCAGCATAAAGGGGATATGCGCCGCGCCGTCGAGCATGGAGCGCTTGCCCATGGTGCCGAAATCGCCGAGCATTTCGCCGTGGTCGGTGGAGAACATGATGACGGTGTTGTCGTAAAGCCCCTTGTCCTTGAGCGCCTTGATGATACGGCTTATCTGGTAGTCCACGAAGGAAATGCAGGAGTAGTAGTAGTTCCTCAGCAGAGTGAGGTCCTGACGGCTGATGCCTATCTTTTCCTTGGTGAAGCGGTCGCTCATGAACGGCTCGAACTCCGCCCTGTCGGCGGGCATATATGGGTCCTCGGACACCGTGCGGTACATCTTGTTCCACGGCGCGGGGGGCGCGAATGGCGGGTGCGGGTGGATGAACGACGCCATAAGGAACAGCGGCTTGTCTCCCTCGGCCTTCTCGATGAACTCAATGCTCCTGTCGCCGACCCACTGGGTGGGGTGCGCCTCGATGGGGAGCTGGGAGATCTGAGGGATATAGTACATCTCACTGCGCTGTCCGTTGTAGTCGAACACGTTTTTATAGGGCGAATTGCGGATGAAGTTGGTGTAGTCGTCCCGCTCGTAGGAAAGCTCCTCCTGAGTGTGGCGCTCCGAGAAGCCCATCAGCCCGTAGGAGTCGACGACATGGTGCATTTTGCCCACGCAGCAGCTCTCGTAGCCGCTTTTGGTGATGGCGTCGTAGAAGCCGCTGCCCTCGTAGACATTGGCTCCGTTATTGTTGCAGCAGCCAGTATGTCCGGGGTAGAGTCCCGAGTACATGGAGAAGCGCGCCGGGACGCACACGGGCGCAGGGGTAAAGCAGTTGTCGAACACGACAGCCTCGCGGGCGATCTCGTCAAGAGCCGGGGTGATTATGCGCTCGTTGCCCAGCTCGTGGATGGTGTCCCTGCGCTGCTGGTCGGTAAACAGTATCAGAATATTCGGTTTCTGGCTCATATGGTCCTCCTGAACCTACTTTTTATCGGTACCCCAGTCCTTTATTTGGTTGGCCATGTTGCTCCCTTTGGGCTTGCCTACGCCGTGGACAACGGCCGACTCGTACAGCCGCCACTGTTCCCAGTACTGCTGGCCGAAGATGGTCTGCTCGTCGTCCCAGCTGTCGCGCAGGGCGAACAGCTCATGGCGAAGCTCCTCGGTTATGTTCTCATAGCCCGCTATGTCGTAGAAGTTGCACATCTCCCACGGGTCGGCCTCCAGGTCAAAGAGCTGGCTGAGCTTGAGATCCTCGGTGCGGTATTCCACAAGCTTGAAATGGCCCTTCTTCACGCCGCGTATACGCGACTGGAAGGCAAAGTACATGGAGTCGTGGGTCTTTACCTCGGGGTCAGTGAACATCCCGGCGAAGCTCACGCCGTCCACGGACGCGGGTACTTCCACGCCGCACAGCTCGCAGAGCGTGGGGTACACGTCCATGAGGTAGACGTCGTTCTTCACGATCTGTCCGGCGGGGATACCGGGTCCGGCCATGACGAGCGGCACCTTGACGCTGTGTTCATAGATGTTCTGCTTGCCCATCAGGCCGTGCTGACCCACCGCGAGACCGTTGTCGCCCGCAAGTACGAGAATGGTATTCTTGAGCATGCCCTTCTTCTCGACCGCGTCGAGCAGCTTTCCGATACAATGGTCGATATGGCTTATCATCGCGTAGTAGTCGGCAATGTGCTTTTTGACCGCCTCGGGACGGCGGGGATACGCCTCGGTGTTCTCGTCGCGGCCCTTGTTCGACCAGCCGCAGTTGACCGTGGGCATGGGCTGGAAGTTGGGGGGAAGCTCTATCTCCTCCGGGTCGTACATGTTCTTGAATTCCTCGGGCATGGTGCGCGGGTCGTGAGGCGCGAGGAAGGAGAGATACATGAAGAACGGCTTTTCCTCGTCGTACTTCTCGATGAAATTTATCGCGGAGCCGGAGAAGAGGTCGGTCGAGTGCGTGCCGGCGCTTATCTTCTCCGCCAGCACGGACACGCAGTCGCTGTTCGCGGAGAAGTTCGGCGTGAAGTGGATGGCTTTGTCATAGTGTCCGTCCGCGTGATATTCGTTCACGGGTACGTTCCAATGATCCCACATCCCGCCGAAGAAGATATTCTCTCCGCCATCGAAGCTCCGTGAGAAGCTTTCGGTGCCGTTGTGCCACTTGCCTATCTCGTAGCAGTGGTAGCCGTTTGCGAGCAGCTGCTGCCCGAGCGTGATATGGTCGGTGGGGATATTCCGGCCGCATTCCTCCAGATGGAAGAGCGACTTGCCGGAATTTATCATGGCTCGGCTGGGCATGCAGACGGCGGACGCGGTGCCGCCGGGTATGTAGGCATTGGTGAACGCGGTGCCGCTTCGGACCAGCCTGTCCATGTTGGGGGTCTTTATCTGCTCGTTCCCCAGCGCGTGGATGGTGCCGTAGCGCTGGTCGTCGGTGAGCATGAAGATGATGTTGGGTTTTTTATTGTACATAACTTACGCTTTCCAAAGCAATCAGATGTCAAAATTACTTTCAATAAACTCGGCCAGCCCGTCCTCCGCGCAGGTGCCGCATACATAGTCCGCCTGCTCCTTCACGAAATCGGGCGCGTTGCCCATCGCCACGCCGCAGCCGGCGGACTTGAGCATTTGCAGGTCGTTCCCGCCGTCGCCGAAGGCGTAGACCGCTTCGTGAGGGATACCGAGATAGTCCGCCAGCCCCAGCAGGGCCATGCCCTTGTGGGTGCGCTTTGGGATTATCATAACGTCGATATCCTCCGCGGCGCGGGTGCGGAACAGCCCCGTCGCGTCGAGGTCGCGCCTTATCCCCTCGGTTATCTCGTAGCCGTTGCGTGGGATGGTAAATTTCTCCACCTCGTCGGCGTGGGCGCGGATGAAGGCGTCCATGTCCTCGACCACGGTCATTTTTCCCTCGGCGATATACTTGCGCATGTGCGGCAGGAGCGGCGGGTCAAAGCCCGGGTAAATACTCAGGCTGTGTTCGTCGATAACGAGCCGGTTCTCGACCGCCAGCTCCATATAGGCGTTGTAGGGCTTGATGATCTCCCAGGCGAGAATGGCCTCCTCGGGAGTGAAGAGGTCTTTATAGACCGGCTTGTTCTCGAGCATGTCCATCACTATCACGCCGTTATTGCACACGGCGTAGCGGTAATCGGGCATTTCCATCTCACGCAGGTACACGGAGCTGCGTCCGGTGACTATGACCACCTGCACGCCCTTGGCCTGTGCGCGGCAGAACATGTCGAACAGACGCGGCGTCATGTGTATCCCGTCGTAGAGCGACGTCCCGTCAAGGTCTGTCGCGATTATCTGCGGCCGGACAAGCTTTCCGCTCATTCAGCGGCTCCCGCAACGACGGCCTTTTTCTTTCTGTTCTTGTCGATCATGGCCTTGATCTGGGGGAGGAACATGAACAGAACGCTCATGAAGAGGATGACTATGCAGACGGGACGGCGGAAGAATACGGTCCAGTCGTCGTTATAAACGGTGAAGGTACGTCTCAGATTCTGCTCCATGAGGAAGCCCAGCACTATGCCGATGGTCATGGGAGGCACGGGGAAGCCGAAGCGCTTCATGAGGTAGCCCAGCACGCCGAAGCCCAGCATTGCGTAGATCTCGTAGGTACTGCCGCCGCCGAGCGCGAACGCGCCCATGCAGCAGACGACCAGTATGCACGGCATGAGTATGGTCTGGGGGATACGCGCGCAGTTCGCGAAGAGCTTGATGAACACCTTGCCCTGAATGAGCATGAGGATGTTTATGATGATAAGTCCGCCCATGATGGCATAGACCCAGATACTGCCTTCCTTGAAGAGCGCGGTGCCGGGGGTTATGCCCTGCATGGTCAGCGCGCCGAGGAGTATCGCCATGCAGCTGTCGCCGGGTATGCCCATTGTCAGCAGCGGGATGAGGGTCGCGCCGGTAACGGCATTGTTGCCGCATTCGCTGGCCGCGACGCCGTCGATCTCACCGTGGCCGTATCTCTCGGGGTGCTTGGAAGCGCGGCGCGCCTCGTTGTAGGAGAGCATTGCGGAGATGGCGCCGCCGGTGCCGGGGATGGCGCCGATTATAACGCCGATAACGGAGGAGCGAATCAGAGTCTTCCAGTGCTTGAAGATGTCTATGAACTTCATGTTGGACTTCTTGAACTCTATGGCGCCGTTGGCCTGCTCGCCGCCGGTGAGATACACCTCGCGGCACTTGATGAGGATGGTGCTGAGAGCGTATGCGCCCAGCATGCAGGTGGCTGCCTTGAAGCCGCTGGTCAGCTTATAGTTGCCGAAAACGAAGCGCTGGGTGCCGAAGTGGGGGTCCATACCGACGGACGCCACCAGAAGGCCGATCATGGCGGAGATAATGCCCTTGAGCTTGTTGTCGCCGGCAATGCTTATCGCCGCGCACACGCCGAAAATGCACAGGCAGAAATACTCGGGAGAGGCGATGAGCAGAACGACCTTAGCGAGCTGGGGAGCGAAGAACATCAGCGCGATGGCGGAGACGAGGCCGCCAACGACGGAGGCGTACAGCGCGGTATTGAGCGCGTCGCCGGCTCTGCCCTGCTGGGCGAGAGGATAACCGTCAAAGGTCGTGGGGACTGCTCCCGTGGTGCCGGGGGTGTTGATGAGGATGGCGGTGATGGAGCCGCCGTACATGGCGCCGCAGTATGCGCCGAGCAGGAGGTAAATGCCCGCGTACTCGTTCATGCCGAAGGTCATCGTCAGCAGAACGGTTATGGCAAAGTTCGTGCCGAGACCCGGCAGAACGCCGATGATTATACCGGCGGCAACGCCGATGAACATCATCAGGATATTGTTGAGCGTAAATATTTCACTGAGAATTGACAGCATATTCTTCCCTCACTTACGGCAGGCGCACGCCAAGCACGAATTTGAAAATAACGTACATGACCGCGCAGAAAGCATAGACGTACACAAAATGCATCGGCTTCTTGTCGCCCACGACGAGCAGGATGACCGGGGCGATGATGACGGTCGCGGGAATGAAGCCCCAGTTGCTGAAGAGCAGCGCGTAAGCAACGCACATCGCCGCGCATATCCACGGCATCAGCACGCCGATTCTTTCCTTTTTATCCATTTCCTTCCATGTCTTGACGCCCTTCATGAAGTCGGGATCAGCTTTCTTGCCCAGAACATATTTCATGATGGCACGGAAATAGCCGATGAAGCTGCATATCGCGATAACGATGAAGCACAGGTAGGGGTAGGTCCTCGGCGTAAAAACGCCTGTGGCCGCCTTGGGGACCGTGATCCATGTGGGGATGATATAGAAGATCGCTGTCAGCGACACGGCAAGCACTACGCCGTAGGCAAACATATCTTCCTTGATTTTCTTATTCTTCATTCAAATACCTCATTTGCAGAAGTTGTGCACATAAAATCTGCGGCAACGGCATAGCCGTTGCCGCAGATACGCATTATCTTTTTCCGTTACTTGCGGGAGGCTCAGGCGAGACCGATGGCGGTCAGGACCTGCTTGTAGACCTCGAGGGTCTCGTTCTTGATGACCTCAAGCTCTTCCTCGGTGTAGATGGTGTCGATGGTGCCGTAGTTTGCGGTCTGGAGGAAGTTCTGATACTGCTCGCTCTCGATAGCCGCGACGGCCTGAGCGCGGAGGTACTGGCAGATGTCATCGGGGGTATCGGCGCGGACTGCGAGCCACTTGATACCGACGACACCGGCAAGACCGGTGATGCCGTAGCTGCTCATTGCGGGAGCGGAGACGAGCTTGGACTCGGCCTCGCCGATGCACATGACGGCGGTCAGCTCACCGGAGTCGACATAGCTGGTGATGAAGTTGTCGTCGAGCAGAGCGAAGTCAAGCTCGCCGTTGAGAACAGCCTGGAGAACGTTCTGGGAACCGTCGTATGCGACAGCGGTGCCGAGGCCGACCTTGTCAAGCTGCATGAGAGCGTAGTTGAAGCCGATGTTGGCGTAGCCGCCGATATTGGGAACGCCGTAGGTGTACTCGTTGTTCTGGATGTATTCCATGAAGTCGTCAGCATTGCTGAGGGGGCTGCCGGGCTTGACGCAGACGATGGCGTAGCAGTCGGGAGCGATGTTGGCAAGAATGCGCAGGTCGTCAAGCTTGTATGCGAGGTCGGGGTTCATCGCGGGCTGGCCGAACATGCCGGAGGGAGCCATCATGACGACGGTCATGCCGTCGGCGGGACGGTTGACGGCCTCGGTGGTGCCGACGGTCTGCTGGCCGCCGGAGATGTTCTCGACAACGACGTTTGCGCCGTCGATCTTGAAGCAGTCAACGAAAGCGCGGGCGGAGACGTCGGTCGCGGAGCCTGCGGAGGAGGAGCAGATGAAGGTGACGGTGTTGCCGGAGGGGTAGCCCTCGGGCTTGGAGCCGGGCTCGGCAGCGACGGCTTCCTCTGCGGGAGCGGCGTCGGCGGGTGCGTCGGCAGCGGGTGCGGGCTCTTCTGCGGGAGCGGCGGTGTTGCCGCAGCCGGCCAGCGCGGACGCGACCATGACCAGCGCGAGAAGCAGCGCAAGGATCTTCTTGGTGTTAGACATTTTCACTTTCTCCTTTTTGTACTTGATTGAACGTTTTTTGCCGGAAAATAACGCTCCGGCTTCGTGCAATTCGAGATATATCATATATTTTTTGCTCCGTCAAGCTCGCCGAAGTCCGCTGAAACAGGCCTCTCGCGGCACTGAACGGGTCAAATTGGTAAATTTTTTAGTAAACTTTATTAAACTTTCGTCAACCTGAACAAAAAGCAGAGGACTCAAGTCCTCTGCCGTTTGATTTAGCGTATCAAATTGTCGAAGCCGCCTACTAAACAATTTACTAAAATTTTTTGCAAAATTTTATTTGGTTATTTTCGTAACGACGCAGACCGTATCCTCCGCGCCTTTGGCCGCTTTGACGGCTTATCGGGGACATTTCCCCGTGGTTTTCCGCACTATCAGCTTGGGCGGGTATTCTATCTGGGTGTAGCTCTCGCCGTAATTCTCGGGCATGCTGATACGCTTTACCAGAACGTCTATCGCGTCCCTGCCCTTTTCGGACGAGAACGGGTCGACGGTGGTAAGCTCGATATGGTGCATGGCCGTCATGGAAATATTGTCGCAGCCGCACACCGAGTAGTCCTTGGGGACGCTCTTCCCCATTTCTTTTATGGCGTCGAGCAGGCCGAAGGCCACGATGTCGTTGGTAGCGGAAAAGGCCGTCACCTCCGGGTAGCGCTCCAGCGCCTGCCGCCCGAGGAGCAGCCCGGTCTCGTAGCCCTCCACCCTGAGCGTGTTGTCAAGCCCCTCGCTCTCGAGCGTGCAGACTCTCAGGTACTTGTCCGGGTCTATCCCCGCCTCCTGCATGGCGCTGCGTATGCCCTCGATACGGCGGTAGCGCGCGGTCTGGGTGCGGTGGAGCTGCCTTGAGATATGGGCGATGTGCTTGTGGCCGAGGCCGATGAGGTGTTCGCCGATGATCTGGCCGATCTTGTAGTTATCGAGCGCGATGATATTGGTATTGGTATTGAAGGTCTTGTCATAGATGAGGACGTGCGGCACCTCCATGCTTAAAAGCCGGTAGGCGGAGCTGTTGTACGGACTGTAGGCCATGAGTACGCCGCTGACGTTCAGCTGTCGGCAGAGACCCACGAGCCGCGCCTCCTCGGCCTCCTTGCGCTGGGTGCAGAACACCACCGGCTCGAAGCCCAGCTCTATGGCGCGCTGCTGGGCGCTGTTGAGTACCTTGACATAGTGCTGATTGTCGAACGATGGGCAGACCATCAGGATTATCCTCGACTGCTCGTCGCTGCGAAAGCCCGCCTTCCTCACGACGTAGCCCAGCTCCTCGCATGCCTTGAACACGCGCTGGCGCGTCTCCTCCGATATGCTCGCGTTGCTGTAGTTATTCAGCACCATCGAGACCGTGGTCTGGGAAACGCCGGCCCACTCGGCCACGTCCTTTGCCTTTACACGCTTTTTCGCCATTGCTGCTCACCTGCCGTCCTTCGCGTCTGATCGGCGCTTATTCTATTAGAGAGTATCACCTGCCGGCGCCGCTTGTCAACACGGGGGAAAAAGTTTTTGCTATTGCCTAAGCGGGAAAGATATGTTATTTATAGATAAAATGGAACTTTACCATCAGCACAAAGGAGGAGAACTATGAGTCACAACGACGGAATGAGCCGCGGCAGTATGCTTCTGCCCGACACCTCGCGCGCCTTCGGCTGTCCCCAGCGCTATATTCAGGGGCCGGGGGAGTTCAAAAACGTGTTCCGCTACGGCAGCGAATACGGCAGCCGCTTCCTGTTTCTTATCGACGGCGGTATCTATGACATGATGTGCGCACAGATCGAGGCCGTGGAGGACCGGGCCGGGTGCAGCTATGAGACCGTGAGCTTTACCGGCGAATCCTGCATGGAGGCGGTGGCGGAGCTTGCGGCCGCGGTGAAGGGCCGCGACTGCGACCTTCTCGTCGGCGTGGGCGGCGGAAAGGTACTCGACACGGCGAAGCTCGTGGCGGACGAGGCGGACCTGCCCCGTATCATCGCCCCGACCTCCGCGTCCAACGACGCGCCCGCCGCCGACTGGGCGGCGATATACACGCCGGAGGGCGTACATATAAAGGGCCGCCGCACCCGCCGCAGCACCGAGCTTGTGCTGGTGGACTCCGACATTATAGCCCACGCGCCCGCGCGGCTATTCTCCGCCGGAATAGGCGATGCGCTCGCCACATGGTTCGAGGCGCTGGCCTGCGAGCGCTCAGACACGCCCAACTGCGTCGGCCGCGGATACCGCCGCTGCCGCGCGGGCATGGCCGTATCGAGAGAGTGCTACGAGATACTCATGCGCGAAGCCGTGGCCGCGCTCAATGCCGTCAAGGCAAAGACCGTGACCGAGGCCGTGGAGAACGTGATAGAGGCGAACGTGCTTCTGAGCGGTCTCGGCTTCATAAACGGCGGCCTTGCCGGCGGCCACGGGTTTCATTCCGGCTTCTCCGCCGTCCCCGGGGGCGAGGCGTCGCTGCACGGGGAAAAGGTCGCCTTCGGCCTTCTCTGCCAGCTCGTCCTTGAGGGCGCGCCGAAGGCGGAGCTTGACGGGCTGATGGACTTCCTCCACGATACCGACCTCCCCGTCACCCTCGGCCAGCTCGGCATCGCCTGCACGGAGGAAAACCTTGACATCATCGCCGACCACACTGTGAACAAAAACGCGCTCATCCACCACGAACCGTTTGCAGTCAGCGAGCAGACGCTGAAATACGCCATCCGGGCCGCGGACGATATGGGCAGAAGACACCTCGACCGCAGAGAAAGAGAGGAGCATATATGAAGCTTGATCTTGAGTACGGCAGCGGTCTTATGAGCGCCGAGCTTCCGGACGGCACGGACGTGTTCATCCCCGGCGTCACGGTCGCGGATCCTCCCTGCCTGCCGCAGGACTGGGACAGCCTCTCTGCCGCCACGCGCGAATCTGTCCGTCACCCCATAGGCATGCCGCCCGTATCCGAGCTTGTCCGCAGGGGCAGCCGCGTCGTCTTTGTCATTCCCGACATAGTAAAGGGCGGCGTCCAGCCCACCGCGCACCGCAAGGTCGCCATCCGGGTGCTGCTCGAGGAGCTGTACGCGGCCGGCGTTGAGAAAAAGGATATCCTCCTGCTCTTCTCCAACGGCCTCCACCCCCGCACGGGCCGCGAGGAGGCGCGGAAGATACTCGGCGACGAGCTTTTCGGAGAGTTCTATCCCACGAATCAGATAACCAGCCACGACTCGGAGGACTATGACGCCCTCGTCGATCTCGGCTGCACTGCGCGCGGCGACCGGGTCATAATGAACAAGGCCGTATTTGAAGCCGACCTTGCCATCCTCATCGGCCACACGCAGGGCAACCCCTACGGCGGCTACTCCGGCGGCTACAAGCACTGCGCCACGGGTATCACCCACTGGCGCTCCATCGCGGCCCACCACAACACCTCCGTCATGCACCGCGCGGACTATACCCCCGTCTCCGGCCACAGTCTCATGCGCTCGAAATTCGACGAGATCGGCATGTTCATGGAGGAAAAAATGGGCAGAAAGTTCTTCTGCTGCGACGCCGTTCTTGATACCCTCTCCCGTCAGATCGCGGTATTCTCCGGCTACGCGAAGGAGATGATGCCCGTCTCGTGGCAGGTGGCGGACAGGCGCACCTATGTCGAGTGGGCGGAGAAGAAGTACGACATCATGGTTTTCGGCATGCCGCAGGATTTCCACTACGGCAACGGCATGGGGACGAACCCCATCCAGATGATGCAGGCGCTCTCCGCGCAGATCATCCGCCACAAGCGCGTTTTGAAGGATAACTGCGTCATTATCTGCTCCTCGGTCTGCAACGGCTACTTCCACGACGAGCGCTGGCCCTACGCGCGGGAGCTTTACGAAATGTTCCAGCATGACTACATGAACACGCTCCCCGACATGGAGCGCTACGGCGAGCTGTTCGCCACCAATGAGGAGTATATCCGCAAGTATCGCTTCGGCGGCGCGTTCCACCCGTTCCACGGCTTCAGCATGATGAGCTGCGGGCATATCGCCGAGATGAACACCGCCGCCATCTATATCGTCGGCGCGCAGGAGCCGGGGATAGCGCGGGGCATGGGACTCAAGACCCGCGCGAGCTTTGAGGAGGCTCTTGCCGACGCGATGAAAAAATTCACCGGGCCGGAGCCGAACATACTCGCCCTGCCGCAGACCTTTAAGCTGGGCGCGGTACACCTGTGCATGAAGGGGCAGCACTACGACGGCACCAACGGCTGCGCGCAGGAGGAATGAGGCATGGCAATAAAGCTTATCGCGTTTGATCTGGACGGCACTCTTCTCACCTCGCGCAAGGAGATAACGCCCGAGACACGCGCGGCTCTCAGGGCCGCTGCGGACAAGGGCATACTCACCGTCCCCGCCTCCGGGCGGCTCTACCCCGGTCTGCCCGAGGAACTCAAGGGGCCGGATTTTCGCTACAGCATTCTCTGCAACGGCATGATCGTGTACGACGCGCTGGAGGACCGCAAGCTCTGCGAGTACCCGCTCTCCTTTGAGGAGACCATGCGCTTTCTCGACTACGCGGAGTCCATCGGCATTTTCTACGACTGCTACGCGGACGACCTTGCGTGGATGAGCAAGGACATATACGACGATCTCCCGCGGCTCATCACCGACCCTAACTTCCTGAAAATGCTCAAGGAGCTGAGAACGCCGGTATACGACCTGCGCAGCTGGCTCGTCGAGCGGCACAAGCCCGTGCAGAAGCTGCTCTTTTACTTCATGGACCCGCAGCAGCGGCTCGAACAGCTCAAAATCATGCCTGAGCTGTTCCCTGACTACAACATCACAAGCTCCATCTACTGCAACATAGAGATAAACACCAAAGCCTCCGACAAGGGCGCGGCCCTGCGCTCGCTGTGCGAAAAGCTCGGCATAGACATCCGGGATACGATGGTGTTCGGCGACGGGCTGAACGACATCGGTATGTTCCGCGCGGCAGGGCTGAGCGTCGCGATGGCCAACGCCGACCCTGCGCTCAAGGCCGAGGCCGACTTCGTCACCGCAGGCAACGACGAGAACGGCGTCGCGGCCGCGATACGCAGATTCGCCCTCTGAGCTTATCATTTCAAGCCCTCCCTCGGAGGGCTTTCTTATTTTTCTCTTGACAGCTGTTATATACTGTTATATACTGTTTACCGCATTGAGGTGATGATATGGAAATAACGCTCAGCAGCTCGTCGATGACACCGATATACGAACAGCTCACGACGCAGATAAAGTCTCTCGTCATTGACGGGAAGCTCGCCGCGGGGGAAGCGCTTCCCTCGGTCAGGAGTCTTGCGGCGGAGCTGAAGATATCCGCGCTGACGGTCAAGAAGGCCTATGACCGGCTCGAGGAGGAGGGCCTTATCGTCACCGTCCACGGCAAGGGCAGCTTCGTCGAGCGTACCGACACCCAGCTCGCGCTGGAGTTTCGCCGGCATGAGGCGGAAAAGCAGCTGGCCGAGGCGCTCGCAAGAGCGGAGGCGGCCGGGCTGAGCCGTGAGGAAATACTTGAGACCGTAACGCTGCTGCTCGACGCGCAGTGACGGCCGACTGACGGATAAAATGAGAGGACACAAAATGAAAATGAAAAAGAAACACACTGCGCTCAGGATCATTGCGGGGATCACGGCGGCGCTCGTCCTTACGGGCGCGGTCTACTGCACCTTCGGCGGCTTTGGCACCGGCAGCAGCGCCGACGCGGCGGAGTTTGCGAAGTACGCCTCCGATATCGCCTCGATGAAGGTACCCGAGGGTACGCGCATCGTCGCGCTGGGCGAGGCCACGCACGGCAACAGGGAATTTCAGGAGCTGAAGCTGGATGTTTTCAGGCTTCTGGTCGAGAAATACGGCGTGCGCGCCTTCGCTCTCGAGGGCGATTTCGGCAGCTGCGAATATGTCGACCGCTATATTCACGGCGAGGTCGGCGGCACGGCGCGCGACGCGGCGGCAGCGATAGGCTTCGCCATCTACCGCACCGACGAGATGGCCGCGCTCATCGAGTGGATGCGCGATTACAACGACAAGGCCGGCGAGAAGGACCGGCTCCGCTTCTACGGCTTTGACATGCAGCGCTATGAATACAACTACCGCTATCTCATCAGCGACGCGAAGGCTCTCGGCGTGGACGTATCTGCTCTCGAGGCGATGTGGGACGGGGACGAGGTCGCCGACGGCTATACGAACGAGCAGCGCACCGAGACTATCACCGCCGTGCGCGAAGCGCTCCTGGCCTGCGGCGATGAGGCCGATTTTGCCGTCCACCACGCGGACATACTTCTGCAGAACATCGAGCTTGGCAAGGCCTACAGCGACCCCGGCTGGGAGGGTACGGCGCTCCGTGACAAGCTCATGGCGCAGAACATCATGTGGATATCCGCGCAGGAGGAAAAGCTCGGCCACGAATGCATTTTCGTCTCCGGCCACAACGGCCACATCGAGCGCAACGGCACCTATAACTCCCTCGACGACAAAGTCACGGGACATTTTCTTGCGGATGAGCTGGGCAGCGGATACTTCGCCGTCGGCACCGATTTCTACAGGGCGACGGTCAATCTCCCCGGCAGTCAAAAGCGCATAACGCGCAGCTTTTACTCATGGGACCCCGTCGCGAAGGCCGCGAAGAACTGCGGCGGCGATATGAGCTATCTCGACTTCTCGCTCATTCCCGAGGATTCCTCTCTGCGTCAGGCCGTGGACGAATGGGGCTTTATGGGCAGCCTCGGCGAGAGCTACTCGTTCATCATGAAGCTCTTCCCCTACACCTACAGAGTGTGGCGCTCCCCCTCCGAGACCTACGACGCGGCGATATATGTCCCCTACGCGCACCCAACTGAGATACTCCCCGCCTGATATGATGTAGTTTTTCTTCATTTTTGTTTTATATCTAAAAAATGCTGCCCGGCTCAAATGCGGGTGGTCGTAAGACAGTTTCAGTCCCGGCAGTAATGTCTGCCGGGACTGTTCTTGCATATTTTGAAGCCATACGATAAAATTAAATAAAGCAATAAGTCGGAATGATAAGGCAGGTAAGGTCTAACATGCCAACAATTCAGTTAAAGGCGATGACGCGAGAACTATGTCACGAACTGTACAAGCATTGGACGAATGATGCGTCTATCTATATGGATATGCACCTGTTTCAGCCCTATGTTTATGACGAAGCTGCGGTAAATCGATATTTTGATATGAAGGGGCAGGATGCTTCACGCAGACTGTTTGCGATCATGCTTGGGGATAAGGTGATCGGGGAATTGCAATTGAAGCAGATCGACCATGATAAAAAAGAATGTTCCCTGAGTATCCATATGCAAAACGACGCGGTGAAGGGAAAAGGATACGGAACACAGGCAGAACGTTTGGCGGTAAAAACCGCCTTTGACGAGTTTGGAATGGCTGCGGTAAACGCAGATACCATCAGGAAAAACACCCGGAGTCAGCATGTGCTGGAAAAGGTAGGCTTTCGCTTTGTCGGAGAAGATGAAACATTCAAATACTACCGTATCGAGCGGTAAACTCCAATTTGCCGAACTGATAAAGGGCGCACTTCTATACACCTTTCGGTGTACCGTGCGAGCATCCCTTGCCTCTCCCTTTGGGAGAGGTGGCCGAGCATAGCGAGGACGGAGAGGGTAAACAATGACTATACCAAAAGACAACGCCCAATTAGAAAATGCCCGGCGACTTCGCAGGGAGATGACACCCCATGAGCGTAAGCTCTGGTACCTTTTTCTCCGCAAATATCCAGTAAAAATTTATAAACAGCGGATTATCGGCAGATTCATCGTGGACTTTTACTGTGCTTCGGCCAGACTGGTCATTGAATTGGATGGCTCTCAGCATTATGAACCTCAGGGGCTTGCTTATGATGCTGAACGTTCTCAATTCCTGATGTCTCTTGGGTTGGAGATTCTGCGATTCTCCAACCGGGATATCGACAGGGATTTTCGTGGTGTGTGCACACAAATTGATCTTATCATTCGAAAAAGGCTGCAAGACCCTCTCAGTCACCTGCGGTGACAGCTCTCCCAAAGGGAGAGCCAAGGGGCTGCACCCCATTACATAGTATGTTGACATGAGAAATGGAGCGTATCTGTATCGATACGCTCCATTGACTGTTTTATGAACACCCATCTAATCACCGGGCAGCTTTTTTTGTGCAGCTATTGCAATTCGACGTTCATTTGTGTAAAATAGAATAGGTTTTTTTATCAAATTGACCAATTAATGTAAAGGTGTGTCAGACAATGAAAGGATTATTCAACGCCCTGCACAGATCCAAGACCTTCCGCGATCTCAGCGAACAGGAATTTTCCTGGGTACTCTATGATGTGGGCAACTCCGCCTACACCATGCTGGCCTGCTCTCTCATCCCCATCTGGTTCAAGAGTCTCGCCATCGGCACCGCCCCCGGCCAGATCACCGGCGACCAGGCCACCGCGTACTACTCCATCGCAGTCTCCATCGTCACCGTCATCGTTGCCCTTCTCGGCCCCATTTGCGGCGCGCTCGCCGACCACAAGGATACGAAAAAAATTTTCTTCACTACCTCCGTTGCTCTCGGCTGCGTGAGCTGCATAATCAACGGCTTTGCCATGGGCTGGGTCGCGTTCCTCGTGATCTATGTTCTATGCAAGATCTTCTACCAGGCCTCCCTCACCTTTTACGACTCCATGCTCAACGACATCACGACCGAGGAGCGCATGGATCAGGTCTCCTCCTACGGCTATGCGTGGGGCTACATCGGCTCCTGCATTCCCTTCCTCGTCGCGCTCATCGCCTACGTTCTCGGCCCCGATATGGTTGGCGTCATCTCCAATCGAGTGAGTATGGTAATCGGCTTTACCGTCACGGCGGTGTGGTGGATGCTCGTCACGCTCCCTCTCATCAGAAACTATAAGCAGAAGAACTACGTCGAGGAAAAGGGCGCTGTCGGCAAGGCGTTCAGGAAGATACTGTGCACGCTCAAAAAGATCGCCGTTGAGGACAAGAAGGTCCTGCTCTTCCTTATCGCCTTCTTCCTCTATATCGACGGCGTCGGCACCATCATTGATAACTGCATAAACATCGGCACCGACCTCGGTCTGAACACCGTGGGTCAGGTCGTGTTCCTGCTCGCGACTCAGGTCGTCGCGTGGGGCGGCTCGCTGGTATTCGCGAAGCTCTCAAAGAAATACGACACCGTCCGCCTAATCCTCATATGCATTGTCGGCTATTTCTTTGTCTGCCTCTACGCGCTCACTCTCGCAGAGCTGTGGCACTTCGGTGTGCTGGCGTTCGGCGTTGGCTGCTTCCAGGGTTCCATTCAGTCTCTCTCACGTTCCTACTACTCCAAGATCATTCCCGCCGAGAACTCCGGCGAGTATTTCGGTATTTACGACATTTTCTCCAAGGGCGCGTCCTTCCTCGGCTCCGCTGTCATCGCGGCAGTGAAGCTCGCCGGCGGCACCATCAATATAGCCGTCGCCTCTTTGGCCATCTTCTTCGCGCTGGGCTTCGTTTTCCTGAAGCTCGCCGACAAGCAGAAGGCCTGATCCGACAGTTACATAAAAAACCTCCCGGCCGAACAGCTCGGCCGGGAGGTTTTTTCATTTTTATCGTCTCAGTGCAGGAACACCCACGCCACGGCTATGAGTCCGCCAAGCACAAGGAAGATAGGGCCGAAAACGGCCAGCGCGGAAATGATCATCGCCGTAAGGTCGCCCTTTTCAAGCTCGATCTTCTCCTGCTCCTTCTCGTGCGGAGTGACCTCAATGCCCTGACTTTCAAGGTATTCACGGTTTTTGTCCTGCATGGCTTCCATGCCGCGGTCATATTTGCGTTTGAACAGCATTTCAAGCCTCCGAAGCTTTCTCAGTCCTCAGTGTGGAGCATGTGGTGGCACGCCACAAAGTGATTGGGTCTGACCTCGACGAGCGGCGGGGTGATCTTGCTGCATTCCTCGGTGCAGTACTTGCAGCGGGTGTGGAACTTGCAGCCCTTGGGGGGATTTACCGGGCTGGGGATATCGCCCTCAAGGATGACCAGCTCTCTGCTGTCGTCGGCGTTGGTGGTGGGGATGGCAGAGAGCAGAGCCTCGGTGTAGGGGTGCATGGGTCTGTCGAAAAGCTCCTGCGAGTCGGCCAGCTCGACCATGTTGCCGAGATACATAACGCCGATACGGTCGGATATGTATTTCACGACGGAGAGGTCATGGGTTATGAAGAGGTATGTGAGATGCTTCTGCTCCTTCAGGTCCTGAAGAAGGTTGATGATCTGGGACTGGATGGAGACGTCCAGCGCGGAGACCGCCTCGTCGCAGACGACGAACTTGGGGTCGGTAGAGAGCGCGCGGGCGATACCTATTCTCTGACGCTGGCCGCCGGAGAACTGGTGAGAGTAGCGGTGGATGAAGTAGGGCGCAAGGCCGCACATCTCCATGACCTGTATGATGTTGCTTTGGAGACGGGGGCTGCGGCGGCTGTAATAATTATGGGCCACCATGCCCTCGCTGACAATCTGTCCAACGGTCATACGGGGGTTAAGGGACGAATAGGGGTCCTGGAAGATGAACTGCAGGTCGCTGCGCAGATGGCGCATTTCGTTGGTGGTAAGGCGGGCAAGATCGATACCGTCGTCGCGGTAAGCCTCGTATTTCGCAAACTCCTCGTCGCCGTCGTACTTTGCGCGCAGCTCGTCGATCTTCGCGTGAGCGACCTTGAGCTGAGCCTTGATGTCCTCGATCTCCTTGTCGATGGCGTCAAGCTTTGCCTTGGCGGAGTCTATATTGCTCTGTCTGCCGCCCTTGTTCTCGACAAGATACTCGCAGTCCAGAAGCTTCGACTCGGCGGGAAGGCGCTTCATGCTCGCCTTGGAGAGCCTGACGGAGAGCTTTTCGGCCTCCATGAACGCCTCCTGAACGGGGGCGGTATCCTCGACGGTGATGAAGCCGCCCAGGACGTTTACAAGATTCAGGAACGCCGCGTCGGCCGCGCGCTGGCTGTGGACCATCTCCTCATGGAGGACGGCAAGCTTGTCGGGTTCGGCGTTTTCAAAAGCCTTCTCGGCCGCCTCGCGCTTCGCCTCAAGCTTTTTCAGTCTCTCGCGGAGCTTGGGGAAATTCTTGATAGTGTCGCGGACGTACTTGGGCGCCATTTCGTCCAGAGTGCGGCCATAGTACATGGTGCGGCCGTCGGTCTGCTTATAAAGCTCGAGCAGGGTGCGGCCGAAGGTGGACTTGCCGCAGCCGGACTCGCCGACAAGGCCGAGAGTCTCGCCCTCGTAGATGTCGACGTCAATGCCGTCGTTTGCTTTGACATATAATCCCTTCTGCTTAAGGGGAAAATACTGCTTGAGGTTCGTGACCTTCAATAAAACTTTCTTCTGCTCAGCCATTCTGACGTTCCTCCTTGTTGGGATAGAAGCACCGGATCTCCTGATTGTCGGAGATACGGGTCATGGGAGGCTCCTCACAGAGGCACTTCTCCGTGGCATACTTGCAGCGGGGCGCGAATTTGCAGCCCTTGGGCAGGTCGAGCGGATGAGGAACGGAGCCGGGAATAGCGTCAAGACGCTGATTAGCCGGGGTGTCCAGACGGGGGATGGACATGAGCAGTCCCTCGGTATAGGGGTGGGAGAACTTGGTCTCGGGCGCAAAGATGACCCTTGCCGGGACACGCTCCACCACCTGCCCGCAGTACATGACCGCGACATAGTCCGCCATCTGGTTGATGACGCCGAGGTCGTGGGTGATAAAGATTATGCTCGTCTCGCGCTCCTTCTTCAGGTCGTTCATCAGACGCAGTATCTGAGCCTGAATGGTGACGTCGAGAGCGGTGGTCGGCTCGTCGGCGATGAGGAGCTTGGGCTGGCAGGCCAGTGCCATGGCGATCATGACACGCTGACGCATACCGCCGGAGAGCTGGTGGGGGTACTGCTTGGCGACGATGTGGGGATTTGGTATCTTCACGGACGCGAGCATCTCCACGGACTTCTCCGCGGCGGTCTTTTTGTCCATGTTCTGATGGACGATAAAGACCTCGGAGAGCTGCTTTTCGATGGTGAACACGGGGTTGAGGCTCGTCATGGGTTCCTGGAAAATGACGGAGATATCGTTGCCGCGGATCTTGTACATCTCTTCGTTCGAGATCTTGGTAAGATCCTTGCCGTCAAAGATTATCTGGCCGCCGGCAATGTAGCCGTTTCCGTCAAGGAGACGCAGTATGCTCATCGCGGAGACGCTCTTGCCGGAGCCGGACTCGCCCACGATACCCAGAGTCTCGCCGGGACGGACGGAGTAGGACGCGTTGTTGACTGCCTTTACCACGCCGCGCTTGGTGGTGAAATAGGTGTGCAGATCTATAACTTCAAGTAAATTCTTAGCCATTTCTCCGCCTCCTTATCTTCCGTTTACTTTGGGGTCAAGCGCGTCGCGCAGACCGTCGCCGATAAGGTTTATGCAGATACAGGTAATGCCGAATATCGCACCGACGAACACCCAGTTCCACCAGTAGTTCTGGATGGTGACGCTGTTGTTCGCGCCGGTGAGCATGTTGCCCCATGTGGGGGTGGGCAGCGGAACGCCGAAGCCGAGGTAGGAGAGTGTAGACTCGGTGAGCATGGAGGTACCGAACGAGAGGGTGATGGTGACGAGGCAGACGCTCATTACATTCGGGATGATGTGGGAGAAGATGATCTTGCTCTCCTTCACGCCCAGCGCCTTCGCCGCGATGACATACTCCTGCTCGCGCTGGGAGAACATCTGCGCGCGGACAAGGCGGCAGAGGCCCGGCCATGACAGGATACCGAGAATGACCATGATGATGTACATTCTCTGCTCAACGGTGACTCTCGTGCCGAGAACGGCGGAGAGGATCATTGCAAACGGGATGAACGGCATACTGGAAACGATCTCCGCGATACGCATGATGACCATGTCGACCATGCCGCCGAAGTAGCCGGCCACGCCGCCGAGGATAACGCCGATTATCATGGAGATGATGACGGAGAGGGCGCCGATGGTCATGGTCATCTTACCGCCGTTGACGAGACGTGCATACACGTCGCGGCCAAGGCTGTCGGTGCCGAGGAGGAAGCCCTTGAGGCCCCATGTATACAGCTTGCCTTCGCTGTCGATGGCGTAGTTCTGGAACGCGCCGACATACATCTTCTGGATGTCAGCCTCCTCGACCGCGTCGGGAACGCTGCACTGCTTATATCTGTCGGAACCCCATGCCACGATGCTGCCGTCGGCAAGACGGGCGGCGTAGTGGTAGCGTCCGCCCTCGACCTCGACGACGGGTGCGTCAAACTCGGGGACCATGTTCTCGTTCTTGGTGGTGGCGCCCCAGACGACGACGCTGCCGTCGGCCTTGAGCGCGGCGACGGAGTTGCTGCCGCCGACGATGGAGACGACATCGGACTGAACGGACGCGGGGACCTTGGTGACGGTGCTGGAGGCGACATAGTTCGCGCACTGTACGCTGCCGTCGTCAAGGAGGACGACAAACGCGTTCATGGTGAGCGCCATGTCCTTGATGTGGCCCTGCATGGCAGTCTTGACGTCAAGATCGACAAAGTTCTTGTTGCCCCACAGAAACAGCTTGCCGTCCTCGGTGAGCGCGGCGGAGAACTGGTTGGAGGCGAGGATCTTGACTATATTCATCTTGTGGTTGCGGTTATTGGTCTGAAGGTCGAAGGGGAGGTCGATCTGGCCGAGGCGCTTGTTGCCCCATGCGTAGAGGGTGCCTTCCTCATCGAGCGCGAGGGCGTGGTCGGAGCCTGCGGCGACCTTGACGATCTTGGCACTCCTGACCTCTTCGGGAACGTTGGCAATGTCGATGATCTTCGTGACCTTGCTCTTGCCCCAAACATAGATGTTGCCGTCAAGGTCCGCGCCGATGGCGTAGTTGGTGCCGACGGAGATGTCCGCGACGCCGTTTTTGACCAGCGCGTCGGGATAGTTCATCATATTGTAGCCGGGCGCGAGATTGACGAGCGTGCTGTCCTGCTCGCCGAGGTCGAGCGTGACGTACTGAGGCGCCACGAAAACAAAGACGGCGATGATGAGGAACAGCACGAGCGCGACGACGGAGAGCGGCTTGGAGAAGAAGTTGCGCAGAACGACGCGGCCGGGACTCTGAAGCTGCTCCTCGGTGTAGATATCGGTCTCGGCGTTGGGATAGAAGGCTCTCTTTATCCAGCGCCAGAGGAAGAACTGCTTCCCGGAGGAGGTGTTTTTCTTTTCATTATTCATAACACAGCCTCCTTTACTTATCTATGCGCACGCGCGGGTCAACGAGAGTGTAGCTCAGGTCGGTGAGAAGAACGCCGACAAGGCTGACCAGCGTATAGAACATCTGCATTGCAAGCACCAGCTCGTAGTCGGTGGTATTGAGCGCGCTCCAGTAGAGCTTGCCGGTGCCGTTGAGGGCAAAGGTGGTCTCGATGACCAGAGAGCCGCCGGTGAACACGCTTATCATCCAGCCCATGATGGAGGTAGAGACAGGCAGAAGAGCGTTGCGCCACGCATGGCTGTAGACGACGACCTTCTCGCGCAGGCCCTTTGCGCGGGCGGTGCGGATGTAGTCCTGACTGAGAGTGTCGATCATGGCGGCGCGGACAGTACGCGTCATGCCCGCCAGTCCCGTGAACACAAGCACCAGCACAGGCAGACACATATAGTACAGCCGGTCAAGCAGCTCCTTCATACCGACATATGTAGAGCCGGGAGTCTTGGCGCCGCCGGTGGGGAACCAGCGCAGCAGCACCGCAAATATATAAATGAATAATATACCCACAAGGTATGTCGGCAGGCTGTAGCCCACGACGGTGGTCGCCTGGATAGCGCTGTCCCCCGCAGAACGCGCGTGAACGGCGCAGTAAATGCCCAGAGGTATAGTGATAGCCAAAGTCAATATCGTTGAGAAGAGGTTGAGCAGTATCGTATTGAGCATTGGTGTGCCGATAATATCGACAACATCGCGCTTATAGCTGATGGAATAACCGAAATTGCCCTGAAGCATGCCGTTGAACGTGCCGTCGACATCCTTCACAAAGCCCATCCACCGGGCATAGCGAGTAAGCAGGGGGTCGTTCAGGCCAAGCTTCTGGCGAAGGTCCTGATACTGTCTCTGCCATTCATCGGGCTTGAGCTGTTTTCTGAGCGGCTCCATCTGCACGAGAGCCGGGTCGCTGGGGATAAGATTATAAATCGCATACATCATTACCGATACCACGAAGAATACCAGAATAAGGTACACGATACGCTTCAGAAGGTATTTTTTCATACTTCTTCGGCCTCCGTTCCTTAATCGTATGTCACATCTGCATGTTCTCTTTTCTCTGATAGCGCAAAGACGGAAAAAACTGTCCTGACAGGGGCGTCTTTCGGGGCAGTTTTTTCTGCCTTTGCGGCCATAAGAGGCGCACCGTAAGACTGAAAACGAGAGGTCTCCCTCCCATTGAAGGGAGACCTCTCAACCATGTTTTGCTTATACCCTGAAATTATCAGGCGGCGTAATCTGCGTACAGAATTGCGCGGCTGTAGCTCCAGAAGGGGCCTTCCTGATAGTCAACGATGGAGTTGGGGTATACGGTGACGTAGATGTTGGAGTACAGAGGCACCTGAGGCAGGAGCTCGTTGAAGCGGATAACGTACTGCTGCCACATATCGAGGAAGGTGTCGTAGTCGCCGGGCTCAACGCCGTAAACCATATCCATGGAGAGCTTATCGAGCTGCTCGTCGTAGAGGTGCAGTTCGTTGTAGCCGTCAGCCAGGTATGCGGGGTCGGTAGTCCAGTTGTAGGCAAAGTCGTAAACACCTGCATTCCAGCCGGTAGCCAGGTTGAACATGTTGTAGGTGGGTACGGAGTAGTCGCCGCCCAGGCCGTAAGCGTCCTGACGGTACATGTAGTTGAGCAGCTCGGGGAAGGTCATGACGTTCTGCTTGATCTCAACGCCGGCGAGCTTGGCGCCTTCGCCGTTTGCGAGCATGGTGGAGAGCAGGTCAGAGACGGAGTTGCCTTCGGAGGATGCCCAGTTGATGACTGCGGGCATGAGGATCTTGCCGTTGACGGTGACGTTGAACGCGTCATAGTACTTGGCCTCTTCCTCGGAGACCTCCTTGTAACGGAGCAGGCCGCTGCCGTCAACGTAGTCAGTGCCGTCTGCATTGTAGACGAAGCCGATCTGCTTGAGGAGCTCTACCGCGCCTTCGGGGTTGTAGTCGTAGGTGTTGAGCTTCTCAGCGAGGAGCTCCTTGGAGTCATGGTACATGGTGAACGCGGTGCAGTAAGGACCATGGACGACGCCGCCCCAGCCCTGGCAGAAGGTGTTCGCGAACTCGTTGCGGTCGAGCAGCATTGCGACTGCCTGACGGAACTCGGTGAACTGAGTGGGGCCGAAGTCGCAGGCGAAGGAGAAGTAGCCGAAGCCTGCGCGGTCGTACTGGCAGTAGTCGGAGTCAACAGCGCCGGACTCGATCAGGTCGAGCAGAGCGTTGACCTGTGCGCCGTCAGCAATGCCGGAGTAGAGGTCGATACCGCCGGTGGCGATGGTGTCGATGATGGTCTCATCCTCGGTCTTGACGATGACGAGCTTCTTGATAATGGGCTTCTGTCCCTGGAAGTCGCCTGCGTACAGGGGGTTGAGCTCGAGGGTGATCTGGTTGGAGGACTTGTCGAAGCTGACAAGGTTGTAGGGGCCGGCGGTGACGCGATCGGAGGTCGCGTACTGAGCGGCGGTGAAGGTGTCGGCGATGTTGTCCTTGGTGAACTCAAGGCCGTTGTCGTTGACGAGGTATGCGCCCTCGCCGTCGTCAGCAACGTGCCAGCCTTCGCCGAACCAGTAGGTCAGGTTGACTGCGCGCGCTCCGGCATAGCCGAGGTCGTAGTAGTAGGGCAGGTAGGAGTTTCCGTCATAGCCTTCCTTGAGGATGGTCATGGAGAAGCTGTGGTCGTCGATGAGACGCAGACCCGCAAGGTAATTTACTTTGCCGTCCTTGTAATCAACGCCGCCGGGGATCTTGTTGTAGCTGGTGTCTATGGTACCCATTTCCTTGCCGGCGGGGCTCAGAACGAACAGGCTCCATGCGAGGAAGTTCTCAGCGGTGACGGGGTCGCCGTTGTTGAAGACAAGACCGTCGTTGATAACGAAGGTGTAGGTGACGTTGCCGTCTTCGTCCTCGGTGCGCTCATAGCTCTTGACTATGCTCTCGTTGACAACGTAGTCGCCGCCCTCGTTGGAGGTAACGGTAACGTAGTCGTCGGTGAGGAACAGGACATCGTTGTCGGTGGCGTTGATGCTGCTGGTGAATGCGCCGTAAGCCCAGTCACCGTTAGCCTCGGTAGAGGTGCCGATGATGACGTCTTCCTTCACGGTCTTGGGTGCTTCTGCGGGAGTCTCTGCGGGGGCCTCGGCAGGGGTCTCTGCGGGAGCTGCGGGCTGACCGCAGGCTGCCAGGCTGAAGACCATAGCCGCTGCAAGAAGCAGTGCAAAGAATTTCTTCATTTTTTGTCCTCCTATTCGGAAAAATTTATATTATCACATATCCTCCGTCCGACGTCCCCTCTCCCCATCCGCCAGAGGCGCGGAAACACGGGATATCTGCCGAAGTCAATGCAATAAACGAAGTGATGTCCGCGGGCGGCGGGAAAGGCTCCGCCGGCTCGCTTCAGCGATTTGCTGTGGTTTTGCTTAAAATTAAGCTTTTTGAAATTATACCATAGGAAATTGGCCTTTGCAAGGGAAATACAACTTTTTTCTGTGAATTAATGTGCATAAATTTTGTAATAGGCGGCACAGCTTTTTTTGTAAAAAAATTCAGCTTTCGCCCGATATCAATAAAAAATAAAGTCTCTTGCCTGCCGCTCCAAGTGTGTGTTAAAATGTCATAAAAGGGCCTAATGCCTATGGTTTTGCTATGATTTCATTTACGGAGGTACCGCCATGATAAGTCTTTGCAGCGGCTGGGAGTTCACGCCGCGCTGGACCGACGATTTCCCGCTCGGCGCGGGCGAATACGAAACGGTCCGCCTCCCCCACACGGTCAGGGAGGTCCCGCTCCATTACGCGCTCCCGGAGCATTACGAAACGGTCTGCGGCTACCGGCGCGCGCTGGATATTCCGGCGTCGTATGCGGGAAAGCGTATTTTTATACGCTTTGACGGCGCGGCGCACATCGCCACGCTGTTCGTAAACGGCGCGGAGCTGCTCACCCACCGCTGCGGCTACACGGCGTTCGCGGCGGATATAAGCGCGCTCGTCGTCCCCGGCGGGGAGAACAGCGTCGCCGTGCGGCTCGACTGCACGGAGAACCCGGAGGTGCCGCCCTTCGGCTTTGTGATCGACTATCTCACCTACGGCGGGCTGTACCGCGAGGCGTGGCTGGATGTAAAGGAGCCTGACTATATAGAGGATGTATACGTCGTGACTCCCGCGACCGGCATGGCCGAGGTCCGGACTGCGGTCCGCGGCGGGGGCGAGGTCAGGCTGAGGGTACTCGACGGCGCGCGCTGCCTTGCAGAAGGCGAGGGCGCGGACACCGTACTCACCGTTCCCGGCGCGGAGCCGTGGAGCGTCGGGAGTCCGAGGCTCTATACGCTCGAGGTGAGCCTTGTGAGCGGCGGGCGCGTCTCGGACGCTTCACGCGTCAGCTTCGGCTTCCGCACGGCGGAGTTTCGCGCGGACGGCTTCTATCTCAACGGGGAAAGGCTTTTTCTCCGGGGCCTCAACCGCCATCAGTCATACCCGTATGTGGGCTACGCCGCGCCGGAGAGCCTGCAGCGCGAGGACGCGCGGATACTCAAGGAGGAGCTTCAGTGCAACGCGGTGCGCACCTCCCACTATCCCCAGAGCCGTCATTTCATCGACGAGTGCGACCGGCTCGGTCTGCTCGTTTTCACTGAGATCCCCGGCTGGCAGCACATCGGGGACGAGAGCTGGAAGGCTCAGGCCGTGGAGAACACACGCGAGATGGTCATGCAGTACCGAAACCACCCGAGCATAATTCTCTGGGGCGTCAGGATAAACGAGAGCGCGGACGACGACGGTCTCTACGCGCGCACCAACGCCGCCGCGCACGAGCTTGACCCCAGCCGCGCCACCTCCGGCGTGAGATATATAGAAAAGAGCAGCCTCCTCGAGGACGTATACGCCTACAACGACTTCTCCCACAACGGCTCGACCCCCGGCTGCAAGCCGAAGAAAAAGGTCACGCCCGACATGAACAAGGCGCTCCTCATATCCGAATGCAACGGCCACATGTTCCCGACGAAGTCCTTCGACAGCTGGGAGAAGCGGCAGGAGCATGCCCTGCGCCACGCGCGGGTGCTTGACGCGGCGATGGCCGGCGGCGAACACGCTGGCATGTTCGGCTGGTGCATGTTCGACTATCCCACGCACAAGGACTTCGGCTCCGGCGACAGGGTGTGCTACCACGGCGTGATGGACGCGTTCCGCAACCCGAAGCTCGCCGCCGCGCTCTACGCCTCGCAGGGCGAGGGGCGCGACGTGCTGGAGATCGGCTCGTCCATGGACATCGGCGACTACCCCGCGGGCAACATCGGCGATGTATATATATTCACAAACGCGGATGAGGTGGAGCTTTATAAGAACGACAGCTTCGTCTCCTCCTTCCGCCCGTCGCTGTGGAAGGGGCTTCGGCACGGCCCGATGAAGGCCGACGACACCATCGGCCGCCTCCTTGAGACGCAGGAGGGCTTCACCGGCAGAAAGGCGGAGCTGCTGCGCCAGTGCCTCATGTCCGCGGCAAAGCACGGTCTCGCGGCCATGCCGCCGAAGGACGTCGCGAAGATGGGCTGGTGCATGCTGCGCTACGGGCTGAGCTTCGCGGACGGTGTGGCGCTCTACGGCAAGTATGTGAGCAACTGGGGCGGCGAGGCCACGCGCTGGCGCTTTGACGCGAAGCGCGGCGGAAGGACCGTTATGAGCCGCACCCTCTGCCCCGGCAGCGCGCTCCATATCGAGGCCGAGGTCAGCTCCTCCGTCCTCACCGAGGGCGACACCTACGACATGGCGGCGGTGCGCATAAGGATAAAGGACGAGTACGGCGGCACCGCCGTCTACGCCCAGCTGCCGGTGAGGCTTGAGGTGAGCGGCGATGCGGAGCTTGTCGGGCCGGACGTCGTGACCGCCGAGGGCGGCATGTGCGGCGCGTATATCCGCACTCTCGGCCGTCCGGGCCGCGCGCGGCTCACCGTTTCCACGGCGCAGACGGGATCTGTGACACTTGAATTTGAGATACGGGAGGTACGGAAATGATAAATTACAGGATCGTCCTTGAGGACGGATACGAGGTCAAGGGCAGCCGCGACGGGCTTTGCGGCGAGGTGCGCATAGTCGAGTCTCTCCCTGTCGGGAAGCTCGCCTCCGTCACGGCGGAGCTGCCGCTCTCGCTCTCCGGCGGGGAAAAGATATTCATGAACGGCTTTCAGACCTGGACGTACTGCCCGGAGCTTGACAGGAACGACAGGATACGCAGCCTGCGCCATCTGCCGAAGCCGCTCGTGCGCCATTACGGTCTCGACCGCTACGGCGACGAATATTTCGTGGACTATCCGCAGAAAAAGGGCGTCTCCCACGGCGAGAGCTGGTGCTATTTCCGGCTGGGCGGGCACTTCAGGCTCATCGCCTCGCTCGACGAGCGGCCGGGCTACACCATGCTTCGCTATGACGCGAACAGGGGCATGCTGTACATACGGCGCGACTGCGAGGGCGTGCGCTGCGGCGGGGAGTTCCACGCGTTCGACCTGTACTTTGCCGAGGGCGGCGAGGACGAGGTGTTCGACGGCTGGTTCGCCGCGATGGGCGTAAAGCCCCGCACGTCCGAAAAGCTCACCGGCTATTCGAGCTGGTACAACCGCTACCAGAACATCAGCGAGAAGAGCATAATGGACGACCTCGCCGGCTGCGCAGAGGTACTCTCCCCCGGCGACCTTTTCCAGATAGACGACGGCTGGGAGCGCGCCGTCGGCGACTGGGACGCCGACACGAAGAAATTCCCCCGCGGAATGAAGGCCGCCGTCGACGCCATACACGAAAAGGGCTTCAGGGCCGGTCTCTGGCTCGCGCCCTTCGTGTGCCAGCGCAGCTCCGACATAATGCGCGAACACCCCGAATGGCTCCTCCGGCACGACGGGGACGAGTGGTACTGCGGCTGCAACTGGGGCGGGTTCTTCTCGCTCGACATCGACGAACCCGAGTGCATGAATTATCTTGAGCGCTGCTTCCGCCGCGTTTTCGACGAGTGGGGGTTCGACCTCGTCAAGCTGGACTTTCTCTACGGGGCCGCGCCCTTCGGGACCGAGCGCGAGAGCCGCGCCGGCCGCATGATCCGCGCGATGGAGTTTTTGCGCCGTGTCTGCGGCGACAAGCTCATCCTCGGGTGCGGCGTGCCGGTCATGCCGGCCTTCGGTCTGGTGGATTACTGCCGGATAAGCTGCGACGTCGGTCTCGACTGGGACGACACATGGCTCATGCGGCAGATACACCGTGAGCGCGTCTCCACCCGTCAGGCCATCGGCAACAGCATTTTCCGCCGTGAGCTCAACGGCCGGGCGTATCTGAGCGACCCGGACGTGTTCTTCCTGCGCGACGAGAACATAAAGCTCACCTCGGAGCAGAAGCGCACCCTCGCGGTGGTGAACGCGCTCTTCGGCGGGCTTTTCCTGACGTCCGACAACATGGGGCTTTACGGCGCGGAGACGCGGGAGTTCTATAAGGAGCTGCTTCGTATCCGAAATGCGGAGAACGTCGCCGTCAACGCCGACGACGGTCTCTCCGTCGGCTATGAGCTTGACGGCAGGCAGTACAGTGTGAAGATAGAGTAAGCAAAAGCGGGCGGCTGCAGCCGCCCGCTTTTATTCCGTTTTGGCCGCTTTGCCCCCCTCAGCCACTTTGTGGCAGCTTTCCGCCCCTCCCTCTGTCGGCTGCGCCGACATCTCCCTCCGCCGGAGGGAGCCTTCCCCAAGGGGGAAGCCTTTTTTACGCTTCCCGTCCCGCCGTAGGGGAGGGGCTTGCTCCTCCCGCGCTGTGGGCATTGCCATATTGGAGAATAAAAAGCCTCCCTCTGACGAGGGAGGCATATTATATAGGGACACGTTCCAAAGTCTTGCGACGCGGGTATCCTTTTACTCTCCCAGCTTTACGACCATATAGTCCCCGATACGCTGTATCGAGCCGCTGTAGGGATAGGACGGCATGGAGGCAAACTCCTCCGTCTCCATGATGGCGGCCTTTTCCTGATATGTGGCGTAGCCCACGTCAAAGCCGACATAATAGCGCATGAAGTCGTCCCGGCTGTACACGTTCACGAGCGTCGGAGACATCCCGGCGAGATAGCCTCCGGGTATCCTCTCCTCGTCATAGAGCGTGAGTCCGGCGTCACCGATCACGGCGACGGCGCAGCCCGGGTCGTAGTCCTCATTCATCTTTATCTGCGTCACTACCTCCGTATAGAACGCCATGGCGTTTTCATACTGGAGATACTGCTTGAGATATATCGAATTTGCGAACGTCACGTTGCTGAGCGTGATGAGCGTCATGGCCGTAAGGAGTATATCCTTTTCGATGCTCCGGCGCGGGTCTATCCGTCCGTCGGCAAGCACGCCGAAGAGAAGGTACACGCAAACAAAGCCGTACAGCACGAGCGTATGGACCGTGGAGGAGATAAGATGAATAAAGCTTATGCTCAGCGGGAACAGCGCAATCAGCAGCACGAACAGTCCACGGCGCTTCGGCTCCCTCATCGTGATGAACGCGGCCAGAAGCTCTATCGCCGCGAGGAACACGCACACGCAGTGCATGGCCCGCGACAGCCCCTCCGTGACATAGCCGAACCAGCCCCGGAAAAGGAGTCTCGGGAAGATGGCATAGGCCTGAACGAGACTGCGGATAAGCCCGCCCTCGCCGAGTCCGCCGGCGGCGTAGCTGTTGAGCGTCTCCCCGGAGACGGCAAGGAACAGCAGCATGACGGCATAGTACGCTGCCGCCGACGCCGCGAGCATGCCCACATACCGCAGGCCGTCGCGGAATATCTCCGCGCAGTCGTCCCCGTCCATGCAGCGTCTGATGAGCAGCAGCACGAGGAGGCTCGCCGGCAGGGCAAGATACGCCTGATAAATGCCCATGGAGAGCGCCAGCAGCGCCGGGCAGACGACCCAGCGTCCTCTCGTCTCCCGCGCAAAGAGCCACGCCGGCAACACCGCGAGCAGTACCGCCGCGGCGTACGCACTGCTGACGAACATGTAGCAGAAGGTGTCCAGCTGCGCCGGAAAGGTGATCACCACCGCGGCAAGCACCGCCTGAACGACCCTGTTTCTTATTTTCAGCGTGCTGAGCATGAGGCATATCGCCGCCGAGAGAAGCACCAGACTCACCGCGCCGTACAGCCACGGCATGGAATAGTCCGGGAATATCGCCCGTATCAACACAAGTCCCCAGCGTCCGGAGGAGACGTCCATCCCCTTGCCGAAGAGACAGGTTATCTCGTCATGGTTCACGAGCTTGTTGGTGAAGGCGAACATATATGACAAAAGCCCCGCCGCCATCGCCGTGAAGTACGGCACACGCCAACGCTCCAGCGCGCCGCGCAGGCCGTAGACCGCCTTTTCAAAATATGAGCTGCCGTCTCTTTCCATCGCGTGTCCTTTCTGCCGGGGCCGCGTGCTTCGCCGGCCGCCCGCGCCGTCAAGTATATTTCATTCCGGCCGGTCAAGTCAATACCGCGCGGCTTTTTTGATTGAACTTCTCCCGGAAGCGTGGTATCATCTACCCGACTCCCGCAGGAGGTATTTATTGATATGAAGAAAATGAAGAGATCGGGGATACTGACCCTTGCCGTGCTGCTCCTCGCGGCGCTGGCGCTGTTCGGCATGCTGGGCGAGGAGCGGCAGGACGCTCTGTCCGGCGCGGCGGATGGGATTTTTGAGCTGTCCGACGGCGGCGCGGCCGTGGAGACTCCCTCAGAGGCGCCCATCGACGAGGACGGCGTCTACGACTCCAAGGAGGACGTGGCGCTCTACATACACACCTACGGCAGGCTCCCCTCCAACTATGTCACGAAAAAGGAGGCCGAGGAGGCCGGCTGGAGCGGCGGCTCGCTCGAAAAATACCTCCCCGGCAAATGCATCGGCGGCAGCCGCTTCGGCAACTATGAGGGTCTCCTGCCCGACAGGGACGGACGCCGGTGGACCGAGTGCGACATCGGCACGCTGGGCAGGTCCTCGCGCGGGGCGGAGCGGATAGTTTTCTCAAACGACGGGCTTATCTACTACACCGGCGACCATTACGAGACGTTCGAGCTTCTCTACGGTGAGCCATGACCTGACAAAAACAAATTAATTTACGGCGGTTTTTGACGGACCGCCGTTTTTTTACACCACTATTCGACAAATTTCGACACGCTATTGAAATTTCTCTCGTCATTTTTTCGCATTCAATGTTGCAATATGTCGAATGGTGGATTATTATGTCAACAAGAAGTCTTTTGTTTTCGACAGCTTTCTGTTGTTATAAAAGGGCGGTATATGCTACATTTAATGCGACACAAGGGTAAAACATGCTTTACGAGCATATTTTTGTTCCATATCGTTTTGGGAGGATGATAAATTATGGAAACCAAGTCGCGCGTTTTGATCGTAGATTCCAACATGGACTTTTCTTCGCTGCTGGCGGACCGGATCGCTGCCGAGAAAAATCTCGAGGTGGCGGGAGTCGCCGCGGACGGAGCCGAAGCCCTGTCTCTTATAACGGAACTCAAGCCGGACATACTTCTTCTCGAGCTGGTGCTGCCGAGGGTGGACGGGCTTGAGGTGATGCGCCGTCTGCCGGAGCTGGCTCCGAATTGCCGGGTCATCGTGGTATCCGGCTTCATAACGCCCAAGGTGGTGTCCGACTGCTCCATGCTGGGCGCGGACTACTTCATACCCAAGCCCTGCGACACCTCCGCGATACTCTCGCGCGTCCGTCAGCTCTGCGGCGAGCCGACCGCCGTTGACGCCGGCACGGGGTACGACTTCAAGGCCTCTGCCGCGGCCGCGAGGAAGGAGGCCGAGCTTGAGGCCGTGGTCACGGACATCATCCACGAGATCGGCGTCCCCGCCCACATCAAGGGCTACCAGTATCTGCGCGAGGCCATCATTCTCACCATAAACGACATGGAAATGATAAACGCCGTCACCAAGGTGCTTTATCCCGAGGTCGCAAAGAAGTACGGCACGACTCCCTCGCGCGTCGAGCGCGCCATACGCCATGCCATCGAGGTGGCATGGGACCGAGGCGACATCGAAACGCTCCAGAAGTTCTTCGGCTACACCGTGTCGAACATCAAGGGCAAGCCCACCAACAGCGAGTTCATCGCCATGATCGCCGACTGCCTGAGCCTTCGCCGCAAGCAGGCCGTGCAGTAAGGGCGTCTCCGCGCGGACATGATCAAGCGCGAAGCCGCGCAAATATACAGCCGCCACGGCAGCCTCGGATACGAGCTGCCGTGGCGGTCTTACTGTCTCATTCTGTCTTGCTGTCTTATTTTACGGGGCATTTGAGTACATACACCCCTCCGGCCGTCTCTTTCCCGACCTCAAGCACATTGCCGTCAAGGCGGCGGACGCCGTCAAACTCGCTCACGAAGTCCGCCTCCGTGGAGAGGACATCATAGCCGAAGCCCGCTCCCCGGTAGTGCATGGGGATAACGATCCTCGCCGCGAGCGCCTTTGCGATACGCGCGGCGGTCTTTCCGTCGACGGTATAAAAGCCGCCCACGGGTATCATCAGCACGTCCGGCCTCCCGACGGCGGCCAGCTGCTCCGGCGACAGCTCGTGGCCGAGGTCGCCCATGTGGACGGCGCGCAGTCCCTCCGCCTCGATGACCGTGATGAGGTCGCTGCCTCTGAGCGCCCCGCGTCTGTCGTCATGGAAGCAGGGTATCTGCACTTTCCCGTACCCCGGCGTTTTCCCCGTGAGCCTTATCTCTCCGGCAGCGTTGTGGTCGTCGTGGCCGTGGCTGCATATCACCTCGTCCGCGCTCAGCTCCGGGAGGCTCAGCCCCGGCACGCTGCCGGGAGCATACGGGTCAAGCACCGCGCTGCCCACTGCTGTCTCAACGGTAAAGCACGCGTGACCGTGCCATGTGATCTTCATGCTCTTCGCTCCTTTTGTTTCTTATGTGTAAATTATACCAGACGCGGCCGCGTGTATCAAGCAAAATTATGTTGACCAACGCGGGGCAAGATGATATTATCGGTACGTCAGCATTGGTTGACAAGGAGGCCTTACGATGAATGCAAAACGCACCGCCCGCGTGGTCGCCGGCGTTATTCTGCTGGTGATCTTCGGGGTCTATTCATATATGCGCTGCACGAACTGGACGAAGAGCAGCGATGTCGACAAGCTTATCGAGGAGGCGGCCCAGGATGAGCCTGTGTACGAGCCGGCGGACGGCGACGGCCCGACGGACGCGCCGGAGGAGCCGGAAGCCACGCCCGAGGCCACGCCGGAACCCACTCCCGACCCCGCTTCGCCGGAGGGAAAGGCTCTCGCGAGAGGACTTCCCGCCCCGCCGGACATCGACATAACGAGCTGGGAGTTCGTGCTTGTAAACGGCGACAACTCCATCGGCCAGTATGTCCCGCCGTCGCTTGAATATCTCGGCGAGAACCAGTGTCCCGTCGACTCCCGCATTGCCGAGCCGCTCATAGCCTTCGCGCAGGACGCCATCGATCAGGGGCTGCCGGTGTATCTCTCCTCCGGCTACCGCAGCTATGACGAACAGGCGGCGAATTTCATCCGCGTCTGCAACAACAACGGCTGCACCGACGGCAAGGGTTCGGACGGTCTCTACATCACCATGCCCGCCGGGTGCAGCGAACACCAGACCGCGCTCTGCTGCGACATAACCGACGTATACCGGGCCACGAAGAAGTGGCAGGACGTCGAGCCGACCGAGACCTACCAGTACATGGTCAAGCACTGCCATGAGTTTGGCTTTATCCTCCGCTTCCCCAACGGCAAGGGCGACATCACCGGCGTCATGTACGAGCCGTGGCACTACCGCTATGTGGGCGTGGAGGCCGCAACGTACATCATGGAAAACGGCCTGACGTTTGAGGAGTTCCACCAACTCTATAACGGCGTAGCGGACTGAGACCGCAGAAATAACGCAAAAAGAGTTCCCCCGACGGGGAACTCTTTTTTTGACTTTATCGTGTCTGAGAAGAATTACTTGCCCATGTTCATCTGAGCGGCGACCTCTGCTGCGAAGTCCTCCTGCTTCTTCTCGATGCCCTCGCCCTTGATGTAGTGGACGGCGTTGACGAACTTGACGGAGCCGCCGAGCTTCTTTGCGGCGTCGGCGATGTAGCCCTCGACAGAACCCTTGAAGAGGTCGGAGCGGACGAACTCCTGCTGGAGCAGGCAGTTTTCCTTGAAGAAGGCGTTGATCTTGCCGGCAGCGGCCTTCTCCTTGATGGCCTGGGGCTTGCCCGCCATCTTGGGGTCGTTGTCGAGAAGAGCGACCTGAACTTCCATCTCATGGTCGATGTCGGCCTGAGGCACCATGGACTTGTCCCAGTACTTGGGGTTCATCGCGGCGATCTGCATGGCGACGTTCTTGCCGATCTCGGTGGCGTCAATGCCGCCCTCGACAGCGAGGCTGACGAGAACGCCGTGGGAGCCGCCGGCGTGGACGTATGCGACGTTGAAGTTGTCGGCGAAGCGGTCAAAGCGGCGGATCTGGAGATTCTCACCGATGGACATGACCTTCTCGGGCATGGTCTCGGAAACGGTAAGCTCCTTGCCGGGGTACTTGCAGTTGAGAAGAGCGTCGACATCGGCGGGAGCGTCCTTGAGGACGACGGCGGTGATGTCCTTGACGAACTCGACGAACAGCGCGCTCTTGGCGCAGAAGTCGGTCTCGCAGTTGACCTCGACGATGGCGCCGGCGCCGCACTTGTCGCAGACTGCCGCGTAGGCCATACCCTCGGCCGCGATACGGCCGGCCTTCTTTGCGGCCTTGGCAAGGCCCTTTTCACGCAGCCAGTCGACTGCCTTATCCATATCGCCGTCGCATGCGGTGAGTGCCTTCTTGCAGTCCATCATGCCGACGTTGGTCATCTCACGGAGAGCCTTAACATCCTGAGCAGTAAATGCCATATTAATTTATCCTCCTCTGTAAATTCGGAAAAAGGGGCGTACAGCGCGCCCCTCTTCTTATTTTAATTATTCTTCGGCAGCCTCGACAGCCTCGGCCTCAACGGCCTCTGCCTCGGCGTCGACGCCCTGACGGCCTTCCTGAACGGCGTTGGCCATGGTGGCGGCGATCAGGCGAATGGCGCGGATAGCGTCGTCGTTTGCGGGAATGACGTAGTCGACCTCATCGGGGTCGCAGTTGGTGTCGACGATGGCGACGATGGGGATGTGGAGCTTGCGTGCCTCGGCAATGGCGTTATGCTCCTTGCGGGGGTCGACGACGAAGAGAGCGCCGGGGAGCTTCTTCATGTCCTTGACGCCGCCCAGGTACTTCTCGAGCTTTTCCATCTCGCCCAGGTGCTTCATGACTTCCTTCTTGGGCAGCATGTCGAAGGTGCCGTCTTCCTGCATCTTCTTGAGCTGTGCAAGTCTGTCGACGCGGGTGCGCATGGTCTTGAAGTTGGTGAGCATGCCCCCCAGCCAACGGGCGTTGACATAGTACATGCCGACGCGTGCGGCCTCTTCCTTGACGGCGTCGGTAGCCTGCTTCTTGGTGCCGACGAAAAGGATGGTCTGGCCGTTCTCGGAGAGCTGACGGACGAAGTCATAGGCCTCTTCCAGCTGCTTGACGGTCTTCTGCAGGTCGATGATGTAGATGCCGTTGCGCTCGCAGTAAATGTACTCGGCCATCTTGGGGTTCCAGCGGCGGGTCTGGTGTCCGAAGTGGACGCCGGCTTCCAGCAGCTGCTTCATGGATACTACTGACATTTGTTTTCCTCCAAATTTTGTTTTTTCCTCCGGGGATTTCAACCCCTCCACCAAGCGCGGCGGCCGCGCCGCCGAACGCCACATGGGGGAAAGTCCGTCCCCGTGCGAAATGCTCTGATATGATATCAGAAAAGCTTTCAAAATGCAAGGGTTTTCAGGCTGTTTTTCAAAGAATTTTTTTCGACCTTTTTCCCCTCTCCGCTTGTCTCCGTTCGGGTGCATTCAAAAATATTTTTTCGTGTTAATCAACAAAAATTCACCCCCGTTTCTGTGTATAGGGTACAAATTCGGTCTGTGCCTCTCAGTTCGGTTTGACAACAACAAAATGCCGATGTAAAATAAGCTGAATTCGGGATGATCCCGAGTTGAAAAAATCTTATGGAGGAACACAAATGAAAAAACTCATGGCAATGCTGCTCGCACTCGTCATGGTATTCGCTCTGTGCGCCTGCGGCCAGACCGCAGCCCCCGCAGAACAGCCTGCCGAGAAGCCCGCAGAGGCTCCCGCCGAAGCTCCCGCAGAGCCTGCCGAAAAGGCTCCCGAGGACTACACCGGCAGCCTGGTAGTCTACTCTCCCCATGACGCCGATCCTCTTGCCGCAGGCGTGGCAATGTTCGAGGCGGCATACCCCAACATCAAGGTCGAAGTCATCGCAGCAGGTACCGGCGAGCTCTGCCAGCGCGTTGTTGCCGAGTCCGCGAATCCCCAGGGCGACGTTCTGTGGGGCGGCGGTGCCGACACTCTGGCCGCATACGTCGAGTACTTTGACCCGTACGTCTGCGCCAACGACGACGTCATCGGCGAGGCCTACAAGGATGCCGACGACATGTGGATAGGCGAGTCTCCTCTGCCCATGGTCTTCATCTACAACAAGACCATGCTCGACGAGGCTGACGTCCCCACTACCTGGGAAGGCCTGTGCGACCCCGCTCTCAAGGGCAAGATCGCTTACTGCTCCCCCGCGAAGTCCGGCTCCGCCTACACTCAGCTGTGCACCATGCTCTTCAGCCAGCCCAGCATTGAAGAGGGCTGGGACCTCGTCGGCAGATTCATTGAGAACCTCGACGGCAAGATCCAGGACAGCTCCGGCAACTGCCACAAGCTCGTCGCTTCCGGTGAGTACGCTCTGGGCGTCACCATCGAGAAGTCCGCTGTCAAGTACAGCGACAACCCCGACATCGGCTTTGTCTACCCCGAGAAGAACTCCGCAGTTCCCGACGGCGTGGCTCTGATCAAGAACTGCCCCAACCCCGAGAACGCAAAGCTCTTCATCGACTTCGTCACCGGTCTTGAGTGCCAGAAGGCACAGAACGCTGACTGGGCGCGCCGCCCCGTCCGCTCCGACCTCACCCCCGTGGGTCTGTGCGAGCTGAGCAGCCTCGACCTCGGCGATTACGACTTTGCATACGCCGCAAACAACAAGGAATCCATCGTTGAGAAGTGGAACGACCTGACCGTCGGCTAAGCCTCACCTGAAAACAAGCAGCTCTAACTCAATGGGAGGGAGTCCCGGTTGGGACTCCCACCTGCGATAAATTGGCTTACCTATGCCGTCCGCGGCCGGACGGTGCAGGTAAGCTAATTTGGCTGAAAGTGGAGGACAATATATGAGTAACGAAGTAATAATCAAGGAAGCTGTAAAGCGCTACGGCGACTTTACGGCTCTCAAGGGCGTCTCTCTCGACATCCGCGAGGGCGAGTTTTTCACTCTGCTCGGCCCCTCCGGCTGCGGCAAGACCACCCTCCTGCGCATGATCGCCGGCTTTAACTCCATCGAGGGCGGCGACTTCTACTTTGGCGAGAAGCGTATCAACGACGTTCCCGCACACAAGCGCGACATCGGCATGGTGTTCCAGAATTACGCCATCTTCCCCCACCTCACCGTGGAGGAGAACGTGGCCTACGGTCTCAAGGCGCGCAAGCTCCCCAAGGCGGAGATAGCTCCCCGCGTCAGGGACGCGCTTGAGCTGGTGCAGATATCCCACCTCGCAAAGCGCAAGCCCAACGAGCTCTCCGGCGGCCAGCAGCAGCGCGTGGCGCTCGCCCGTGCCTTCGTCATCGAGCCGAGCGTTCTGCTGATGGACGAGCCTCTTTCCAACCTCGACGCAAAGCTGCGCGTGCAGATGCGCTCCGTCATCAAGAAGCTCCAGCGCCGTTTGGGCATAACCACCATCTACGTCACCCACGACCAGGAGGAGGCTCTCGCCATCTCCGACCGTATCGCCGTTATGAAGGACGGCGAGATCATGCAGATCGGCACCCCCAACGAGATATACGCCAAGCCCCAGAACCCCTTCGTCGCCGGCTTCATCGGCGTGAGCAACTTCCTTGACTGCGACGTCGAGGCAAAGGGCGGCGTGGCGAAGGTCTCCATCTCCGGCGAGCTGTCCATCGACATCCCCAGCGGCAAGGAATACAGCGGCAGGGGTCAGCTCTCCGCCCGTCCCGAGCAGCTCTTCTTCGCGGACGAGGGCATGCCCGGCACGATACTCTTCTCAACGTTCCTCGGCGACTTCATCGAGTATGAGGTCCAGCTCGACAACGGTCAGAGCCTCATCGTAAACGAGTACACCAAGGACACCAGCACCGTCCACTCCGACGGCGAGAAGGTATATCTCCGCTTCGACCCGCTGCGCGTCAGCCTCTACAAGGCTGAGTCCGGGGAGGTGCTGAGCCTGTGAAAACCAAGCTTTTCGGCAAGTGGAAGCCGGATTTCTGGTTCTTCACAAAGCTGTTTGTCATCCTGGCGATGTGCCTCTTCATTGTCTATCCGTTCTACACCATAATAACGAAGAGCCTTTTCTCCAACAAGGTCGAGGGGCTGACGCTCTATAACTTCATCCGCTTCTTCTCCAAGCCCTACTACTACAGGGCGCTGCTGCGTTCGATCTTCGTGTGCGTCGCCACCGTGTTCTTCACCACTCTCGTCGGCGTACCCATCGCGTACCTGATGACCCGCTACAACATCGCGGGAAAGAATATTCTCCATATCTTCATCATCATGTCCCTGATGAGTCCCCCCTTCATCGGCGCGTACTCGTGGATAATCCTGCTCGGCCGCGCGGGTCTGGTCGCCAAGCTCTTCGGCGCCATCGGCCTCACCGCGCCTACCATCTACGGCCGCGGCGGCATAATCTTCGTCTTTACGCTGCACCTTTTCCCCTACATATACCTCTACACCTCCGGCGCGATGAACAGCATTGACAGCTCCCTCGAGGAGGCCGGCGAAAATCTCGGCATGGGCAAGCTGCGCCGTATCTGGACCATCACCCTGCCCGTTATCCTCCCCTCGATCCTGGCCGGCTGCATAATGGTGTTCATGACCGCTCTCGCGGATTTCGGCACCCCCATGCTGCTGGGCGAGGGCTATGTCGTCCTGCCCGTTCTGGTCTACAACGAGTACATGTCCGAAAGCGCTGTCAACCCCTACATGGCCTCGACCCTCTCGGTCATCATCGTCGCCTGCTCCCTGCTGGTGCTGACGTTCCAGAAGCTCGTGGTGGACAAGCGCAACTATATGATGTCCTCCCTGCGTCCGCCTCAGGAGGTACAGCTCCACGGCTTCAGGCGTTTTCTGGCCTCCTTCCCCATCTGGCTCATCACCTTCATCGCCTTCCTGCCCCAGATCGTGGTCGTGTGCCAGTCCTTCATCGAACGCAGCTTCTCCGGCGTCATCAAGGGCGTCAACCTCAACAACTACCGCTCCATCATGTCCCGTCTCGGCCGCAACATCCGCAACACCTATGTGTTCTCCATCGTGGCGATAATCTTCATCGTGCTGGTCGGCATACTGGTGTCCTATGTGCTGGTGCGCAAGAAGGGCAAGGTCTCGAGCATTATCGACATGCTCATCATGTTCCCCTACGTCATCCCCGGCTCCGTCCTCGGTATCGGCCTCATCGTCGCCTTCAACCGCAAGCCCCTCATCCTTGTCGGCACCTCCGCCATCATGATAATCTCCTACGTTATCAGAAAGCTGCCGTACACGGTGCGCTCGGGCAGCGCGTTTTTGTACCAGATGGACCCGTTTATCGAGGAGGCGTCCATTAACCTCGGCGTCTCACCGATGAAGACCTTCTTCACCGTGACGGCGAGAATGATGCTGCCCGGTATCATGTCCGGCGCGGTACTCAGCTGGATAACCTGCATAAACGAGCTGTCCAGCTCCATCATGCTCTACTCCGGCAAGACCTCGACCATTTCCGTTGCCATCTATCAGGAGGTCGTCCGCATGAGCGACGGCACCGCCGGTGCGCTCGCGACCATACTGACGCTCTCCACCATCGTCTCGCTGATAATCGTTTTCCGCCTGACTAAAGGAAAGGTCAAGATCGTCTGATGATAAAAAACATCGTTTTTGACATGGGCAACGTGATCATCCGCTTTGACCCGGAGCTTTTCATGTTCCGTCTCGGTCTTGCGGAGGAGGACAGAAAGCTCCTCAAGCGTGAGCTGTTCGTCTCGCTCGAGTGGTCGCGGATGGACCGCGGCTCGCTCACCGACGAGGAAGCCGCCGAGATCGTCTGCCGCCGCGTGCCGGAGCGTCTCCACGATGCAGTCAGAAGGCTCGTCGGCATGTGGGACCGCCCCATTCTCCCCGTCGAGGGCATGTACGAGCTTGTCGAGGAGCTCAGGGGCATGGGCTACGGCATATACCTTCTCTCCAACGCGAGCTTCCGTCAGCACGATTACTGGCCTCGCGTCCCTGCCTCGAAGTTTTTCGACGGCACGCTCATCTCCGCCGACGTGAAGCTCGTCAAGCCCCAGCCCGAGATATATCGCCTCCTGTGCGATAAGTTCTCGCTGGTACCGGAGGAGTGCGTGTTCATCGACGACTCCACCTCCAATGCGGAGGGCGCGTATTTCTGCGGCATAAACGCACTGGTTTTCCATGGCGACGCCCATGAAATGCGCCTCAAGCTCAACGAGCTTGGCGTTAAGGTGAAATGCTGACGTCCGCACGATAAAAGGGAAAAGCAGAGCCTGTCACCCCATCCGGGGCGGCAGGCTCTGTCCCTTATTTTTTCACTCGTGTTCGCTTATGTATATCTCCGGTGCGTCCCCCGCGCGGTCATATTCAGATTCAGCTGAGATTTCCCGTGGCGTACATGACGGCGGTGAGGGCGACGACCGGCGCAGTCTCGCACCGTAGAATACGCTCGCCCATGGAGCAGACGTGGAGACCCGCTATCCTCGCGAGCTTCGCCTCGAACTCCGCGAAGCCGCCCTCCGGTCCGGTGACGATGGCGGCGGAGGAGATATCCGCGCCCGTCCCCAGCACGTCGTTGAGCGTCTCACGCTCGCCCGTTTCGTACATGAAAAGCGGCATATCGGTCTTTATCGCCGCGTCCAGCGCCCCGGCGAAGTCCCCCGCCCAACCGACCTGAGGGATTATGCCCCGGCCGGACTGCTTGGCGGCCTCCTCGGCGATACGCTGCCAGCGCTCCAGCTTTTTCTCCGGCTTGTCGGGCTTGGCGACGCACCTGTCGGAGTCGAAGAATTTTATCTCATACGCGCCGGCCTCGACGCATTTCTGGATGATGTAGTCGGTCTTGTCCCCCTTGGGCAGGCCGCACAGCACCGTGACCTTCACGCTCGGCTCCGCTGGGCATTTCACGATCTCGATGACCTCGGCCTCGACCTGCTCCTTATCGGCCTTAACAAGGCGGCACTTATAGTCCGTGCCCTGCCCGTCGCATATTATCATATCCTCGCCCGGACGCATGCGCAGCACATGGACATGCTCCGCGTCCCGGCCCTTCATGATGGCCATTCCACCGAGAACATTTGTTCCCGCCACGAAAAATCTCGGCATTACAGTTCCTCCGCTCCGCGATTTATTACGAACATTATCTCACATCTTTGGCCGCTTTGCAAGAGGCCGCATATAATGGAGCGGATAAAAAAACATCGAACAGGAGCGGATAAATGTGGATAAGGAGATCATTGAAGGTCTCAAGGGCTTTGACGAGGTCTGGAAGCGTGTCAAGGAGAGCAAGGCGCCCACGAGCGCCGAGCCTCCGGCCGTAAAGCTCATGCCCCGCAAGGATAAGCGGAGCGGAGGCAAGCGCTTCATGCCCCCGAAATGATATCGCGGCGCGGCAAAAAACCTTGACCGCGCCGCAAAATGATATATAATTGGGAAAGAGCTTATAGTAAGGAGAATCGCCATGCCTACCACCTGGAACCGCTCCCCGGAGGAATTTCACAAGATATACATTGCCAACACCGAGGCCTTTTACCGCATAGGCGGCTACGGTCTCGCCAAGGAGCTGGACGAGTTCATGACACGCTGCGCGGCGGCGCTGTGGAGCAAGGCCGGCGGCGTGACCCAGCGCCATGTGGACATGGCGAACCAGATATATTCGCGCAACAGGCCCCAGCCCTCGTGGATGCTGTGGAGCCTCACCAGCACCGTGTGCGAGAGCGACGTGTTCCTCCCGCCGGTGTTCTACTGGAACCTCGCCGAGAGCGACGTGAAGCACGGCAAGGACGCCTCGCGCACCTTTATCCGCATGCTCACCAACATTCTCCTCTACCTCGCCGCGGTGGACGACGACGTGACCTATGCCGAGGCCGAGTATATCACCGAATGCACGGACAAGCTCACCGCCATCTGCGACACCACCGGCGTCAAAAAGGGCAAGCCCGGCCTTGACCCGCTGGAATTTGTCACCTCCGGCGAACCGAGCTTTATCGAAAAGCACCCGCCCCAGGTGCAGACCTCCGGCGGAAACACCTCCGCGCCCGCCGCGGCCGAGGAGGCCGAAAAGCCCGACCTCGATGAGCTTATGACCCAGCTCGACTCTCTCGTCGGTCTCGACGAGGTCAAGCGGGATATAAAGAACCTCATAAATCTCGTAAAGGTGCGCAAGCTCCGTCAGGAGAACGATCTGCCCGTGCCTCCGCTCTCGCTGCACATGGTGTTTTTGGGCAACCCCGGCACCGGCAAGACCACCGTAGCGCGCCTCGTGAGCGGTATTTATGCCGCCATCGGCGTCCTGAGCAAGGGCCAGCTCGTGGAGGTCGACCGCTCGGGTCTGGTCGCGGGCTATGTCGGCCAGACCGCGCTCAAGACGCAGGAGGCCATAAAGTCCGCCATCGGCGGCGTGCTGTTCATCGACGAGGCATACTCCCTCTCCTCCGGCGGTGAGAACGACTTTGGCCGCGAGGCTATCGAGACCATCCTCAAGGCCATGGAGGATCACCGTGACGACCTTATAGTCATCGTCGCCGGCTACACCCAGCCCATGACCGATTTCATCAACTCCAACCCCGGCCTGCAGTCGCGCTTCAACAAATATTTCTATTTCCTTGACTACAACGGCGAGCAGCTCATGGAGATATTCCGCGGCCAGTGCAGGAAGAACGGCTACACTCTCACCGAGGAGGCCGAGAAGTACGCCGTTGACATGTTCACCGAGCTGTACGAGGAACGGGGCGAGAATTTCGGCAACGGCCGCGATGTGAGAAACTGCTTCGAGGACATGGTCGTGCGCCAGTCGAACCGCGTCGCCGCCATGGATTCCCCCACCAAGGACGACCTTATGGCCGTGCTGCCGGAGGATCTGGACGAGCCGGAAGATGCAGAAGAACAGGAATAAAAAAATGCAGAGGCAGGAGCGTTCCTGCCTCTGAGTTTTTATTGTCTCGTCAGCCCTTCACGCTGCCGTCGGGGTTGAAGACGGGAAGCTGGGCAAGGGCAATGATATCGTCTCTGTTGAAGGCGTCGCCCTCCGCGACCGGAGTGGCGTAGCCCACGACGATACCGCCGAAATTCTCCACGAGGTCCGCGACGGCCCTGCTGGACGCGCCGGTGGAGATGACGTCGTCCACGACGAGGATACGCTTGCCCTTCATGAGCACTGCGTCCGGCTCGTCAATGACGAGAGTCTGCTTGTGCGCGGTGGTGATGGACTTGACCTCGACCTCGAGCGCGTTGGTCATATAGGCCTTGACGCCCTTGCGGGCCACGAAGTATTTGTCCGCGCCGCTCTGTCTCGCCATCTCGTAGATGAGGGGGATAGCCTTGGCCTCCGGAGCGATCATATAGTCATACTCAGGTGCGCGCTTGAGAAGCTCCGCCGCACAGTGAACGGTAAGCTCCACATCGCCGAACATGATGAATGCGCCTATGTACAGGTCATCGGAGACCTTGCATATGGGCAGGTCACGTTTTAAGCCGGCGATGTCGATTTCGTAAGTCATTTTATATTCCTCCAACGAATATTATCTGCAACAACGCTATTTTACAGTATACGCGTGAAAAATCAAGAGTAAATGTTTTTTCGGGCAAAAAGAGAGTCCACTAAAACACTGACCCTCATTTTATGTGCAATACCTCTTCAAGCTTGAGTCCATACTTTAAGCACAATATCCAAAACCTGAGAAATAATTTTGGCAAAGTATCCGAAAAATTTTTTAATACTTGACCGGTATACCGGTCAAGTATTATATTAAGAACGTAACCGGTATACCGGTATGCCGGTTACACTTCTCCCTTAAGTGAATAGATCACATATTCAGTTGGATGGTCAATATGCTTATGGAGGCACTCGGACGCTCCCGTTGGGTCGGCTGCCTTGATTCTCTCCAGTATATCCATGTGTTCGCGGCAGGATACGGATATGCGCTCGCGGCTGTTCATTGTGTATTTTGTCATGTTCAGCAGAGATGTCGAGTATTTTGAAAACGCTTCATTGAACAGTTCGTTCCCAAAGCATTCGATTATGGCACGATGGAACGCATGGTCGAGCGCTGGATATCTTTCGATCTCGTAAGTGCCGTCGACACATCTTTTCTGTTCTGCAATGATTCGCTCCAGTTCAGCCACGACAGCGTCTTTTCTTTCACTTTTGTCTTCTCCTGCGTAAGCCAACAGGCAATATGTTTCTACGGCGCTTCTCATCTGGTACATGTTTAAGACTTCCCGCTCCGTCAGACTGTGAATGATAAATCCCCTGCTCGGAAGTATATCGATATACCCTTCCTGAGCAAGACGCTGAAGCGCTTCACGGACCGGAGTGCGTGAAAAGCCAAGATTTTTGGCAATTTTGGCTTCAGAATAAATCATATCAGGAGCAAAATTTCCTTCGGAAATTTCACCTACAAGAAATTCATATGCTCTCTTTTGGAGCTGTGATGTGTTGGTCATAGTTGTCTCCCATTTGATTTCTTATATTGTGATTATAGCAAATATCTGCAACCATTTCAAAACTTTTTTATAAAAAACAGGAGGATGATAATGAAAATTACTTCAGTAGACGTATTTGTGCTAAATTTCGGCACGAGAGACTGGCGGCCTATTGTCTGCCGTGTCAACACAGATGAGGGAATAAGCGGCTTTGGCGAGGCATCAGTCGGTTTTGATGCAGGCGCCCCGGCGGCGTTTGAGATGATAAGGGATATTTCTTATTACATCATCGGTATGGACGCAATGGCACACGAAGCTGTCTGGGACAAGCTGTATAAGAGTACCTTCTGGGCACAGGGCGGAGGAACCATCATCTTTGCCGCAATGAGCGCGATCGACACCGCGCTTTGGGATATCAAGGCAAAGGCTTTGGGTGTGCCGCTTTATAAGCTTCTCGGTGGAAAGTGTTTTTCCGATGGCGGCAAAGCTGCTCCGTTCAACAAAGACGGACTCAGGTGCTATGCCTCTCAGCTGCAGTTCGGGTGGGGAGCCGGCATGGGCAAGGCCGATACCGACGAAAGGCTCATCGCTGCCTGCCGCAAGGCGTTGGAGGAAGGATACGACGCAATAAAGATCAACTTTATCACCTATGACGACCATGGCGGAAGAACCGGCTTTATTAGAGGCCCCATACCCAAGGAGACCTCCAAAATGATCGAGCGAAGAGTAAGCAAGGTTAGAGACGCTATCGGCGAGGACGTTGACCTGATCGTTGAAAATCATGCGAGAACAGACGCGACATCAACCGAGGAAATGGCAAAAATAATTGAGCCATACGGAATAATGTTCATGGAGGAAGTCGCCACTCCCCTTTATCCGGACACTATGGCACTGATCAGGTCGAGGATCAATATCCCTCTGGCAGGCGGCGAAAGAGTCTATTCCAGGTGGGGTTTCGAGCCTTTGTTTGATAAAAACGCAATACAGATAGCGCAGCCGGATATAGGAACCTGCGGTGGTATCAGCGAAGCAAAGAAGATTTGTGATGCCGCGCATACGCATGACGTGGGTGTTCAGATTCATGTCTGCGGCAGCCCGATATCCATCGCTGCTTCTCTTCACATGGAGGCCTCTATCCCCAATTTTGTTATCCACGAACACCACGTTATAAACAGATGGCAGGCAAACATTGACATGGGAATAGTCGACTACGCCCCCATAAACGGGAGGATCCAGATACCAGAAGTCCCCGGTATAGGTCAGGAGCTATCAGAAAAAGCTATGCGGGATGCACTGTTTTCCTGCACCTTTAAATAAAGACAAGAAAAGGAGAGAAACAAAATGGCAAACAAGCAACAGGGTTCGCTCAAGAGAGAGATGGGGCTGTTTTCATCCGTATGCGTACTCGTCGGATGCGTGATCGGCTCCGGCATATTTACTACACCGGGTAAGATTGCTGCAGCGGCAGGAGCATTTGGACCAAACATGATTGCGTGGGTGCTCGCTGGTCTCAGTGGAGTCCTCTGTGCACTGGTTTACGCGGAACTATCTCCCGCCATGCCTTACGCCGGCGGTCCCTACATATTTATTGACGAAGCATTCGGCTCTGGGGCCTCATTCTGCTATGGCTGGTCAATGATATTTGGCGGCCACATTCCTACCATTGCTATGATGGCAACTGCATTTGCCTCAAACTTTGTGCTGCTGTTTGGTCTTAATTTGAGCGTTGCCGGCACCAGACTCATATCCAGCGGAGCCATCATCATCCTTGCGGTAGTTAACTACTGCGGTGTGCGTCAGGGATCAAGGGTCCAAAACATATTCACAGTAGCAAAGGTCTCCGTCCTTGTTGCAGTCGTGATTGGCGGTCTACTTCATCTCCAGCCTGAAAACTTCAAAACCATGACTACCGAAACCGTCCGGTGGGGCAACTCCATCTCTGCCGCTGTCCCTGCAATGACCGCCTTCGGCGGATACTATACACTCTCCTATATGAGCGCAGAGATCAAAAATCCAAGTAAGACGCTTCCCCTAGCGACGATCATTGGCATGGGTGTTGTTATTCTTATCAACATTCTCCTTTCTGTCGCATGTATTGGCTCGGTCGGCTTTTCTAATCTTGCCGGTTCCGACACTCCTGTATCTCTGACCGCGCAGACCGTATTTGGGCCTGTCGGTGCAATACTTGTAACTCTCGGCGCTATGGTCTCTATATTCGGAGCGACGAATGGTGCTCTCCTCGGTATGCCTCGCGTTCCGTACGCAATGGCCGAGAAAAATATGATGTTCCCGTTTTTCAAGAAGGTCCATCCAAAGTTCAATACTCCCTATGTGGCCATAGTTATTTACGCGATATGTGCGCTTGCTTTTGTCTGGACCGGTAACTTTATGACGTTACTTATGACAAGCACATTTGTGAGCCGTCTTTGTGAAGTCGCCGTTGCACTCTCCCTCATTGTATTGCGCAGGAAAAAGCCCGACCTTGACCGTCCGTTTAAGATGTGGGGATACCCCGTAACAACGATCCTCGCGGCGGTCGTCACCTTCGTTCTCGTGTGCAATGTTGCCCCCGCGCAGATAAAGAACAGTCTTATCCTGATGGCCACTTCCATTCCGGCTTTCTTCATCTTCAGAGCGACGGTCGGGAAAAAAGCAAAGGAGCAGTCTAACGCAGAGCAGTAAGCCTTCCGTGAATAAAGCGTGAATAAAAACAGTAAAAACAAAGAGCCATGCACCGCTTGTGTGCATGGCCCTTCGTTTAGGGAGAAAAGAGAGGATTTATAGGAGTAGAAAAGTAGCAATTTAATGTTTCATCTTTTGGCGCTGCCCTGCGCGGGAGCGGCGGAATCGCCGTCCGGCTTGACTTCGTCAAAGACAATCTCCAGCTGCATTTCGTTGCCGGAGCGGTAGACGCTGATCGTGGTGTTCTCACCCGCGGAGAAGCGTCTGAGGGCATTGTTCACGTCCGAGTAGCTCTTCACCTGTATCTCGCCGATGGCGGTGATGATGTCGCCGGACTGTATCCCGGCCTGCTCGGCGCAGCTTCCGCGCTCAACATAGGAGACATACGCGCCCATCGGCAGCCCGTAGTAACGGCTGAATACCGCGGTAAAGCGCTGGTCGAGCTGCACGCCCATGTAAGCCTTTCCGGTAACATAGCCCTTGGTTATAAGGTCGGAGGCTATGTCCGCCGCATCGCTCATGGGTACCGCAAAGCCCAAGCCCTCCACGCCGGTGCTGGAGTATTTCGCGGTGACTATACCGACCACCTCGCCTTTCGCGTTATACACGGGGCCGCCGGAGTTGCCGCTGTTGACCGCGGCGTCGAACTGGAACATGTTGATGCCGAGTTCGTTTTCCTCTGTGGTGATCAGGCGGTCAAGCGCGCTGACCCTGCCGAAGGTCATGGAAAACTCAAGCTCGCCAAGAGGGTTGCCGACCGCGTACACCTCGTCGCCCACGGAGAGCGCACTGCTGTCGCCAAAGGTGACAGGCGTGAGACCGGACGCGTCGATCTTCAGGACCGCAATATCGTTGGACTCCTCAACACCAACGATGGACGCCGTGTACACGGTGCCGTCATGGAGCATTACCGTAACGTCGTACTCATGCTCGAAGGCATACTCGATAACGTGGTAGTTGGTGAGGATATACCCGTCCTCGGCAATGATGAAGCCGGAGCCGCTCACTGCCGCGGAGCTGTTTTGCCCAAAAAAGTTGGTATAGGTCACGTCGGTGGAAATACCCACGGCCTGTTTGCAGGCCATCGCGTATATTTCCGAGGGGGCTACGGATCCGGCGGGCGCCGAGGTACCCGCACCGGCGGCGCTGGCGGCCGTGACGGCCTTCTCGCCGAGGGCGTTTGCCTCTTCAATACCGCTCTCCGCCTCCGTGAGCCGAAGCTCCACATCCTCAAGGCGGGTCTCAATGCGGTTGCCCATGACGAGCGCTCCTGCGGCTCCGCCTGTCACGAAGCACGCGAGGCATACGCACAAAAGCACGAAGCCCTTGCTGTGTGAGCGCTTCCCGGCCGCGCGCCCGGAGTTGTCCTTTATCGGTTCCTCCGGAGGAGTGTAGTAGCGCGGCGGCACGGTATTCTCGTCGGCGGGAACATAGTGAGCGTCGGAGTAGATCCTCTGAGTATAACCGCTCTTGTAGCGGTACTCACCGCTCTCCGTGTCGGCTGAGCCGGTGAAGCCGGCCGGGCCGTCGTTCATATTAAGATTTTCCCGTTCGGTACGTTCCGAAGCCATCACAACGAACCTCTTCTCAACTTGTGGCTATAATATAACCCGCATTTATGACGCTGGAATGAACAAAAGCGCAAGAAACTATAAACAAACCGTGAACATTATTATATTTTGAGCCCGGTGAGCCAGCGCCTCATCATATCGTAGACATGGTTCCCGGCCATGTGGCGGATAAAGCTGCGGCTGCGCATTGCGCCCAGGTGAAGCTCCCTCACATAGGTCTCCCCGTCCACGGACATGGAGACGAACACCGTCCCCACCTCGTTTACGCCGTCGCCGTCAGGCCCGGCGAGACCGGTGACGCCCACACCGATATCTGCTCCCGTGAGCGCGCGGATATGCTCCGCCATCTCCTTCGCCACCTCGCGGCTGACCGCGCCCTTTTCCTCGATGAGCGCGGGATCGATACCCAGAAGCTTCGCCTTTGCGCCGTTGGTGTACGTCACCGCGCCGCCGAGGAAGAATGCGCTCGCGCCGGGGATATCGGTAAAGCGCCGCGCAACGTCGCCGCCGGTGCAGCTCTCCGCCGCGGCAAAGGTCATGCTCTTTTCACGCAGGAGGGCTATCACGCTCTCCTCAAGGCTCTCGACGTCCACGCCGAAAACGTACTCGCCCAGCGTCTCCTTTACATGCTCGACGACGGGCGCGCACATGGCCTCCGCCTCGGCCTGAGTATCCGCCTTGGCGGTCACCTGCACGAGGCAGTCGCACTCCTTGGCGTAGGGGGCCATGGTGGGGTTGGTCATGGCGTTCATCTCGCCGCGGAATATCTGGTCGACGCTGCTCTCGCCCATGCCGAAGATATGCACGGAGTGGGAGACGATCTGTCCGCCGGAGTATTCGCGGAGGAAGGGCATGACGCTCTCGGCGAACATGGCGTTGCACTCCTTGGGAGGGCCGGGGAGCATGACGACGAGAACGCCGTCCTTCTTGAAGGCGCAGCCGGGGGCGGTGCCGCAGTTATTGTGGAATACCGTGCAGCCCTCGGGCAGCATGGCCTGAGAGTAATTGTTCTCGGTAAAATGACGGCTGTATTTGATATAGTCGTACAGCCCCTCCCGCTCGCTCTCGTTCATCACGAGCGGAATACCGAAGGACTCCGCCAGCACCTGCTTGGTCAGGTCGTCGCAGGTCGGGCCGAGACCGCCGGTGGTGATGATGATGTCCGCGCGGCTCTTCGCAATGCTCACGCAGTCGGCAAGACGCCCGGGGTTGTCCCCCACCACGGTGTGGTAGCGGACGTTTATGCCGATCTTAGAGAGCTGCTCGGAGATGTCGCGCGCGTCGGTATTGGTAACATGCCCCAGCAAAAGCTCGGTGCCGACGGAGATTATCTCCGTATTGAACGTGTTATTCATCCTCGACGCTTATCCTCTCGATACCGGCAAGAGCCTCCTCCACCAGCGGCTCCACGTCAAGCGCGGCCTCTGCCGCCTCGACCTCGCGGAGCTTGGGGTGGGTGCGGGGGTGGCGGGGGGTGAATACGGTGCAGCAGTCCTCATACGGCAGTATGGAGGTCTCAAAGGTGCCGATACGGCGGGCGATCTCGATTATCTCCGCCTTGTCCATGCCGATGAGCGGCTGGAGGACGGGCATATCCGCCACTGCCTGAGTGGAGGCCATGGCCTCCATGGTCTGGCTCGCCACCTGGCCAAGGTTTTCGCCGGTGACGATGGCCTTCGCGCCGTTATCGCGCGCGATACGCTCGGCAATGCGCATCATGAAGCGGCGCATGATGAGGGTGAAATACTCCTCGGGGCATTTGTCGCGTATCTCCTCCTGAATGTGGGTGAACGGCACGACCTCGATGGTCATTCTGCCGCAGTAGCCGGTGAGGAGCCGCGCAAGCTCCACGACCTTATCCTTGGCCTGCTGGGAGGTGTAGGGGAAGGAAAAGAAATGCACCGGGATGAGCCGTACACCGCGGCGGGCGATCATATAGGTGGAGACCGGGCTGTCGATGCCGCCGGAGAGGAGCGTCACCGCCACGCCGCCGGTACCTGCGGGCATGCCGCCCGCGCCGGGCACCGGGGAGGAGTGGACATAGGCCGCAAGGTCGCGCACCTCTATATGCACGGTAAGCTCCGGGTCGTGGACGTCCACGCGTGTGCCGGGGAACGCCTCGGCAAGCTCGCCGCCCACATACTGGCTCAGCTCTATGCTGCTCATGGGGAAGCTCTTGTCGCTGCGGCGGGACTCGACCTTGAAGCTCTTCGCGTTCAGCATATCCTCCCGGAGGTATTCCTTGGCCAGCGCGGCAATGGCGTCCTTGTCCTTCTCGCAGGCGGCGGCGCGGGTCATCTTGATGACGCCGAACACCTTTTTCAGCGCCTCGAACGCCGCGTCCACATCGGCCCCATCGCCGATCGGCTCGACATAAATGACGGACTGAAGGCAGTATACGTTGAATTTGCCGATGGGCGCGAGGCGGCGCTTGACGTTTGCGACCAGCTTTGTCTCAAAGGAGCGGCGGTTGAGTCCCTTCAGGACCACCTCGCCGAGCTTGAGAATGATAATATCGTTCATTTCGTATCTCCGGATCACTTTTTGCCGTATTTCCGGCGGGGTTTATAGAACTCGAATATGACCGAGTCGTTGTAGTTCTCGCTCACCGGGTCGTGGGAGGTCCAGCCGACCTTGAGCGCGCCGAGAGCGCAGCTGAGCGAGACGAGCGGCGGCATGGCGTCGATGTCGTAGGCGATGAACTGCGGCCTTGCGAGGAAGTTGAATATCGTATGGCTGCAGCACCACGCGAGGAGCTTTGACCTGAACCTGTACTTGTCCGCGCCCATGGCGAGCTGTCCGCGCACGAACTCCCTCCCGTGGAAGCGGAACCACTCGACGATGGTGGGGTCGAAGCTCTCTATGCACACGTCGCCCTTGTAGCTGCGGAGTATCTTCAGCGTCTTTTCGCACAGCTCGCGGTTCCTCTTGCCGGTTTTCAGCTCGACTATCAGGGGTCCTCTGCCGTCAATGACCTTGAGGACGTCGGTGAAGAGCGGCACGGTCTCGGTGCTGCCGCAGAGGCTCATCGCGTGCAGCTCCTCGTAGCTCTTCTCGCAGACGGCGGCGTGGACGCCGCACACCCTGTCGAGGGTGTCGTCGTGGAACACGACCACCTGACCGTCGAGCGAGAGCTGTACGTCCAGCTCCATGCCGTAGCCCGCAGAGGCCGCAAGCTCAAAGGCCCTCAGCGAATTTTCCGGGACGGACTTATCCCGCGTATGCAGGCCGCGGTGGGCGAAATTCACGCCCGTGAACGGCGCTTTTTTCTTTTTTGAGGCGCAGCCCGGAGCCACCGCCAGCACGGGCAGCAGCACGGCGGACGCGGCAAATATCAGGGATGATCTTTTCATGTCGTTTTTTTATTCCTTCGCTCAGTCGCCGTCGATGGCTTCGAGGCCCTTCACGTTCGCTACCTTCGCGGCCCTGATGTTCTTGACGAGCAGCGTGAACACCGCGCAGCTGAGGATCATCAGTACGGTGGAATACACGGGCAGGGCGCGCCATGCGCCGGTCATGTTGAACACCAGACCCAGAAGCACGGGGGTGACGGTCTGGGCGGACATGCTGGCGGTGTAGTAGTAGCCGGTGAACTTGCCGATCTTCTTGGAGGAGCAAAGCTCGACCACCATGGGGAAGGAGCAGTTATGCACCAGCGCCATGCCGAAGCCCTTGATGGCCCACACGCCGTATAGCAGCACGGGGAAGGCAAACTCGCCGTGCGCGCCGGTCACGGTGCCGGTGGGAGCGACGAAGCACATGACGATAAGCGCGGCGACCGTTATGCTAAGGCCGGTGGAGATAGTCCACTTGCGGCCTATCCTGTCGGCGATGGAGCCGGCGGTTGCAAAGCCCACGACGGACGCGACGCCGCCGATGATGGTCAGGAACATGGTGGCGCTGGAGACGGAGTTAAGGTAATAGATGGTGTAGTTGCCGATGTAGGTGCCGATGGCGTTGTCGGCCATGAACCACAGGAACTCCGCCGCGAGGATGGCGAGGAGCATGCTCTTGTTGGCCTTGGACATGGGCTTGTCGTCGTCGATGGGGGTCTCCACCGCGGCGAGCCTCTCGCCCAGCTCCATCTCCTCCTTCATCTCCTCGGCGAGCTTATTCTCCTTTACGGTCAGGAACAGCACCAGCGCGGAGATGACCATGAGTACGGAGGCGACGATGAAGGGTATCTCGATCGTCCAGATCTTTCTTGCCGCGTCGGCGGCGTTGATGTAGTCGGAGAGCTTGAGGAAGATGCCGAGGACGGTGGCGAACGCGCCGCCCAGATAGCCCATGATGTTGATTATGCCGTTTGCCTTGGCGCGCAGGGGCTTGGGCGTGATGTCCGGCATGAGCGCGACGGCGGGGTTGCGGTACATCATCATGAACATGAGGACGACGGCCATCATAATGACCATACCGACGATGTTATTGTTGTGGAAGAAAAGCGGTATAAACGGGAACGCTATCGCCGCGACCATGGTGCCGGCGAGGATATAGGGCATGCGCTTGCCGATGGGGGTAACGGTGCGGTCGGAGAGGCTGCCGAAAATGGGGAGCAGTATCAGCGCCGCAAGGTTGTCGCAGGCCATGATGATGCCGACTATCCACTGGACGTTGAGTATCTTTGAGGGGTCGCCGGCCTTGAGCTCAGCGGAGGAGATACCGTACATGCGTCTCGCGAAGATGTCGGTGAGGAAGGTGGGACACCACGAGTCGTACACCTGCCACAGCAGGAGTATGCCGAAGAATGCAAAGCCGATCAGCGCCGTGCGCTTATAGTTGAGCTTAAGCTCAGGGGTCCTGTTTTCGTTCATATTGATCCTCCATGCGGTTTTACCGCTAATTAATAACCGATTATGTAGCTGTTCATGAGGTTGAGCGCGCCCTCGCCCTGAGTAAGGGAAAGGCTCTCGGCCATTATCATGTCGCTGATGTCGTATTTCTCGACGAACCGGCGCATTTTATCGCGGGTATAGTCGCGGTAGTCGATGATATAGACCTTGTGATAGTGCTGCGCGAGGTAGATGGAGAAGGGGTTGCCGTAGGAATCCTTTATGATGGCGCAGTTGGGCGCGTCGGGCAGGTCGTCGTTGGTGATGACCGAGAGCGGATTGTCGCCGCCGATGAAGGCCGTGTATTTCGCGGAGACGGGGCTGTCGCTCATGTCCTTCACGATATCCCATTCCGTGGGGTTGCCCATAAAGTCGAGTATCTCAAAGCGCAGGTTTCCGGGCGGATAGTAGGCAATAAGCTCGTCGGCGCGGAGCTTTCCGGGCTGGGAGGAGGACGCATAGAAGCTGCCCAGAAATTCGCCCATATTTATTTCGGTGTAGTCCTCTACCGGCACCGGCTCAAAGCCCGCCACGCGGCAATACTGCTCGTAGCCGTAGTATGCGCCGAGCGCCGTCCAGTGGTGATCCGTGCGGAAATAGATATACTCGTCGTTGTGCGGGACAAGGTTGTTGAAGATGTTGACCTTGTTTATATACTCGTCCTCGGTGCCGAAGATATAATTGAGTACCTCGGCCTGACTCGAGCAGTTGACCGCCGCGAGTATATCCGGGTCGAGCAGCACGCCGACCGCCGAGGGTATAGGCATGTCGAAGAGCCTGACGCCGCACTCCTCCATTATCCCCGCAAAGCGCCCCATCATTTCCGTGCGCTTATCAATGAGATATTGATTGAAGCCGAAATATTCATAGGCCGTGTCGCCGATCTGGAGCGCCGCGCCGAAGATCACCTCTTCCTCGTCGGAAATGCTCAGTCCGGTCCAGTCATCGACGGACTCGGAGGATACGCTCTCATTCTCCGGCTCCGGCGTGGTCTCCGGGGCGCCGTCCTCCGGCGTTTCGGACGGACGGGTGTTCTCGGGCTGAGGGGTCGGTGTGGGTCTCGGCGCAGGTGTCACGTCCGTGGGAATGGTCGGTACGGTATCGGGAACGGAGTCGGGATTATTGAGCCGTCCCACATCCACGACGTTCGTACTTATGCCGTGGAGGTCTGATATGGCCGTCGACACGCTCAGCCAGCCCTCGCGGCCGGGGAAGGTGTCGGAGAACCATGTGCTTATGCCGTCAAAATAGTCCCCGCTCAGCAGCGACTGCACCGAGAACTCCGGGAATTTCGCAAGCTCCCTCTTTTCGATGACGGACGTCGCGGGGCGCAGCGGGATGATGAACGCCACGACGAAGAGCAGGAACAGCGTCGTGAAGAACGGGGCCGCCAGCCTTCTGCGGCGGCGCTCTATCCTCCGGCGCTCACTCCTTGTAAGGCCGGACGGATTTTTTTCGTTTTCCATTTACTCGGCCTCCTCAGAACTGGAAATAGATGAACGGGTTATAGCTGTCGCCCACCAGAGAACAGGTGGCCAGCAGCAGGAAAGCCACGGGCATGACGCAGTTTTGCAGCACGTCCCAGACCTTTGCCCCCGTCTCGCTCGCGGAGAGCCTCTCGCCCGCGCGCAGACAGAGGTTTTTTACGAGCGGCGTGCAGAACACGCACGAGGCGATGAGCAGGAAGAGATTATTCTCAAGCACCGTTTTCGACACGAAGCTCGAAAACGCGTTGCCGTTGAGGCCGAAAAGGTTCGTGAACACCGTCCAGCCCAGCCGTATGTCCGTGAAGTGGAAGATTATCCACCCCACATACACCACAAAGCACAGGTAGATATGCGGCAGGACGCGGAGCTTCCGGAGCGGCTTTTTCAAAAACAGCCTTTCGAGCAGCAGGAATACAAAGAAATACAGCCCCCACATAACGAAGTTCCAGCTCGCGCCGTGCCACAGCCCGGTCAGCGCCCAGACGATGAACATGTTGAGGATGGAGCGCGCCCTTGAGCAGCGGTTGCCGCCCAGCGGGATATAGACATAGTCGCGGAAAAAGGTCCCCAGCGACATGTGCCAGCGCCGCCAGAACTCGGTGACGCTCTTCGATATGTACGGGTAGTCAAAGTTTTCGAGATAGTGCAGACCTATCATGCGGCCCATGCCGATGGCCATGTCGGAGTAGGCGGAGAAGTCAAGATATATCTGCAGCGTGAAGGCCAGCACGCCCACCCAGCTGCCGAGCACAGTGAGGCTTTTGAGCGAGGCGAGGTTCTGCGCGAAGAGCGACGCGTCCGATGCCGCGCTCGTCTCCAGCAAAAGCTGATCTGCGAGAGCGCCGCAGGGGTTCGCGAGCAGGGTCTTTTTCGCAAGGCCCACGGCGAAGCGCCGTATGCCCGAGAGCAGGTCCGGCCCCTCCTCGCGGTGGACGAAAAGCTCGTCCGCCACGGTCTTGTACCTGACGATGGGGCCGGCTATGCACTGGTGGAAAAGCGACGCGTACAAAAGCACGTTCCAGTAGCTCTCCTGCGCCTCCGCGTCGCCGCGGTACACGTCGATAACATAGGTCAGCAGCTGGAAGGTATAGAACGAAATGCCGATGGGCAGCGCAATGCTCCGCACGAAGTCCGGTACCTCGCCGAAGATGGAGCAGAAAAGCCCCGCGTACTTGAAAAAGCCGATGAGCGCGATGTCGATGGCGGCGGATATGCTCACCCACATTTTCGCCCCCCGCGCCGAGGCGGACGAGGCCGCGCGCAGCGCGCAGAACCATGACGTGAGCGCCATGAACATCAGCAGCAGGACGTACTTCGGCTCACCCCACGCGTAGAAAATTATGGAAAAAATGAGCAGAGACGTGTTCTGCGCCTTCCGCGTGGGCGCGAGATAGTAGGCTATCAGCGACAGCGGCAGGAAGGCATATAAAAAAATAAGGCTTGAAAATACCATGAGCGTTGAACTCCCGTAAAAATTAAGCGATTTATTCTACCTTATTTTGCGGAAAATGACAAGCCTGTATGACAAAAACGGCGCGGGGAAGGCTCCCGCGCCGTAAGCTTCACTTTTTGCACTCCGGCATAAGCTCGTTGGAGATGACGCTGAGCATTTCGTCGAACTTCTCCACGTCCTCCTTGGGAAAGCGCTCCTTCACCCGGTCGATGACGGTCTTTTCGTAGGCGCTGAGTATGCCCATGTAGCTGAAGAATTTCTCCGACAGGACAAGGTGGTACTCGCGCCGGTCGGTCTGGGAGTTCTGGCGCTCGAGATAGCCCTTTTTGATGAGGCTGTTGACCTTGTAGGTGGCGTTGGACTGGGAGATGTTGAGAAAATCCGCGAACTGTCCCACCGTGGGTTCGTCGAGCATTTTTATCACCTCGAGCGAGAAGGCCTCCATGGCGGAAAGCGAGCCGTCGCGCTCGCGCACCAGCTCAAAGACCTTGCGGTAAAACTGCAGCTTGAATTTATCGTATACCTCGGCAAAGCTCTTCTCCACCATTTTTCCGTCCTCCCGTTCGCGTACCTGTGTTTATTATGAATATACTACTTTTCCCGGGATTTGTAAACAGAAAAGCGGGAAGCGGCGTGCCGCACTGTCCCGCGCGTCACGCCGCTTCCCGCCCTTCGGCGGTGTATATGATTACTTGATGCCGTACTTCTTGTTGAACTTATCAACGCGGCCGCTGGTGTCGACCAGCTTCTGCTTGCCGGTGTAGAAGGGGTGGCACTTGGAGCAGATCTCGACGGTGATGTCCTTCTTGGTGGAGCCGGTCTCGATGACGGCGCCGCAAGCGCATCTGATGGTGGTCTGCTGGTAGTTGGGATGGATTCCTGCCTTCATGGTCAATTCTCCTCGTCTAATGCTGCCTTGATTGTGCCAAAAAAGGCATAGTTACAAGACGCAAAAAGGATTGTAGCACAGCGGCGCGCGGATTGCAAGGCCTTTAGCGCGAAAAATAATTTATTTTTGCAGCACGCTGACGGCCTTTCCCGCCGTTATGAAGTACAGGACGCATTCCTTTACCGGCAGGCCGTATATCCGCTCGAGCGCGTCGGCGTAGGCCGCGAGCTGTCCGGTGTAGAGGCGGCTCCTCTCGGCGATCTCCTCCTCCGTGCGGACGTTGTCGGTCTTGTAGTCGATGACGGTGAGCGCGCCGTTTTCCTCGATACAGCAGTCCACGACGCCCTGCAGCAGCACCTGCTCCCCCGCCGCGGTGCGAAACACCCTCTCCGCGTCGCACAGGATGGAGAATTTGAACTCGCGCAGCTTCTTCTCCGCGCGGGTCATGCGCCGTCCAAGCGGCGAGGTGAAGAGGCGCTCTATCGCCTTTGCGTCCACGGCCTGCGCCTCGCGCTCCGAAATAAAGCGCCCGTCGCGCAGACGCGCTATCTCGCTCTCGATCCCTTCGAGGCTCCCGCTCTTTTCAAAGTCCATGTACTGGAGCACAAGGTGCGTGGCTACGCCGCGCTCCGTCCCGGTGAGGGGCTTGTCTCTCTTCACAAAGTCCGGCATGCGGAAGGCCCTGTGCCGCGCGGGCGCAATGCTCTTCGCGTCCTCGTCGGCCTCCGTGCGGCCCTTCAGCTCCGTGGCCGTCACCTTTGAGGGGAGCTTCACCGCCCCGGCGTGGGGATAGCGGTAGCCGAGAGCGCGCTCGATCTCCCTCAGGCTCTCCGGGTCGGCCTCGGCGGCCGCCGTCACGGCGGCTTCCTCCTCCGGTGCGCTCTCAGCGGCGCAGTATTCTATTTTTATGTTCCGCTCCCCGTCGGCGAGGGCGGCGGCAATGAGCCAGTTCACCGGCGCGGCGGCGCCGGACAGAAGCTCCGGTGCGAGGGGATCGGTGACGGCGGCGCGTATTTTCTCCGTCAGCTTTTCCGCGTCCTTTACGGCGGCGGTGATGTACAGCCGCTCCTTGGCGCGGGTCATGGCGACGTATAAAAGCCGCATTTCCTCCGAGAGCGTCTCCCGTTCGAGCCGCAGGCGTATCGCGTTCCTCGCGAGAGTCGGGTACTCCACGCGCCGCTCGAGGTCGGTCACCTTGGGTCCCAGCCCCAGCTCCGGGTGGACAAGCACCGTGTCGCGCGTGTCGGTCTTGTTGAACTGCCGCGCCGTGTCGCACAGGAACACCACGGGAAATTCCAGTCCCTTTGAGCGGTGGACGGACATTATCTGCACCGCCGAGGTCTCCGGCGCGCCGCCCGACGGCTCGCTCCCCTTGGCCGCGAGCTGCCTGAGCCACAGCACGAAGCGGTGAAGTCCCCGGTATCCGGTGCTTTCAAAGCGCTCCGACAGCCCGACGAAGCTCATCAGGTTCGCCCTTCTCCGCTCGCCGTCGTCCATGGCGCTGCACAGCGCGAGCATGTCCAGCCCGTCCATCACATACCGCACGAGTTCGCCCACGGGCATGTCCGCGGCGGCGGCGCGCATGGCGGAGAGCCGTTCGAGGAAGCGTGCGCATTTTTCGTTCCCATCCGCCGCCGCGGCGAGCGCCGAGTAGAAATCGCCCTTTCTGGTCGCGGCGCGTATCGCCGACAGCTCGTCGGCGGAGAACATGAAGGACGGCGAGCGCAGCACGGCGATGAGCGGTATATCCTGATGCGGATTATCAATGACGGCGAGCGCCGACATCAGCGCCGATATCTCCACGGAGCTGAAATACTCCCCGGACTGCACCGACGCCACGGGTATCCCCTGCTCGATGAGGGCGCGGCGGTATACCCCGCCCACGGTGTTCACCGAGCGCAGGAGTATAGCCACGTCGCCGTATTCCACGGGTCTCACGCCGTTTTTGTCCCTGACGGGGACGCGGCTCTCCACGAGGGCGCGTATCCGCCCCGCCGCCATGCGCGCCTCGGCCTCGGTCTTGTCCGGGGAATCGGCGTCGACGGCAGCCGGGATGTTCATCAAAAGCAGCTCCGGCACATCGACCGCGCCCTCATAGTCCGCGCCGCATTTGAGCTCGGCGCTCGAGTCATAGTCGATGTCGCCCAGTCTTCTTGACATGCAGCGGGAAAAGACCGCGTTCGCGGCGTTGAGTATCTCGCGGCGGGAGCGGAAGTTCTCCTGCAGCATTATCCTGCGCGGCTCTCCGGGCGCGGCGGTGGCCGCGTCGGCAAAGCTCAGGTATTTCCCGGTAAATATCTCGGGGTCCGCAAGACGGAAGCGGTATATCGACTGCTTCACGTCGCCCACAAGGAAAAGATTCCTCCCACGGCGCGAGACGGCGCGGAAGATCGCGTCCTGTACCTGACTCACGTCCTGATATTCGTCCACCATTATCTCCGTGTAGCGCTGCGACACCTGCGAGGCGAGCATGGTCGGCTCGCCGTTCTCGTCGGTGAGGAGCGCGGCGGTGAGGTGTTCAAGGTCGGAGTAGTCGAGGAGCGCGCTGCGGCGCTTGTCCTTCGTATACTCGCGGTCGAACATCAGCGTCAGCTCAAGGAGCGCGCTCATCGCCGGGGCGGTCAGCTCCATCTCGTGCAGGAGCTTTTCCGAGTCGGACGAGAGCATGTCCGCCGCGTTCTTCATGGCCTTTTTGCAGCTCTCGCGACGCGCCTTCACCAGCTCCGACACGCGCGGCTCCGGCGAATTTCTCAGCGCGCCGAGGCGGCCGAACGGGATATCCGCGGCCGCACGCGCCCTGTCCCAGCCCATATCGAGGCTGCGCACAAGCTCCCTGAGCGCGTCCGCCGTCTCCGAAACGCTCGGCATATAGGCGTTCTTTATCTTCTCATAGGGCGCCATCTCGGCCATGACCCTGTCCATCTCGGCGCTCCAGTATTCGGCGGTCTCCCTGACGCGGGACAGCACCTCCCGCCCCCACGGCGTCTGCGCCGCGTCCGCGCAGTCGGACTCGATCAGCTCCACCTGCCGCCGCGCCCAGCTCTCCGGCCGCGCGTGGCACTGCATTTTGCCGTGGAGGTTCAGCACGAGGGCGGCAAGACGCCTGTCGTCTCTGCCCGCGCCCACGGTGTCCGCAAGGAGCGTGAAGCCCGGGTGCGTTCCTCTTTTTTCGTAGCAGCTCTCAAGCGTGCGCTCGAGGGCTGCGGCCTTCATCGCGGCCGCCCTGTCCTCGTCCATTATCTTGAAGTCCGGGGATATGCCCGCCATGTGGCTGAACTCGCGCAGAAGGTCGGCACAGAAGCTGTGTATGGTGCCGATGTGGGCGCGCTGGCACAGCGCATTCTGGCGGCGCAGGCGGCGTGAGGAGGGGTCTGCTCCCAGCGCGGCGGAAAGCTCCTCCATTATCCTGCCGCGAAGCTCTCCCGCCGCGGCGCGGGTATAGGTTATTATGAGGAAGCTGTCTATGTCCGCGGGGCAGCTTTCGTCGAGTATATAGGCCATGAGGCGCTCGGTCAGCACTCTCGTCTTGCCGCTGCCCGCGCCGGCGGACACGAGGACCGTGCTGCCGCGCGTGTTTATGGCCTGAGACTGCGATCTTGTAGGCTCGAATTTCACTTTTCCCCGCCTCCTTCCAGCATTGTCCACACCTTGTCAGCCGGGAGCTTCGGCATAAATCTGCACCTCTCGCCGCCGCGGCCGTTGGCGAAGTGGCAGGCGTCGAAATAGTCGCAGTTCATGCAGGCGTTCTCCTGCTGGCTCCTGTAAAACGGGTCGGCGGCGATGTCTCCCCGCCGGAGCTGCCCCGCCATTTCCGTCAGAGTCTCCTTTATATGCTTTGAGAGAAGCCCCAGTCTCTCCGCGCTCGCGACGCTCTCCGCCGCGGTGCGGCCGCCTATCTTCACGGGGATGTAGCGCTTGTCCTCGCCGTTCTCCCACGCCTCCATGACCTCCGCGTCGTCAAGGACGAGACCGCTCCGGCGGCTCTCCTCGCGGCGAAGCCCCTCGGCCTCACCGTCGTCCATGTCGCGCGCGGCGGAGAGCATGGTGTTTCTCGCCGGGACGTACATCACCCCGGCGGGGACCGTCTCGTGTCCGTAGAGCTTTTCTCCGTCCTTCTCCAGCGCGAAGAGGTACAGGAGCATTTGAAGCCCCATGCCGTACCAGATGTCGGAGAGGGAGAACTTTTTCCGCCCGGTCTTGTAGTCCACCACGCGGATATACAGCTTGCCGTTATGGAGCCAGCCGTCCACGCGGTCGGCAATGCCGGTGAGGGTGAGCCTGTCCTCGCCCGCGCCAAGCTCCACGGGCGGCAGCTCCGACGCGTTCGCGAAATCGAGCTCGAAGCTCAGCGGCTCAAAATCCGAACGGCGAAGCTCCGACGCCATGTCGCCCACCACCTGATGGACGTCGCGCGTGAGCCGCTCGAAAAGGTACACGAAGCGGGCGGACTTCTCCTGAAAATCGTTCAGCTCCTCGCTGACATAGGCGCCGACATATTTATCCGTCAGCTCGCTGACCTCCGCGTCGGAAACGGCCCGGAAGCCGCCCTTTTCCTTTATCTCGCGGGCGGTATTCTCCAGCACATAATGCATGAAGGTGCCTATCTCCGGCGGAGTGAAGCCCGCGGGTTCATAGGGCTTCGCCTTCAGCCCGTACTGGCAGAAGTACGCAAACTTGCAGGAGGCGAATTTATCCACGCGCGAGGCCGAGAGCTTCAGCTCCCTGCCGTAGAGCGCCTCCACCGCGTCCCGCGAGAGCCGGCCCCGGCTCATCTGAGAGGCCGCGAGAAGGCTTTCAAAGCGCTCGGGGCGCTCCCTTCTGAAATACTCGGCGGCTGCCTGCTCCCTCGCTCCGCCGCCGCGGAGGGCGTGAGCCGCGAGAGTCAGCGCCGGAGCCTCGGCCGACATGCGGGCTTTCAGCGCGTCCGTGCGCTTTATCTCCATGGCGAAAAGCGCCCTCGCCCGGTTCATCACAAAGGCCGGGCGCTGCTCCGCGCCCTCGCCGTTCACGGCGGCATAGCTCATCATCAGGCTCTCCGAGGGCAGGGTGAGGCAGTTGTAGATGAGCGAAAACTCGCGCCACAGCTCGCTCTCTCCCGCGCCGCCGAGGTCAATGTCCATCTCAAGGAGCCGCCGGCGCTCGTCGTCGGAGAACATTTCCGTCTCCGCGCCCGTCTGCGGCACGCGCTCGTCGCTGACTCCAAGGACGATGAGGTGCTTTATGCTGCGCCGGCGCATACGGTCGAAGTCTCCGGCGGAGACCCGGTCGAGCGACACGGGAATAGTACCCACGTCGTATTTTGAGAGCATGAGGGTGAAGAGCTTGCCGAACTCCTCCATGCTCATTGGCGTTTCGCCCAGTATGGCGGCGCTCTGCTCGAGCGCGGAGACGATGATGTCCCAGAGCTGCGTATACTCCTGCGCAAGGCTCTCTCTGCCGCTCTCGTAAAGCTCGCGCGAGCGCCGCTCGAGCCTTTCCGGGAGCTTCAGCGCGGCGAACAGCTCCGCGAGCGCCGCCGCCTGAGCGGAGGCCGTCTCCGCCTCGCGAGCCCTTTTCTCAAAGGCGAGCAGGGGCGCCGAAACACGGCGGCGCAGGGCGTTTATCCCGCGCAGACGTTCGTTCGCGTCCTCGTCATACTCGTTCCCGTAGCCGTCGGGGTGCTGCCGCCAGTCGCCGCTCCTCGTCCACGCGCTGCCGCGCAGCTGCCACTTGAAGATATAGTTTTCCAGCGTGTCGCACTCGTCCGCGTCAAGACCCGCAAGCCCCGTGCGGATATAGCTCACCACGTCGTCCACGGCCCAGCCGCCCGATACGATCTCGTAGGCGAGGGCTATCAGCGCCGGGAGCGGCCGCTGCATAAGGTCGCTCTTTTTGGAGATGAACAGCGGCACGCCGTAATGCCCGAAAACGCTCTCGAGCAGCGCCCTGTAGTCGTCAAAGCCGCGGACGGCCACCGCGATATCCCGCCAGCGGCAGCCCCCGTCGCGCACAAGCTCTATGGCCCGCGCGGCGGCAAGCTCGCACTCGGCGTTCATGCTCTCGGCGCAATAGAGGCTCACCGCCCCGAGAGCGTCGAGACCGGACGGCTCCGACCATGTGAACATATTGTCCGCGAAAAAGCTCAGCGCTTCGTTCTTTCCTCCGTTCGAGGCGCATTTTTCTATTCTTGTCTCCTTCCCCAGCTCGTGCGCGGCGGCAAGGAGCGCCCCGGCGCTGCGCCGCGAGAGGGCGTATATCTCGTTCTCGCCGTCCAGCGCGTCCACCGTCAGGCACACGGTAAGCTCCACGCCCTTTTTCATGAGCGCGACGAGTATTTCCTGCTCCTGCCGGGTAAAATCAATAAAGCCGTCCACATAGACGTGCCAGCTCCCGTCAAGCTCGCTCCCGGGTATCTGCCGGGCGAGGACGGTGAGCCGGTCGGCGGGGTCGGCGCGGCCGTTCGCCGCGACGGCGGCATAGGCCTCGGCGATGAGGGCGAGGTCCGCGAGCTTATCCCCAAGCGCCCCGCCGCAGCGCTCTGCCGCCTCAGCAAGGGTCTCCGGGGCGACACAGGCGGTCTTCATCTCGTCGACGGCGGAGAGGAGCGCACTCTGAAGCTCCGCCTTTCTCGCCGCCGCGCCGTAGACGCGCAGACGCGTGCTTATCCCGCTCAGCGCGAGCGCCATGCACAGCAGCCGCCCGCCCTTGTCGAGATACGGCGTGCAGCCCCCGCCCTGCTTCGACGCGACGCGCCGGGCAAGGCCCGTGAAGCTCATCACCTCCGCGTAGCGCGACATGCTGTCGCCGCAGACGCGGCACAGCTCGCGCTCCGCCTCGTGGCTGTACTGCTCGGGGACGATGAGCAGCCGCCCCCCCCGGGCCTCCTCCACGGCGGATCTTATTTCGTTTATCACGAGCGACGTCTTGCCCGTTCCGGCCTTGCCGGTTATGAGTCTCAGCATAGCAGCGCCCTCCGCGCTCAGTTTTTCATTGGTCTCATTTTATCAAAACGCACTTATTTGCGCAAGCTTTTAATGTTTTACTTGATTAAAGCCGAAAAACGTGGTATAAGTGTTGAGTTATAAAGCGAGGTGTTTTTTTATGAAGTTTTCGTCCAAGATGGAACGCTGCGAGCTCTCCCCCATGCGCAAGTTCAACGACTGCGCGGACGAGGCGGTAAAACGCGGCATGAAAATATACCATCTCAACATCGGCCAGCCCGACATCCGCACTCCCGGCGCGTTCTACCAGGCGCTCCGTGATTTCTCCGAGCCTGTCGTCGCCTATGCTCCCTCCGCGGGCGTGCCGGATTTTCTTGACGCCGTCAGAAGGTACTACGCGCGTATCGGGGTCTCCCTCGGCGCGGGCGATATTCTCACCGCGACCGGCGGCAGCGAGGCGATACAGATGACCATCGCCGCCCTCCTCGACGACGGGGACGAGATCGTCATCCCCGAACCCTACTACCCCAACTACCACACGTCCATCACTCTCGCCGGGGCGGTCATACATCCGCTGACCACCTGCCCGGAGGAGGGCTACCGCTACGCCGTGCGTGAGCGCGTCGAGGCCTGCATAAACGAGCGCACCCGCGCCATATTCATCACCAACCCCGGCAACCCCACCGGCACCGTACTCACGCGCGAGGAGCTGAAGCTCATGCTCGACATCGCGAAGGAGCATGACCTCATCATCATCTGCGACGAGGTGTACCGCGAGTTCGTGTACGACGGGCAGCCTCTCATGAGCGCGCTGCAGTTCGAGGGCTACGAGGACAACGTCGTGGTCATCGACTCCGTGTCCAAGCGTTTTTCCGCCTGCGGCGCGCGTATCGGCGTCGTTATCTCCAAGAACAGGCGTCTCATGGCCGAGATCATGAAGTGGTGCCAGTGCCGTCTGTGCGCCTCCACCGTCGATCAGCTCGCCTCCGCCGCGCTCTACGGCCTTGACCCGGACTACTTCACCGCCGTGCGCGAGGAATACCGTCTGCGCCGCGACACGCTGATGGCGAAGCTCAAAAAGATACCGGGCGTGGTCTGCGAGGAGCCGAAGGGCGCGTTCTATGTGATGGCGGCGCTGCCCATAGACGACGCGGAAACGTTCCAGTACTGGCTGCTCAACGAATTCAGCGACAACGGCGAGACCGTGATGTTCGCCTGCGGCGAGCCGTTCTACGCCACACCCGGCAAGGGGAAGAACGAGGTGCGCATGGCCTATGTCCTCAAGCGCGAGGATCTTGAACGCGCCATGGACGTTCTCGCAAAGGCGATAGAGGAATACAACCGTACCCACTGACCAAAACAGTATAAAACCGCCCGGAGGCGCTGCCTCCGGGCGGTCGTTTCATATCAAGCCGTATCGTTTTATTTTCCCACGCTGTCCTTTGCCCAGCCGGCGGAGTCGGATATCTCGCAGCTGGAGATGAACTCGCCGGCGGAGAGTATCTGCGCGCCGACATTCGCCATATCGCGCAGGTTGGAGAGCTGTATCTCCTCGCTCGCGGAGGAGGTGCAGTCGCTGAGCACAACGGTATTATAGTCGAGCGATATCGCGTCGTAGCAGGTGGTGCGGATGCAGTTGGGCGTAGTGGTCCCGGCAAGGACGACCGTATCCACGCGCAGACGCCGCAGCAGCATGTCAAGCTCCGTGGCGAAAAAGGCGGAGTAGCGCTGCTTTACGATGTGGTAATCCCGCGCGTCGCTGCCGAACTCCTCGGGAAGCGCCGCGGAAATGCCCGCATCACAGCCGGGCGACATGGCTCTGCCGCCGTCGCGCCAGCTTTTGAAGCGGGTATGCTCCACGTCGCTGCCGTCCGCGCGGTACAGACGCGTCACGAAGATGACCGGTATGCCGTTATTGCGGCAGTGGCGTATCACGCGGGCGCAGTCCGGCACGGTAGCCGCCGCGCCGCTTATGCACTGCGCGGAGCGCGGGTCGATGAAGCCCCGCTGCATATCAATGACTATAAGCGCTGTTTTCATTTTCTGCCTCCGTTTTGCTCATTTTGTTTCCGCTCCCGCGGCGGGACCGGCCGTGTCAGAATTCGTAGAAATGACGGCGGGCGGCAAAAGGCCGCCCGCCGGGATATCTTTTGCCGGGTATCAGTACATATACCGCACGTTGTCGTCGCCGAGGAAGAAGAGCGCCAGCGCGTCAGGCCCGGTATGCGCGCCCGTCACCGGCTCGTAGCAGACCTTGAGTATCTCCGGGGGATCGACGGTCTCGCTGATCATTTTGGCAAGAGCGTCCGCGTCCTTTTCGCAGTCGGCGTGGGCAATGCCGACGACGGAGCTTCCCGCGCCGCGCACGAGCGCCTCGTAGCGCCGCGCCATCTCCTTTATAGCCTGCTTTCTGCCGCGTATCCTCGCGGAGACGACGAGCTTGCCTTCCTCGTTGCCCTTGAGGAGCGGCTTTACGCCCAGAACGGAGCCTATCACCGCCGTGACGCCGCCCACGCGGCCGGTACGGCGCAGGTACATGAGGTCGTCCACGAGCAGCAGCTGGCATATTTTGCCCTTCATGGCCTCAAGCGCCTCGGCCGTCTCGCCGAGCGGCACGCCCTGCTCGCGGAGCTTCACGGCGCGTATGACGGCTATCCCCTCGCCGAGGGAGGCCGCGAGCGTGTCCACAAGACGTATCTCCCGCCCGGGATATTTTTCCCTCAGCTCCCCGGCCGCTATGACCGAGGACTGGAACGCGCCGCTTATGCCCGAGGACATGCCGACATACAGGATGTCGTCGCCGTTTTCAAGGATCGGAGTCATCGCCTCCACGAAGCGCTGCGGCGGTATCTGCGAGGTCGTCACCACATGGCCCGAACGCAGGATATCATAATACTCCCCGCCGTCAAAGCCGCCTTCGGTCTCGAAATGCTCGACCCCGTTCACCAGATAGGAGAACGGCACGACGACGAGGTCATTTTCTTCAATAAAAGAACGCGGCAGATTCGCCGATGTGTCAGTTACGATACGGTACATTTGTAATGCCCTCCATGCTCATCTAATCTGCATGATTATATTAGCAGATATAAATGATTGTGTCAAGCTGCGTAAATGCAAAATCTTCTTGCACGCATGGCGAGCTTGTGCTATAATGTTATGTGGAAAGGATTGATGATATGGAGCTGAGCAAGGATATCGTTGCGGCAAAGCTGCGCAGATGGGAAAAATATCTCAACGAATACCGCCTGCCGAAGTGGGAGGATATCCCCGATCTCGGCCTCTACATGGAGCAGGTGATCGCGCTGCTGAGCAAATATCTCGACTACCTCCCGCCGGAGCTGAAGGAGGAGCAGTTCATCACCGCGGCGACGATCAACAACTATGTGCGCCGCCACCTCATGCCGGAGCCGGTGAAAAAGCGCTATTACCGCGTGCATATCGCGTATCTGGTGGTCATATGCTCGCTCAAGCAGAGTCTCAGCATTTCCACGCTGAGTACGATCATGCCCGTCGGCATTCCCGAGGAGCAGGTGCGTGAGATATACGACGGCTATGTCCATCGCCACCAGCGCGCGGCGGAATACTTCGTGCAGCAGGTGCAGCTCTGGGCCGCGGACATACTCGACCACGAGGTGGAGTCCGAGTTCTGTGTGGACAATGCCGACGAGCTGGTATTCACCTCCGCCGTGGTGAGCGGCTTTGCGAAGCTGCTGGCGGAAAAGCTGCTTCTTCTCAACAAGCACGCCGTCGAGGACGCGGCGCGCGCCGCGCAGGGCGGTGAAAAATAAATGTCCGCCCAGTCTCTCGCGGGGCTTTTTGCGGAAAAACACGCTTCGGCTGACGATCGGCCGAAATGGATAAAAAACGTCAGGACCGTTTGGGTCCTGACGTTTTTTTATCGTTGTGCGGCTTATCGCCCGGCGGCACGGCGGCGCTTCACGTCTCCAACCGCGATGAGCAGGAGGCCGGTGAACGAGCCGAGCATAAGGGCGCTGCCCGCGAGGAGCAGTCCCCCACGGCCGCTCTCACCCGTCTTTGTCAGCGTGGATGAGCCGCCCGGAGCGGTATTTTTGATGGCGGCGACATAGCAGCTGCCGAACTGCGAGAGCGCCGCGCCCTCGCCGTCTATGGTCATGCTGCCGTCAATGCCCACCGTGAGCGTCCAGCCGCTCAGCGGCAGCTTATAGCCCGCGGGGGCCTTGGTCTCGGAAAGGGCGTACTCGCCGGGGCGCAGATAGACGGTATCGGAGTTGCCGTCGGCGCCGCAGACGAGCTTTCCCTCCGTGTACTCGCCCTTGACCGTAAACTCAGCGCCGGAGAGCGGCGTTGCGCGCGCCGCGTCCTGCTTGTGGATGGCAAATGGGTACTTTACGGCGGCGTTCGTGACGGAGAGCCTTGTGCTCCCGGCGGCAGCGCCGTTCACGGTTACGCCGTTTTCGCTCACTGTGAGCGTATATTTTTCGCCGCTCAGCACATAGCCCTCGGGTGCGGCGATCTCCTCAAGCTCGTACTCGCCGTAGGGGAGGCGGAGCTTTATGAGACCGCTTTCGTCAGAGCTGAGGCGCTGCGTACCGTCCGGTCCGCGCAGCTCGAACACCGCGCCGGAGAGCGGCTTTTTGCTGTCAAGGTCCGTCTTGACGACGGTAAAGTCACGCAGCAGGCGCTCGTTGGCTATCGCGGCCATGAACACGGAGTCGACGTCCGGCAGGGCGCGTCCCCCGACGGTCACTCCGCCGTCCTTGTCAACGCTCACGCCGAGCGTCTTTTCCCAGAGCTTATAGCCATAGGGAGCCTTGGTCTCGCGCAGGATGTATTCGCCCATGGTCAGACCGGTAAAGACTGCGTTGCCGTTTGCGTCGGTGACGGCGGCGGCAAACACCTCGCCCTCTTTGCCGTCATCCGCCCGGAAGAGTGTGAACTCGGCATCCTTCAGGCGCTTTGTCCTGTCCTTGCTGTCGTGCTTTATGATGCCGAAGGCCACGGTCCGTATGGGGTTTCTGACCGTGATGTCGATGGGCGTCTGAGCGCTCTTCTCATCGACGGTAAAGCCGTAGCCGTCGTCCAGCTTCAGATAGCCGTCGGGCGCAGTAAGCTCGTTTATGACGTAGTCGCCCGCCGGGATGCCGGAGAGGGTAACGTCGAGCGCGCGTATCACGCCCTCGCCCGCGTCGGCCAGCTCATAGCCGTCCTCCGTCTCCGTCCAGAGAAGGAGCCTGCCGTCAGCGTCCCTTACCTCGAAGCTCGCGTCAAGTACCTTCGTCTCGTCGTCAAGGTCGACCTTTCTCAGCCGCACGCTGCCGAGGATGAGCTTATCCTTGACGGCGACGGTGATCTCCCTGCCGTGGACAAGCTCTCCCGCGGGGATCTCTATCACCTCGCCGCTCAGGTAATAGCCCTCGGGCGCGGTGAGTTCTCGGAGCGTGTAGTCGTCATAGGCGACGTCGTCAAAGAGCGCCGCGCCGTCCCCGCCCGTTTCGGCAAGCCTTATATATCCGCGGCTGTCCGTGAGCGCGAACACCGCGCCGGCAAGCGGCTCGCCGGAGCTCTCGTCGGTCTTGAGTACCCTCACGGCGTAGCGGGTCTTTTCGTTGGTAAATGTGAATACGAACGGCTCGTCCTCGGGCGTGTCCGCGTTATAGCTGAAGAATACCGGCTCGTCGAGGCTCAGCTCGTAGCCCTGCGGGGCCCTGGTCTCGACGATGAGATAATCGCCGTAGGGTACGTTGAAGTACGCCGCCCCGTCATAGAGCGTGGTACTCTCGGCTATCGCCGCGCCGGGTCTGCCGTCCGAGACCGAATAGAGCGTGAACACCGCGCCGAAAAGCCTCTCGGGCTTGTCGCCGGCGCTCTCCTTTATGACGGTGACTCGGCGGGTGAGCCGGTCGTTTTCGACGTTCACGGTGAGCGTCTCGTCCTGCTCGGTGAGCTTTATCCCGGCGCTCTGCGTCCTGACGGCGTAGCCCGTGGGAGCCTCCACCTCGCGCACGGTATAGCTGTCGAACGGCACGCCGTCGATGAGCGCGCGGCCCATCGCGTCGGTGGTGACGACGTTGCCCGCACCCTCGTCCGACGCCGCGGCGGCCTGATAGACGCCGTTTCTCACGGTGAACCATACGTTTTCGCCGCTCCCGTCAAGGAGCATGAACTTCGCGCCCGCGAGTGGGAGGTCTCTGTCGGCGGAGTCGCTCTTGCATATGAGTATGCTGCCGGTGGTGCGCCGGTTGGTGATCGTAAGTGTGAGCACGCCGTTTTCAAAGCTGTGTTCCGCCCCGCCGGCGGCGCTCACGACGCGCATGCTGCCCTCCTCCACCGTGAAGCCCCAGCCCGCGAGCGGCACGTTGTAGCCCTTGGGTGCGGCGGTCTCGGTGACGGCATATTTCCCGGGAAGGAGCGTGACGGTATCGGTCATGCCGTGGCCGTCGGTGACGAGATAATACTTCTCTCCACCCTCGCTCGTGACGGTGAAGGCGGCCCCCTCAAGGGGCGCGGAGGTGGTCTCATCAAGCTTTACGACCGATAGCCTGAAGCTGCCGGGGTCGTCCTTTACGGTGTACCGGGGCTTTTCGCCCGTAAGCATTTCGCCGTCGATGTACACGCCGTCGGGCGTGACCTGTACGAAGGCGCTCTCAAAGGAGATATCATAGCCGTCCGGGGCCTTTATCTCCGAGAGCATGTATTCCCCAATGTCGAGTCCGTCGACGTATACCGCGCCGTCCACGGTGGTGAACACTCTGTTCACGCCGCGGCCGAGAAGCCTGAACTGCGCGCCGTCGAGCCGCTTTCCGCTGAGCGAGCTGAGCTTCACGATCTCGAAGCCGAGCTTCACGCTCTCATTCACGACTGTCAGCACATAGACCGGCTGTTCACCGTCGCCCGACGGCTCGAAGCCTGCGCCGCTCACCGTGCCGTCGTCGCCGACGGTGAAGCCGAACTCACGTCCGTCGGCAATATAGCCCGCCGGGGCGGCGGTCTCCTTTATGATATAGGCGCCGCTTCTGAGCTCCGTGAAGCGCACATAGCCGCCCGCGCCGGTGGTCTTGGCCGCGATGGCCGTACCCTCCGCGTCATATAGGGTAAATTCCGCGCCGGGCAGGCGCACGCCGTCCGTGTTCTCCTTGCAGACCGCGACGCCCCGCTCGTGCGGGAGGTTCGGCACGGTGACGGTGGCGGGCTTATCGTAGGCGCTGCCGTTAATTTCAAAATGGATGTCGCCGAGCGCCATATAGCCCGCCGGAGGCGTGACCTCGCGCAGCACATATCTGCCGCAGGGGAGACCGCTTATAAGCACGTCGCCCGCGCTTATGCGCGTAACGTCGCCGCCGGGGGCGTATACATAGCCGCCCTCCGCGGCTGCGAGGGAGACAAGGCTCTCCGTGCCGCCGGCGCTGTACAGCTCAAATTCCGCGCCGGAGAGCGTATCGCCGTTCTCGTCGGTCTTGAGGAGGTGAAGCCCGGTGGGATAGTCGCGGGAGACGAAGCGCACGGCGATATCCGCGCCCTCCGGGGTATGCTCCTCGACCTCGACATGGTGGACGTTGGGGTCAAGCGTATAGCCCTCGGGCGCTTTCGTCTCGATAATGCTGTATCTTCCGGGGGCCGGCACCTCGACGACGGCCCCGCCGTCCGCGCCGGTCACGACGGAGCGGTGGAAGCCCTCGCCGTACACAAGAAATTCCGCGCCGGGAAGAAGCCGCTCTTCGTCGTTTATGTCCGCCTTGAAAAGCTCGAATACATAGCGGCTCTTTTCGTTGACAAACGTCAGCTCCACGCCGGCGCTGCCGCTCTCCGCGCTTATCGTGAAGGACTTTGCGGCGGTGCAAAGCTCATAGCCCGCGGGCGCTCTCGTCTCGGCTGCGGTGTAGCTGCCGAACGGGATGTCCCCGACGCTCGCCGTACCCGTGGAGTCGGTGATCATGGTGTACAGCGGCACTGCGGAGGCGGCGTCGGCATAGTATTCTGCGGTATCGTACACCGCAAATTCCGCCCCGGAGAGCCTGCTGCCCGCGCCGTCCGTCTTTATGACGGTGAGGCTGCCGCGAACCGGCTCGTTTTTGACGACGATCTCGTTCCTGCCGCCCTCGGTGACGGTGAAGTACAGCGGCTCTTCGAGCTTTATATAATTCTCGGGAGCCTTCTTTTCGACAAGATAATATTCCCCGGCGGGCAGCTCAAGCTCCGCGCCGTCCGCGCTGTTGACCGCGGCGTCGGCATATATCACGTTCCCGTCCGTATCGGTGATGTCAAAGACCATGCCCGTGACGGGCGTGCCGTCGGCGCTGACCTTTCTGACGGTGGTCTTATGGGTGATATCCTTGTTCACGCACACGACGGGCAGCTCGGAAAGCTCAACGCCCTCCGGCAGCTCCGCGCCGCCCGCTCTGAGGATATATACCTCGGTATTCAGTCTCTTGCCGGCGGGAGCGACATACTCGCTGACCTCGTAGATACCGGCGGGAAGGCCCTTGAAGCGCACCTCGCCGTTTTCGTCGGAGACTGCGTAGCGCACCTCGCTGTCGGAGTACGCGGTGGAGCTTATGCACACGGCTCTGAACACCGCGCCGGATAGGCCCTTGCCCGCGGCATCGAGCTTTAAGAGTACGATGTCCTCCGTCTCGAGCCGGTTCACCACCGAGAGCGCGAGAGTCTTTCCGTGCTGCGCCGACGTTATCTCAAAGCTTATCCCCGTCTCCGGGACAAGTCCCGCGGGCGTGGTGGCCGCGTCCTCGTCGGCCGTGTATGTCCCCCACGGGAGCATGCCGAGCGAGAGAGTGCCGTCCTCGGCGGTATACAGCACATCGGGCGTTTCGCCTATACCGGCGAAGCTGTATACGCCGTTCCCGCCGTCTGCCCGGACATAGCCCTCGGCCGTTCTCACCGTGAAGCCTATGCCCGCGAGGAGCCTCCCGCGCCCGTCGGTCTTGGTGATCGTGACGCCGCCGCGTATCTCCGTGTTGCCCACGGTGACGCTCTCCGCCGCGTCCGTTATCTCAAACGCCTTGTCCTCCGACGAGATGATGTACCCGGCGGGGGCCTGCGTCTCGCGCAGGATATAGCTGCCCGAGGGGATATATTCAAGGACGAAGGTCCCGTCCCCGCCGGTGACGAACTCCGTGCCGCTCCCGGCAAGGCCCGTATAGACATACGCGCCGTCCGCGCCCTCGGCGGTGACGAAGCTCTCGCCGCACATGATGACAAATTTCGTTCCCGGCAGGCCCTTGGCGGAGTTTTTGTCGTCCACCTTGAGTACGGTGAGGCGGGTATGCTCGTTCTTCACCGTCCCCGCGTCGACCGTCTGGCCGGGAGAATAGGCGGCGGGGGTGTTCCCCTCGCCCACCGTGACGGTGAAGCTCTTCGCGCCCACATAGCCCGCGGGAGCTTTCGTCTCGGTCACGGTGTAGGTGCCGAAGGGGATGTCCTCAAAGGTGACGGCTCCCCTCTCGTCCGAGAGCGCGGTCAGAGTCAGCCCGCCGCCCGTGAGGGTAAATTCCGCGCCGGGGAGCCGCTTTGCGCCGCTCTCGTCGGTCTTTATAAAGCTTATGTTATAGAGCTTTTTGTCGTTTGTGAACACGCTCTCGTGCGTCCAGACGTACTCCTCCGCCCCCTCAGCGACGCCGACGGTGAAGCTGCGCGTCTCATCCGAGAGGATATAGCCAGCGGGAGCCGCGATCTCGCGCACATAGTATACGCCGGAGCGGAGGCCGGTAAAGCTGCACGCGCCGCTGCCGTCCGTGGCCGCGATCCTGTCGGGAACTTCGGAAGCCGGGTCGGAATACAGGCCGAAGCGCGCCCCGGCAAGAGTCCTGCCCGTGGCGGAGTCCTTCTTTATTATTCTTATGCTGCCGCGTTCCTCGGAGTTTTTGAAGCTGAGCGACACGGGGACGGTCGAGCCGACCGTGACGGAAACGCCCTCAGAAAGCTCGTCGGACACGACGAAGCCGTCGGGAGCCGTCAGCTCCCTGAGTATGTATTTTCCGTAGGCAAGGCCGGTAAACGAGAGCGCGCCGTCATCGCCGGTCACGCCGCGGCGCACCTCGGCATTGCCGGAGTCGTAGAGCGCAAATTCCGCGCCCGCGAGCCTTTCGTCAAGGCTCTCGCCGCATTTTGTTATGTTTATGCCGCCGAAGAGCCGGACGTTCGTCCAGTTGATGGTGATGACGCTGCCGCTCACGGCGACGGCGGCGTCTCTCGGCACGGCGGCGGTATGCGCGCCGCCCTTCTCGTCGATGGTGAGATGGAAATGTCCCTCGTAGCCGGTGTAGCCCTCGGGTACGGTCTCGGCCACGGTATAGCTCCCCGCCTCAAGACCGGCGAAGCACAGGCGGCCGTTTTCGTCGGTGGTCTTTGTCTGTGCCGCGCCGGACTGCGCGGTGAGCGTGAACGAGACCCCGGAGAGAGGCCGGCCGTTCTCGTCGCTCTTGAGTATCTCCACCGCGCCCTCGCGGTACCTGTTGTTGAGCAGCTTGACCGACCCGTGGGGCGCGATCTTTTTGATCGTCACATGGGCGGAGGTGCCGCTGCCCATGATGAGGTAGCCCGCGGGAGCGGATATCTCCTTCACATAGTACTCGCCGTAGGGCAGCTCCTCGAGCACCTTCACGCCGCCTATGGTCCGGAAGGTGTCGATCAGCTCGTCCCCGCCGCCGTCAACGCGGTACAGCTCGTAAACGCCGCCGTCGATGAGGTTTTCATTCTTCTCCCGCTCGCCGTATTTTCTGAAGGTGAGCGTGCCGACGCCGCCGTCAGGCTCGTTATGCACGTCGACGGCCGCGGCTCCGCTGTGGTACTCGCGGTCACCGGCGGAGACGATCGTCACGGTATTGTCCTCCGTTTTTTCGATAACGACGGGGATGTCTCTGTGCGCCACATAACCGCTGTCGGGGTCGACGGTCTCGCGGAGGGTGTAGGTGTTCACGCCCTCGTTGAGGTCGTCCGCCCAGAAGAGGAGCGTATACTCGCTCCCGGCGCTCATGGGCGCGGCGCTGACGAGGCGCGTTCCGTAATAAAGCTCGAACTTCGCGCCCTTGCCGATGTCCGCGCTGCCCGTCCAGTATTTGTTTACGGTGAGCTTGGCCGGGCGGCGGATATAGACCCCGTTGCCGACGACGTTGGTCGCCTGCGCGCCGTAGGGGAGTCTGTCAAGGTCTATCCCGACGGTGAAGTCGATGTAGTAGTTGCCCTGCGGTATGACCCCGTCGCCGTTCTTGACGACGTTTATCTTCTGTCCGTCCGCCTCGAGCCGGAAGTGGTCGCAGTTGGAGGATACGGCGTCCGGGTCGAACACGAAGCAGTCCTCCATCATGTCGAAAACAAAAAGCTTGCCGTCCCTTATGCTGCTGCTCAGACCCACCTGCGAGAGGTTTATGCGGAAGGTGACGGCGGCGTCCTCATCGCCGAGGTTGATGACTTTGACGGCATTGCCGCCGTATACGATGCTCTTGCTGACAAAGAGGCCCTGATCCTCGCGCCGCACGATGGCGGAGCTTGCGCCGTCCCTGTACTGGCCGTTTATCATGAGTCTCGCGGAATTAGAGATGTTGTTCGAGCTGCCCGTGAGGATACCGAAATAGCGTATCTCGACGTTGACGAGCCTGCCCTCCGCCCCCTCGGGTATCTCGTCGCGGCTGAAGCACACGTCAAAGCCGGACTCCGCGTCGTCCGTTATCGTGAGCGTTCCGAGCTTCGGATGGGTGCTGCCGTTGGGCCATGTCTCGCCGTCGATGATTACCCGGACAAGCTCCGCCGCGGAGCCGGTATTGCCCTGCGCGTCGCAGACTGCGAGGTCTCCGGCGGAGAGATTATCGAGAATGGATACGCTGCCGCTGTAGTTGTCGTTTATGCCCACGGCGAGGGAATAGCCGATTGGCTTGGTCTCGTCGCGTACGACCTGATAGTCGTTTATGCCGTACTGGGAGGCCTTGACGTTGCTCCAGATGTGCTTTCTGAGATAGGGGTCCTCCTGCGGGAGATCCTCGCCGGAGCCGGTCCCCACGCCCACGTGGATGGTGTCGAGGGGTGAATCGTCCAGCACGCCGCGAATGCCCACCTTGATGTCGCCCGCAGGCTCACCCTCGATACCGATGGTATCGACGGTGGTGGATATGTTGAAGGCAAAACGGACATAGGTGCCGCCCGGCTCCTTGAAAACGAGGGTGAGGGTGTTGGTGGCCGTGTCGAAGCGATAGTCCTTGAAATAGCTCGTCTCGTGCAGCATGCTCTCCCAGCTGTCCCTCGTGAGGAAGGCGGGGAGCTGTATGATGAGCTCGCTGCCGTCGACGATGTTGGGCAGGAGCGTGAGGTCCTCGTCGTCGACATGTACCGTAAAGGTAAAGGTGTCGCCGTCGCGCACCTCAGTCGACTGCGCGGTGGCGATGGAAACGGTGATGCCTCCGCGCCCGTCCTCTATCGCGCTGTCCTCCTCCGTGCCGGAGAAGGTGACCTCTGCGGCCGGCTCCGTCGGCTCGACCGGCTCCGTCGGCTCGACCGGCTCCCACGCCGGCTCCTCCGGGTCCTCGTCCGGGTCCTCGGCGAACTCTCCGCCGTCGCTGGTATCGTCCTCTTCAAAAAGCGTCGGTATCTCGGCGTCGCCGGCCGCGAGAGCGTAGCCGGTCATGAGCTGTCCGCACAGCATGGATATCACAAGGAGCAGTACAAGGGCTTTGCTGAAAAAGCTTTTCTTCATGGTCCTTACCTCTCTGTAAGACTTGCGTATGCAAGCAGTCTGTGGCTCCCGACGCCGGTCGGGGTGCAGGTCACGAGCGTGAGCGCGAAGCCGTCGTTATGCTCCTCGAGCCTCGCCATAAGCTCGGCGGGTCCTATGACCTCGGTCCCGGTGACCTTATATGTATAATAAGTGCCGTCCGCGAGGGTAACGACGATCTCGTCGCCCTCCTTCAGCTCGTCAAGACGGTTGAAATGCTCCCCGTAGCCGCTCATCCTGTGGCCGAGTATCACGCAGTTGCCCGCCGCGCCCGGCTCGGCCGATTCCTCGTACCAGCCGGCTGCTGCCATCAGCGCCTGCTCGCCGCAGCCCCGGACAAGGGGCATGGCAAGGTCGATGGCGGGTATCTCGATGACGCCGTAGCCCGTGACCTCTATCGCGGGCCGCCTCTCGGTCCTGGGTGCGGGAACCTCGGCGGCGAACTCCGCCTCCGCCCCCTCGACGATGGGGACATTTTCTATCCTGATGTCCGTCTCGCCGCTTTTTATCTTCTCCATCAGCTCCTCGCTGACCTGCCCGCGGCGCAGACTGTCGATATGCGGCCGCAGTATCAGCAGCGCCCCCGCGCACACCAGCAGCAGGAGAAGGATGACGCAGAGCGTCCTTATAGTCTTTTTCACTCTCATGGCGTCTCCTCAAAACAGCGGGAAAACGCCCGTGTTGAACGCGCTGTAGCCCAAGTCGAGCTTCGGGATCAGCCCGACGCTCATCATAAGCCCCGTGACCACCCACACCGCCGCGAAAACGCACAGCACAAGGATCGCGATGAGCAGTATGCTCCCGAAGCTCAGGCGCTCCTCCCCAGCCTCACTGTCAGGCGTTTCCTCCGGCTGAAGGACGGGATCGCTCCCCGGCGGGACCGGCGGCGTCTCCGGCTGCGGCGCGGGCGCTTCCTCCCGCGCAGGAGGGGTCTCCTCCGCTTCTCGCGCGGGCGGCTCCGCGTGGACGGGCGCTTTCCCCGCCTCGGGCATATGCTCCTGCGTCTGCGGCTCCGCGTGGACGGACTCATGCTGCTGCGTCGGCAGCGTCTCGTGGACGGGCTCATGCTCCCTCGCTTCCTCGTGAACGGGAGGCGCGGTAGGCGTCTCTTCCTGTGTCTGCGGCTCCTCCGGCGCTGACGGCGCGGAAAGCTCCGCCGTCCCGGAAGCGCTCAGCCGCGCGGGAGTCTCAGCGCTCTCGCCGCCGATGTCGGAAAGCACCTCGCTGACGGTACTCTCTATGGCCCGCTCGATGAGGAAATTCTGCCGCTCCTCGGCGCAGCTGTACATCAGCGCCTCAAGAGGGTCGCCGCAGCCGGAGGTCTGCACCGCCCTGTATGTATGGATCAGCGCGGCCTTTATCCCCTCGCGCGCGGTCTCCTTGCTGCCGCCGCGCTCGAGAAGGCGCGCATATACCCGTCTGCCGCAGCTCACCATCAGCGCGTCAAGCTCGGAATTATCAAAAGCATGCAGCTCTTCGGTCGTTTTTTCAGGCATGATGAGAGTATCCTTTCAGGCTCCGACGCTTGGCCCGGGCCGGGCGCGCCGTAATTTTGTTTACATAAAATTCCTAGAGTATTATAACCTGACCACCGTGCGTTTTGCAACACGAAATACGATTTTTTTCTGTTTTTCGGCGTTTTTCCCACATCTCGGCAAGGAGCTTATTTTTCCCTGCCTTCGCGCTCCGCGGCATATAAAAAAAGACTCCTGCTTTCGCAGGAGCCTTTGAAAAAGCATACGTTGCGGTATCAGCGCTTGCTGAACTGCGGAGCGCGACGGGCGGCCTTGAGACCGTATTTTTTACGCTCTTTCATTCTGGGGTCTCTGGTGAGGAAGCCGGCAGACTTGAGGGCTGCGCGGTAGCTCTCGTCGACGACCAGAAGGGCGCGGGCGATACCGTGGCGGATGGCGCCGGCCTGACCGGAAACGCCGCCGCCGGCGACGGTGGCTTCGATGTCGACCTTACCGACGGTCCCGGTGGCGACCAGGGGCTGACGGACGATGAGCTTCAGGGTCTCGAGACCGAAGTAATCGTCGATGTCACGGCCGTTGATGGTGATGGAGCCGGTGCCGTTGGGGATGAGGTGAACGCGTGCGACGGAGGACTTTCTGCGTCCGGTGCCGTACATATAGGGCTTTTTGCACTTATAAGTTGCCATATTTTTTTACCTCCTATCAGCGATCCCAAACTTCGGGCTTCTGGGCTGCATGGTCATGCTCCGCACCGGCGAAGACGCGCAGGCGCTTGAGCTGCCACTGTGCGATGGTGTTCTTCTGAAGCATGCCGCGGACAGCAAGGCGCATTGCCAGCTCGGGCTTGGTCTTCATAAGGGTCTTGTACTGGGTCTCCTTGAGGCCGCCGGGATAACCGGAGTGGGTGCGGTAGTACTTCTGCTCCAGCTTCTTGCCGGTGAGGACTGCGTCCTTTGCGTTGATGACGATGACGTAGTCGCCGCAGTCAACGTTGGGGGTGTAGTCGGTCTTGAGCTTGCCGCGGAGAAGGTCGGCGGCGAGAGCGGCGGTCTTGCCCATGGGCTTGCCGGCCGCGTCAAGGACGTACCACTTGCGGGTAACGGACTCCTTGGTTACCAATGTAGTAGACATGTTGTGTCCTCCGTATAGAATAAAAAGTTTTGACAATCAGGGCGCGGGATATTAAAATACCCTCAAACGCGCTTTATCTTTATAGCACAGTTGAATATTCCTGTCAACAGCAATTTTAATTCTGATTTTTATATCTCGCAAATTCTCTCGATATCTCTCGTTTTCTCAATAATGCTAAAAATGAATTTTTAATTTTTCCAAGGGAGAAAAATATGGACAAGATCCTCAACGAATTTGTAGGCACCGTGCGCCGCGCGGTGGACGATTACGGCATGATAAAGGAGGGTGACAGAGTCGCCGTGGGCGTCTCCGGCGGCAAGGACAGCATGCTGCTGCTCGTGGCGCTCAACCATCTGAAGAGCTTCTACCCCAAGCGCTTCGAGCTTGAGGCGATAACCGCGGAGCTTGGCTTTGAGGGCATGGATTTCACGCCGGTGAAAAGGCTCTGCGAGGAGCTGTCCATCCCCTACACCTGCCTGAAAACGGATATCAAGGAGATCGTTTTCGACGTGCGCAAGGAGGATAACCCCTGCTCCCTGTGCGCGAAAATGCGCCGCGGCGCGCTCAACGACGCCATCCGTGAGCGCGGGATAACGACGCTCGCGCTGGGACACCATTTTGACGACGCGGTGGAGACGTTCCTGATGTCGCTGCTCTTTGAGGGGCGGCTGAGCTGCTTTCGCCCCGTGACGTATCTCGACCGCTCCGGCGTAACGCAGATACGCCCGCTCATCTACGCCGGCGAGCAGAAGATAACGAACGTGGCCGCGGCGCTCGACCTGCCTATCGTCGAGAACCCCTGCCCCATGGACAAGACCAGCAAGCGCTACGAGATAAAGGAGCTTCTGCGGACGCTGGGCAAGGATTATCCCGACATGAAGTCCAAGGTGTTCGGCGCCATGCAGCGCTACCCGCTCGACGGCTGGCAGCCCGCCGAGAGCTACCGCGAGTCGCGCGGGAAGAAGGAGCGCAACGGCTGACACGTTCCGTCGGGAGCGCCCGTTCCCACGCCGCGGCAAATATCAAACCGGGAGGGACCGCAGATCTCTCCCGGTTTTCATATCATCTTTCAGTATCTGCCTATGGGCGGGTTCACATAGTCGGGCAGGGGGCAGACGTATCTGCCGCCGTTTTTCTTTTTCAGCTCCTTTTTCGCCGCCTCGATAAGCGCCGGCATGTCCACCGTGCGGACGCAGGCGAGGGCGAGAGTCTCCGCCGCTCTCATCATGCCCTTCATGCCGATCTCGGAGCAGGAGAAGGCCGTGTTCTGCCAGCTGTGGCCCACGTTGCCGAGACACGCGGTCGCGACGGAGAGGCACACGGTCGGCGCGGCATAGCCGACGTCTCCGACATCCGTAGAGTCGCTGTTGTAGCCGCTCTCCCTCGCGTCGAAGGGATGGACGGCGGAATCGAGCGGCCGCTGGAGCAGCGCGTCGATATCCTCGCCGGGGAAGCGCTCCTCAAGGCTCTCCTTTATATTCTTGACGGTAGCGCGTGGGTAGCTCCGGAGAAACTCGGCGGCGAGGGCATAGTCCTCCTCGCTCCATTCCGGCGCGCCGACCTCGCGCAGGCACTCGTCCAGCTCGGCGGCGAGCGCCTTGTTGGGGAGATAGTCGGAAAAGGCCATGGTGATCTCGTACCGCATGGAGGTTCCGGTCATGAGTGCCGCGCCCTTCGCCACGTCGGCGACACGGTCGAAAAGCTCCTGCATTTGCTTTACCTTCGGCGCGCGCACCTCGTACTTTATCACCGCGTGGCTCTGCACGACGTTCGGCGCGCTGCCGCCCGCGTCGGAATAGGCGTAGTGGATACGCGCCTGATCTATCATATGCTCGCGTAGGTAATTGACTCCCACGTTCATAAGCTCCACCGCGTCGAGAGCGCTGCGCCCCAGATGGGGAGCCTGACCCGCGTGGGAGGCCACGCCTTCAAAGATGAAATTCGCGCCCATGATGGCGGCGTTGCCCTTGGCGGAGACCTCGTTGAGCGTACCGGGGTGCCATGTATAGACGAAGTCGATATCGTAGAAATAGCCCGCGCGGGCGATGAACTGCTTTGAACCCGCGCCCTCCTCGGCGGGACAGCCGAAGAGTACGACCGTCGCGTCCTTTTCGTGGGCGATGAGGTAATTTTTCACCGCGACGGCCGCGCTGAAGCAGCCCGCTCCCAGCAGATTGTGGCCGCAGCCGTGACCCGCGCCGCCCTTCTCCGCCGGCTCCTGCTCGGGCTTTCCGGCCTGCTGGCTCAGTCCGTCGAGCGCGTCGTACTCGGCGAGAAAGCCCATCTTCACCCCGCCCCTTCCCACGGTATACGCCGCGGTAAAGGCCGTAGGGATGTCGGCGATGTTGGTCCTTATCTCAAAGCCCTCGTCCTCAAGCGCCTTGCACAGCGCCGCGGCGGAGCGCACCTCGCAGTAGGAAAGCTCCGCGTAGCTCCATATCTCGGCGGCGAGCGCCCTTGTTTTCTCCTCGGTCGCGCCGACAAGGGCGGCTATCTCTTCAAGCTGTGTCATGACACGTCCTCCTTATAAAACCATACTCAGAAATCTCTCCGTGGCGGCCTCGCGCGGGCAGGTAAACAGCTCCTCGGGAGCAGCGTCCTCGCGGATAACGCCGTCGCAGATGAAAAGCACCCGATCCGAGACCTCCTTGGCAAAGGCCATCTCATGCGTGACGATGACGATGGTCATGCCGCTGCGGGCAAGATCGCCTATCACGTCCAGAACGCCCTTCACCATCTCCGGGTCGAGCGCGCTGGTCGGCTCGTCAAAGAGCATGACCTCCGGCTCCATGGCGAGTGCGCGCACGATGGCAAGGCGCTGCTTCTGTCCGCCGGAGAGCTTGCGGGGGAACTCATCCGCCTTTTCGGTGAGCCCCACCTTCGCGAGGAGCGCCATGGCCCTCCCGCGCGCCTCGTCTCTTGGGATCTTCTTTTCAAGCACCGGCGCGAGAGTGATGTTGTCAAGCACCGTCATGTTGGGAAAAACGTTGAAATTCTGGAACACCATGCCTATTTTGCGGCGGTATTCGCTTATGTCCACGCCCTTGGCTCCGATATCCTGTCCCTTGTAATAGACGGCGCCGGAGTCCGGCGTCTCCAGCCGGTTGAGGCAGCGCAGGAAGGTCGACTTCCCGCCGCCGGACGGACCGATGACGGAGACGACCTCGCCCTTATGCACGGTCGTGCTTATGCCGCGCAGGACCTCCAGCTTCCCGAAGCTCTTGCACAGGCCCTCGGTACGCAGTATCTCAGTCACTGAGCGTCAGCCTCCTCTCAAGCATTTTCAAAAGTCTCGACAGCACAAAATTCAGCAGGAAATATATCACGCCCGCGATGGTGAGCGACTGGAGCGCGAGGAACGTCGCGGACTGCACGGTCTTGTAGCTGGTCATCAGCTCGCCCACGAAGAACACGGAGGCGAGGGACGTCCCCTTGACCGTGGAGATGAACTCGTTGCAGAGCGCGGGGAGGATGTTCTTCACCGCCTGCGGGAGTATGACGCGCGTCATGACGTGCGTCTCCGAAAGGCCGATGGAGCGTGCGGCCTCCCACTGTCCCCGGTCCACGGCGCCTATACCCGCGCGGATTATCTCGGAGATATAGGCCGAGGCGTTTATCACGAGGGCTGTGACGATACACTGTGTGTCCGTAAGCTCAAAGGGCATTATCTTCGGCAGCCCTATCCAGAAAAAATAGAGCTGCAGGAGTATCGGCGTGCCGCGCAGCACCTCGATATATGCCCCGGCGGCGGCGCGGGCGGCTCTGAAGCGGCTCATGCGCAAAAGCGCGACGAGCATGCCCAGCACGGTACCCAGCAGTACCGTCACCAGCGATATCCACAACGTGCCGAAAAGGCCGGAGATGTACACCGAGCTGTATTTTTCCCAAAGCTTTACGATGGAGGCCATATGTCGTCCGCTCCTGTCGATCTCTCAGAATAATTGGATGATAAGACGGAAAGAACGCTCCCGCGGCTCATGTCCGCGGCGGGCGTTTTTCCCCGTTATCGCCGGTCAGTCTATGCCGAGCGTCTTTGCGTACTCGCCGTACTGCGCGTTCCATTCGGCGAACTTTCCCTCGGCCTCAAGCTCCGCGATGACCTCGTTGACGGCGGCCATGAGGGACTCGCTCCCCTCCTTGGGGCAGGCGACGACGGTGCTGCTCAGGCGCTTATCGGTGTCGAACCGGAAATCTGACACGGCAAGGCCGCCGTTAGCCTCGGCGTAGAGACGCGCGGAGGGGCGGTTGACGATACATACATCCGCCTTGTTCTCGGCAACGGCCAGATACGCGTCGGTCATGTTGGCGACGAGCTTGAACTCTTTGCACTCCTTGACCATGTCGTTGTATATGCCCTCCTGCACGGAGCCGCTCTGGGTGATGACGACGGCGTCCTTGAGAGACTCGATACTGTCGTACTTATCGGCGTCCTCGGCGCGGGTCAGAAAGCCGTAGCCCTCCTCGTCGGTGAGGAAGTAGCCCTCGGAGAGCGCCATGGCCTCCTCGCGGGCGGGAGAATAGGCGATGGCGGAGATAGCCATGTCGTACTTGCCGTCGACGATACCCGCAAGAACGGCGGTGTAATCCAGCGGAACTATCTTAAGTCCCACGCCGAGCTTCGCGGCGACAGCCTTTGCAAGCTCGATATCCATACCCACATACTGCGCGTCGCCCTCAAGGGAGGGATCGATGAACTCGTAGGGGGCAAAGTACGGCTCGGTCGCAAGCTCGATATAGCCCTTATCCTTTATCTGCGCGAGGCGGTCGGGAGCGGTCTCGGCGCTGCCGCAGGCGGTGCAGCAGAGAAGCGTAAGTATTGCAAGTGCAATTGCGGTGAGCTTTTTCATGGTGATCCTCCGTGTCATGCGATTTATTACTGTAGCGGAGTATATCACTGAAGAATTTCGCCGTCAATACTTTATCTCGGTAGCGTGCTAATTTGATAAAACGCGACAAAAGCGGCCGGAAAAACCGACCGCTTATTGGTGATTATTGAGCTGTATGCGCCGTCAGTCGACCTGCAGGCCGAACTCCGCGGGCTGGAAGCGCGGACAGACGTTCTCCGACACGGTTATGACCGAGGCGGCGAGGCGCGTGCCTATCTCGAGCGACTCGTCCATGGTCTTGCCGTAGGTAAGCCCCACGGAGACGCCCGCGCAGAACGCGTCGCCCGCGCCGGTGGTGTCCCTGACGCTGACATGGTGTGCGGGGCAATAGCCCTTGCGCCCGTCGCGCGTAGCGTAGACGGAGCCCTGACCGCCCATGGTGACGACCATGGCGGGAATGCCGGCCCTTATGACGAGTTCGGAAAGCTCGTCGCGCAGCTCGTCGGGACCCATGCCCTCGAACTTTCTGACGAAAAGTATGCCGGCCTCCTGCTCGTTGCAGACAAAGCAGCTCGTTTTAAGGATGAGGTCTCGGCGCTTGGAGGCGATACTCATGTTCGCCACCACGGCATAGACCGGGATATCGTACTTCTCGGCATAGAAAAACACCTGCTTGAGGACGTTTTTGTCGATGTCGATCTCGGTGATTATGCTGTCCGCGCCGGAGAATATCTCGTCACCCTTCTCTTCCATAAGCTTCGCGAGGGGGTCCATGACCGGTCTTTTGGAGATGGAGCCGGCGATATCGCCCGTCTCGTCAAAGACCGCCAGCCACATTCCCATGCCGTCCGGCACGGTGATGAGATATTGCGTGTCGACCTTGTGGTCACGGAGGTTTTTTTCCACGGCCACGCCCTCCGGGGTGTCGTCCACCATGCTGACAAAGCGGGGACGCAGCTCGAGATTGGCGATATCCTTCGCCACGTTGCGGCCCACTCCGCCGTGAACGACCTCCACCCGTCCGGCGTTGCGACCCTTGGGGAAGTAGCGGTCGTTGGGGAAGCCCTTGATATCGACGAAAACCGCGCCTACGACAACAATAGCCATGAAAAATCTCTCTTTCTGATAAATGTCGTTTATGAACGCTCAAAGGCGTGGACCCAGTCGGCCCTGAAATAATATACCAGCAGGAATATGGCGCTCAGGCACCATGTGATGGGGTACACCCAGTTCACCACGGCGATGGATCTGTAGATGGGGACGGCAATCTCGAGTATGCTCACGCGGATGAGACACCAGCATATCAGCATTGCCGCCATGGGGATAACGGCCTTGCCCGCGCCGCGCAGCACCGCCGCGAGGCAGTGCGAGAGCGCCAGCAGGAAGAAGAACAGCACGCACACATGGCACTTCTGCACGCCGTAGGCAATGGCCTCCGGCTCCGAGGTGAAAAAGCCGATGAGCTTCGGCGCGGTAAAGTAGATGACAACGCCGATAAGCTCCGCCGCGGCGATGGAGCAGAGTATGCCGAAGCGCGCGCCCTTTTTCGCCCGCTCGTATTCCTTCGCGCCGAGGTTCTGCCCGACGAAGGTGGTGATGGCGATGGTAAAGCTCGTTATCGGGAGGAAGGCGAAGCCCTCTATCTTTGAGTACGCGCCGCAGCCGGCGACGGCCATGGTGCCGAAAACGTTGATGTTGGACTGCACGACGACGTTCGCGATGGCTATGACGGAGTTCTGGAGTCCCGAGGGCAGACCGTAGCGGACGATGAGCTTCATCATCGGCCAGTCGAAGCCGATCTCCCGGAGATCCAGCCTGTAATCCTCGTTCGTGGTCATCAGCCGGTACATGCAGAGAAAGACGCTGATGAACTGGGAGATGACCGTGGCCACGGCCGCGCCGCCCACGTCGGTGCCGAGCTTCGCTATGAACAGGATATCCAGCACGACGTTCACGACAGAGGACACGATGAGGTAGATAAGCGGGTGGGTGCTGTCGCCCACGGCCTGCATTATTCCGCGCAGGGCGTTATAAAGCACCATGCTGAGGCTCCCGGCGAAGTACAGGCGGATGTAGGAGCAGGACTGCTCCATGATGTCCGCGGGCGTACCCATCCAGCGCAGTATGGTGGGGGTGAAGGTGGTCCCCAGCACCGTGAGGACAAGCGCCGAGGCCAGGCTGAAGGCGATGTTCGTATGTATGGCCGAGCGCATTTTGTCCGTCTCGCCCGCGCCGAAATAGCGGGAGATGGCCACGCCCGCACCGGCGGATATGCCGCCGAAAAAGCTGATCATCAGAAAGACCAGGTTGCCCGTTGCGCTGACCGCCGCCAGCGCGCCGCTGCCCAGAAGATTTCCCACGATCAGCGCGTCCGCCGTATTATAAAGCTGCTGAAAAAGATTTCCGATGAACAGCGGCACCGCGAAGCTGACCAACTGGCCGCCTATGGAACCCTCCGTCATCAGAGTCTGTCCGTGTCTCAAATAAAACGCCTCTTTTCAGTCGTATTATACGGTGGCTCTCAACTTCTGTCAATCCCGTTTGCGCGGCGCTCTCAGAGGGCGTATGCTCCGAGGGCACGGCGGCGCGCTTTCCAGTCGGGGATGAGCCGTTCCACCTCGGCGTAGAAATACGCGGAGTGGTCCGGGCGCAGGAAGTGGGCGAACTCATGGACGACAACATATTCCATGCACTCGCGCGGCACGCATATGAGCGCGGTATTGAAGGTAAGCACGCCCTTTGCGCACTGGCAGCTCCCCCAGCGGGAGGTCATGCGGCGAAAGCGCAGCTCCGGGTACTTGACGCCGCGCGCCGCGAAGTACGGGTACACCGCCTCGCAGCAGGCCGTGACCGTCTCTATGCAGCGCTCGCGCAGCCACTTTTCCACGACCCTGCGGCAAAGCTCCGCGTCCTGCGGGTCCTTCAGCGTGAGGACTATGCTCCGCCCGTCCGACTCGGCGCGGTTTTTCGTCCCCGCGCGGACGGTGAGCGGCAGAGCCTCGCCCATATACGGCACGGCGCCGCCGGGGACAAGGTCGAGCTTTCCCGGCGAGAGCTGCTGTCGGCTCTCCGCGCGCCCGATGGCGCGGAGGATGAAGGCGGAGCTCCGGCGCATGAAGTCCTCCACCGCGTAGACGGGGACGCGGCGGTCCGCCGAGACATGTACTCCGTCCGCCCCCACGCGCAGGTTGAGGTTCTTCACTTTCTTGCGCTCAAGCTCGTATTCAACGGCTCTTCCGTTGAGAATTATGTTTCTTTTCATAATAAAACAAAAACGCAGGGAAAGAAGTATCTTTCCCTGAGACTGTCAAAAAACTCATCCGGCTGCTCACAGATACAGGGCAGCGGGGGAGCGCGAGGGGGCAAGACCCGCCTCGCGGTACAATAGCCTGCCGTCAAAAGGCTTGATGTATCAAGGCTTTTGAGCGCAGCAGCATTTTGAAAGCTTCAAAATGCGCGGCAGGAGAAGCGCAGTCAAAAAAGTTCGTTTGAACTTTTTCGACAAGCGCAGGGAAAGAAGTATCTTTCCCCGCCGGCCTTCAGATGAATCTATATACCGTAGTCTCCCGGTAGGTCTCGCCGGGACGAAGCACGGTCGTGGGAAACTGCGGGAAATTCGGGCTGCACGGATAATGCTGGGTCTCGAGACACAGTCCCGAATAGCGCCCGTAGCGCGTCCCGTCCTTGCCCTCGGCGTCCACAAAATTGCCGGTATAGAGCTGCATGGCGGGCTGGGTGGTGCAGCACTCCATGGAAAGACCGCTCCTCTCGCCGCGCAGCAGGGCGACCCTCCTCAGTTCTCCCGCCGCGCCGTTGAGGACGTAGTTATGGTCATAGCCGCCGCACATGCGAAGCTGCTCATAGCCGGCCCCGATGTCGCGCCCCACGGTCTTCTCCCGGGTAAAGTCCATCGGCGTGCCGCGCACCGGGAGTATACGTCCCGTGGGCAGAGTCCCTTCGCCGCCCTCGGTAAAAAAGTCCGCGCCGAGCCAGAGCGAGTGGCCGAGGATATCGCCGCTGCCGTGGCCGTTGAGATTGAAGTAGCTGTGGTTCGTGAAATTAAGCACCGTCGGCGCGTCCGTCACGGCGGTGTAGCCGATGACAAGCCCGTTCTCCTCGGTGAGGGTGTACTTTACGCGGATATCAAGATCCCCGGGGAAGCCCTCCTCCCCGTCTGGGCTGAGATAGGAAAGCTCAAGGCAGTCCGCGCCCGGCACGGCGCGGAACAACGTCTTTGTCAGCACGCCGTGGAGATGGTTCTCCCCCTCGTTCGGCGGCAGCGCGTACTCCCTGCCGTCAAGCACGAAGCGTGAGCCCTTTATGCGGTTGGCGTAGCGCCCCACGAACGCGCCGAAGAAGCATATGCCGTTCTCGTACCCGGCCACGTCTCCGCAGCCCAGCACGGTGTCGACGCTCTCCCCGCCGGGAGTCCTGACGCGCAGGCTCTGTACGGTGCAGCCGTAGTCAAGGACGCCCACGCTCATCCCGGCGGAATTTTCGAGCGTATAGAGCGTCACTGCCTCGCCCGCAGAGGTAAAGCCGAAGGGACGCGAAGAGATGTTTATCATGTGGATACCCCTCTTATATAGGATACCATGATTATAAACACTCCCGCGTCCCGCAGTCAATCATTTTTCATACCGTCCGCCCACGGCGGCGGCACGCTCGTACATCTCGGCGCGCACTCTCTCTGGCGAGAGTATCTCCGCCTCCGCGCCGAAGCCGAACACCCACGCGAAAAACTGGGGGCTGACCTCGACCTCCACGGAAACGATAAAGCGCTCCTCCCCGTCGCGTATGAGCATCACATCCCGGCCGAAGCGGTCTATCACCGCGCCGGCGAGGCGGTTCGCGAAGCGGATGCGGACGGTCTCCTGCTCACCGGTGAACATGCCGAACACCTTTTTTGAATACGCCGACATGTCGATCCTCTCGAAGATCTCCTTGCCCTCACGGAACCTGCCGACCGTGTCTATGCCGGCCATCTTGTCCACGCGGTAGTGCTTGAGCTTCTCCGCCTCGCCGTCCCACGCGAGCATATAGTAATTCTCGTCGTCCCACATGAGCGCGAAGGGGCTTACCTCGTACCACGCGCCGTCGCGCCGCGCGCGGCGCTCCTTGCCGACGGTGTATTCATAATACTGAAAGCGTATCATCTGGTCCCTCGCGATGGCGCCGGATATCTCGTCGACGTTGTAGTAAACGCTCTCGTTCATGCTCTTTACCCGGCCGCGGACGAACACCTGCCGCGAAAGGAACTGCGCGTCGAACACGCTTGCGAGGCTCTCTATCTTCTTTATGAGCGAGAGGGTCTTTTTCTGCGTGATGAATTTTGAGGACTGGACGCTGTCCACCAGAAGCTTCAGCTCCGGCAGCTCGAATTCGCGCGAGGCCACATAGTAGCCGTTGACCCGTCCCCTGCACGGCAGGATATCCACGCCAAAATCCCGCAGAGCCTCGATATCGCTGTATATGCTCTTGCGCTCGGCGGAAATGCCGTGCTTCTCCAGCTCTGCGATTATCTGCGCGACGCTCACCGGGTGGCTCTCGTCTGAATGGCGCATGAGATACTGCATTATGTACAGGATTTTCAGCTTCTGTCTTTCGGATTTGGCCATGGTTCGATCTCTCCTTCTCTCGGTCTGCGCGTGGATGATATCTCGCTGACTGTCCGATAGATTGGTCTTTCCTTCTTTTGGGAAACAAAACGCCGGCCTCTGCGCGCACATACGGGCGGAGGCTCTCACATATACATTAACTACCAAGCGTTGGGAGTGGTGCAAGTGTATACAAACATTGAGGAACGCTCACGGGATCTGGCCGTGTATATAATCGAAAACAAGGCTACCGTCCGCGCCGCCGCAAGGCAGTTCGGCGTTTCCAAGTCCACTGTCCACAAAGACCTGACCGAGCGGCTGCCGAAGGTGAGTCCGGCCCTGTACCGGCAGGTGCGGGAGCTTCTCGACCTGAACAAGGCGGAACGGCATATCCGCGGAGGGATGGCCACACGGAGGAAGTACAAAGGAGAATAGTCTGAACGAGTCGGGTGCCGCCGGGTCCTTCGACCCGGCGGTATCCCTCCTAAAGCTCCTCGATGAGCGTAACGCCCTCTTCCTTCGCTATCGCCTCGGTAAGCTCTCTCACAGGGTGCTTTCTGTCCGTCCGGACCGAGACCACCGCGCAGTAGCCGTGGCTCTCGCCGTTCGCCGTGCGGCTTATCTCAAGCCCCGTGAGCTTCGCCTTCATGCCCTTTATGAGGGATATGACCTTCTCGATGGCGTCCGCGCCGGTGTATTCAATATAGAGATTCGCGTCGGTGGCCGTGCGGGCAAAGCGGTATTCGAGCCGGCTGAGCAGTATCTCCGCGAAAAGCACCGCGAACGTCGCGGACAGCGCCGCCTCGGCATAGCCCGCGCCGCACATAAGCCCGATTATCGCGGCCACCCAGAGGCCCGCCGCGGTCGTCAGGCCCTTGACGCGCTGGCGCTTGGTGACGACGATGGTGCCGGCGCCGATGAAGCCTATTCCCGCGATGACCTGCGCGCCGAGACGCGCAATGTCGGTATACAGCCCCAGCACCAGATACAGGTACTGGCTGGTCAGCGTCGTCATGGCCGCGCCGAGACATATCAGGATATGGGTGCGAAAGCCGGCGGGGCGGCGTTTATACTCGCGCTCTATTCCGATCAGCCCGCCGCAGAACATGGCGAGGACGAGCCTCACCGACACGGCCAGCAGATCCATTTCTCTGACAAAATCAAAGCAATGCAGCATCTCTCACCCTCCCTTCATATTTCTTCGACATAGGTGATGCCGCCGACCGCAGATATCTCCGCCAGCACCTCGGTGTGGCTGCAGTGCGGCTTTATGAGCAGGGTGAACACGGCGCTGACCGTGCTTATGCCCCCGTGCTGCTCCTTTTCTATCTCCACGTCAAGGACGCGGTGTCCGGAGGCCTTGATAAGGCCGATAACGCCGCTCACGCTCTCCATCCCCTCCATCTCGACATGGACGTTGAGGTTCTTGGAGATGGCGTTCATCGCCTCCTCCAGCACGGGCAAAAGCTCGAGACTTAGGAGGATGAGCAGGCAGCCGATGAGCATGCACTCATAAAAGCCCGCCCCGATGGCAAGCCCCATGCACGCCGAGGCCCACAGACCCGCTGCGGTGGTCAGCCCCTTTACCTCCTGCCGTCCGGTGACGATTATCGTCCCCGCGCCGAGGAAGCCGACGCCGTTGATGACCTGCGCCCCGAAGCGCGAAACGTCCGTCCTTATGCCGATCTCTTCCGCGGCGCTCATCCACGGCCCGCGGAGCATAAGGTCAAGGTACTGGCTGAGCATAACGGTGAGCGTTGCGCCCAGCGCCACCAGCATATATGTACGAAAACCCGCGCCGCGGTTCTTCTTTTCCCGCTCGAAGCCGATAATGCCGCCGTTGATTATCGCCAGCACTATCCGCACCATCATCGAGGGCGCGTTGAGTTCTCTCAGGTACGTGATCATGTTGTCCATCTTGGTCCTCACCGAAATATTATAACTCTGGTTTATCTGTTATAACTGTGTTTTATGATTATATTAAACTCTTCAAGGAATTTCAAGTAATTTTATCTCTTTTGCCGAAATTTTTTCATGGTTCTTTTGTGCAGTATAGACAACGGAGCGGTTTCAAAGGAAATTCGTCATAACATTTTGGAATGTTGTCCGTACCTTTGCCGCCATCCTGCGGGAGTTTATCGCTCCAAAGCCCCGGCCGCGGACAGAGAAAACCGGCAGACACTCCCGTGTCTGCCGGTTTTTATTCGGTATCGCCGGTGTCGCTTACGCCTCGCCGCGCTCGCGCAGAGCGTCCTTGCGGCTCAGGTCGATGCCGCGCGGGCCGATGTTCATGACCTTGACCCAGGTCATGTCGCCGACCTTGAGAACGTCCTCGACCTTCTCGGTACGCTTGAACTCAAGATCCTTGATCTTGACAAGGCCGTCCTTGCCGGGGGCAAGCTCGACCCACGCGCCGAAGTCGGAGCGGATGTTGGAGACCTTGCCGTAGTACAGCGCGCCGACCTCAGGCTCGAAAACGATGTTCTCGATGGTGGTACGGGCCGCGCGGCAGGCCTCGATGTCGTTGGAGGCGATGAAGATGTTGCCGTCGTCGTTGATGTCGATCTTGCAGCCGGTCTCGGCGGTGATCTTCTGGATGGTCTTGCCGCCGGAGCCGATGACCTCGCGGATCTTGTCGGGGTTGATCTTCATCTGGATCATCTTGGGAGCGGTCTTGGCAAGCTCGCGGCGCGGCTCGGCGATGGCCTTGAGCATGATGGCGTCAAGGATCTGGAAGCGCGCTTCCTTGGTGATGGCAAAGGCTTCCTTGACGATCTCGTGCTTGAGGCCGTCGTTCTTGAGGTCCATCTGGATGGCGGTGATGCCCTGCTTGGTACCGGCGACCTTGAAGTCCATCTCGCCGTGGAAGTCCTCAACGCCCTGAATGTCGATGAAGGTGGTGAAGTCGTCGCCGTCCTGGATAAGGCCGCAGGAGATACCGGCAACGGGAGCCTTGATGGGAACGCCGGCGTCCATCAGCGCGAGCGTGGTGCCGCAGATGGAGCCCTGAGAGGTAGAGCCGTTGGAGGAAAGCACCTCGGAGACTACGCGAATCGCGTAGGGGAAGTCCTCGACCGCGGGGATGACCGCCTCGAGCGCCTTCTCGACCAGCGCGCCGTGGCCGTATTCGCGGCGTCCGGTGCTGCGGCTGGCACGCGCCTCGCCGGTGGAGTAGGCGGGCATGTTGTAGTGGTGCATGAAGCGCTTCTCTTCCTCTTCCCAGATGGTGTCGAGCTTCTGGGCCTCGGAGAGGGTCGCGAGAGTGGCGATAGAAAGGACCTGGGTCTGGCCGCGGGTGAAGAGGCCGGAGCCGTGGACGACGGGCAGTACGCCGACCTCGGCCGCGAGGGGACGTATCTCGTTCATCTGACGGCCGTCGACGCGCTTGCCTGCGAGCAGCCACTTCTTAACGACCTTCTTCTGCAGCTTGTAGAGTATCTCGTCCATGTACTGCATGAGGTCGGGGTGTTCCTCGCCGTACTTTTCCTCGACCATGGTTATCCAGTCGTTCACGCGGGTCTCGCGGACGTTCTTGTCGTCGGTGTCCATGCAGTATTCCATGGACTGGAACTCGTTCTCGACGAGCTTTGCGAACAGCTCCTCGTCAAAGGCGGCATGCTCGTACTCGAACTTGGGCTTGCCGATCTCCTCGACCATCTTGTCGATGAGGTCGAGAACGGGCTGAAGATGCTCGTGAGCCTGAACGATACCCTCGTACATGACGTTATCGGGGACCTGGTCGGCCTCGGACTCGATCATGACTATCTTCCTGTGGGTGGCGGCGATGGTGGTGGTCATGCGGTTGGTCTTGCGCTCTTCCTTGGTGGGGTTGAAGAGATACTTCTCGCCGTCCCAGCCGAGGACGATGCCGGCGATGGGGCCGTTGAACGGTACGTCGGAGATGGAGACCGCGGCGGACGCGCCGATCATCGCGGTGATCTCGGGAGAACAGTCGCGGTCAACGCTCAGCACCTCGCAGGCGATGACGACGTCGTTTCTCAGGTCACTCGGGAAGAGAGGACGCATGGGGCGGTCGATGAGGCGGGAGGCCAGCACTGCGGGCAGGCTGGGCTTACCCTCGCGGCGCATGAAGCTGCCGGGAATGCGGCCGACGGCGTAGAGCTTCTCGTTGAAGTCCACGGCGAGGGGGAAGTAGTCGATACCGTCCTTGGGGCGCGCGGAGGCGGTGCAGGTGACGAGAACGGTGGTCTCGCCGTACTTGACCAGAACGGCCGCGTTGCACAGCTCTGCGAGCTTGCCGACCTCCATGGACAGGGGGCGGCCTTCGTACATGATCTCGTACTTCTTGTAGTTGGGGAACTGCTTGTTGGTGATTATCATGTGTGCTTCTCCTTTATTTTTTCGGCACTTCCCGGCGTCTTAGCACTTGGAAAAGCCCTCCGCCGCGGCGGACGGTTTTTTCAAATACTAAGGAGCCGGAGGAGCAAGCCCCTCCCCTGCGCGAGGCGCGAGACGCAAGCTCTCTCCCCTGCGGTGAGCGGGAAATGCGTTTTTTACAAAGCTTACAAAAAAATGTGAGGACAGTATGAAATTGTCCTCACATAAAAACCTTCATAACCTTCAGAAATGCAGGCGGTCAACCGGTTATCACTTACGGATGCCCAGCTTTGCAATGATCGCACGGTAACGCTCGATATCCTTCTTTGCGAGGTAGTCGAGCAAACGGCGGCGCTTACCGACCATCTTGTACATGCCGAGACGGCTGTGGTCGTCGTTGGGGTGATTCTTCAGATGCTCGGTCAGCTCACGGATACGCTCGGTGAGGATGGCGATCTGGACTTCGGGAGAACCGGTGTCGTTCTCGTGGGTGGCGTTCTCGCCGATAACGGCGGTCTTCTTTTCCTTGGTGATCATGGTGATGATACCCCTTTCGTGATTATTCTATACCCTGCGCCCAGGCGGCGGGAGTGAAAGGCTGCCGCGTCGGCGGCATGAACCCGGAGCTTAGAACGCGGGCGTGCCTTAGTATATTATCACGCGCCCGCCATCAAGTCAATAACTATTTGTAAAATGATACGGCGGACTTTTTTCTGTTTCCTTTCCGCGCCGTCCATGGTATTATAGTCCTATCCTATCCGGAAAAATCAAATACAGGGAGGAAAACATATGTCCATAAGAGAGATCGGCTACCCCTCCGCCAACGGGCGCGACACCATCCGGGCGTGGGCCTACACTCCCCTCGGCACGCCCCGCGCGGTCATCCAGCTCATCCACGGCTTCGGCGAGCATTCCCGGCGCTACCTGCACATGATAAGCGCCTTTCAGGCGGCGGGCTTCGCGGTCTACGCCGACGACCACATCGGCCACGGCAAGACCGGCTATGACGGCGGCACCCTCGGCGACCCCCACTCCGGCGGCTACATGACCTATCTCAGGGATGAAAAGGCCCTGCACGACATCGCCGCGAAGGACTTCCCCGGCCTGCCGTACTTTGTTTTCGGCCACAGCTGGGGTTCCATGCTCGGCCGCGCCTACGCCGCGCTGTACGGCGGCGACCTTGCGGGCCTCATGCTCTGCGGCGTGGTGTCGCAGTTCAAGGGCTGCGAGACAGAGCTGCACGACGAGGCGATAAGGGCCGCCGTCGCCGCCGACCCGTATCAGGGCGTGGGCGACTGGTTCGGCAAGGTATTTCTGGACATGACCGCGCGCATAGAGGACCCCAACGGCCCCTCCGACTGGATCGCGCGCAATGCCGACGTCGTGGCCGACCACGCGGGCGACATGTTCAACAGCTTTGATGTCACGCTCGAGCTGGTGTGGGACCTCGTCGAGCTGTACGGCTTCATCGAGCGGCCCGAGTGGGCGGAGATGGTGCCGTCTTCCCTGCCGGTGTACCTCATCGCGGGCGACAACGACCCCTGCGGCAATTACGGAGAGGGCCTTTATCATGTGGCGAACCTCCTCGCCGCGAGCGGCAATAAGGACGTCCGTGTCCGGGCCTACAGCGGCTACCGCCACGAGATACACAACGAGCCTGAGCTTCGCTGCGAGGTCGAGGCCGGACTCGTGGACTTCGTCAACAGCGTCCTTGGGTAGAATTTCCGATATTGCAAATACCGGTCGCAGGATATCCCGCGCCCGGTATCTGCATTTTATTTGTTGCGCATGATGTTCTTCATACGCTGGCTGTGGTCGAGTATGCTCTTTCTCAGACGCAGGCTCTTGGGAGTGACCTCAAGAAGCTCGTCGTCGGCGAGGAACTCAAGGCACTGCTCGAGTGAGAGCTGCTTCGGCGGGATAAGGCGCAGGGCCTCGTCGGAGCCGGAGGCGCGGGTATTGGTCAGGTGCTTGGTACGGCAGACGTTGACGGGGATATCCTCGCTCTTGGGGCAGACGCCCACGATCATTCCGCCGTAGACCTTGGTGCCGGGGGTGATGAACATCGCGCCGCGCTCCTGAGAGTTCCAGATACCGTAGGCGCAGGCCTCGCCCTGCTCCCACGCGATGAGGGAGCCGGTGCTGCGCCGGGCGATGTCGCCCTTGTACGGCTCGTACTTTTCAAACACGGAGGCAAGGATACCCTCGCCCTTGGTGTCGGTGAGAAACTCGTTGCGGTAGCCGAACAGGCCGCGGGAGGGAACGAGGAACTCGAGCTTCACGCGGCTGCCCACCGGGGTCATCTCAACGAACTCGCCCTTGCGCGCGCCGAGCTTTTCCATGACGGAACCCATGCAGTCGGTGGGGACGTCCACGACGACGCGCTCCACAGGCTCGCACTTAACGCCGTCTATCTCCTGATAAAGCACGCGCGGGGGGGAGACCTGAAACTCGTAGCCCTCGCGGCGCATGGTCTCGATGAGTATCGAAAGGCTCATCTCGCCGCGGCCGGCGACATTGAAGCTGTCGGTGCTGTTCTCCACGTCGGTCACGCGCAGGGATACGTCCTTCATCGTCTCGCGCATGAGACGCTCGCGTATCTGGCGGGAGGTGACGAACTTGCCCTCGCGTCCGGCGAAGGGGCTGTCGTTGACGGAGAAGGTCATTTCGAGCGTCGGCGCGCCGATCTTGACGAACTCGATAGGCTCCGCGAAGCCTCTCGCGCAGATGGTGTCGCCGATCGTGACCTCGCCTATGCCGCTCATGGCGATGATGTTGCCGGCGGAGGCCTCGGTCACGGGGACGCGGTCGAGTCCCTCGAACTGGTAGAGGGAAACGGCCTTTGCCTTTGAGCTTGGCGCGTCAGGGTCGTGGTAGTTGCAGACCTCGATCTCCTGATTCTGCCGGATGATGCCGCGCTCGATACGGCCGATGGCGATACGTCCCACATACTCGTTGTAGTCTATGCTGCTCACCAGCATCTGGAACGGCTTGTCCACGTCGCAGTCCGGCGCGGGGATATACTGGAGGATGGTCTCGAAGAGCGGCTTGAGGTCGGTACCCGGCACGTCGGGCGAATAGCTCGCGGTGCCGTTCCTGCCGGAGCAGAAGAGCATGGGGGAATCGAGCTGCTCGTCGGTCGCGTCAAGGTCCATGAGCAGCTCAAGCACCTCGTCGATGACCTCGTGGATACGCTGGTCGGGGCGGTCGATCTTGTTCACGACGACGATAACGCGGTGTCCCAGCTCGAGCGCACGGCTGAGAACGAAGCGGGTCTGTGGCATGGGGCCCTCGGCCGCGTCCACAAGGAGGACGACTCCGTTGACCATCTTGAGGATACGCTCCACCTCGCCGCCGAAGTCGGCGTGGCCCGGAGTGTCGACTATATTGATCTTGGTATCGCCGTACCATACGGCGGTATTTTTTGCCATGATGGTTATGCCGCGCTCACGCTCAAGGTCGTTCGAGTCCATTACGCGGTCGACGACCTCCTGATTTTCGCGGTACACGCCCGACTGCTTGAGAAGCTCGTCCACCAGCGTTGTCTTGCCGTGGTCGACGTGGGCAATGATGGCTATATTTCTGAGTTTATCCATAAATCTTCGCAACTCCCCTGCGTTTACTATGTCTCTGATACTTTTTTCAACACAAAAGTGTATTTTATCACCGAGGCGCTGAAAAATCAATAGATTTTTTCAGATAACGCGGGGCGTTTCCCGGCCGATGAAGCGCAGAAAATTCCCGGACAATATCTCGTCGAGCCTCTCCCCCTCAAGCCCCAGCGGCGCCATCACAAATTCCGGCCTGTCGTGGACGAAATGCCCGTCGCAGCCCACGGTCACAGGCTCCTTCCCGAAGAGGAAATCCCGGACTATCTCGTGGCGGCGGGTGTTCTCCTTCCGGTCAAATGGCTTCCCCGCGGCGTTCCCGTAGACGAAGCGGCTGCCGATGTCCGTGCCGTAGATGATACGGTCGCGGTAGGTCTCAAAGAACGCCCGGGTCTCCTCCGGGCGCGCGGAGAAGGCGTCGTACATCTCTATCCCCGGCGTGAGGTCGGTCATCACGTTCGGATAGCGGTCGAGTATGTCCCCCAGCCGTCCGAGGCTCTCCGACATGAAGAACATATGCGCGAAGGTCACGCGAAGCCCCGGATGGCGCGAAAGCACGGTGAGTATCTGTCGGTACTGCTCCTCATTATTTATATAGCTCTCGTCGTAGGACCAGCCCATTTTCGCGGCCCACTCCGGGACGTTCTCGCGGTCCCAGAAGCTGGCGGGGTCGTTTATGTGCATGAGGAGCGGTATCTGCTCCTCCTCAAGGAGCGTCCAGTACGGCTCCCAGCACGGAAGGTCGAAGTCGGGTATGGGGAACGCGCGGCGAAGCTGCGGCTTGCCCTCGAGCATTTTTATCCCGTCGCAGCCGCGCGCGGCAAGCCCCCGCACATGCTCGGCGAGCCGCCTGCCCATGTCCCCGCCTCCGCGCCGGTATATCTCCGTGTCAAGACCGCCGCAGACGAAGAAGCGCCCGGGATACAGCTCCTTGAGCCGCAGCGCGCCGTCCGCGTCCGGCGCGTCCGTTCCCCGGGAAATGACGGCGACGTTCGCCATGTCCGTGCCGGAGCCTTCAAGGAACTCCGCGAACTCCTCCGCCGGCAGCGCGGCGCAGTAATGGACATGTCCGTCGACTATTCTGTGTCCCTTATACATAAAGCTCGTCCCCTTTTGCGTTTTTGTTCATAATAACACGATTGAAAAGGCGGCGCAATCGTGATAAAATTCAAAAAAACCACAGGAGACAAATATGAGCGACAATTTTTTTGCATATATCTCGCGCATGCGCTATATCCGGCGCTGGAGCCTGATGCGCAACTCCATCCCCGAGAACATCCAGGAACACAGCCACATGGTCGCGGTCATCGCCCACGCGCTGGGCGTGATACGGCGGGACGTGTACGGCATGCCGTGCGACCCGGATAAATGCGCCGCCGCCGCGCTCTTCCACGACAGCTCCGAGATACTCACCGGCGACCTTCCCACGCCCATCAAGTACCACAGCGAGGAGATACACTCGGCCTACATGCAGGTCGAGGCGCTCGCGTGCGAGAAGCTGCTGGACACCCTGCCCGAGGCGCTGCGTCCCGCCTACGAATCGCTCCTCACCGGCGAGGAGCAGCGCGAGACCCACGAGATAGTCAAGGCCGCAGACCGCCTCTCGGCGTACATAAAGTGCATTGAAGAGCGCCGCGCCGGAAACGACGAGTTCCTGCAGGCCGAGAAGCAGACCCTGCGGAAGCTCGAGGCCGACCCGCTGCCGGAGGTCGGGTATTTCATCGAACACTTTATCCCCGCGTTCGAGCTGACGCTCGACGAGCTGGGGACGATCGGCTGACAAGGAGGATGACCATGGAAAACAGTAAGCTTGAGCGCATAAACGAGCTGGCGCGTCTCGCGAAGGAGCGGGCGCTGACGGCCGAGGAGCTGGCGGAGCGCGACGCTCTGCGCAGGGAGTATATCGCCGAGTGGCGCGAGGGCGCCCTGCAGGTGCTGGACAACACCTACATCCAGACACCCGACGGCAAAAAGCATAAGCTCCAGCGCAAGGTAAAGTGATGCTGCGCGCCGGACACGGGCATGACAGATAGGCGGGCGGTCGATGACCGCCCGCCGTTTCTTATTTTTCCCGTCCCACCGTAGGGGAGGGGCTTGCTCCTCCCGCGCTGCGGACATTACCGTGTCAGAGAAAATTCAAGCCTCCCTCTGACGAGGGAGGTGGCAAAGCCGCAGGCTTTGACGGAGGGAGAGAAAAATGACGGCTTGTAGGATATCCAAGTCTTTCTCTCCCTCAGTCAGCTGCGCTGACAGCTCCCTCGTCAGAGGGAGCCATATGACGGAGAACTCGCCCTAATGCCTTTCTCTTGAGGGGAAGCCTTTTTTGCTCTCTCCGTCCCGCCGTAGGGGAGGGGCTTGCTCCTCCCGCGCTGCGGACATTACCGTGTCAGAGAAAATTTAAGCCTCCCTCTGACGAGGGAGGCGGCAAAACCGCAGGCTTTGACGGAGGGAGAGAAAATTGACGTTTTGCAGAACCTGCGGTTTTTTTCCCCCCTCAGTCAGCCATTCGGCTGACAGCTCCCCCGGCGGGGGAGCCATGGCGGTATGTTGCTCTCTTTGCATGCTTCCCCCATTGGGGGAAGTGGCGAGCATAGCGAGCCGATAGGGGGTGCCTTCCCCTTGAGGGGAAGGGGGACCTCTTGCGGTGGATGAGGTGGATGTATTTACCCCTCATCAGTCTGCTCCGCAGACAGCTTCCCCCTTGGGGGAAGCCTTTTTTACACTCTCTGTCTCGCCGCATGGAGGCGGACGGCGCGGGCAGCCGTCTATATTTATGAGCTGTCGGTATTGCAAATGCCTCTTCTCTCTGCTAAAATAGAGCTGCGACACAAGTGCATAGGTTTGCTTATTATCGAGGCTCCATTTTTTACCATTGGTAAAAATGCAGGCTCTATTTTGGCATCCTCGATAGTGGGCAATGTTGAAACTTGTGTCGCAGCAAGGAGTCATGCGTTTTTCGGTGCGTGGCTTCGGCTGCGCACTTTTTTGTTGTCTGAAAGGATGTGAAAGCGGGAAGAGAGCAACATGTCAAGCTGCGATACTCAAAAATATAGAAAGGCTGCAAATTGAAATGAAAAAGATTTTTTCCGTCCTGATCTCTCTGTCCATCCTGTTCACCCTGTGTGCATGCGGCTGCCGGATCCACGGCCACAGCTGGGCGGACGCCACCTGCGAGACTCCGAAAACCTGTACCGTCTGCGGCGAGACCGAGGGTGAGGCGCTCGGCCACAGCTGGGTCGACGCCAACTATCAGTCCCCCAAGACCTGCTCCGTCTGCGGTGCGACAGAGGGGGAAGCCCTGACCGCCGATTTTGAGGCGCACGGTCTCAGAGTCAACACTATCGACATAGGTACCGGCTACAGCTACGTCACGTCCTGTTCCAAAGATCCGGAAGCCAAGACCGTCGGCCAACTGGAGTTCAACTACTACAAAATATTTGACGGCGACGAGACCCATCCCGCCCTCAAGGGATATGAATGGCATTATGTGTCCGGGTCGCTTCGTTTCTCCGACAAAAACGCACGGAACTATGGCGTTCGTTACAACTGTCTTTTGGATAACTATTACGATGTTGAGGGAATGGACAATAGCCAGATCGATTTTGACGATGGCAGTTCTCAGTTCACGGTAAACTTCAACGGTGTGGACTATTCTGAATGTCTATTTCCCGGTGTCAATAGCGTACTTGTAAAGAGCTGGTGGGAAAACGGTGTGCTTACCGACAAATTTGAACTCTACGTTCGCGTCCCTGTTGGATATGACGGTATGGTGTTCGGCTTCCGTGACGGCGGCATTGAACAGAGCGAAGGTCAGCGCATATATGATATCGCCGACAGGAATACGCTGCTTTTCCGTCTCAACGGATACAACGCCTATCGCGTTACCGGATAACCGCGGTAAGGACTCCGCATGTATAAACTCAGCGCGGCGGGCGGTCATCGACCGCCCGCCGTTTGTTGTTTTTCCCGTCCCACCGTAGGGGAGGGGCTTGCTCCTCCCGCGCTGCGGACACTGCCGTGTTGGAGAAAATTTAAGCCGCCCCCTCAGTCACCTACGGTGACAGCTCCCCCACAGGGGGAGCCATACTATAAGACACACTGTAATGAAAAAGCTCTGCCGCGCATTCATGCGCGGCGGAGCTGCATTGTATCATTATCATTCGATGGATATCATGTAGTAGTACACCGGCTGGCCGCCGCTGACGACGCTTATGTCCGCGTCGGGGAAGTTGCCGATGATGGTGCGGCTGGCCTCGTTCGCGTCCTCCTCGGACACGTCCTCGCCGTAGTAGACGGTGATGAACTGCGGGTCGAGCTTATCGAACTCCCAGCTCAGCTCCTTGAAGAGCGTCTTGATATTGGTATAGCTGCCCAGCAGCGCCCCGTCCAGCAGCGCGAGATACTCGCCCGCGTGGATGGCGTGTCCGTCAAAGTCGGAGTCGCGCGCCGCGTAGGTGACCATTGCGGTGTGGACGCCGCGCATGGCCTCGAGCATGGTCTCGGTAAGCTCCTCCTCGCCGGCGTCGGGGTTGAAGTTCAGCAGAGCGGAAATGCCCTGCGGCACGGTCTTGGACGGCATTACGACGACCTTTTTGTCGGTCAGGGGTATGCACTGCTCCGCCGCCATGATGATGTTCTTGTTATTGGGGAACACGAACACGGTGGAGGCGGGGGTGCGGTTTATCTCGTGGAGGATATCGTCGGTGGAGGGGTTCATGGTCTGGCCGCCGGTGACGATCCCATCGACGCCCAGCTCACGGAAGAGCGCCTCCATCCCGGCCCCGGCACACACCGTGACCATGCCGTATTCCTTCTCGGGCGCGGCCACGAACTCGCCCTCCGCGCCCTCAAGCTCCCGCTCGATCTGCTCGAGATCGTCGGTGCTTTGGGCCTTGCGTCCGGCCATGATGTCATCGTGCTGGGTCTGCATGTTCTCGATCTTCGCAAGCTCCAGCGTGCCGTATTTCTGCGACTCGTTGAGCGCGTCGCCCGGAGTGTTGGTGTGGACGTGTACCTTGAAGCTCTCGTCGTCCTCGCCGATGACGAGCGAATCGCCGATACTCGTGAGGTACGCCCTGAGCGGGTCAAGGTTCACGTCGGGGTCGTGCTTGCGGACTATATAGACCGTATCGAAGGCAAAGGTGATCTCCGAGGTGTCGAACACGCCGAACGCGTCGTTATCGGCGATGGGCTTGAGCTCCTCGGCAGCGGGAGCGGTCATCTCCCCGCGAAGGCACGCGAGCATGGCCTTGAGTATGACCATGTAGCCCATACCTCCGGCGTCAACGACACCGGCCTTCTTGAGGACGGGATTGAGGTTTATGGTGTTGTCCAGCGCCTCGCCGCCCGCGGCGACAGCCGCCTCGAGGCAGTCCTCCAGAGAGGCCCCCGTCTTCGCCGCCTCCACCGCGGCCGCGGCGGACAGACGGGAGACCGTGAGTATCGTACCCTCGGCCGGCTTCATGACCGCCTTGTACGCGGCCTCCACGCCCTCGGCCATGGCGCGGGTGAACTCGCCCGCTCCGGCCTTGTCGGCGCCCTTGAGGCGCTTTGAAACGCCGCGAAACAGCAGCGAGAGGATAACGCCCGAGTTTCCGCGCGCGCCGCGCAGGAGCGCCGAGGCTACGCAGTCGGCCGCCGCTCCCACCGTGGGAAAGTCCTTCTTGCGAAGCTCCGCCGCGGCGTTATTGAGCGTCAGCCCCATATTCGTGCCTGTGTCGCCGTCCGGCACGGGGAAAACGTTGAGTTCGTTTATCTTCTGGATCTGGGAATTGAGGGCAGCGTCGGCGCAGAGGATCATTTCCTTGAACGCTGCGGCATCTATATAGTCTCTCAAGTTGGTATACCTCCGAAATGGGGTGAGCAGCTCATCCGATAATGGTATCTATGAATACGTCCACGCTCTTCACGGGGACGCCTGTGGACTTCTCCAGCTTATAGCGCACTTCCTTCATTATGCTGCGGGACACGGCGGCCATGTTGACGCCCCTGTCCACGCCGATATGAAGCTCAAGATCCGCGCTGCCGTCCTCGCCGAAATGCGCGATAATGCCCTTAGACATGGATTCCCTGCGCAGAAGCTGCCACGGGCCGCCCTCTTTGGTGCAGGTGACCATTCCCTTTACGCCGAAGCAGCTTGTCGCCGCGTCGCCGGCAAGATATGTGAACACCTCGCTGGTTATGCTGATCCTGCCGATGTTGTTGTCGATATTCAGCATGAGTGAGCTCCTTTCTGTCCGTCATTTTTGCCGGTCATCGGGCCGCCATGCTGCGCGATAACCGATTTTTGATTATAATACATAATTATGAAAAGTACAAGCGAAATTTGCTTTTTCCCGTTTTCTTGTTGCCTTTGCTGTTTTTTTGCTCACTGTTTTTCAGAATTTAACAGATTTTGTATACCTTGTATGTTTACAATTTCACAGTTTGATGTTAAACTGTTTCTGTCTGAAGTGACAGGCGTTTTTCAAAGCCGACAAATTTTTTTATGGAGATGAAAAATAGACATGCAGAGACACTTCAAAACAATGGACGGCAACACTGCGGCCGCCCATGTATCCTACGCGTTCACTGAAGTAGCAGCTATCTACCCCATCACCCCCTCCAGCCCCATGGCCGACTATGTGGACCAGTGGTCCGCGCAGGGCCGCAAGAACATCTTCGGCACCACCGTCAAGGTGCAGGAGATGCAGGCTGAGTCCGGTGCTGCCGGCGCAGTTCACGGCTCTCTGAATGCAGGCGCTCTGACCACCACCTACACCGCGTCTCAGGGCCTTCTGCTCATGATCCCCAACATGTACAAGATCGCGGGCGAGCTGCTCCCCGGCGTTTTCCACGTCAGCGCCCGTACCGTTGCGAGCCACACTCTGAACATCTTCGGCGATCACAGCGACGTTATGGCCTGCCGTCAGACCGGTTTTGCGATGCTGGCCGAGGGCAGCGTGCAGGAGGTCATGGACCTCGCTCCCGTCGCGCACCTTGCCGCCATCAAGGGCCGCGTCCCCTTCGTCAACTTCTTCGACGGCTTCCGCACCTCCCACGAGCTGCAGAAGATCGAGGTATGGGACTATGACGATCTCAAGGACATGGTCGACATGGACGCCGTCGAGGCATTCCGCGCCCGCGCCCTCAACTCCGAGCATCCCGTCATGCGCGGCTCCCACGAGAACGGCGACATCTTCTTCCAGAACCGTGAAGCCTCCAACAAGTACTACGACGCAGTTCCCGCCATCGTTGAGGAGTACATGGGCAAGATCAACGAGAAGCTGGGCACCAACTACGGTCTCTTCAATTACTACGGCGCACCCGACGCCGAGCGCGTCATCATCGCCATGGGTTCCATCTGCGACGTCGCAGAGGAAGTCATCGACTACCTGACCGCTCAGGGCGAGAAGGTCGGTCTCATCAAGGTCCGCCTGTACCGTCCGTTCTGCCCCGATAAGCTCGTCGCGGCCATCCCCGCCACCTGCAAGAGGATCGCCGTCCTCGACCGCACCAAGGAACCCGGCTCCCAGGGCGAGCCTCTCTATCTGGACGTCGTGACCGCGCTTGCCGGCGCCGGCAGGAACGACATCTCCGTCATCGGCGGCCGCTACGGTCTGGGCAGCAAGGATACTCCTCCCGCCTCCGTGTTCGCCGTGTACAACGAGCTGAAGAAATGCCCCTGCGAGGCAAAGAAGCAGTTCACTCTCGGTATCGTTGACGACGTCACCCACCTCTCTCTCGAAGAGGTCCCGGCGCCCAACACCGCGGCTCCCGGCACCATCGAGTGCAAGTTCTGGGGTCTCGGCGGCGACGGCACCGTCGGCGCGAACAAGAACTCCATCAAGATCATCGGCGACCACACCGACAAGTTCGTTCAGGCATACTTCCAGTATGACTCCAAGAAGACCGGCGGCGTGACCATCAGCCACCTGCGCTTCGGCGACAACCGTATCAAGTCCCCCTACTACATCAACAAGGCCGACTTCGTCGCCTGCCACGTCCCCTCCTACATCACCAAGGGCTTCCCCATCGTCCGCGACGTCAAGCCCGGCGGAGTGTTCCTTGTCAACTGCCAGTGGAGCTTTGAGGAACTGAGCCATCATCTCGACGCCGCCTCCAAGCGCTACATCGCCAACAACAACATCCAGCTTTACATGATAAACGCCATCGACCTCGCGAAGAAGATCGGCATGGGCAAGCGCACAAACACCATTCTCCAGTCCGCGTTCTTCTCCCTCGCAAAGGTCATGCCCGAGGCAGAGGCCATCCAGTACATGAAGGACGCCGCCCTCCACTCCTACCTGAAGAAGGGTCAGGACGTCGTTGACATGAACTACGCGGCCATCGACGCCGGCGCCACCGCCTACGTCAAGGTCGATGTCCCCGCCGACTGGGCGAACGCCGTCGACACCGTCAGGGAAGAGGCCGAGACCGGCCGCGAAAAGACCGTCAAGATGGTCAAGACCATACTCGATCCCGTGGACAAGATGGACGGCGACTCTCTGCCCGTATCCACCTTCGTCGATCACGCCGACGGTACCTTCGAGCTGGGCGCATCCGCATACGAGAAGCGCGGTATCGCCGTCTCCGTCCCCAAGTGGAACGCCGAGAAGTGCGTACAGTGCAACCAGTGCGCCTTTGTCTGCCCCCACGCCACCATCCGTCCCTTCGCCCTCACCGAGGCTGAGGCCGCCGCTGCACCCGCACAGACCAAGCTCGCCGACATCAAGGCCGGCAAGGGCAAGGGCGTGTACAAGTTCAGCATGGCCGTCTCTCCCCTCGACTGCATGGGCTGCGGCGTCTGCATAGGCCAGTGTGCCGTCGGCGCCATCGAGATGGTCCCCATGGAGAGCCAGACCGAGCAGCAGGAGGTCTTCGACTACATGGTCAAGGAAGTCTCCGACAAGCCCGACATGTTCGTTGCCGACAACGTGAAGTTCAGCCAGTTCGCCCAGCCCTACCTCGAGTTCTCCGGCTCCTGCGCAGGCTGCGCCGAGACCAGCTACGCACGTCTCGTCACCCAGCTCTTCGGCGATCATATGCTCATCTCCAACGCCACCGGCTGCTCCTCCATCTGGGGCGGTCCCGCGGCTACCTCTCCCTACACCGTCAACAAGGAAGGCAAGGGTCCCGCATGGGCCAACTCCCTCTTTGAGGACAACGCGGAGCATGGTCTCGGTATGTACCTCGGCCAGAAGAAGATCCGCGACGACATAAAGCCCGTCATCGAGAAGATGGCTGCCGAGGGCAAGGACGAGGCCATCAAGGCGGCGGCTCAGGAATACCTTGACACCTACGACGACGGCAACGCCAACCAGGCCCCCGCGAAGAAGCTCATCGAGCTGCTCGAGGCTCACCAGTGCGGCTGCGAGAACCGCGCAAAGGTCCTCGCCAAGAAGGATTACCTGAACAAGAAGTCCATGTGGATCTTCGGCGGCGACGGCTGGGCCTTCGACATCGGCTTCGGCGGCGTCGACCATGTTCTCGCCTCCGGCGAAGACGTCAACATCTTCGTGTTCAACACCGAGGTCTACTCCAACACCGGCGGACAGGCCTCCAAGGCCTCCAACATCGGTCAGGTCGCACAGTTCGCGGCAGCCGGTAAGGAGATCAAGTCCAAGTCCCTCGCCGAGATCGCAATGACCTACGGCTACGTCTATGTTGCCCAGATCGCGATGGGCGCAAACAAGGTCCAGACCCTCAAGGCCATCGCCGAGGCCGAGGCTCACAAGGGCCCGTCCCTCATCATCGCCTACGCTCCCTGCGAGATGCACAGCATCAAGGGCGGCATGGAGAACTGCCAGAAGGAAATGGACAAGGCTGTCAAGTGCGGTTACTGGAACCTGTTCCGTTACAACCCCGACGCCGAGAAGCCCTTCACCCTCGACAGCAAGGAGCCTGCGGGCGGCTATCAGGAATTCCTGATGAACGAGGCCCGTTACAGCCGTCTGACCCGCGAGTTCCCCGAGAGAGCCGACAAGCTCTTCTCCGCCTCCGAGGCCAACGCCAAGGCTCGCTACGACCACCTGATGAAGCTGAAGGCTCTCTACGAGTAAGCCTCTCTTCTCCGAGCAAACGCAATACTATGACCTTCAGCGCCCGGGCAAATGCCCGGGCGCTGATTTTTTTGTGTGCGGACGAAGTTTTTTCCCATGCTTCCCCCATTGTGGGAAGTGCCGAGCATAGCGAGGCGATAAGGGGGCTGCACCTCCCGCACCGCGGACGCTGCCATGCCGGAGAAAATTTACGCCTCCCTCTGACGAGGGAGGTGGCAAAAACGCAGGTTTTGACGGAGGGAGAGAAAACTGACGTGTTGCAGAACCTGCGGTTTTTCTCTCTCAGTCATCTGCCGCTGACAGCTTTCCCCAAAGTGGTGAAGCCGCCCCCCTCAGTCAGCCTTTCGGCTGACAGCTCCCCCACTGGTGGAGCCATGGCGCGCCGCTCCTTGTCCCCGTCCCTCCGCAGGGGAGGGGCTTGCTCCTCCCGCGTGCTTCCCCCATTGGGGGAAGTGGCGAGCGGCGCGAGCCGAAAGGGGGGGTGCCTTCCCCTTGAGGGGAAGGTGGCACGACGAAGTCGTGACGGATGAGGTGGATGTATTTACCCCTCATCAGTCGCCTGTCGGCGACAGCTTCTCCCGAGGGAGAAGCCCTTTTCATGAGTTCTCCCCGTCCCTCCGTAGGGGAGGGGCTTGCTCCTCCCGCATGCTTCCCTCGCCGAGGAGGCAATATAAACACTGCCTGTCTGAACGTGGGGCGTCTTTTACGTCATGTGTTTGCCCTCTCTCGACACGCGCGGCCATGCGCAGGTTTTTTAAGCAAAATTAAACATTGTTAAGCGTTTGTACATAACATTTATGGTATAATGTGTGTCGTTGGGGGGGTAGCCGCACCGGCTGCCCCACGGAAACACGCAGAATTTTTCAGGAGGACACGATGAAACACAAGATCAGAAGTGCGGCGGCGCTGCTGCTCGCGCTGTGCATGGCACTGGGCCTCGCCGGCTGCGGCGACAAGGGCGGCTCGACATCGGAAAAGCCCGCTGACGGCGGCACGGCGCAGACCCCGGAGTACGTCTATACCGCAAGCTTTACCACACTTTTCAAAAACAGCGAGGATTTCCCCAGCCCCAAGGCAGTGACCGGCGACGGCTTCTACGCCGTCGGCCGCGAAAAGGTAGGCGAGAACATCCCCGAGGGCGCAGTGCCTGATTATGAGGGCCAGTTCGATGTGTTTGCCCCGTACATCAGCTTCTCTACCTTTGACGGACAGACGACGCGTCTCGAAAACTATGTTCCGGCCGAGTCTGACATTGACAGCGACGGCAAAATTAACTTTGCGTCCAGCACGAGTATCAATTTTCTGCTGGTGAACGCCGACGGCACGCTCACCGTGCTTGAGGACTGCTACACCTCATGGTTCGAGGCTCCGGATGGGATGACCCCGGCGGACGATTCCTACTACGACTACTACCGCTCCGAGGACCCGTTTTATCTCCGCGTTCTGGACACGACCGGCACGGTGCTCAGCTCCGTGAGGCTTGACCTCGGCGACGAGCAGGTATATATCTACAACGCAGTCTGCGACGAAAAGGGCAACCTTATCGTCATCACCGATCAGCTGCTGACGGCCTTTGCCCCGGACGGCTCCAAGGCATACGAGATAAGCTTCGACGGCTATATCTACTCCCTCGTCAAGCTGTCGGACGGCCGCGCCGCCGTGATGATATATGAAAACGCCGGCGGTCTCGCCCTCAAGGTTATCGACCCCGCCGCAGGCGACTTCTCCTCGCAGAACTTTACCATACCCTACGACGCCTATGACCTGATATCCGGCGGAGGAGATTACGACCTCTACTACACGAGCGGCGTGAACTTCTTCGGCTACTCTCTCGCGGAGCAGCGCGCGGACAAGCTTTTCAGCTGGCTCAGCTGCGACGTTGACAGCAGCGATCTGGGGCTGGTGAACGTTGACGGCAGCGGCAATGTCAGCGGCTTCATCCGCACCTATAACGATAAGGCCAACACATGGGACATGGACTACTTCACCGTCGACAAGGTCCCCTATGACCCAGCCGCACAGAAAAAGACTCTGAGCATGGCGGTAATGTATATCGACGACAACATCCAGAAAGCCATACTCAGCTTCAACCGCTCCGGCGGTGATTACCGTATCGAGGTGACGGACTACTCCGAATTCAACACCGAGGAGGACTACTCCGCGGGCATGACCAAGCTGACCACGGAGATAATGTCCGGGGACATGCCCGATATTCTGGCGCTCGGCCAGCTCCCCTACCGTCAGATGGCGGCAAAGGGCCTGCTGGCGGACCTGTACCCATACCTTGACGGCGACGGCGCCCTCAGCCGCGACGACTTTTTCCCGAACGTTCTCTCCGCGCTGGAGGTAGACGGCGGGCTGTACTGCGCTCCCGGCGGCTTCTCCGTGGTGACGGCGGTGGGTGCAAGCTCCGTTGTCGGCGACGAGCCGGGCTGGACCTACGACGACTACTACGCGGCGCTCGCGACGATGCCCGAGGGCTGCGAGGGCTTTGACGTCGGCTATGACAGGAACAGTCTGCTGACGATATGTCTGGTGCTGGATCTGGACGAGTATATGGACTGGAGCACGGGCGAATGCCGCTTTGACAGCGAGGATTTCGTGAAGCTGCTCGAGTTCGCGGCCTCCGGCGGCAACTTTGACTATGATCGCTACGAATACTCCCGCGACGACTCCGCGTCGGTGCGCATACAGCAGGGTCGGCAAATGCTGACCATGGCGAACTTCTCCGGCGTCGACTTCATGTATGAGGACTACGACAAGCTCTTCGGCGGCAAGGCGACCTTTGTGGGCTTCCCGACCCTTCACGGCGTCGGCAGCCTCATGTCGATAAGCGACGGCTACTGCATAAGCAGCGCCTGCCCCGACAAGGACGCGGCGTGGCAGTTCGTCCGCACGGTCCTCACCGACGGCTACCAGAGCAGCGGCTTCTACCTTCCCACCAACAAGAACACCTTTGAGGAGCAGCTTGCCGCCTCGATGGTGGTGGAATACCTCAAGGACGCCAACGGCAACTACCTCCTCGACGAGAACGGGGAACGCATACCGCAGTCCAAGGGCGGCTTCACCGACGGCATAAACAGCTATGAGATATACGCCACCACGGAGGCGCAGGCCGAGCAGCTCCGCTCGGTCATCGCCAGCGCCACCAAGCTGATGGATTATGACGAGAGTATCATAAGCATCGTGACGGAGCAGGCCGCGGCGTATTTCTCCGGCCAGAAGAGCGCTCAGGAGGTCGCAAAGCTCATCCAGAGCAAGGCGAGCATCTATATAAACGAGCAGAAATAATAAAAATACGGGCTTCCGGAAGGAAGTCCGTATTTTTTATATTTGCGCTCATGCGGCCCTGCGGCTCCGGTCCCGTGCACGCCTTACAGCAGCTCGTCGGCAAGCGCGTCGATCTTCGCTCTCGAGGCGTCGTTGAGCGCGGCCTTGACCGTGACGGTGTTCTCCGCCCATGTGATATTCTGGCAGCCCTCCATCATCCTTCTGATGACCTTCGCCGCGGCGGGCGCCCAGGTGCCGTTTTCGATAATGCCGACGGTCCGGTTCTTATAGCCGCGTTCGGTGAGGTGTTCGATGAACTCTCTCATGAAGGGGAATATATCGGTATTGTAGGTAGTGGTGGCGAGGACGAGCTTGCCGTAGCGGAACGCGTCCTCGACGGCCTCCGCCATGTCGTCACGGGCAAGGTCCGTCACCGTCACCTTGGGGCAGCCCTTAGCCTCCAGCCTGTCGGCAAGGAGAAGCGCCGCCTCTTTCGTGTGTCCGTAAACGGAGGTGTAGGCGATGACCACGCCCTCGCTCTCCACACGGTAGGACGACCATATGTCGTAAAGGTTGATGTAATAGCCCAGATCCTCGCTCAGCACCGGGCCGTGCAGGGGGCAGATGATCCGGATATCGAGCTTCGCAGCCTTCTTGAGCAGGGCCTGGACGTTAGCGCCGAACTTGCCGACGATACCGATATAGTAGCGTCTCGCCTCGCAGGCCCAGTCCTCGTCCGCGTCCAGCGCACCGAACTTGCCGAAGCCGTCGGCGGAGAAAAGCACCTTGTCGGCGCTGTCATAGGTGACTATGACCTCCGGCCAGTGTACCATGGGCGCGGCGACGAAGGAGAGGGTGTGCCGGCCGAGAGCAAGAGTGCTGCCCTCGCCCACCACAATGCGGCGCTCGGCAAAGTCGGTGCCGAAGTAGCATTTCATCATACCGAACGCGGCGTTGGAGGAGACTATGACGGCCTCGGGGTATTTGTCCATGAAGCTCACGATATTCGCGGAGTGATCCGGCTCCATGTGCTGGACGACGAGGTAATCGGGCTTTCTTCCGCCCAGCGCCCCGGCGAGATTCTCGAGCCATTCGTCCCTGAAATTTCTGTCGACGGTATCCATGACGGCGATCTTATCGTCGAGGATAACGTATGAGTTGTATGCCATGCCGTTTGGGACGGTGTACTGCCCCTCAAAAAGGTCGATATTGTGGTCGTTCACGCCGATATAGCGTATGTCATTGGTAACAAACATCGTTTTTTTCCTTTCATAAGCGGTTTTTGCCGCCGTGTGTCCCGCTCCCAGTCCGGGCGGCGCGGAGCTATCACCAATAATATAACCCGCCCGGGCCGTTACGTCAAGGCACTTTCCGTTCCGCTTGACACCTGGCCTGCGATAAGTTATAATAAGCTTGGGTTTGTATATGGAAATTTGGGCCTGCACGCAGAGCTTGCAGGCCCGTTTAAGTATTGATACCATCAGTTGACAAGAGCATACACGCCTGACGGCAAGTCTTTCCGGCGCTTTTTGTTCTTTTCGCCTTGATGGGTTACGACACATCTGCGGCTCAAAAAAGCAAAAACCACTCGGAAATCCAAAGCCGTCAGGTGCAACGCGTCAGAAGAAGCCCGCACCGTTCCGCTTCCGCCTTGCGGCAGAAGCTGCACTATGCGATCTCCTTCTTCCTTTTCAAATCGAACCCACTTCGTTGGGCTTCGATTTGAGTTGGAGAATTGCCGGAGCGGAAATGCGTTCAGACAATGAAAAGCACGCAGCCGATACTTGGTGTCTCGGCAAGGGCTTTGAAGCCGCTTGGACACATTTCCGCTCCGTCAAAACCGTGTGTGTCCTTGTCAACTGATGGTAGGTGGATCTAATTGTACAGGAAAAAAATCGCTGAAAAATTCAATGACGCTCTCAGCGCGGTGCTGCCCATGGTGGCGATCGTTCTCGCGCTCTCGCTCACCGTCGCCCCGATGGGGACGGATCTCATGCTCGTGTTCCTCGCCGGGTCGGCGCTGCTCGTGGTGGGCATGATGCTCTTTACGCAGGGGTCCGAGCTTGCGATGGAGCCTATGGGCAACAGTATCGGCTCACAGCTGACCAAGAGCCGTCAGCTCTGGCTGGTCATACCGGTGGCGTTTCTGCTCGGCGTGATGATCACGGTGTCGGAGCCTGACCTGCAGGTGCTTGCAAACCAGGTGGAGAGCATTCCCAACAGCGTGCTTATCCTCTCCGTGGGCGCGGGCGTGGGTCTGTTCCTCGTGATAGCGGTGCTGCGCATGCTCTTCAACATCTCGTTCCGGGTGCTGCTCATCGTGTTCTACGCGATAGTTATCGCACTCTCCTTCTTCGTGCCGGAGAATTATCTGGCCGTGGCCTTTGACTCCGGCGGCGTTACCACCGGACCCATGACCGTGCCGTTCATCATGACCTTCGGCATAGGCATATGCTCCATCCGCTCTGATAAGAAGGCCGCGGACGACAGCTTCGGCCTTGTGGCGATATGCTCCATCGGCCCGATACTCGCGGTGCTTATCCTCAGCATTCTCTACAGCGGCGACACGGCGAACTACTCCGCTGCGGCACTCCCCTCCGCCGGTACGACCTCGGAGCTGGGCGCGCTCTTCCTGCGGGAGCTTCCTCTCTATACAAAGGAGGTGGCGCTGGCGCTGCTGCCGATCGTGGTGTTCTTCGGCATATTCCGCACATTCTCTCTTAAGCTCGACAAAAAGACCATGCGCCGGACGATCATCGGCCTTGTATACACCTTTGCGGGTCTGGTCATTTTCCTGACCGGTGTGAACGTCGGCTTCATGCCCGTGGGTTCGTTCATGGGCGCGGCGCTCTCGTCCATCGGCGGCGGCTGGGTCATTATCCCGATGGGTATGCTCATGGGCTTTTTCATCGTGCGCGCGGAGCCTGCCGTGTATGTTCTCATGAAGCAGGTCGAGGAGATCACGAACGGCGCCATCTCCGGCCGTATGCTGAGGGATTCTCTCTCCGTCGGCGTGTCAGTGTCCGTCGGGCTTTCCATGCTGCGCGTGCTTACCGGTATAAATATCATGTATTTCATCATCCCGGGCTACGCCATCGCGCTGATAATGTCGTTCTTCGTTCCCCCGATATTCACCGCCGTCGCGTTTGACTCGGGCGGCGTGGCCTCCGGCCCGATGACGGCGGCGTTCCTCCTCCCCTTCTCCGTCGGCGCGTGCATGGCGGTGGGTGGGAACGTCGTGACGGACGCCTTCGGCGTCGTGGCGATGGTCGCGATGACCCCTCTGATAACGATACAGATACTCGGCGTTTCGTACAGGATAGGCGCCTCCCGCCGCGTCAGTGAGCAGGACTACAGCGACATTTTTGCCGAGCTTGACAATTACTCAATAATCGAACTGTAAGGAAGCATACATATGAGCAATGTGTTTTATCTTCTGACCGTTGCCGAGCGGTCAAGGCTCCCCGACTTCATGCAGATATTCAGGGAGACCGGCGTCGAGGTCTGCTTTGTTACCCTCGGCCACGGCACCATGGACACGGCGAGTCTGCGCTATCCGCCGCTCTCGAGCGCCGAAAAGGCGGTGTGCATGTCCTTCGTCACGGAGGCGAGCTGGCGCACAATAAAGCACGAGCTGGAGACGAAGGTCAAGATAGACATTCCGGGCGTGGGCATGGCGCTCATCATCCCGGCGTCCAGCGTGGGCGGGAAGAGAGAGCTTGCGTTTCTGCTCAGCGGGCAGAAGTTTACGAGAGGAGAAGAGTCGGTTTTGAAGAACACGGACAGAGAATTGATAATCGCGATATGCGATCAGGGCTACGGCGAGACGGTCATGGACGCGGCGCGCTCCGCGGGCGCTGGCGGCGGCACCATCATCCACGCCAAGGGTACCGGCATGGAGAGCGCGGAGAAGTTTTTCGGCGTGACGCTCGCATCGGACAAGACGCTCGTGCTTATCGCCACGAAGACCTCCAACAAGGACGGCATCATGCAGGCGATAATGAAGATGGCCGGCCCTGACACTCCCGCGCACGCCATCTCCTTCTCCCTCCCCGTCACGCAGACGGCGGGCCTGCGTCTCACGGACGGCCTCGCCCCGGAGGATGAGCCGCCTGCGGAGGGCTGACCTAATTCACGTCATATATCTAAAAGCACCCTGAAAACTTAGTGTTTTCAGGGTGCTTTTACGCCTAAAGCCGCTCAGCTCTGTTCGGACATGTATATCCCCGCCCGGCTCTGGATGGCGCGCACCGCCTCGTCCAGCGTGTTCTGCCCGGCGTAGAGCTTGTTGGCCTCGCTTTGGATAATGCTCCACAGGTCGGCGTCGTACCGGTATAGGACATCCGCGTCCTCTATAACGCTTATCAGATACTCCATGGCCTGTGTCCGGCTGTCATAGAGCGAGGGATTCTGCTTCAGGTTCTCAAGCTCCTTCTCCATCTGCCGGCGCGCACCGTCCCGGCGCAGCGGTATTTCCGTGGTGCAGGAGCTTCCGCTCACGAGGAACTCACGGATAAACCGCCAGCACGCCTCCTTGTTGGCCGTCTGCACGGACATCCCGATGTCGATCTCGGGCGAGATGACGTTCCCCACCTCGGGGATACCCACATACACATAGCTGCCCGTGCCGTATGCGTCGTCCGCCACCGCCGCCTGCCATATGCCGCTCAGCACCACGGTATACAGCACGGAGTGCGAGGCCTCGACGATCTCTCTCATTCCCCCGCCGTAAAACGCCTCCGGCTCCGTCCTTGCCGCGGCCAGGGTCAGCAGCTCCCTGAAATATCCGGAGTCAAAGCCGCACCTTCTCTCCGTCCAGTCGATAAGCTTATCTCCCGACGCGGCGACCATTATCCTCAGCCACTGATCCCGGTCGTAGGTCATGTCAAAAATGCTTCTGTAATAGGCGCTGCCGTTGACGACTGCGGACAGGCTTTCATATGAGATATCCGGCAGGCTCCCGACGTCCTTTTTGGCCGCGAACGTTGTCAGCAGACTGAAGGACGGCGCGATATGCGGCAGCGTGCCGTCCACCTCGAGCGACGAGAGCGGCCCGCTCATAAAATCGCTTCTTGACAGCTCCGGGTCTCCGTCGATATACGGGTACAGATCCTCGAGCAGCCCCCGGCGTATCAGCCGTCCCGCGAGCGGCCCGGACATGTTGTAGAGATCCGGTCCCTTTCCCGAGCCGATATCCGCGATAAGCTGGTACTGGGCGGTGCGCTCGTCCGCGCCGGCGCTGTAATCCTTTATCTCTACACGACATTCCGGGTGCAGCTGGTTCCACGCGCGGACGGACTTTTCCATGGCGTAGGGAAGCTCTCCCACGGTCGCGAGGACGAGCGTCACGTCCCCGTCCGTGCCTTCGTCGGGCTTGAGTATCACAGGCACGGACGCTATCTCGCCGAAGGTGCCGGTGTAGAGAAATCTGCCCCCGCCAAGCTCATATACCACGCCGTTGCTCTTGAGTCCCAGCTCAGAGAAGGACAGCAGCTTTTCCATGCTCCCGTCCGAGAGCCGATAGCCGTACAGCGCGCCGCCGATACGCAGATATATGTCCCAGTCCCGGCCGGTGCCGGCTATCGCGCAGTCGGTGTTGAAGTACGACGTCTCGCCCAGACGCTGCTTTTCCGCGTCGATCTCGCTGAGCGCCTGTGTCTCGCCGTCCCTCCACGCGACGAATACCCGGCCCGCGCCGTCGTCCGCGATGGAGGCATACGGGGATATCCCGATGGAAAATACCTGCTCCGCCGCGTCGGCGCCGGGCCGCAGCGCGGTGACCATTCCGCTGCCCAGAGCATAGATATATTCTCCGTCCGAGGCGATGTCGCTGACGAACAGGTCGCCGGGGAGGGCAATGGCGCGCAGTCGCTCCCCGTCCGTGCCGAGCTCGATGAGGCGGCGGTTCGCGGAGTCGAGGACATAGAGCCTCCCGCCCATGGCGCAGTAGGCGTACCATTGCTCGCTCTCGTCCTCCCTGGAGGCCAGCAGCACCGGACTCAGGCTGTCGGTATCGAGACTGTAGAGGTAGCTGCCGCCCATCATCCCGAGCAGGAATATTTTGCCGTCCACGGCCGCGATGCTGCTCATGCCGAACCACATGCTTTGCGGGAAATCCGCAAACTCAAAGGAGTAGCGCTGCCGCGCCGGCTCCAAGGCCAGCCCGGAGACGTCAACGGCGTCCTTATGTATCCCTCCGCTGCCGCCGCACCCGGAGGTGAACAGCAGCGCAAGGCATAATAGCAGTGCAAGTATTTTCTTCATTTCCGGCCTCCTTCTTACCGGCCGTGAGCGGCCGTGCGGCGTCGTGCCTGTGATTTGTTTTCTCCGCGTCATAATGGGCGCTTTGTACAAGCTCCGCCACGATCCTGCAATTCCCCGGGCAATGTCAGTCCGTTTTCTGCCGATCTCAAAACACTCAGCCGTATTGTTCGGCCAAATATATGGATACCCTCGATTGGATGACCTCGGCGGTCTCCTCCGCGCTTTTGTCGCCCGAGAAGAACGCCCCGCAGGATCCCATAATTATGTCGAATACGGTGCGGTCATAGACCGCGAGAGAGTCAATGCCGCCGATAAGCTCACGCACGGCCTTCCGTGCTTCTCCCTCGCTCATGGCTCCTTTGAGCTTATAATCGCCCGAGACGAGCGTCGTAGGCGTTTCCGCGTAGCTTTTGAGATATGCTTCCGAAAAAGCGTCAAATACGGCGGCATTGGCCGGGAAGCACCATCTGCCGAAAAAGCCGGCCTGAGTGTCCTCGCAGAGCAGATATTTGAAAAACTCCCATACGCCATCCTTCTTCCCGCTTGCCGAGGACATTCCGAAGGTGAACTGCGGCAATATCGCCGCCCCATGGCCCTGTGTGCTGGGGAAGCCCGTAATGCACGCGCTGCCGCCGAAAACGGTATTATGTATCGCTATATAGTCCACAAAATACGGGCCGAGCCACTCGGTCAGCAGCATTTGCTTCCCCGCCGCCGCGTTTCCGTACTCGCCGCTGACCCATTCGGACTCGTCAAGAAGCGATTTTGTTATCTCCAGAATTTTTATAAACTCCCGGCTGGTGAAGCTGCACGTCCCGCTCTCCGGCGAATACAGCTCTCCGTGCATGGACATCAGCACGTTTTCCATGAATTTGGTCCGTGTCATGCGCCTGCCGAAAACCGTCTGAGCCGAGTACCTCTCCGTCATCTCAAACAGCTCGTCTATCGTGAACGGCGCGGATACCTCGTCCGCCGGGCCGGATATGACCTTCACCGAAAACGCCGGTATGCACAGAAACATTTTCCCGTCGGAAAGAGTCAGCTCAGTCAGCTTATCAAATAGCACGCCGGTCCCGGCCTCGCCGTCAAAGTACGGCATCAGGTCCTCAAGCAGACCCCTTGCCGCGTACTTCTGCGCCGTGTCGGCACCCAGGACATAGATATCCGGCGTGTTCCCCGATATGATATCGGCGGCAAAGCGGAGCTTTCCCGCGTCCTGATCTTCATATTCGTCGAAGCGCACATAGTCGTCAACGGTAATGATATAACCGCTGTTTGCCGCGTTGAACATCTGCACAACGGTATCTATCCGCTGATCAATATCATAGCCCGCAAGAGTCAGCTGCCTGACCTCCCTGTCGCGCCGCGCGGAGAGTATCACCGGCTTGCCCCTCTCCAGAGCGAAATACCGCTCCTGCCCGATATAATATTCAGGGAAAAGATAGCTCGTCCCAGCGTCAAATTTCAGCGTGAGTGAACCGGTCGAGTAGTCATATTCATACACGTTCCTGCCGATGGACGTAAAAAGCGTCTCACCCGTGCCGCCGAAAAAGCCGGTACAGGCTGCCGCAAGCTCCGTGCTTCCGACAACGGCAAAGCTGCCGTTTATGCTGTCTATCCTCGCCGGACGGGTCACGGAGTTCCCTGCGCCGGAGGCCGCGCTACCCGAGTAAACGGCAAGCACTCTGTCATCGCTCAGCCGGACCAACCACGCCCCGCTCTGGTATTTTCCGAAGCTTTTTATGAGCTTCCCGTCCGTGTCCAGCGCAAGAAGCTCGCGCATGTTATCGACTATAAAGCCCTTTTTCACCGCCGCAAACGAGAGTATCACCCCCTCGTCGGCAATTATGTTGGGCGTGATCGTTTTATGCTCTCCGTCGCTGAACAGGCACTCTATGCGCTTTTTCCCCTCGGCGTCGGTGTTGAGCAGGAACAGGTCGCCGCTGTCGTTCGCCGCAAAGTTTTCTATCGGCTCATCGTACCTTGTGTCGAGCCGGGTAACGTTCAGCCTGTCGTCGACACGGCAGAAAAAGTATCCGTCGTTTTTATCCCGGCAGCACAGGTACACACACCCGCCCGCCTGAGCCGTCAGATGTACCGTAGCGGCATCGTCCGGCAGACGCAGGGCCTCTTTTTTGAGTACGATAGCCCCGTCCCCGTCATCGGCGGAGATCGTGTCGATATCTGGGGCGGTCAGTGTGCCGCCGCTCTCGGGAGAGGCGGGAGCTTCCCCCCGACCACATCCCAAGCACAGCGCGGCAACTGCCAATATCAGTATGACAGTTATTAATTTTCGCACTTTTTTAGTAGCCCGCACCAAAGACCCATCTGTCTACAAACGCGGACCATGTTTCATCACCCACGCAGCCGTCTACCTGCAGGCCGTATCTGTTTTGAAAATAAGACACGGCCGAGGCTGTATTTGCTCCAAATGACCCATCTATTCCTTGTGGGTTAAAGCCCCATGTCTGGTGATAGTCCGCAAAATCCGTGAGTATATACTGAATTGGGAAAACATAGCTATAGTAATTCGCATAGCTCGTCCTGCTGCAAACAGTACCATATGGCATTTCATAAGTGGTGTGACCAATGCTGAAAGCATACCCATCATCAGTATACCATCCGCACTCTCCTGTAGGGGTAAAATTGACGTCTGCGTATGCGCTTGCAGACAGTAGTGACAGTGCCAACACAAGTACAGCTGTTAACGCTATTGCTTTTTTCATCGTTTTCTACCCTTTCTTTTAATATTTTGTTTTATTGTAATTACCCCCGCCGGGCCCTTGCGGGAATAACGACATTGCAGGGCCCGCGCTGATGCTTTGCTTTTATAATCACCTTTTCATCATCTTACATATAAATTAACATTAATTCTCAGTTTTGTAAAGTAAAAATATATTTATAGCTTTAGTGCAGTTTGCACAACTGATGTCCTAAAAAAGCTAACTTTGTCGATTCATTTGGCAAATTTAGCTTTTTTATGCGAAGTCGCACTTTTTTGTCTTTGCGCAGTGGAGACATTTAAGAGCGGTCAGTATGATAATTTCTATTTTTCTCATTTATTTAACGCCTGAAAGTATGACACCGCCGAGGCGGTCAGCCGTCCCGGCTCACCGTCTATCATCGCCGAAAGCACATAGACCGGGCGGCAGAAGCCCTTGGTATCCATCCTGTATTCGATGGTACAGGCGCTTATCTCTACCACGCCGATAGCTCCGTCAAATTCCCGGTCGGCCGAGAAGCGCCCCCGGAGCAGATTTTTTTGTACCTCCCGCTCCGTATAGGCGTCCGCTTCCCCGCAATACTCCATCTCGCTGACGCTGTATTTCAGGGAGCAAAGCTTGTCTCCGCTGTAAACGAATTCTATGCTCCCGTCAAAAACCGACCCGCCGTATTCCTCCATGCGGAAGATGATCGTTCCCGGGGTACCGGTCTCGCAGCTGCCGGGCAAGTCGTACCCCATATTGCCGAGGAGTGCCAAAACTTGCTCCGCCGCGCTTGTTCCCTCCGGCAGCGGAACCTCTCTCTGACCCAGCTCCAGCCGGAACGAGCCGTCGAAATTGTACCAAAGGTAATGCGCCGGGACGCTTCCGCGGTATATCACGCACGTCTCGTACTCGTCCCGCGTGCCGTAGTCGACCGTATCGCCGATCGCGCCGAATATCGCCTCGATCTGCGGTGCGGCGTCGTTCCTGCCGCGCTCCACCGCGCGGTATACGCTCAGCGTCTGCGGCGCAAGGCTCTCCGCCTCCGTCAACACGACGCCGGGCCTCGTATGATCGCAGTTGATCACATCCTCCGGCAGCAGCCCGAACGGCATGGCGCAATAAACCGCGCATGCCCCCGCCGCCATCGCCGCCAACAGTGCTGCCGGTATCAGGCTCCGTCTGCTTTTTTCCGCCGCGGCCAGAAAAACGAACGCACCAAAACATCCTCCCAGCGTGTTGCAGACGAGGTCGTCTATGTCAAAGAGTCCCCAGCCGGTCAAAAACTGGACGCTCTCGATCACGAGCGCTATCAGCGGTATCCGGATGAACACGCGCCCCCGGCGGTCTTTTCTCCCGGTCCACAGCAGCACGGCCCCGCAGGGGATAAACATGATCACGTTGAGCGCGAGCTGGATCACCGCGTCGGCGGACTTCTCGCGGACTGCGCTCCTCAGATTTTCAAAGAGGTACAGACTGTATTTGAAGCGGTATACCTCTGCCGCGCCGTACTGGGCGCGAGCGCCGAACACGGTAAAGCACAGCGTGAGAAAGTAGCCTGCCGTGAGCAGTATTTTTATCCTCTGCGTGCGGGTAAGCTTCCCTTTGGAAACGAGCTGGGCCACGCAAACCGCAGCTCCCGCGGCCATCAGTGCCGCAAGCGCGTATTCAGTTCCCTGTTTCAGGTAGTTTAACAGCATTTTTTGCTCCATAGAAGGTCAATGTGTTTTGTGATTGAACTACACGTTACGCTCGCGGGGATAATGATACAACAAAGTCTGCACTTATGTTCCGCTTTTTGTCGGCTCAGAGATCATCAGCCGTATTTTTCCGCCATATAGATGTTTGCTCTTGACTGGATGAGCGCCGTCGTCTCCTCCAGCGTCTTTTCGCCGGCGAGGAAAGCCCTGCCCGAGGAACGGATGATATCGCGCAGCGGAATGTCGGCCGTATTTTCTGCATACTTGGTTTCCGAAACGAGACTCATAAGCAGCCCGACATCTTCCTCATTCAGCGAAGCCTCCGCCTGCCGCAGCAGTGCCGTCAGGTCCACCGGCAGACAGTAGCCGGTGTTTGTCTGCGCCTCCTGCCCCAGCATGCTCTTAATAAAGCTCCATGCTCCATCCTTGTTCTTACTCGCCTTTGGTATGGCCATTCTGCCGCTGAGACCGCAGCTGTAATAGCTGCACCCCTCGCCGCCCGCCGGGAAGCCGACAAATGAATAATCCTCTCCCAGTACGTTGCGTATCGACGGGAGTGCCTGCGGGGAGCTTATCACATAAACCGCAAGGAGACTCTCCGAGATGTCCGGCGCGGCCTGTACCGAGCTGTCCGTCCTCATCTGCGCGCACAGGGCCAGCAGCCGTGTGAACGCCTCGCTGTCAAAATTGCAGGCGGCGTTTTCCCTGTCGATAAACATGCTCGTCCCGACAATGCTTACCCATCCCAGCAGATTTTCTTTTGTCATGAAGCTGCCAAAAATGCTTTTATACTTCTCCGAGCCGTCAACTATATCCTGATAGTCTGAGATAGTCAGCGGCGTGTCTCCCACGATGTCCGAGTTTCTTGCGGCAACGGTGTTTATCGACACCGACGGCCATATCTCAAGCAGCTCCCCGTTAACGGAAAGTGAGGTCAAAAAGTTCGGAATAAAGCTGTCTCTGGAAATATCATCGTCGTTGTCTATATAAAAGTACAGATCCTCGAACATGTCCGCGCCCGTGCTGAAATCCCGCTCAAAAATGATCAGATCCGGCGACTCGCCCGCGTTCATGTCGGCCAGCAGTCTTTCCGTGTTGCTCTCGTCGTATTCGGCGATCTCGTAACGGTACTTGCCGCCCTTGAGATTTTGCTCCGCGAGCGCTGTCATCGCGCTGTTCCCGCTCATGTTCACAAGCGCCACATTGACGGTGCTTTGGGTGACCATTGGCTGCTTTACCATGCCTATGACCGACAATGATTCCTTCCCCGAGGAGCTGCACACGAACACATTCTCGCCTACTCGGCACACATACGGGAGAAATTCGCTTGTCACCGTGTAGTTCCACCTGAACTTTGACCGGCAGTCGCTCAGCTCCTCGCAGACCCAAAACTGCAGCGCTTCGTTCAGTATAAGCTCGCCGTCCAGCCCTTGGCACTTTGACGCGCCGTCAATGCTTGCCTCCCGCAGTCCTTCGGTATCGTGTATCGCAGTCGGACTCAAGGTTCCGCTCTCCGTGTCATATTCAAAGTACGAGCCGTCCGCTCCCCAAATCGTAAAAATGATGTCGTCTCTATAAAGTGCGCCTGTCATGATGACGCACCCATCGTCTATCCTTTGCAATGCGATCTCGTCCGGTCTGTCAAACGAAAATTCCGCTATGTACGCCTGTCCATATATGACGATATTTCCTCGGCCGTCCGCGAGTATCCCGTAGACGTCCTCGGCAAGCCATTTTTCATATTCGCATTTTCCCAGAAATTCGCCCTCGACGGAATAGCGCAGGACAGCAATACGTCCCTGATAGTCCGGGTTTCGCCGCCGCTCTCCCCCGCGCGTATATTCTCTCGGGGCTTCTCCGGCCAATATGTAAAAGCAGCCGTCCCCGCCCGCAGTAATGCCGTATATCATGGCGCGTGCCGCGTCGCCACGCCCCTCTATCGTGAGAGTTGAATATCCGTTGATTTTCGCCTTGTCAAATTCGTCGAAGCTCAGCTTTGCCAGCGTAAATACCGGTTCATCCCTGTTATTGTCATACCCCTGCACGAGCAGAGTATCCCCGATCCTGACCACCCCTGAAACGGTGCAGCCGCCCCCGAACGGGTAGACCTCCTCTCTGATAAAGACCTCTTCCGTTTCAATGCTTTCCGTGCCGCCGAGCAGTGCGGCTCCATTCACTTTTTCCTCCGCGTCATTTGTACACGCAGCCATGCTCAACAGCATGATCAGACTGAGGAATATGGAAACGGGTCTCTTATAAAGCTGCTTCATTTTATCCACCTCTGAAAACGGCTATGCCCGCTCAGGCGCCTGTGAGAGAGCATAGCCTTGTAAAACACTGCTTAATTGATTTTAATAGTCTCCTGCTTATGATTGTCTGCGTTTATCAATCGCCATCCGTGTAGACCGTCTGCACATAGTCATTTGCAATAAAGCCTATAGTGTTCGGCCAAGACGAGTAATACGACATTTGGACGTGCGCCCATCTGTAACCGTCGATATAACCCGTCAAGTAACTCGGGTTAGTAAGTGTACCCTGATCCCAGATCAGATTAAAGTACTCTCCGCCCTGAACGTAACCGATAACTTCAGAATCAAGTCCGGCCTCTCTGCGTAATGAAACAAATGTTGAGCCTTCCTTGACGCAGTATTTGGTAACATATCGCATCGGGATTTCCTTTGATGTTGCGTCCGCAAATGCATTTGCCGGGAACACACAAATCGCCATGACGAGGATGAGAAGCAGCGCAATAATTTTTTTCATCGTTTTTACCATCAGTTGACAAGGACACACACGGTTTTGACGGGCGGAAATGCGCCCAAGCAGCTTCAAAGCCCTTGCCGAGACACCAAGTATCGGCTGCGTGCCTTTCATTGCCTGAACGCATTTCCGCTCCGGCAAAACTGCTTTGCACCTGACGGCTTTGGATTTCCGAGTGATTTTTGCTTTTTGAGCCGCAGATGTGTCGTAACCCATCAAGGCGAAAAGGGCAAAAAGCACCGGAAAGACTTGCCGTCAGGCGTGTATGCTCTTGTCAACTGATGGTACCCTTTCTTTTAATATTTTGTTTTATTGTAATTACCCCCGCCGGGCCCTTGCGGGAATAAAGACATTACAGGGTTCGCGCTGATGTTTAGCTTTTAAAATTATTTTTCTATCATCCTACTTATAAGTTAACATTAATTCTCTATTTTGTAAAGTAAAAATATATTCATAGTTTTAGTGCAGTATGCACAATTTATGTCCAAAAAAGTCAAGGCCATCGGTTCCATCGATGGCCTTGACTTTATCTCAGTGTGAGGAAATGCCTTTTCTTTGCTTTACCCGCGGGACTGCTCTCCGGCGGGTCATGGCTCAGTTTTAAGTTGTTGTAATATCATAGTATTATGTGCCGGGCGGGGGGGTGCGGGATTCAGTCGGCCGGGCCGATGTCTATCCAGTCGGTGAGCCACTTCGAGTAAGTGACCGACCATATGCGCATCTGCTTTCTGCCGTTCACCGTGCGGTAATATACTTTGGTTTCCTCCGCGTGGACGCTTACGCCGGAGCCGTCGTCGGACGAGGGGGTGTACAGCTGCTTATCCTGTGCAGGGTCATAGCCGGACGCGTCGGTGTAGTCCGCAAAAGCGGTCGCCGTGAGTGAGAGTGCCATGAGGAGCGCGAGGGCCAGGCTTACCAAACGTTTCATTTCAGTTTCCTCCTTCTTTAATATCAAATAACGAAATGATATTTGGCTGCAAAAGTTCCTCGGGTACGGGATATACGCGCACGCCGGTCACATACAGCACATATTCTCCGTCCTCCACCGCAAGATAAACGTCCCCGTCGTCCAGAGCGCCGTAATCCTCGACGACAGCTCCGGCGGGTGCATCCCCCAGAATGTCCTCCTCAGTTGGGAAGCCGCGCGGCTGGATTATCACAAAATACGACGCAATGAAAAGCGCGACGAGCAGCACGGAGCCCACGCGCCGGAATATGGAGTCTTTCTTTGAGCCGCTCCCCTCGACGATCAGTCTTATCCTGCGCCGAAGGCGCTTCTCGGCCTTGACCGCCGCGCTGGCTACCGCTGGGGCCCTGCCCCGCTGGTACAGCGACAGCACCTTAAGGAGCGTCTCGCAGTAATCGACGCGCTCAAGCGGCGTCATATGCGCGGTCGCCCTCTCATCGCAGCGAAGCTCGAGCAGATCAGATATCTCCTCCCCGGCGGCATGTATCATCGGGTTCCACCAGAACGCCGCCTCGGATAAGAGGAGCAGGAGCTTTATCAGGTTGTCATGGGCGCTGATGTGCGCCGCCTCGTGTCTGAGGATCGCTTCCCACTCATAAAGGCTCAGCTCGGCGTCCGGGAGATACACCACCGGGCGAAACGCGTTCGCCGTAAAGGGCGTAGTTATGTCAGACGAGACGCGGACGTCGCAGTCAATGCCCAGCTCATCCGCCAGCGCGCGGATGTCCTCGCGCTCCGTCAGCTGATAGCGTGCCGCCTCGCGCCGGAAGCGCAGGTCGCACACGGCATACCTCGCGATGACTGACGCCGCGCCCGCCGTCCACACGGCGAGCAGCAGCACCCCCGCCGTCATGTCTCCGATGAACGGCCGTCCGAGCCAGCTGCACAGCGTCGGGAGGATACTGTCCGAGCCAATGACATGGGCGCTCTCCATGCTGACGGGGATCGCCAGTCTGAGTACACTGAGGAATATCAGCAGGAGCAGCACGGATACCACGTTCCGCGAAAGCATGTCCCTCCTGCGCAGAAAGAGCGCGGCCGCGGAGAGGCAGACGTTATAGATGATCACCGCGGCAAGTATGGAGTAGCTGCTGACGATCATTTCCGGGACAATTCTTCCTTGCGTTTTTCAAGCATTTTTTCAAGCTCGTCGATCATCTCGGGGGTGATCTCGTCGCTCTGGATCATCGCGGAGAACATCAGCGGCAGAGCGCTGATATCGCTCTTGGAGAAAACGTTCTCGGCATAATACTCCTCCATCGTGATGTTGGGCGCGTAAAGCCGGCCCCAGACCTTGCCGCAGCGGGTAAAGCCGTCCTCGCGGATGGCCTCTTTCCTGAGCATACCGTTGAGTATGATGTGGACGGAGCTGTCCTTCCACGTCTTGTCAACGGAAAGCTCGAGTATCTCGTTGCGGGAAAGGGGCTTGCCGGCCTTCCACATAACGTTCATAACTTCCAGTTCGCTCTTTGTAAGTCTCATTTCAAACCTCCATATCAATTTCCGTCTCAATTATCCAAGCTTATACCAGCAGTATATTATATATTTATAGTTTTTTCAATAAAAATTTTTCGGTTTAAGGAAATTTTTTTGGGACGGAAATTTGATCAATCTAAAAAATACAGACTCCCTGCGGCCATCCCTGCCGGATACCCGTCGAGAGTCTGTATTTCACAAGGGCCGAATAGCGTTCAGACGATAACGAACCTGTCGATGATCTCTACAATACCGTCATGCTCGCAATCGTTCTGCGTGACAAATGCCGCGGCGGCCTTTACGCTCGGCATCGCGTTTGCCACGGCGCAGCCGATTCCCGCCGTCTTTATCATTTCAAGGTCGTTTTCCTCATCTCCCGCTGCGACGGAGCTGCCGATATCGCAGCCGAAGTATTCTCACACCTTTTTCAGTGCGCAGCCCTTATTTACTCCTTTAAGTACGACTTCGAGGTATGTATCGGGGGAAAAATAGAGGTCAAGCACCTCCCCGGCCTCTGCAAGCACCTTTTCTCGGAAGGCTTTGAGCTCGCTGTTTGCGGTCTCGCCATCAGCGGATATGATTATCTTCAGTCTGTTCACGTTCATGTCCCGCATGAGGTCCGCGATACTCGTCAAGTTGGTCGGAGTCGATGATGTCTTTGCAGATATAACATCCCTTATCGGAGCAGCGGTCAAGCAGCTCCCATCATTCGGTTACATCATTAAGGAAATCATTTCTTGTCATACTGCATCCTTTCTTTTTACCATCTTGGTATCAATCAATGTTAATTTAGATAACGCCTTTTCTGTCAGAAACGCATACTGCAATCCAAGATTAGTGCTGGTGAGGTCGTGCTTCATTATTGACATAACCTCTGCTACGGACTTATTTGCCCGTCTAAATTTAGAAAACTTGCTTTTGAGGTTTGCTCCGCCTCCAGCCATATTGCCAACAACTAAATCATTCTCGGTGGGAGTATGGCCAAGCCGAGATGCTATGACAAACCGCCGCCATGCTTTGTAGTAGCCCGTAAACTCTAACACTGATAGGCTATCCAAATCCTTTACGGTATATATGAATAGAATTTGTTCATTTATTCTGTCCGTAATAGGCGCTGTTGCCGTGCTTGCGCAGATAATGCCTGTCCAACAGCTCCTGCTGCATGCTGCTTTTTTCCGGATTGATCGTCATGGCGTGCCAGTCCATGAAAGCGACCTCCTCCATGACTACCGCGTTATGCAGCGCGTTCATGGCATCCATGCCCCATGCAAAAGGCCCGTGGCTGTGGACGATGACGCCGGGAGTGGCGGTCGGATTCTTATCCTTGAAGGTCTCGACAATGACCTTGCCGGTTTCCTTCTCGTACTCGCCCGCAATCTCGGCCTCGGTCATCTTCCGGGTGCAGGGGATGTCGCCGTAAAAATAATCTGCGTGGGTAGTACCCATGGCAGGGATTCCCATCCCGGCTTGAGCGAAAGTAGTAGCCCAACGGGAATGAGTGTGGACGATGCCGCCGCAGTCCGGGAACGCGCGATATAGCTCCATGTGGGTGGGCGCATCACTGGATGGTTTCCATTTGCCCTCCGCAACACGCCCGTCAAAGTCGATCACAACCATATCGTCCTTGCTCATCTGCTCATAAGGTATCCCGGAGGGTTTGATCACAACCAGTCCCCTGCCTCGGTCAATGCCCGAAACATTTCCCCATGTAAAGGTCACTAGATCATACTTGGGTAGAAGTAAATTTGTTCTCCATAGTCAACAAACTTTCCCTCTCGAAATTCTCCTACGCGCATTTTCCCGTTTGGCATAATATACAGCAAATCACTCGGTGCTTTTACGACAACGCCAAGCGCATTTGCAAGCTCTTCAGCAAAACAATAATCATCGACGTTTGTTGACTGCATGCTGAGCCATCCGTCAGACTCATAATCTATTTATGTAAAAAGCCAAGAAAACAAATGTTTTCATGGCTTTTTGACTGTCTGTGTTGCACCAAACGGTGTCCAGAGAAGGGTATTTGCAACAAAAGGTGTCTACGGGGAGTATCTCCGCTAATCCTCAAATCTGTTTTTCAGCAACCAAGACGAATTCCGGGCTGATTTTCGCCTGTGCAGGTGCTTGCACCATTCCAAAGATGTTGGCATTCACATCCAAGTCTAACCAGAAACGTTCTATACCTCCGGCCATCAGAACACGCATGTCCCATATTGGCCGGGATTCCTCCGCTATATACAGAGACTGTGCTATATCGTTCCGTTCCCGCAACATCTCCAAGCTATTGGCGGGATGCGTATAGTTTGGATTCGCATGTTCGGCCATCTTCTCTGTCAGGCCTCTCTCATCCATCTGTTTGAAGCCAGTGGAGTAGTTGGCGTCTGCATTCATTATCCTCCCGCCGGGAGCTAAAACCCGGAGCATTTCATGATAAGCTTTTTCCGGATCTGGCAGGGTCCATGTTACATTTCGCGTGAAGATGAAATCAAAGCTCTCATCTTGAAACTGAAGCTCCTGCGCATCCATCTGCAGGAATGTTATTCCAGAATACCCCAGACGCTCACAGTTTTTGTGGGCGTTTTTCAGCATCTCTTCCGAATAGTCAATTCCCGTAACATCACAGCCCAGGTCACTTAGTATGAAAGAAAAGAATCCTGCTCCTGTTCCGAGGTCGAGAGCGTGGATGGAAGATTTAACCGGAAGATGCTCTTTGATTAATTTTTCCCAGTTTTTCCTCTTTTGGCTCTGCATGTCCGTATATCTCGCATCGCCGAACTCATCAGCGCGCTTCGACCAGTAGCTGTTTATTCTATCCTGCATTTCCATAGTGATATCCTCAGAACAAATATTCGGTCTCCACGACCGGTGTCAGCAGCAGCATGGGCGTACCCGTGCGGCTGCTGGTGTGGACATGGACGTTCACGCCGTAGGCCTCGCGAATGTTCTCCTCTGTGATGATCTCGCAGGGCGTGCCTTCACGGTAAACACAGCCGTCCTTGAGCAGAATCATATGGTCGGCGTAACGTGCGGCCATGTTGAGATCGTGCAGCGTCAGGAGCGTCGCCGTGCCGCGCTTGTGGGTGTAGGCCTTGACCAGCTCCAGCACCTGCATTTCGTTGACCAGGTCGAGGTTGGCCGTGGGCTCATCCATGATTAGGATCTTCGGATCACGCACCAGGGTCTGAGCCACGTCCACCATGCGGCGCTGGCCGCCGGAGAGGGCGTAGAAGGGGCGCTCCACATAGGGCTCCAGGTGCAGCAGATGCAGCATGGCCATGGCCTTGTCGATATCCTCATCCTGCACCTTGATGTTCAGGGTGCCAAGACGGCCCAGCAGTACCACGTTCAGCACCGACAGGCTCGTGAGCAGGGCGTTCTCCTGCGTCATGTAGCCCACCAGAGTCGTCAGCTCCCCGTGGCTCATGCTTTTCCGGTTCTTCCCGTCGAACCAGGCCTCGCCCTCGCCCTTAAAGATGCCGAGCATGTTCTTGATCAGAGTGGATTTGCCCACGCCATTCGCGCCGATGATCACCGTCACCTTGCCGTCCGGTACCTCGAATGAGATATCCTTGATGATGGGCTCCTTCGCCTTGGGATAGGCGTATTTCATATGTTCAATGCGAATGCTCATGCGCGTCTGCCTCCTTTGTTGGCGCGGAACACCAGCGAGAAGAAGAAGGGCACGCCAATGAGCGAGGTGACGATGCCGATCGGGAACACGGAGCCCGGCTGAATGATCTTGGAAATCACCGAGGCGGCCGATAGAATCGCCGCGCCGCAGAGAGCCGAGATCGGCAGATAAAAGCGCTGATCCTCGCCAACCATCATGCGGGCGATGTGCGGCCCGGCCAGACCGATGAAGCCGATGGAGCCGGTGAAGCAGACGGAGACCGCCGCCATCAGGGAGATCAGGAAGAAAGCCTTGATCTTGAGCCCCGAGACGTTGACGCCGAGGCTGACTGCTTTCTCGTCGCCCATGGTCAGCGCCGTGTATTTCCAGGAATCGGCAAAGATCAACGGAGTCGTCGCTGCCACGACCACGGCGGTGAGCAGCAGCTTCATCCAATCGGTGCTCTGCAGAGAGCCGAAGGACCAGAAGACGATGCTCTGATTCTGATCCTCCGACGCACCATATTGAAGCAAAGCCTGCAGAGCCTGGAACAGAAAGAGGCAGGCAATGCCCGAGAGCACCAACGAACCGGAACTGACATTGTTCCGCCCCATAAAATAGATCATTAGGCAGATCAGCATGGCAAACATGAAGGCCAGTACCGAGGTCATCATGGAGCCGAGGCCGAACACGATGGCGATCGAAGCGCCGAAGCCCGCCGCCGTTCCCACGCCGAGGGTATAGGGGCTGGCCAGCGGGTTGTGCAGGATCGTCTGCATGACGGCGCCCGCGGTCCCCAGCGAGAAGCCCACCACCAGCGCCATCAGCGAGATCGGTAGACGCATCTTGACGACGATGACGTAGGTGCCGGGCGCGGCCTTCTGCGGATGGAGCAGGCACTGGATCACGTCGCGAGCAGAGAGCCGGTACAACGGTGAGGCCGCGGCAGTCAGGATATCCAGCACGCAGGCGGTCAGGCAGAACACCGCAAGTCCCGCAATGATCCAGTATTTCTTTTGATTCAGCCGCGCATAGACTGCGCGGCTGGAATCATTCAATGTGCTGTTGCTGCCCATACATCAGCCCAGGCTGATCGTCCACACGCCGTCAAGGTCGACCGGCATGAAGCGCTCAAAGAACTCGGCGAGATTGGCCTCGGGATCGAGATCGGCAAAGAGCTCGGGCTGGATCATCTTCGCCAGGAACTGCGCACCGGCGAAGTCGAAGATATGACGGCTCAGGTCGTGGTACAGCCCGCCCATGCGGTTGTTTTTCACCGCATCCAGATTGGCCCAGCCGTCGCGGGTCTTATAGGCTTCCATGTGCTCGCGGGCCAGCGCCTCATCCGCGCTGTAACCGACGACGATGTTGTCACTGACGTCGTTGCGCGGGCTGCAGGCGAAAATGATGACCTCGGGGTTGGCAGAAATGACCTGTTCCGGCGCGATGTCAACGGACGCGCCCTCCATCCCGGCCGCGATATTCGTGCCGCCGCAGGTGCGGATCAGCGCGCCCCACATCTGCTCGGACCAGGTGTTGCCGTACTGGCCGGGACCCATGCTGAACTCCATGTACACACGGGGACGCGCCTCGTCGGGCAGATCAGCCAGACGCTCGGTCACGACAGACATCTGCTCGGTGTAGAAGTCGGCGATCTCCTGCGCGCGCTCCTCCTGTCCGAGGATCGTGCCCAGCAGCTGCACGCTCTGGCAATGGGTCTCGACGGTCTGCTTGTGGAAATCAAAGAAGACGCACTCGATGCCCGCGGCGCGCAGATTGTCGAAGGCGGGCTCCAGGGCGTTGTAGTTGGCGCCGGTGGAGGAGGCCAGCACCACGTCCGGCTGCAGGGAGATGATGGCTTCAATGCTGATGTCGCCGTTGTAGCCCACGTCGGGGATGTCGGCCAGCTGCGGATAGACCGCGGTAAAGGCGTCATAGGCGTCCTGGCGGCGACCTTCCCAATACTTGTGGCTCCAGCCGACCAGCTTGTCGATGCCTTCCTCACCGGCAACGGCAAAATACTCCTCCATGTTGAAGGTTACAACCACACGCTGGATGTCCGCAGGCAGCATGACCGTACGGCCCTTCATATCGGTCACTTCGATGGTGGCAGGCTTTTCGGACTCGGCGGGGGCCTCCTGCTGCGCGGGGGCTTCCGCGGGAGCGGGGGCGGGCTGGCTGCCGCAGGCGGCCAGCAGGCTCATCAGCAAGAGCGCGGCCAGGAGCAGTGCAAGTATTTTCTTCATGTTTCCTCTTCCTTTCTGTTTGTCTTTTGTGCAGCCTTGGTAAGGCGCATCTAACGGTGATATTTTACTGGACTGCGCTTTGCCTTACAAGCCCCCCGGGGGGTTGTTTTTTGCCGTTTATTTCAAAAAATTCACGGAGCAAAATGGTACTGTCTTCTGTCACGCTATCGCCGAAGCGCGTGTTTACTGTGGCTTCTTCGTGTTACAATCTCCAAGAAGGGAGATGAAAACATGGGAAAAAAGTATAGTCCTGATGTCCGCAACACAATACTCGAACGATACAGAGCCGGTGAACCCATTACCAACATTTCTTCTTTGACCGGCATCGCGCGGAGCAGCATATATGTGTGGATAAACCAGTCAATTGAAGAATCAAGACATGCTGAGATTTCTCTTTATAGCTACAGGCTTTTGGAGAAAAAAGCTACAAGACTGGAGCAAATCACTGAGGTCATAACAAAGGCGAATTGTTCCCCGCGTGCACTACTCAAACTTAAGCTGTCAGCGCTGGAAGCATTACATGGTCAGTATAGCGTTCACCTTCTCTGCGATGCTTTGAATGTCCCCCGCGGAACATATTATAATCACATTTATAGGAATAAGCGGAATAAGACGTGGTACACTCAGCGCCGGTAGGAAATCCGTATTGAAATCAAGCAGATTTATGATGACAGCAATCAGATTTCGGTGCAAAAAAGATCTGTGCCGTTTTAAAAGAACGCGGGCATAGTATAACCAAAGAAATGGTCGCCGAACTCATGCGGGATCAGGGATTATGCAGTATTCGGCAGGATGCAAAAGGCTTGTACAAAAAAGATCAGCGGCAGCTCAAGAACACACTCAACCAGCAATTTGATACGTCCCGCCCTGATGAAGTATGGGTAAGCGATGTGACCTGGTTCCGGACAAACGGCAAAAACCATTATATCTGCGTAGTCCTTGATCTATTCTCTCGCATGGTTATCAGCTATGGTGTCAGTCGGAGAAACAGCACCCAATTAATCAGACGTACCTTTCAGGACGCGTATAATCTTCGCTCTCCATCGCTTCCATTGACCTTTCATACAGATCGTAGAATCAATTTTCGTTCGGAAACCTTCTGCAATCTGCTCCAGCAGCTCGGTGTGACTCAGTCCTTTTCGAAGGCGAGCACACCCTACGATAATTCCGTCATCGAATCCTTTTTCTCCAGTCTGAAACGTGAGGAGCTATATCGTAAGAAATACCGCTCTGAAAAAGAATTCAGAACGGCACTCGATGATTATATGGATTTCTATAATGCTGATCGCCCTCATGCTCACAATAAGTACCGGACACCGCAGCAGGCTGAACGCGATTTTTACAGTAATCATGAGGATTAGCGCGCCAAAAGAATCGGACAAATGGGTTCATGTTGTAAAGCTTTTTCGTTTTTTCTTCCCGATTTTGAGCTTTTTTCATTTCTGTGTCCGATTACCGTTTTCATAATCGAAGCCCGAAAGCCTGCATAAATAAGGGGAAAAATGAAAAAACGCCCCGAGACGTCCGAACACTAGGGGTTCAGATATCTCAGGGCATTTCACATGGCAGGGGAAGAAGGCTTCGAACCCTCGGCCTACGGTTTTGGAGACCGCCGCTCTACCAGCTGAGCTATTCCCCTATATGCACTTAAAAATGGTGGACCGTCAGGGACTCGAACCCCGGACCGACCGGTTATGAGCCGGTTGCTCTACCAACTGAGCTAACGGTCCATTGATCGCCATCTGCAAATATTGCCGTCACGATATCGTGACGGCAATACCGTTGTCATGGCGCCTCCTGTAGGACTCGAACCTACGACCCTGCGGTTAACAGCCGCATGCTCTACCTATTGAGCTAAGGAGGCAAATCAAAAGGTTTGACTTGCGCCAAACCTTTTGTGTTGGCATTGACCTATTTTCCCGGTCCGTCTCCAGACAAGTATCGTCGGCACTGGTGAGCTTAACTTCTGTGTTCGGAATGGGAACAGGTGGACCCTCACCGTTAAAAACACCAACTGCAT
>CAKTMF010000007.1 GCA_934573855.1 uncultured Oscillospiraceae bacterium | reverse complement strand
GCCAAATACTGAACAGTCTTTGGATCGACGCCTTCATGAATCAGATTCGTGATATAGGTGTGCCTGAGAAGATGCGGTGTCACATGGAAATCCAGGGTATAGTATATCTACCGTGAATTTCTTCAGGGGAAATCCACCAACGCCATTGCCGCCATGCTGACGGAGGAGGGGATCCCCACTCCCGGCAAGAGGGCCGTCTGGCAGAGAGCTACCGTGGAGAGCATCCTGCGGAACGAGAAATACAAAGGCTCCACACTGCTTCAGAAATCCTTTACGGTGGATTTCCTCACCAAGAAAACCAAGGTCAACGAAGGGGAGGTTCCTCAGTATTATGTGGAGGACAGCCCTCCTGCCATCATCGAGCCTTGGGAATGGGAACAGGTTCAGACGGAGTTGGAGCGACGTAAAAACAGCCGCAATCGGCACCGTCAGACAAGCCCCTTCTCCGGGAAGATCCACTGTGCCGACTGCGGCGGGATTTTCGGTGCCAAGACCTGGCACTCCACCGACCGTTACCGCCGGGTCATCTGGCAGTGTAACGACAAATTTAAGGGGGAACACAAATGCGAAACGCCTCACCTGACCGAGGAACGGTTGAAAGAACTGTTCCTGTCGGCCCTTGGGGCGTATCTTTCCGACCGGGAGACCGTCATTGTCCGGCTGCGCGATACCCAGCGGGTGCTTACGGATACGGATTTTATCGACGAGGACATTCGGACTTTGGAAGAGGAATTGACTGCCATTACCGAAATGCTGCGCCTCTGCATCGAAGAAAACGCAGCCAATACCATGACCGAGGAAACCTACCACGCCACACACGCTGACCTGTGCCGCCGCTTCGAAGAAACCGAAGCCAGACTGACGTCGCTGCAAAAGCAGCGGGACAGAATGAAGGTGGACGCCATCGCCATCGGCGGCATGATGTTTGAACTGGGCGAATTGGACACCCTGCCCATAGCCTTTGACGAAAAACTCTGGCAAGGCACCATCGACCATGTCACCGTTTATGCCGACGAGCGGGTCGTATTCTGCTTCAAGGATGGGAAGGAAATCGTAACAAGACTATGAAAATATACGAAAAAGGACTCAGGCTGGCAGATGGAACTCTGCTGGCATGGGTCCTATCTTATGTGCTGTCAAATAATATCAATCCAAGACTCTATCACTTTTTCAGGAAATATGCTATAATAAGCAAAATACAACTTCTTAGGAGGGCTTATGATTTCTGACGAATTGAAGTCCCTTGTCGCACAGATTAAGCAACAGGGAAAAATGAGTTTTGTGGCCGGCGCAAAGGAAGAGCAAATTGAAGAATTCGAAAAAAAATACGATCTTAAGTTTCCTGTCAAATATAGAGAATGGCTTTTGTTTAGTGATGGTGGTGAGTTTTTCCTGCCTGCAGGTGTACAGATGTATGGAGTGGCTCATAAACCTATCATTGATGTATCTGAAAATGATCGTCCCAACGATAACTATGTTGCAATCGGCGCATTGGCCTCCGGCGATCCAATCCTGTGTGAAAAGGGTGGTGAACGGATTTCCATCTATAACCATGAAGCAGGTATCATCGAGAATGACGAAATCTATGAAGACTTTTTCGCTTTTCTGACCGATCTCCACGAGATACTGGGGATTGGGGGCTAAATCTATGTCAAGCAGGACAGTTGAAGCCCATAAAGCCATTGCTGCTGCGTGGGAAAAAGAACAGGAGTTAGTGCGCCAAGGCAAAGGTACTCGGGACTGGACGCCAGAACAGCAAAAAGATATTCTCGATCCAGAATGCGGCAAGGCATATGATGACGACGGACGAGCCTTTGAAGGGCAGCATATGAAGAGCGTAGCGAAATACCCAGAACATCAAGGACACCCGGATAATATTCAGTTTCTAACGAGACAAGAACATCTGGAGGCTCATAAAGGGAGTTGGCAAAACCCAACCAACTGGTACTATGATCCGGCGGGAAAGCAGTTTTTTGAGTTTGATGAAAACGAACTTATTCCTTGCAAGATCATTGAATTGAGTAATCCCATTATCCCCATCGGCAACGGCAATACGGATACGACTGTAGATCTGGCCGACCTTGCGGAGAAAGAATCCCTCTCTGGCACAGATCCACCAGCCATGGATTCCCAGAAGCCTGCTGTAATAGACACGCCCATTCCAAACGCTGCAACAAGGCCACAGCCGAAGCAAGGCCCAAAAGAGAGCATCATTGAAGGCATTAAGACTATTGCCAACACCATCAAGGAATTCCCAGACAAACATCCAGTGCTGACATCTGTTGTGGAAGTAGGGGCTGGATTAACCCTCACAGCTATCGCAGGTAAAGCGGTTGGCGCAAAAGTGAAAACAAATCATTCTGGACACACTGGTCAGGGATTGGCAGTCACTCAAACCTTGGGAACAGTGGTAAACACAATGGTTGACGCTGCCAGCAACTTTGATTTTAAGAAAACTAAGTCTTTTCTTAAAGGGCTGGGGTATTCTGTAGCAAAAAACATCGGTTTATCAGATGTGGATCGTCAGACAATTCTTCAAAAAATCATATCCAGCGGAGCAATGTCTAAGGAAGCGGTATGCACTTGCTTAGAAAACTACATTAGTCTTCACAAAAACCAGAGTAAATTTGCAGATGCTGTGAGCAAATGGATCACAGACTTAGCATATGTAAAAACTTCATTGTAAGTAGCTGCTCAACCATAAATTCTCGTGCTGCGTCAGGCAGAAATGGCCATACGGTCACTTCTGCCTGACATTAACATTTGTTAATCCCTGTTCCAGCTGAATTCCAACTTTCACCCCCTCCGCGAAACCTGCCTTCTCGCATTTCCGGCAGAGGGCATAGATTGCATCCACAATCCGATCTATTTCGCGGAGAGGCATACCGAGCGTCTGCTGGTACAGATCCTAAAAGGCAGCCTTTACGGTATTGGTGTCCGTATTTTATACTCATAGTGATAGGTGAAAAGCATCTCCAGGACGGGAGCAGACCTCGCTGCTGTAGTTGGGAGGCTTCTCTTTCGCTTGTCATTTCGATATCTGGGCATACTCATGCATTCCCAACACGCCCCCCATCACCTCTATCACCATTCTGCTATTTCTTTTCGTTCCGAGTACAAACGGCCATTGCCCACTGCCTGAAGTGCAGTGGATAATGCGTTGCCAATGCACTCCTGTTTCTTGCCGGCCCGGTTCTGTCCTTTTTGTCCCTTTTGTCCCACGGTTATAAGCGAAAACCCGCCGAAAGCGCAGCGCAGCATCGCAGTCTTCAGCGGGTTTCTATATGAAAAATAAACATTTATCGTTTCTATTCTTATAACGATTGCCGTTTTGCTAACCCCAGTGGTTTCTTATCATGGCCGCAGCAAATTCGGGCGTACATCGCGCCGATGGCCGGAAATGTTCGGGAAAAACCCTGCTTTTCGCAAAAATCATTCCTCAGACGGTGAGAAATAAAAAATTACCGTTGTTGATATGGTATCAACAACGGTAACAGATCTGGTTGCGGGGGAAGGATTCGAACCAACGACCTCCGGGTTATGAGCCCGACGAGCTACCAGCTGCTCTACCCCGCGATATTCAATTTGCCTTTCAGCTTGGATATAATACCACAGTCCGCAGTATAAGTCAAGTGCGGAATGCAAATTTCTTTCGACACGAAAGCTCACGACCCGCCGGGGACTTCCCCGGCGGGTCATTTTTTATTTGTTATTCGTCTGTTCGTCCTCGGTCTCAGGCGCGGCCTTCACCAGCACCTTCTCCACGCGCCGCCCGTCCATTGCGAGGACGGTGACGGTGAAGCGGCCGTACACGAAGCTGTCCGCGACCTTGGGATACGCGCCGAACATCTCGACGGTCCAGCCGCCGACGGTCTCGCTGTCGGCCTCGAAGCTGTCCTCGTCTATGCCGACCAGCTCACAGAAGTCGCTGATGACCATGTCGCCGTCGACCTCATACTCGCCCTCGGCGCGCTCGACGACCTCCTGCTCCACGACGTCGCTGTCGTCCCAGATGTCGCCCACGATCTGCTCCAGCACATCCTCCATGGTCAGCACGCCCAGCGTCCCGCCGTACTCGTCGGAGACGATGGCCAGGTGCTGCTTGGCTTTTCTGAGCTGGTTGAGTACCGCGGGCAGCTTCATGGTCTTATACACGAAGCAGGGCGGCATGATGAGCGTGCGCAGATCGACAGGCCCGCCCTCGGTCAGCGCCTTGAGTATATGGTTCTGATAGAGGACGCCTATTACATTGTCAATGCTGCCCTCATACACGGGGATACGGGAATAGGAGCTTTCCTCGATGACGGTGAGGATATCCTCCCAGTCGTCGTCCGCGTCGATGGCGACCACATCCACGCGCGCGGTCATGGCCTCATACGCGGATATCTCCGAAAAGTCGATGGCGGCCTGGATAAGCTCGGACTGGTCCTCGTCCAGGACCTTCTCGTCCTCGGCGGTCTCGATGATCGACTGAAGCTCCACGACGGCCTCGTCGGCGCTCTGCCCGGCGGCGTCGCCCTTCATCCAGCCGGTGAAAAGGCGGATGAGCGTCACCACCAGCCATATGAGCGGCTTGAGGATTATCATGAGGAAATTCACGAAATAGGCGCAGCCCATCGCGAGAGAGTTTGCGTTCTTCTTCGCGCTGATCTTGGGTATGGTCTCGCCGAAAATGATGACCAGCAGCGTGACGATCACCGTGGCGAGCCACGCGTATCCGTCGCCCAGCAGCAGTATCACCAGCACCGACCCGAGAGATGAGCTGGCTATATTGACAAGGTTATTGCCGATGAGTATGGCGCTGAGCGCGTCGTCGTAATGCTCGACGATCTTCACCGCGAGGCCGGCCCTCTTTGAGCCGTCGTCGCGTGCGTTTTCAAGACGCAGGAGGTTGCAGGAGGAATACGCCATTTCAGAGGCGGAAAAGAACGCGGAAAAGCAGATACATACCACTATTCCCGCTGCCACAAGGTAAACGCTCATTCGTCCTCGCCTCCTTCCCCGGTCTTGGAAGGCACAGTGACCTTGAGAGTCAGGATACGGTTATGCTCCATGGCGGAGACTGTAACGGTGAGGCCGTGGTAGTCGAAGCTGTCCCCGACCTTCGGGATGGCGGTGAACTGGTGGAACGCCCATTCGCCCATGAGCGTATTGACAAGCTCCTCGTCCTCCTCCGGGTCCTCGAAGCCCATACGGTCAAAGGCGTCGCTTACGGATTCGTCGGCGTTTATCTGGAAAACGCCGTCCTCCAGCTCGACTATAGGCTCCTCGACCACGTCGTCCTCGTCCCATATCTCGCCGACAAGCTCCTCGAGGATATCCTCAACGGTGACGATACCGACGGTGCCGCCGTAGTTATCTGTGACCACGGCAATGTTTATCTTCTGCTTGCTCATGATGGGCAGCAGCTCGTCGATATTGGTGCTTTGGTGAACAAAGACCACCTTATCGAGTATCGTGCGCAGGTCGAGATTTTTCCCGAGGTGCAGATACGCCTTGATAAAGCGCCGTATCTGCAGCACGCCGATTATATTGTCAATGCTGCCGTCATAGACCGGCAGGCGGCTGTGGGAGCAGGCCTTCACCTGAGAGAGGACCTCGTCCACGCTGCTCTTTATATCAATGGCCGCGAGATCGACGCGGGGGGTGAGTATGCTCTCGACCGTCACATCGCCGAACTGCAGCGCGGAGGAGATGAGTTCGCCCTGCTCCTCGTTGAGGGAGCCTTCCTCGGTCATGTCTTCTATGATGTCGTACAGCTCATCCTCGGTCACGGACTTCTCCGCCTCGCCCTTGGTGAGCTTCGAGGCCGCGCTGCCGATGACCGTCAGCAGCTTCGAGAGCGGCGCGAACACCTTCATGAAAAAGCACAGCGGTCCGGCGCAGGCCAGCGCGCACTTCTCGCAGTATTTCTTTGCAACGCTCTTCGGGAGCATTTCGCCCGCGAAAAAGACCGCGATGGTCGTTATCACGGTGCTGACGGACACCGCACTGAGTCCCCATCTCTTAGTCACGGCGACGGTGACGATGGACGCGATGGAGATATGTACGATGTTCGTGCCGATAAGGATAGTGCTGATCGCGTTGTCAAAATTATCAAGGACATATATGACTTTTTTTGCCCGGTCGTCGCCATGCTCTGCGGCGGATCTCATCCTGTTGCGTGAGACGGAGGCTATAGAGGTCTCCGTGACCGCGAAATACACCGCGCACAAAAGAAGCACAACGGCCATTATCCAAGGCAATCGACTGCCATCATCCATTTTTGGACATACAACTCCTTTATACAAATTAAGCCGCATTATATCATATGCGGCTTATATCGTCAACAGTTTGTAAGCGCAAAATAAGCTCCGCCGCACCAAAAAACACGGCGCGGCGGCGCAGGGATATTCAGAATGGCTGGTCGAGCTTATAGGTGAGATCCTCCTTGAAGCTCAGCCGCTCTTCCTTGCCGTTTAGGATACGGAATATCGCGGGGATGTGCTTGAGCGCGACCATGAGCGCGGTATAGATGGTGAGCTTTACGATGATACCGTCGTCCACGACCAGCGCGGTCGTGATCGCGAGAGTGACCGCACCCGCCACGGCGCCCAGCGAAACATACCTTGAGAGCAGCGTGACCGCGGCGGCCATCACGCCGGCGGCAATGCCGGCCGAGGTATCCGCGAACATGCCCATCACCACGAGGCAGAGCGTCGCGCTGCTGCCCTTCATGTCATAGAACACGGAATATAGCCGTCCGACCACAAGGCAGAAGCCGGCAAATACGCGCCCCACCTCCGTGTGGCCCTTGAAGCCGAGCAGCACGCCGCCGATGAGTATGGGGACGATGTCGCGCACCAGCTCGACCAGCAGGAGCTTCACGGCGCCCTTCCAGCCGTAGACGCGCCGGAAGTTCGAGATGAGCGCGTTGCCGCGCCCCAGCCTGTACAGATTACGGTGAAAAACGAAATTTGACGCGATAACGACCGAACTCATGCTGCCGAAGAAATACGCGACGGCGGCGGCGATGAGCAGCAGCAGTATATATACTATCATTCTTCCTTATCACCTTTCTGTCTTATAACGATGCGTATGGGCGTCCCCTCAAGGCCGAACACGGCGCGTATCTGGTTTTCGAGATAGCGCTGGTAGGAGAAGTGGAACAGCTCGCGGGAGTTGCAGAAAATGACGAAGTTGGGGGGCTTCACGCCGGTCTGGGTCATGTAGTATATCTTGAGACGGCGGCCCTTATCCGTGGGCGGCTGGACTCTCGCCTGCGCGTCGGCAAGGACGTTATTGAGCATGCCGGTGGAAATGCGCATGGTACTCTGCTCGTTGACGTAGTTTATAAGCTCGAATATCCTCTCGGTGCGCTGCCCGGTGAGGGCGGAGATGAAGAGTATCGGCGCGTAGCTCATGAAGCTCAGGTCGCGCATGATATCCTTGCGCATTTTCTCCATGGTGCCGGTCTCCTTTTCGACCAGGTCCCACTTGTTGGCGATGACTATGCACGCCTTGCCCGACTCGTGGGCGATACCGGCGATCTTGGTGTCCTGCTCGGTGACGCCGTCGCGGGCGTCGAGCATGATTATGCACACGTCCGCGCGCTCGATTGCGAGCTGTGCGCGCATGACGGAGAACTTCTCCACGCGCTCGTCCACCTTGGACTTGCGTCGTATCCCGGCGGTGTCGATGAACATGTAGCGGCCGTACTGATTTTCGTACACCGTGTCGACCGCGTCGCGGGTGGTCCCTGCCATGTCGCTGACAATGACGCGCTTTTCGCCGAGGATATGGTTCACGAGCGAGGATTTGCCCACGTTGGGCTTGCCGATGATGGCGACCTTGATAAGGTCGTCGTCGGCCTCCTCCTCGTCCTCCTCGGGGAAATACCTGAGACATTCGTCGAGCAGGTCGCCGGTTCCGTGGCCGTGGACGGCGGAGGTGGGTATCGGGTCGCCGAGACCCAGCGAGTAGAACTCGTACACTCCGGGATCGACGGCGCCGGTGGAGTCGGCCTTGTTCACAGCCAGCACTACAGGCTTTTTCGAGCGCAGCAGCATGCCCGCCACCTCCTCGTCGGCGGCAGTGACGCCGGTGCGCAGGTCGGTGACGAAGATGATGACCGTCGCGGAGTTGATGGCTATCTGCGCCTGCTCGCGCATGAACATCAATATTTCGCTGTCGGTGGTCGGCTCTATACCGCCGGTATCCACCACATCAAATTTTCTCCCGCACCACTCGCACTCGGCATAAAGCCTGTCGCGGGTGACGCCGGGGGTATCCTCAACGATGGAGAGACGCTGTCCCACCAGCCGGTTGAAGAGCATGGACTTGCCCACGTTGGGCCGTCCGACGATAGCAACAAGAGGTCTTGCCATAGGTTTTCCCTCCCTGATAGTTTTCTGTATTATTGGGTCCGCTCCCCGTCCGCAGGGACATAGAAGCAGTCCTCCGGCCATTTCTGTGCGTTGCCGTCAATATATTCCCATATTTTTTGCCGATCATCCTCACCTCGGATGACGTGGTCATGGAAGGAACGCTGCCAGAGGTTTTTCACCCCGATCTCCCTGCCGCATTCTACCGCGCTCAGGGATTTGAACGCGCATATCGCGTCCGTGATCGTAGGGGAGGGCCTTGGTCCTCCCGCACATTCCGGGACGGATATGAGCAGATGCACATGATTTGGCATTATAATATATTTGTCGACCGTAAAGTTAAAACGCCTTTCGATCTCAAATATGTTTCTCTCCACTATTCTCCCGCATTCCGTCAATCTCACATCGGGAGGAGCAAGCCCCTCCCCTACGGAAATACGGGACAATATGCCGCGTCTGCCGCGTGTGCAGACAGTGACGAAATACGCGCCGGGAGAGCCGTAGTCGTACCCCGGCAGTCTGTTCGGCTTTCTTTTGGGCAGTCCCATCAGTTATAGCGGTAATACTCCGTATCCTCGCCGCGCGTGGGGAGCTTTACCTCTGGCAGTTCGCCGGAAATGGCGTCCCAGAGTGCAAAGCCGTCCTGCTCCACCGGGTAGATCGGCACGCCGAGGGCGCTCACCGCCTGTTCGAGCGTCACGTCGTCGAGGAAGTCCATCTCCTCGCGGCGCAGCATGGACTGCGAGATCAAAAGCCGCTGTCCCAGCTCGCGTCCCTTGAGCTGGGCGATGAGGTCCTGCCCGGTGATAAGACCGGTGACGTTTATGCTGTGGCCGAAAAAGTCGTTCTCGATGGCGTACACCCGGCCGTCGAGCTTCGGGTACTTCTCCTTCGCCATTGAGACGAGCTTTTCAAAAAACGGCGCGGCGGAGACCCCGGTCGCGATGGAGAACGGCACGCCGTCCGGCTCGTCGGAGAGCCTGAGCGCGGAGGTATACTCCGTGATGAGCAGCCGCAGCATGCCCACGCCGTTGTCGAGCTGGGTATATTCCTCGTAAAACTCGTCCTCCGGCAGCTCGCGCCCGGCCTTGAGGTACATCTCGTCGCCGCAGAAGAAAATGCGCGTGCCGTATTTTCTGACGCACTCGTCGCCGAAGGCGGTGACGAGGTCGAGCGTCTCGGCGGCATGCTCCGGCGTGAAGGGCGTGAGCTCGTGCAGCCCCTCGCGAAACTTCGTAAGTCCCACCGGCACCACGGAAACGCTGTGTACGCCGGGATACATGTCCGCGAGGTCGCGCATGGTGCGCTCGAGCGCCTCGCCGTCGTTCAGCCCCGGGCAGCAGACGATCTGGCAGTTCATCTCGATCCCCGCCTCCGCGAAGCGGCGCATGACGTCAATGCTCTCCCCCGCTCTCGGGTTGCCGAGCATGAGACAGCGAAGCTCCGGGTCGGTAGTCTGGACAGAGACGTTGATGGGGCTTATCCTCAGGGCGATAATGCGCTCTATCTCGCGCTTTGAGAGATTCGTGAGCGTGATGTAGTTTCCCATAAGGAAGCTCAGACGCGCGTCGTCGTCCTTGAAGTACATCGTCCTGCGCATGCCCTTCGGCAGCTGGTCGATGAAGCAGAACACACAGTTGTTCGCGCACGAGCGCGGCCGGTCCATAAGATAGCTCTCGAAATCAAGACCAAGGTCCCCGCCCTCGTTTTTGTGTACGGTCAGCTCGTACTCGCTGCCGTCGCCGCGGCGAAGCACCACGTCGAGCTTCCTGTCGTAGGCAAAGAATTTATAGTCAAGAACGTCCAATATTCTGTTGCCGTTGATGGACACCAGCGCGTCGCCGAGCCGCACTCTGCCGCGAAGCGGGCTGTCGCCGTCAATGGAGCTGATAAGGTTATACATATAAAAAGCTGCCTTCTCTTTTTTTCACGCCGGGAAGGGCGTATAGCAAAAGGAGGACAGGCTGTGACGGCCTCTCCTCCTCAAGCTGTTTTACTTGCTCTCATCAACATTGATGACTACGCGGCCCTTGTACTGTCCGCAAGCCTTGCAAACGCGGTGGGGCATGCAGAATGCGCCGCAGTTGGGGCACTTGATGATGCCGGGAGCTTCGAGCTTCCAAGTGGAAGAACGTCTCTTGTCACGTCTCTGGCGTGATACTTTTCCCTTCGGGACTGCCATGTTGACACCTCCTGATAACAGCTGTTTATGAGCAGCTATAAATTAAAAAATTTTATTTATCCAAAAGCTGCTCAAGCACAGCAAATCTTGGATCCAATTGTTTTCGGCACGCGCACGGGCCGAGGTTGAGGTTTTTGCCGCAGGTGGGGCAAAGCCCCTTGCAGTCCTCCTTGCAGAGGAACTTGCTTTCCATATCCAGAACGAAGCAGGTATAGACGATCTCGTCCAGATCTGCCTCGTCGCCGTCGAGCAGGAACAGCTCAGGGTTATCGCCGGGGTCCTCCTCGACTATGGTGGCGTCTATTCCGGTGGTCTTGACGCTTTCAAATTCGTCGCCGCAGCGGTCGCAGATACATCTCAGCCTCGTCGTGATCTCGCCCTTCATGCGGAGAACACCGGCCTCGTTATAAATGCGTCCCTCGGCGCGGGGCTTTGTGATATACGCGGCGACCGCCGGAAAATCAAGCCCGTCCGTATCAAGCTCGCACGAAAACGGGACCTGACCGCCGGGTATCTCGATAATTTCTCGTAAGTTCAGCCGCATAAAAAGCTCCTTGCCGCAATGCCAAAGCGCTGTTAGCACAGAATATCAGCCTTAGTATTATAGTTGACTTGTCAAGTCTTGTCAACACTAATTTTATATAGTATAATCCGAAAAGAGAGATTTTTCACTATAAATAGTATAGAAGGCGGCGGCGAGGCCATGAAGGAGCTTACAGTAAAACAGAATGACGCCGGTCAGCGTCTTGACCGCTTTGTGGGAAAGGCCGTACCGCTGCTGCCGGAGTCTCTGCTGCAGAAGTACATCCGTCTCAAGCGTATCAAGCTCAACGGCAAGGGCGCGAAGCGCGACACGCGGCTCGCCCTCGGCGACACGCTGCAATTATACATCAACGACGAGTTCTTTGAAAAGCCCCGGGAAGAAAATTCCTATCTCAAGGTCGGCACGCCCCGGCTGGACATCGTCTACGAGGACGAGAACATCCTCCTCGCCGACAAAAAGCCCGGCGTTCTCTGCCACAGCGCGGGCGTGTGGGATTATAACACGCTCATCGCCAACATACAAGCCTATATGGCGCAAAAGGGCGAGTGGCGGCCGAAGGAGGAAAATTCCTTCGCCCCGGCGCTGTGCAACCGTATCGACCGCAACACCGGCGGCATAGTCATTGCCGCGAAAAATGCCGAGGCTCTGCGTATCCTCAATGACAAGATACGCGACAGGGAGATCGAGAAATACTATCTCTGCGCCGTGCAGGGCCGTCCCAGTCCCCGCAGCGGCAGACTGGAGAATTACCTTTTCAAGGACGCGGGCAAAAATCAGGTCTATGTGAAGTCCCGCCCGGAGCCGGGCGCAAAGACCGCCGTCACCGAGTACCGCGTGCTGTGTTCAAAGGGGGCGCTGTCGCTCGTGGAGTGCCGGCTGCTCACCGGCCGCACCCACCAGATACGCGTGCAGATGTCCCACGCGGGCTGGCCGCTTCTGGGTGACGGGAAATACGGCAGCGAGCGCTTCAACAAGGGCTTCGATGAAAAGGGTCAGGCGCTCTATTCCTATAAGCTCTATTTTGAATTCCCCACCGACGCCGGGATACTCAACTACCTGCGCGGCAGGACCTTCCGGGTGGACAGGGTGGACTTCGCTGAAAAGTATTTCGGCGTGGAAAGCACCGAATTTTGATAATAAGAACAGAGGAACATGCCATGGCGAACAAGATAGGCCCCCTTATAAAAGAGGCGCGCACCGGCGCAGGCCTCACCCAGGAGCAGCTCGCGAAGAAGGTCGACGGTGTCACCGCCGCGGACATAAGCAAGGCCGAGCGCGGCGAAAAGGAGCTTACCCAGAGCGCGCTCCGCCAGATAGCAAAGGCCACCGGCGTCACTCAGTCCTCGCTTATCGAGGCCGCGAAGGCCTCCACCTACAAGACTTCGTCCGCCTCGGGCGCGAAAAAGACCGCTTCAAAGAAAACCTCCGCCGAGCTGAAGCTCACCGCGGGAGAGAAAAAGCTCGTGGAGCTTTACCGGGAGGCGGACTCCGACACGCGCAAAAAGGCCGTCTCCGTCCTCAAGGGCGAACAGACCGGCGTCGCGGGGCTGATCGGCGGTATTCTCGGCGAGCTTGACGGAGTCGATCTCGGCGGCATAGCGGATATGCTGGGGAAAAAATAAGGCGCTTGACCGCACCGTGACCCTTACGGTGCGGTTTTGCATGAAAAAATCCTCCGCTCTTTCGAGCGGAGGATCATTTTTGTTTGTCTGTTCAGACTCGCAGGTCAAGAATCAGGCCTTTGCGGAATCCTTTTTCTTTGCGAGGACCTGAACGCCCTGTACGACCAGGATAACGGCCAGAACGATAAGAGCAATGCTCCAGATCATCTGGAACCAGTCGCCCCATGCGGCGGAAGCGCCGGCGATCATCTTGATCTTGGCGATGATGGTCAGAACGAGGGAGGTGATGGTAGCGGTGAGCATGAAGCACATCGGGAATATGAACATCTTGTTGTTCTTGCCGATGTTGGAGAGCCATGCAGCGACAGCCAGCATTGCGATACCGGCGAGCAGCTGGTTGGCGGCGCCGAACACGCCCCAGATCTGGTTCAGGCCCATGAAGCCCATGCCGCAGCCGATGACGACCATGATGAGGGTGGCGACGAGCGGGTTGGAGAAGAACTTGCGAGCGCCGGTCAGCTCGTCGCGGGTCTTGCCTTCCGGAATGAACAGCTCGGCAAACATGTAGCGGGAAAGACGAGTTCCGGAGTCAAGAGAGGTAAGAGCAAAGACGGAGACTGCCAGAGTCAGCAGGGTGTATGTGGTGTCGTAAACGGGGTTGGAGAAGTCCGCAACACCGCCGGTCATTTTCGCGATCATGGTGGAAATACCACCGGCAAAGATCGTGGGAGGCGCGGAGAGGAGGAACTTATCGCCGCCGCCGATGTTGGTCTCCTTGAAGACAACGCCGATGGCGATGATGGAGATGATGGCCAAAGCGGACTCAACGATCATTGCGCCGTAGCCGATGACCTTGGCGTCCTTCTCAGAGTCGAGCTGCTTGGAGGTCGTGCCGGAGCCGATCAGGGAGTGGAAGCCGGAGACCGCGCCGCAGGCGACGGTGATGAACAGGACCGGGAAGAGGTTGGAGTTGCCGTTGAGGCCCTTCCAGCCGGTGAAGGCAGGCAGGTCAACGGTTGCGCCGGAGAAGAGGATGCCGACAATGGCGATGATCATCATGCCGTAGAGCAGGAAGGAGCTCAGATAGTCACGGGGCTGGAGGAGCATCCAGACGGGGAGCAGAGAAGCCACGACGATGTACACGGCGATAAAGAGCACCCAGAAGGTACGGCTGCAGTTGATGCCGACGTTCAGGCCGACAATGACGATGAGGATGATGCCGACGATACCCGCGATGGTGGCGGGGCCGATCTTGGCGTTCTTGCGGTACACGAAGTAGCCGAAGATGAATGCGATAACGATGAAGAGAAGGGAGGTCATTGCGGTGGAGGCGTTGCCGCTGACGTTTTCACGGCCAACGGTGAAGATGGGGCCGTCGGAAACGAAGGTGCCTGCAACGACTGCGGTGAAGGAGGCGATGACAAGGATCAGGACCAGCAGTGCGAAAATGGTGAACAGGGTCTGTGCCTTGCGGCCCATGTTCTCCTTGATGACCTCGCCGATGGAGCCGCCGTTGTGACGGATGGAGGCGAAGAGAGCACCGAAGTCATGCATTGCGCCGAAGAAGATGCCGCCGATGACGACCCACAGGAAAACGGGGACCCAGCCGAAGACTGCGGCCTGGATAGGTCCGTTGATGGGGCCGGCGCCCGCGATGGACGAGAAGTGGTGGCCCATGAGGACTGCGGGGTTGGCAGGAACGAAGTCCGTGCCGTCGTAGCTGGTGTGTGCAGGGGTCTCGTGATTGGGGTCAACGCCCCATTCCTTTGCCAGCCAGCTGCCGTAGAATATGTAACCGGCTGCCAGCAGAGCAAGTGCGATGAGAAGGATAACTATTGCGCTCACACTTTTCACTCCTTATAATAAAAATGTGTTTTTATTACCACTCGCCTCTCAGGCCTTCTTCTCCTGAGCAGCGAACAGCTTACGGTAGAACTTCGCCAGATCGTGTCCGGCAGGGTTGGTGTGGATCTTTTTCGTATCCAGCTCCACGGCCGCGCTCTTGAGCATGGAGAAGCCCCAGAGCGAATGATTGTAGCTCTTGTTGTATCTGCGCTTTTTTATCGCGCTGAGAGTGCCGGCGTCAAAGGAGTCCGTCACGAAGATAGTGATAAAATTCGTATAGTTGTGTTCCTTGTGCGGCTTCACGCGCGGCTGGGCGTCCTCGATGGCGAAGTCCATGCATTTCTCCACCGTTTCCGCGTCAAAGGACGGGGCGGAGAAGAGGTACACATACTCGTTCGTCTCGTTCACCCACACGACGGCGGATTTCGTCAGGAAGTAATGCTCTCCGCGTGAAAAAAAGTCCGCTCTGAACACGAGGGGCAGCTCCGTCATATCCTCATTTGGATTAATATTGTAGTAGGCGCTGTATGAATCCTTCAGAGTCTCCAGAAACGGCAGGCGCTCGACGGTCATGGCTGTCCTCCCCGAAAAAATGAACAGAATATTAAGTAAGTCTAATATAACGCTTTTCCTGGAAAATTTCAATAGGGAATTTTATTGCATTTCACCTTAATGTGTCTTACCGTGTTAAAAAATTTATGGTAATATGTACAAAAGCTCCCCCATTTCTGACAGGATTTTCCTGTTTTCGGCTTTTCTCCTGTTTTCTCACGATTTCTGCATGTGAAAAATATATAAAATTTATGTTAATATTTTGTGCATAGGTTTGCATTGGTGATTTTTTGACGTATTATATGCTTTGGGCAGTGTGCCTCCGCCCGAAGACCTTTACCAGTTATAAGGAGAAATAAATATGGAATACAAGCTCTGCGTCCCCTGCCTTCTGGGTCTCGAGGGGCCTATCGCCGACGAGCTCAGGCGCCTCGGCATGAAAAACGTCGCCAGCGAGAACGGCCGCGTATACTTCACCGGCGACGAGACGGCCGTCGCCGCCGCGAACATAAACCTCCGCATTGGCGAGCGCGTGCTTATAGAGCTGGGGCGCTTCACCGCGCTCAGCTTCGACGAGCTGTTCGAGGGGACGAAGGCTCTGCCGTGGGAGACGCTCATACCGCGCGACGGCGCGTTCCCCGTCAAGGGCTACAGCCTCAACTCAAAGCTCTTCTCGGTCTCCGACTGCCAGAAGATAATAAAGAAGGCCGTCGTGGAGCGCCTCAAGCGCGTCTACGGTCTCGAATGGTTCCCGGAAACGGGCGCGACGTACCAGATACAGTTTTCTATAATGAAGGACTGCGTGTCGCTGTGCCTCGACACCTCCGGCGAGGGGCTGCACAAGCGCGGCTACCGGCCCGCGCACAACGCGGCTCCGCTCAAGGAGACAATGGCGGCGGCGATGGTTAAGCTCTCGCGCTACCGCGGGCGCGACGACTTCTGCGACCCGTTCTGCGGCAGCGGCACCATCCCCATCGAGGCCGCTCTCATCGCCAAGAACCGCGCGCCGGGCCTTTACCGCAGCTTTTCCGCCATGAGCTGGCGCACGTTCGACCGCCGCATATGGGACGACGCGAGGGCCGAGGCGAGGGCGAGGGAGTTCAGCGGCGACTACCGCATCGTCGGCTCCGATATCGACCCGAGGGCGCTCGAGCTTGCGCGGGAGAACGCGAAGCGTGCCGGCGTGGACGACGTCGTGCGCTTTGAGCTTGCCGACGCCGCACGCTTTGACCGAAAGACCGAGCGCGGCGTTATCGTCACCAACCCGCCCTACGGCGAGCGCATAATGGAAAAGCAGGAGGCCGAGGCGCTCTACCGTGCCTTCGGAAAGGCCTATCTCTCAAGCGAGAACTGGCAGCTCTACCTCCTCTCGTCCCACACGGAGTTTGAGCGCTGCTTCGGCCGCAGCGCCGACAAAAAGCGCAAGCTCTACAACGGCATGATAAAGTGCGACCTGTTCATGTACCTGAATATGTAATAAAAAGTTAATAAATTTCTCCACATTTTTTCCTGTAAGGACTTGCAAAATCAAAAATATGTGGTATTATAATCATCGTTAGCACTCAGGGCAAATGAGTGCTAACGATGTTGAATTTTGTAAAAAAATTTTGGAGGTATATATAATGAAGCTCAGACCTTTATCTGACAGAGTCGTCCTCAAGCAGGACGCAGCCGAGGAGCGCACCTCCTCCGGCATTTTCCTCGCCGCTTCCGCGCAGGAGAAGCCCGAGGTGTACGAGGTCGTCGAGGTCGGTCCCGGAGGACTGGTCGACGGCAACGAGGTGAAGATGATAGTTTCCGCCGGTCAGAAGGTCCTCGTCGGCAAATACAGCGGCAGCAAGGTAAAGCTCGAGGACGTGGAGTACACCATCGTCCGTCAGTCCGACATTCTGGCCGTTATCGAATAATCAGGAGGTAATATCATGGCAAAGCAGATAATTTTCGGTGAAGAAGCAAGAAAGGCTATCGAGCGCGGCGTGAACCAGCTGGCCGATACCGTTAAGATCACCCTCGGCCCCAAGGGCAGAAACGTCGTCCTCGACAAGAAGTTCGGCGCTCCCCTCATCACCAACGACGGCGTGACCATCGCCAAGGAGATCGAGCTTGAGGACGCGTTCGAGAATATGGGCGCTCAGCTCATCAAGGAAGTTTCCACCAAGACCAACGACGTCGCCGGCGACGGCACCACCACCGCCACCGTCCTCGCGCAGGCTATGATCCGCGAGGGTCTCAAGAATCTGGCCGCGGGCGCGAACCCCATGGTCATGAAGAAGGGCATAAAGAAGGCCGCCGCGGCTGCCGTCGAGTCCATCAAGGAGATATCCCAGCCCGTTTCCGGCTCCAAGGACGTCGCCCGCGTTGGCGCCATCTCCTCCGGCGACGAGGTCATCGGCACTCTCATCGCCGAGGCCATGGAAAAGGTCAGCAAGAACGGCGTCATCACCATCGAGGAATCCAAGACCGCCGAGACCTACAGCGACGTGGTCGAGGGCATGCAGTTCGACCGCGGCTACCTCAGCCCCTACATGGTCACCGACACCGACAAGATGGAGGCCGTCCTTGACGACGCCCTCATCCTCATCACCGACAAGAAGATCTCCAACATTCAGGAGATCCTGCCTCTCCTCGAGGAGATCGTAAAGGCCGGCCGCAAGCTCCTCATCGTCGCCGAGGACGTCGAGGGCGAAGCGCTCTCCACCATCGTTCTCAACAAGCTGCGCGGCACCTTCACCTGCGTGTGCGTCAAGGCCCCCGGCTTCGGCGACAGACGTAAGGAAATGCTTCAGGATATCGCGGTCCTCACCGGCGGCCAGGTCATCTCCAGCGAGCTTGGCATGGAGCTCAAGGACGCGAGCATAAACATGCTCGGTCAGGCGCACCAGGTCAAGGTCTCCAAGGAGAACACCGTCATCGTCGACGGCGCAGGCTGCAGCGAGGAGATCAAGGCACGCGCGGCTCAGATAGCCCACCAGATCGAGACCACCACCTCCGAGTACGACCGTGAGAAGCTGCAGGAGCGTCTCGCAAAGCTCAGCGGCGGCGTCGCGGTCATCAAGGTCGGCGCAGCCACCGAGACCGAGATGAAGGAGCAGAAGCTCCGTATCGAGGACGCCCTCAACGCCACCCGCGCGGCAGTCGCAGAGGGTATCGTCCCCGGCGGCGGCACCGCGTATGTCAACGCCTCCAAGGCAGCCGACAAGCTGGTTTCCGAGCTGACCGGCGATGAAAAGACCGGCGCGCAGATCGTCGCAAAGGCTCTGAAGACCCCCATCATGCAGATCGCGGCGAACGCGGGTCTCGAGGGAGCGGTCATCCTCAACAACGTCTGCGGCAGCAGCGACGTGAACTACGGCTTCGACGCGGCGAACGACCAGTACGGCAACATGCTGGAGCTGGGTATCGTCGACCCGACCAAGGTCTGCCGCAGCGCGCTGGAGAACGCGGCCTCCGTCGCCTCCATGGTCCTCACCACCGAGAGCCTCGTGGCCGACATCCCCGAGAAGAATCCTCCCATGCCCGCCTCCCCCGACATGGGCGGCATGTACTGAGCCGATAAGGCAAGGTATCCGACAGTATCATAAAACGGCATAAAACAACGTGACCGGCGTCTGCCCCGTGCAGACGCCGGTTTTTATTTTCAGCGCCTATACTCCGCCGGGAGCTGGAGGGAGGTACCCGACAGCATAAAGGCCCGCGTGCAGGACGGTACGATCCTGCGCGCGGGCCTTTCACATTTTCCGTATGTCACGCGCCGTAGAAGCTCAGCTCGTCTATGGCTCTGTCCATGATGAAGTGCGTCATTTCTATGGCCTTGTCCACGTCGCGGTTCAGCAGCGCGGAATAAAGCCCAAGCTTGAGCTCATACATTTTCTGTATGCCGCTGCGCTTGCAGTACATGCTCCACAAGTACACTCCCTGCGGGTGGAACGAGTAGTAAAGGAGCGGCATGAGTACGTTCCCGCTCAGCACCGCCAGCTCGTGATGGAAACGGAACACCAGCTCCGCCGCCTCGTCGCAGTCGGTACACTCGCGCAGCTCGTCGAGTATGGGCGAGAGCGCCTCAAGCTCCGCGATACCCGCCTTCTCGATGACGAGACGCATGCACAGGCACTCCATGGCGTCGCGCGTCTCGAAGAGCGAGCGCACCTCGTTCTGCCGCAGAGCGCCGCCGTTATAGCGCATGATGGCAACCAGCGTCTCCATGGTGCCGCGCCGGCGGTAGTCGCACACGAACACGCCCTGACGCGGCCGCACCTCGACAAAGCCCAGCTTTTCAAGCTCCACTATCCCCGCCGAGATGACCGGGCGGGACACGCCCATCTTCGTGGACAGCTCCCGCGCGGGCGGCAGCTGCTCGCCGATGGCAAGCTCGCCGGAGAGTATCATATTCTCGACCTGCTGCACGAAAAGGTCCGTGAGCGAGAGCGTCGTGATCTTCGTAAAGCCCATGTCAATGCCTCCGTTTTGCCGCAAATGAATGTGGTAATACCAAATGAAGTTAATGTTATTATATTGACAAATCGCATAATTGTCAAGGCATTTAATTACAAAAAATGCTGAAATTAACGGTTTCTCGGCGTAATTTCTTGACAGCCGCCGGGAGCCGTCTTACTATTGTGCTTATAAAGCCGTGGTAACACCACATTTTTTAAGGAGGAATACACTATGCCCAAATACGACGCCGTTGTTATCGGCGCAGGTAACGGCGGTCTGGCAGCGGCCTGCAGAATGGCCTACGCCGGCAAGAAAACGCTCCTTATTGAGCGCCACAATCTTCCCGGAGGCTGCGCCTCCAGCTTCCGCAGGGGCCGCTTCGAGTTTGAGACCGCCCTGCACGAGATATGCGAATGGGGTACCGCCGAGAATCCCGGCGGCTGCCGCAAGACGGTCGTGGACACCTTCGGCACCGAGGGCGAGTGGCTAATGGTGCCGGACAACTTCCGCGTCATAACCACCGCGAGCGACGGCAAGACCCACATCGACGCCACGCTCCCCTGCTCCGTTGAGGCGTTCGTGGACGCAATGGAAAGGTACGTCCCCGGCTGCCGCAAGTCCATTCAGGACATTTTTGATCTTGGCACCGAGTTCCACGAGGCCGGCGACTACTCTCTCTCCGTCAACGGCAAGACCGACCCCAAGTACATGCAGGAGCATTTCCCCAACTTCCTGCGTCTGGGCAGCTACCCCGTGAACCGGGTCTTCAACGCCATGAAGATGCCCAAGCTCGCCCAGGACATCATGAACACCTACTGGGGCTATCTCGGCGTCGATGCCGACCACCTCTCCTTCCTCCAGTACGTCAACATGCTGTGGCTGTACGTCAACCACGGCGCGTGGATCCCCGCCAAGACCAGCCACCAGCTCACCACAGGCATGCTGGAGCGCTTCCGCGCGATGGGCGGCGAGTCATGGTTCAACTGCACCGCGGAAAAGATACTCTTTGACGAGAACAACGCCGTCCGCGGCGTGCAGACCGACCGCGGCGTAATAGAGACGAAGTACATACTCTGCAACGCTAACCCCTCCATGGTCTACGCGACGATGTGTCCGCCCGAGGTCGTCCCCGAGCGCATGGTCAAGCTCGCCAACGCCCGCACCTACTCCGCGCGCATGTTCGTGGTGTACATGGGACTCGACAAGAGTGCCGAGGAGCTGGGCATACACGACTACACCATCTTCCTCCCCACCTCCGCCGACACCGTGAAGGAGTATAACTCCGGCAGGACCATCGCGGAAAACTGCAATCAGGTCTCCGTGTGCTACAACGTCGTCAACCCCGACTTCTCCCCCGAAGGCACCTGCGTCATCTCCCTCACCAGCACCTTTATGGATGACGACTGGGCCAACGTCTCTCAGGAGGACTATGTAAAGACCAAGCAGGAGTTCGCCGCGAAGCTCATCCGCCTCTTTGAGGAGCGCACCGGCTTCGTCGTCACGCCCTACATCGAGGAGATCGAGATCGCCACGCCGTGGACGATGTGCAACTACGTCAACGTCCCCCAGGGCGCGGCCTACGGCTACGAGCTGAAGGACTGGGACAACATGATGCCCAGAATGATGATGATGGGTACCGAGTTCCCCGTAAAGGGACTCAAGTTCGTCGGCGCGGCCAGTATCCGCGGCGACGGCTACAACTCCGCCATCTTCAGCGGAGACACCCTTGCGAAGAAGACCCTTGCGGAAATGAAAGCAGACGAGGAGGGCTGAGAAAATGTCAGAACTGAATTATAAGGTAGGTCTTATCGGCAAGCTGGATATGCTCAGATTCAAGAACATGCCCAAGGTCCGCGAGCAGGCCATTCAGGCCGCTCCCGCCACTCCCCTTCCCAAGACCCTCACCACCAACGAAAAGGCGAAGATACGCCATCCCGCGAAGCAGGAGGTCGTCATCTCCGAGATCCGCCGGAACGGCGCGGACGCAAAGACCATCGTCCTCAAGACTCCGGACGGCAGTCCCCTCGCCTACTACCGGGCCGGGCAGTACATCTCCGTCTCCGTCCCCATCGGCGGCACCGTGACCACCCGCTCCTACTCTCTCTGCTCCTCCCCCGCGTGGGCGAAGCGCGGCGAGTACAACATCACCGTCAAGCGCGACGACGCGGGCTTCGTCTCCCCCTACATTCAGGATAACTGGAAGGTCGGGCAGAAAGTCACCATCTCCGGTCCGCAGGGTCATCTTTATTACGAGGGCCTGCGCGACGCGAAGAGGGTCGTGGCTTTGGCCGGCGGCTCCGGTATCACCCCGTTCATGGGCATGGCCTACGCCATACGCGACGGTCTCGAGGACTTCGACCTGACCATTCTCTTCGGCTCACGCACCGCGGAGGGGATAGTCTATAAGAAGGAGCTGGACGAGGTCTGCGCCGCGTGCAGCAAGGTCCACGTCGTCCACGTCCTCTCCGACGAGGAGCGCGAGGGCTACGAGCATGGCTTCATCACCGCCGACCTCATCAAAAAGTACGGCGGCGACGGCGAGTACAGCATTTTCATGTGCGGCCCGCAGGCGATGTACAACTTCCTTGACGGCGAGATAGCGAAGCTCTCTCTGCGCCGCAAGTTCGTCCGCCGCGAGCTGTTCGGCGCGATCAAGGACCCCTGGAACCAGCCCGGCTACCCCGCGGAAATGCGCGGCAGGAGCTTCAGGCTGAAGGTCATAAAGTACGGCGAGGAGTTCGATATCACCGCCTCCGCCGACGAGCCTCTGCTCACCGCCATCGAGCGCGCGGGCATTACCGCCCCCTCGCGCTGCCGCAGCGGCGAGTGCGGCTGGTGCCGCAGCAAGCTCATCTCCGGCAATGTCTTTATCCCCGAAAAGACCGACGGCCGCCGGAAAGCCGACCTCGACTTCGGCTACATCCACCCCTGCTCCTCCTTCCCCACAGGCGACTGCGTCATAGAGATCTCCGGCCCCACCATGTAAAAGGCTCAGGGAAGAGGAACAGCCTCCTCTTCCCTTTTCTCTCACACTCTTAAAAAGGAAGTGACCAAATGATACTGACACGCGAGCAGCAGGCTCTTCTTGACGGCGCGAAGGGCGAGACCATGGCCAAGGTCATGAAGACTCTCGTGGCCTTCGGCGACGCCTTTGACGCGCAGCGGATGATCCCCATCACCGGCAAATACGGCCATACGGTCATCAGCTTCGGTCTCGGTCTTATGAAGCCGGTCTATGAGCTTTACGACCAGATACTCTCCGCCGGGGAGGTCAGCTCCCAGAAATTCAGCGCCGACCCCCGCCCCACGGAAAAAGAAAACGTCCCCGCGAGCCTCCTGCAGAACATCGTCTGCGACGTGATGTACTCACAGCAGGGGCGGCTCGAGGAGCAGCTGAAAAAATTCGGCATTATGAGCGACGACGCGTACACCTGCACCTGCTACCTCCCCGAGGTCGGCAATACGCCCAAACGCGGCGAGGTGCTGGCGTGGGCGGAGTCCTCCGCCGTCGTGTACGCAAACTCCGTCCTCGGCGCGCGCTGCAACCGCAACTCCGGCATTATCGAGATGATGTGTTCCATCGCGGGCTTCGTCCCGGAGTTCGGCTTCCTCACTGACGAGGGCAGACGGGCCGACTGGATAGTGGAGCTTCGCACCTCGTCGCTCCCGGACGCGCAGCTCTTCGGCTCCGCCGTGGGAATGAAGGTGCTGGAAAAGGTGCCGTACATAAAGGGTCTCGACAGGTATCTCGGCCGTGAGCTGAACGATGCCGCCTGCACCTATCTCAAGGACTTCGGCGCGGCGACGGCCTCGAACGGCTCCGTGGGTCTCTACCATATCGAGAACCTCACCCCGGAGGCGGCCGAGCAGGGCGAGAGTCTTATCCGCGAGGGCGCGCCTGTATACGTCGTGGACGACGCCGAGATAGAGCGCGTGAGGAACAGCTACCCCTGTATCTGGAAAGACCTTGACGCCAAGCCCAAGCTCTGCTTCATGGGCTGCCCGCACATGACCTATCAGCAGCTCATCGACTGGACCGTGCGCGTGGAGGAGGGGCTTAAAAAGGCCGGGAACAAAAAGGTCCTCATCCCCACCGTTTTTACCGCCGCCCCCGCCGTTCTCCGCCGCTTTGAGGGGACGGAGTACGCCGCGCGTCTCAGGGCCGCCGGCGTCCACACCGCCTCTCTCTGCCCGCTGATGTTCATGAACAATCCTCTGGTGAAATCCCAGCCGGTCATAACCTCCTCCAACAAGCTGCGCACCTATTCCAGCGCGCGCTTTTACCCGGAGGCGGAGCTGCTGGGCATGCTCACCGGCAATAAGGAGGGCAAAAAATGAGTAAACAGTTCAAGGGGCGCGTCATCGCTGCCGGCTCCGCAAGGGCGGAGGCGCTCGTATCTCACGGCGGCTTCAATACCCTCGCGAGCTTCCAGACCCCCATGCTCTTGGGCGACCGGCAGGTCAAATGCTCCGACCAGAACAACCCCGATCTCTACAAAAAGCCCATGCGCGGCAAGGCTCTGTGCCTGCCTGAGACCATCGGCTCGACCACCGGCGGCATGGCGCTCTACACCGTCTGCGCCACCGGGAAGCAGCCCGCCTGCATGCTGTTTTCAAAGTCCATCGACACTCTGGCGGCCTCGGGCGCGATACTCGCGGCGTTCTGGGCGGACGCAAAAATGCCCGTCGTAGACCGTCTGGGCGACGAGTTCCTCGCCTACGTCCGGGACGGAATGACCGTAGAGGTCTCCGAGGACGGCACCGTCACCGTCTCGTAAAGCAGGAAAAAAGCACCCGCATACTTGAAGTATGCGGGTGGTTTTCTTCAGCCGGTCATTCGGCTCATATTTTGCTTTCCTGCGGCGGGAGCGGCTTTCCGTTCAGCACCGCTTCGGCGAGACGGTCGCCGGCGTAGCAGAGCTTCAGCGAGAAAAACGGCTCGTCGGTGTCGAGCAGCCGGAGAAATATCCTGTCCCCCTCCCATATCGGGAGCGAGAGGAGCCGCGGCTTTTCTATCCACTCGAGCGTCCCCTCGGCGCAGTCGTCCCGGAGCGTCCCGCTGAAATCCTCCGAGGTGAAAAGGTGCATATACTCCGTCCCCCACTCGTCGGAGACGAAGGTCACTATTCCCCGGTATCGCCACGAGAGCAGCGTCAGCCCCGTTTCCTCGCGGACCTCGCGCAGCGCGCAGTCCTCCGGGCTTTCACCCTCCTCAAGCTTGCCGCCGACGCCTATCCACTTGTCCCGGTTCTCGTCAAGCTCCTTCTTCACGCGGTGGAGCATGAGATAGCGCCCGTCACGCTCGATGTAGCAGAGGCTCGTGTTTCTCATGCGCCGCTCTACTCTCCGCCGCGCCGGATACGCCAAATGCCGATCATATTCGTGACGAAGGTCACTATATCAAAGCAGAACGTGGTGTAATTCCCGAAGTAAAAGTCATGCACGGCCCAGATCACCATACCTGCGGCGACGGCAGTTTTGAGTATCACGGTGTTTTTCGCGTCCAGCGCCCAGATGAACATCAGCATCGACACCAGCGGCAGCAGCCCGACGAGTCCCGCCTTGTTCACGGCAAGGATAACCACCGTATTCGCCGCGGAAAACAGTATTTTCATCACGGTGCCGAAGCGCTGGTTCATCGTGAGGAAGGTCATCGCTATCCCGAAGAAGCATGTGACCACCGCGGCATACGCGCCGAGGCAGAAATTCGCACTGCCCAGAAACACATACTGTACGCACATCACCAGCAGCAGGCGCCTTTTGTCCTTTACTATCCCGGCGAGGGACATCATCGTGGAGCCGAGCAGCCCCAGGATATTTCCGGCCAACATTCTGTCCATAGAAGCATTCCCCTTTCCGCAGTCTCCGCTCCGCCGCGTCCCGCGCGGCGTTCAAAGTCCGTTTTATGGTACACCGTCCGTGATATCATACACACAGAATAAAGGACAGCCGAAAGGAGAACACAGCTATGCGCGGCTACTTCACTGCAAACGGATATTACGGACTGGTAAACGGGAGCTACCGTCTCTTCGCCTCGGAGAGCGAGTATTACGACATGATGGAGGGCGAGGACGGCGCGGCGTGATCACTTTTTGTCCATGCCCTCGGTATCGTAGTCCCAGCCGTGGCTGATGAGCCAGTACTCGGGTGCTTCGTACTGATCCACGCCCTCGGGCAGGTTCTTCATTTCCGGGCCTTCAAAGTAGAGCTTTTTGCGCGTCTCGTAGGCGCGAAGCTCCGCAAGCGTGAACTCAAGCCCCAGCGACTGCGCCAGAGGCAGCATGGTCTCGCTGAGCATGGCGTCGCGGATGTCGATACAGCCGGGGTAATTGGCTATAGCCTCGTCAAGACGCTGCCGGACGCCGGGGTCGGAGTCCAGAAGCTCAAAAAATTTTCCGACGTTTTCTTTCATAAGACGCTCCTGTAACGCATTTTTGCAGCTCAGTATTATACAGCATAAATCCGGGAGGTGCAAGCACCTCCCGGATAAGTGTATATCGGATCAGATCATGGACGAGCCGCCGGTGACTATCCAGCAGGCCATGGAGGAGACGAGCAGCGCGCCGGTGTAGACGCTGCCTGTGCGGCGGTAGATGTAGGTACACAGGACGCTGAACACGATGACCTGCGGCACGAAGAGTATCATCAGCGACATGAACGGGCCGCCGAAGGTGAAGCCGAACAGCAGGTCCGCGCCGGGGCCGATGTTCATGAAGAACGGGATGTACTCGAGCAGGCACAGCAGCAGTATGCCGCCCACCATCATCAGCGCGTTTCTCCACCAGCAGCCGAGGAAGCCGCGCAGACCGGGCCTGTAGGTGGCCTCGCTGCGGCCGAGCGCCATTATCTTGCTGTTGTTCATGATGAAGAAGAACGCGAATATGGGGATATACACGCAGAACTGGCCCAGGCGGGTGAGATCGAAGCCCTTGAAGAACGGCCATATGAAGCGGAAGTCCAGCTTGAACGCCGTCTCGCATATGCTGACCAGCACATACATGAGCAGCAGCATGCACAGCGCCAGCAGCGCGCTGCGGCCGAGGAGGCTCCAGCTCATCCTGTCCGGCGCCCCGGCGGAGCCGAGACCCATGCTGTACCAGCCGTCGTCCGCGCCGGCCTTCTTCGCCTTCTTATAGCCGATAACGGAGGTCACGACCATAATGATGATGAGCAGGCCGTACCACGCCACAAAGCCGTTGCCCACCGTCATGCGGAATATCTTCTCCGGCAGGGGCAGCAGACCGTGGCCGAGCTGAGTCATGAACGGATAGCTTGCAAAGGCGAGCAGCACCGTGATGACCGCGCCGCGCCACCACTTTGCATGGGTCTTTATCCCGCTCTCGGGCGGCAGGGGCTGCGCGGCCTTCGCGAAGAAGGGCAGCTTCAGCAGCAGCTCCATCAGCGGTATCATCGCCGCGATGGCGCAGAGCATGGCGAGCAGCACGAGCCGCTCCTTGACCATCGCGACCTGGTCCGTGGGCGCGAGCGCCGTGTCCATATCGAGCGCGGTGTCGAACCACTCGAGCGCCGCGGCGAGGCCGTGAGCGTTATGGGTGGTGAGGCGGTGGTTGGTATTGAGCAGCTCCATGCGGCGGGCGGTGCCGTCCTCGAAGGAGCCGAAGGTGGTGTTCCACGCGGCGTTGGCGGCGTCGGTGCCGAGGAAGCCGGTGCGCAGGTCTGACTTGAGCAGCTCATCGTCCACCACCATGCCGTAGTCGCGGAAATAGCTGAATTCGTCGTACTTTGCCTGAAGGAGCAGCACGTTGTTGAAGTGGTACTTTTCGGTGTCGTAGGCGTCGTCGGTGAACAGCTCGCCGCACTGGAGGACGGTCGCCTTCGGCTCTATCTCAGTGCCGGAGTAGGCCGCGGCCACGCTCCAGCTCGACCATGTACCCATGGAGTGTCCGCTCACGCCCAGGCGGGAGGAGTCGACATTGGGCATGCTCGCCAGCACGGCGTAGGCGCTGATTCCGCCGCAGGAGCTGTCCGTGAGGCGGTTGCCGTCCGAGTCGGTGACGTAGTGTTCGTCAAAGAAGGAGAGGTTCGAGAAGTTCATCATGACCCTGTAACGGATCTGGCCGCCGATGGTGACGAAGGTGCCGTCGGCCTCGCTGTCCTCGCCGTAGTTCACAGTGACCTTGTGGTTCACATAGCCGCGGCTGAGAAGCCCGGTACGTGTCGAGCCGTGGCCGTATTCGTCGATGGCAAGCACCACCACGCCCCGGCGGGCAAGCTCGATGGCGTAGGCCGCGCAGGTCTCGTGGTCGTTCTGATAGCCGTGGAGCAGCAGCACGCCGGGCGCGGGGCTGTCGGCCGTGGCGGTCTTGGGGGTATAGAGCTTATAGGCAAGGTCGCCGGCGTTCGACTCGATAAAGCCCTCGGTGACGGCGACGCTGCCGTTCGCGGTCTGGATGGAGTTTGCGAATATCATGCACACGAATACCGCCGCGATAAGCACCGCCAGCAGTACGGATGCGGTTTTTGTTTTCATATGTATCCTCCGTTCGGTATCCCCTCAGTCTCAGCTGAGGGGATACCGGGTTTTTATTACTGTTCGGTGGGGTAGACCTGTATCTCCATGTCGCTCATGGGGTAGGTGCAGCAGGGGTGTATCCAGCCGAATTTCTTGTCGGCGAGCCTGCGGCCGTCTGCATCCTTGGGGCAGTAGAACTCGCCGGAGACGAGACGGGAGTGGCACCAGCCGCACTCGCCGCTGCGGCAGTGGGAGGGAGCCTTGATCCCGGCCTTTTCCATCGCCCACAGCAGCGTCTCGTCCGCCTTGCAGGGGACGGTCTGCTTGCTGCCGCGGATATCCACGGTGAGGCTGAATTCCTTGCCGGCCTTGTCCTTGGGGAAGTCGGCGTTGTTCACCGCGCCCATATAGTCGCCGGACATCTCCATGCGGTAGCGGCGCTTGGGGAGGCCGAGCTTTTTGCACTCGCCCTCGCCGAATACATACATGGCCTTGGGGCCGCACATGAGGACGGAGTAGTCGCCCTCGGGCGCGTATTTCTTTATAAGCTCCGCGGTGATGAAGCCATGCTCATAGCCCTCGCGCTCCTCGTGGGAGAGGACATGGACGACCTTCACGCGGCCGTTCGAGCGCGCGGCCAGCTCCTCGATCTCGTCCTTGAGGAGTATGGCGTCCGCGGTGCGGCTGCCGTAGAGGATGGTCATGTCAAAGTCCTCGATACCGTCGGCGATGGCGGCCGCCATGGAGTAGAACGGCGTGATGCCCGAGCCGCCCGCGATGGCTATGACGCTCTTCGCGTCGCGGAGATCCTGATAGTAGAAGTCGCCGAGAGGGCCGGAGATGTCGACCTCGTCGCCCTCCTTCCATGTGGTGAGGATGTGACTTGAGGCATATGAGGGCTCGGTGAGCTTGACGGTGAGGGTGTAGCTGGTATTCTCGGCGCCGAGAGCGTCCCTGGGGTTCGAGCGGATGGTATAGGGCTTGTTCACCGGAGCGCCGTCGATATCGAGCGCGACGGACACATACTGGCTCGCGCGGAAATACGCCATCTCCGTCGTACCCTTCGCGGCGTTGGGGACGAGAGTGAAGCTCTTTGCGCCGCCGTGATCGACGACCTTCGCGATAACGCAGTGCTGCACGGCGGGGTGCAGGCGCTTCGCGAGGATGTTGGGGTTATATATGGACTTGGGCAGGTCGGCAGGCGCGGCCTCGATGGCCTTGGTGCGCGTCGCGACCTCACCGAGGAACGGGAACGGAGTCAGGCCCTTGAGGACCTTTTTATCGTAATTATACTTGGCCATTTACTTGCCCTCCTTCATGTCGAGAAGCATATATCTCGCCTGCTCGGCGCCGGAGAGATATGCCTGAGAATAGCCGTCCATTTGGGTGCCGTGTCCGCCGACGAAGCGCAGGCCCTTTATGGTGTAGTCCTCGTGGTGGCCGGACTGAACGCGCGGGAACATGCCGTCCCATGTGCTGGGATAGTAGCCGTACACGTCGCCCCTGGGGGTGCCGAGATAGCGCGCCCATGTCATGGGGGAGGCGACGACTATCTCCTCGATGTGGCTCTGCAGGTCGCAGCCGGTGACTTCCTCATAGCGCTCGACGCACTCGCGGGCTATGCGGTCCTTGACCTTGAAATACTCCTCCTCGGTGATGTTCTCGAAGGCGTCGCCGTCGTAGAACTTGGAGAACTGGAGGAACGCGCGTCCCTCGCCCGCGGCCTCGGGGTAGGCGGCGCAGAGGTTGGTGACGGTGATGTCCCTGTGGGTCTCGATACTGTTGGAGGAGAGCCACTGCGCGCGGTTATCGGGATTATGGCGCATGAAGGTGTCGTAATTTTTAAGCCCGATCTCCTCCACGGAGGCGTCAAGCCCGAGATACACGGTAAAGGCGGCCTGCGCGAGGCGTCTCGCGTTCATGGCTCTCAGGTCGCGCTCGGGTATCTCGCTGTGGTCCACCATGCGGTCGAACACCACATGGGGCATGAGGTTGGAGATAACGCGGCCGCACTCTATGTACTCGCCGGAGGCAAGCTCCACGCCCCTGACCTCGTTATTTCTGACGTCGATACGCTTTACCTCGGTATTGTACCAGATGTCGCCGCCCAGCTCGCGTATGCGCTTGTCGAAGGCGAGGGATATCTCGTGGCTGCGGTTCTTGGCGAACCACGGCAGCTGGGTAAGGTAGACATAGGTCATGTAGGTGTAGACCGCGAAGCTCATCTCCGTGGAGTCCGAGGCCACATACGTCCAGTAGGACTCGAATATCCGCTTCGCCTTTTCGGGGACGCCGATACGGTCGAGCATTTCCTCGCAGGGGACGGGGACGACGCGCATGAGGTCGTAATACTTGAGCAGCATTTCGACCTTCTGGGGTGGGTTCGGCTCGTTGTGGCGCTCCGCAAGCCAGTCGACGCCGTCGTGCAGCATGCGGCCCAGCTCCATCACCGTGGTCATGGACTCGCGCGAGCCGGGGACCTGCCGCTCCATCTCGTCGATGAAGTTCTGCACTCCGGCCGGCATGGCGACATTGAAGCCGTCAGGGTCGGTGGCGACGGATGCGAAGGATTCGTTTGCGGACATCCACTCGACGTCGAGCTTGTATCTGCCGTCGAGCAGCTTTCTCACCGCGCCGAGGGGGCGGCCCTCCTTGCCGTCGCCCATCTGGCACAGCTCGTGAAGGGTCGCCTCAAACTCGTACTCGCCGCGCTTGAAGCTTGTGGCACAGCCGCCGGGGAGATTGTGCTTTTCCAGCACCAGGACCTTCTTGCCTTCCGTGGCAAGATAGCAGGCCGCAGACAGACCGCCGTTGCCGGCGCCGACGACCACTACGTCATACTTGGGCATGGTTTTATTCCTCCGTTTCTATATCAAAAATTAATGCACGTTTTTTTGTGGTTGTACCACAGCTTTGATTTTAACAGAATATTCAACATTCCGCAAGAGTTAATCGTGAGAATTATAACAAAAAAAGAGGGCGGCCTCGGCCGCCCCCGTAAAAATATCCGTATATGTGCGGGAAGGGCTGTCCTCTCCCGCGGCGTAATCGAGGTGCCGTCAGGCCTCGTCCGGGTGATGCTCGCGCATATAGCCGTTGACCAAACGCATAACGCCGGCAGTGTCGCCCGTCAGGATGACTCTCGGCGACTTGCCCATGCCGCTGAAGGAAAAGCGTATCTTCCCGAAGCTTCCGCCGTTTATGTTATAGCAGAAATACTCCGCGAGCTTCTTTTCGTCCTCCCCGGGAAAATCGAGTATTACACACGCCTCGCACCCGGCCTTCGCGTCGTCGAGGAGGAAGTCGTATATGGCGGCGTGCTGCTTTGCCTGTATGCTCGGGCGCACTGCGGGGTGGGCGATGAAGCTCTCCGTCTGCTCCGGAGTGAAGTGCCAGAGGCCGTTTATCTTCTCCCCCTGAAGTATGCCGGAGGCAATATAGCTGCGTATCGTCCGGTCGGTGAGGCCGGTGATCATTACGAGATGGTTTATGAGATAGTATTTTCCGGTGTTTTTCATGTGTGGCTCCTTTCAGATCGTTCCTGCAGGTCTGGGTATATTATAAGGCCGGCGCAGGTGTGAAGCAATTTGAAATCAGGCCACTTTTTCATGGCACAAGGCATAAAAAACCGGCGGAGACGCAGGTCTCCGCCGGTTTGAGGCTGTCAAAAAACTCATCCCGCTACACACTGAGACAGAGCCGCGGGGGAGCGCGAGGGGGCAAGACCCGCCTCGCGGTACAATAACCTGCCGTCAAAAGGCTTGATCAATCAAGACTTTTGAGCAAAGCAGCATTTTGAAGGCTTCAAAATGCTCGGCAGGAGAAGCGCAGTCAAAAAAGTTCAAATGAACTTTTTTGACAAGCTGACGCCGGCGGAGACGCAGGTCTCCGCCGGCTGGGGTACGCTTATACCAATTTTATCTCGCGGCAGGAGTCCGCGCCGAACTTCTCCTCCATGCGCGCCTTGTACTCGGGGAAATAGTCCGTGGGCATGAGCGCCTGCACGCACCCGGCAAAGCCGCCGCCGTGAACGCGCCACGCGCCCTTTCCGCTCAGCAGCTTTTCGCTCAGCTCAAGCCCCTGGGCGAGCTTCGTGTCGCCGGTGGCGCTGGTGATGATGTTGTTCAGCAGCCGCTCCGAGGAGCGCCCCGACTCGTTCATTAGACGGAGATATTCGGCGCTGTCGCCGTTTTTCAGCGCGTCTCGCATTTTCGGCACGCGCTCGTTCTCGTCAAAGAAATGCATTGCGCGGCGGACGGGCCTGTTGGAGGGGTCCCAGCCCTTTGCGCGAAACTCCGCCGGGTCCACGTCGCCCAGCACGCCCTTATCGAAGAGGTTCGCGATGAGCACCATGTCCGAAGGGATACGGGCATAGGAGCTGTCAAGCCCCGCGTGGCTGCCGCCGGTGTCGGTGAGGCAGAGGGTGAGCCCCATGGTGGAGAAGTCCGCGTGTATCGGCTCGATCTCGTTGGTGCTGAAATCCACATAAACGGTATGCCCCAGCGAGCAGGTCAGCTGATCCATCAGGCCGCAGGGCTTGCCGAAGAAGGTGTTTTCGGCCTGCTGCGCGGCGCGGGCGATCACCAGCGGGTCGACCTGACCGTCGTTGAAAAGCTCGTTGAGTATGCGCCCGATAAGCACCGCGAAGGCCGCCGACGAGCTGAGTCCCGAGCCGGAGGGGAGGGTGCTTCTTATCTCGGCGTCAAAGCCGCCCACGTTCAGCCCCAGCTCCAGAAACGACGCCGTCATGCCGCGCACCAGCGCCTTGGGGGTGCCGAATTCGGCGGTGTGTACGCTCGTATGATAGGTGCGCACGTCGAACGCGTCGAAGCCCTCGGACTTGACATGTATGATGCGGCTGCCGTTCACCTCGCAGTGCGCGTAAAGCCCGCGGTCCACAGCCGATGCCAGTATGCGGCCGCGCTGATGATCTGTATGGTTGCCGGCAAGCTCCGTTCTGCCGGGAGTAAATATCTCTTTCTTCAAAACGCAGTCCTCCTCCGTTAAAGGTAAGGCCAACTTCCTACATATATCAGGATATAACAACCTAACTTCAAAGTCAACCGAATGTTACATATCACGGGCCGAAAACTTTTTACATCACGGCGCGCCGAAACGCCGCGGCAGGCTCTGTGTCCGCCGCGGCGTCTTTACCGTACAGAGCCGGGTCCTCAGCCCGCGCTCACATATCTCCAGTTGTCCTCGCGGAAGATGTCGTCGTGAACGGACCACCAGTCGCCGTCGCTCAGATCCATGACGTAGCCGTTATTCGCAAATGGCTCGAAATTGAGCGAGGTCGTCACGAGCTGGGGATGTGCGGTCTTTTCATCGCTGCTTATCCGCCTGCCCGTGGCCGGGTTCACCGCGTCCGCGATCACGCCGTCAAGGGCGAGCGTCGGCACGTCCGCTATCGTCATGAACTCGTCCGAAACGCCGCCGGCGTCCGCGCCGAAGTCCTTGACCATCAGCAGCGCCCAGTATGCCTGCACCTCGATATCCCCGCCGCCGAACACATACTCGTCAAAGGAGTGCATGAACCAGCCGTGGTCGGAGACGATGATGATCCTCGTGTTGTCGTACACGCCCTGCTCCCGGAGATAGTCGAACCACTCGCCCAGCTTGAGGAATGCCGCCATGTTCACATGGTAGTGGCTTATCTGCTCCTCGCTCTCCATCCTTATGCCGGAAAATCTTTCGCGGTCGCCGTAAGGGTCGGAGCTGACGCTCATGGCGGGCGTATAGTCCGGGACGGAGAGTATGGCGGGGTTGTGGGTGATCTCGTTGTCCATCATGACGAAGCCGCCGTCAATGCCGTCCTCAACGGAGGTGATGGACGAGAGCGCGTCCATGGCGTAATAGCTCGCCTTGAACGCCGCCGTACCGGAGAACGGCTCCCCGGTCGAGCTGTAGCCGCCGTCGGCGTACACGCGGCTCTGCAGCGGGACGGGGACGGACTTGAACACGCAGTACCACACGAGCGTCCTCTTCTGGTACTGCTCGAAGCGCTCGTTGAACTCTCCGTCCTGCGCCATGGCGCTGTAGCGATCGGTATAGCCGTAGGCGTCCGTATTTTCGAGGCCGTCGAATATGCTCAGGTCTGACGGCACCGCGTAGCCCGCGTAGGGCGGGTCAAAAATGCTGACGGCGTAGCCGTTCTCGGAAAAGAGCGTCGGCATGAGGAGGAGCGCCTCGTCGTGCTTGTCGCGCAGCGTCTCGTCCGGGCGCGCGTTGATCTCCGCCGGAGTGTACTCATAGCCGCCGAACAGCGCCGGTGTCGCGATGTTGGTGAAGCTGCCGAAGGAGAGGGTATTTCTATAGTAGGTGAAGCCGGAGAACTGCTCCTGAAGCTCCGGTTTTTCCTCGAATATGTAGGGGACATAGCCGCTGATGGCGCGGTCGAGCATAAGCACCACGACGTTCTCGCCGTCGCGGCTGAGACGTATGCGGCACTCCTCCTCGGAGCCGGTGGCGGAATTTGCCTCTATCTCCTTCACCTTTCCGGCGATGGAGACGCCGTTCACCGCCGTGAGGCAGACGGCGCTGATGAGCATTACAAGGCTCACGCGGCGGGCAAGCACCGGCTTTTTCGCGGCGAGCGCCGCCGCGAGCGCGATGAGCAGCAGCGTTACCGCCGGGCTGAGCAGCATTTCCGCGCGCGAATAGGCAGGCGCGTTGTCAAACTTGAACACCGAGGACATTATTCCGAGGTCCCTGCCGAAGAACATGAAATTCACCACGACCGTAAGCCCCAGCGCGAACGTCCCCGCGGCGAAGGCTCCTCTGCCCTTTTCCCCGGCCAGATAATAGAATATGAGCAGCCACACCATGAAGAACCCGGCATAGATGAGGAGATTGTTTATAACGAGCTTTACCGGCCCGCCGCCGGACATGAACTCCGCGGGCGAGGAGGCGACCACGGCGGAGGAGATGACCCCGCCCATCAGCACCGTGAGGAACAGGGAGCTGAGCACCATGAGTGCGCCGTTTTCGGGAAGGGCGAGGGAGCGTCTCGGCTTTCTCTCCGGGAGGAACGCAAACAGCAGCGGCAGCTGGGTGACGATCACAAAGCCGATGAGCAGCGCAAGGCGGAGCTTCGTCATGACGGACGTCATTTTCAAAAGCAGCAGCGCCCCCGCTATCCCCACCGCCGAAAGGCAGGCAGCGCGGGCCTTTCTCGTCGGCGGGATGAGCTTGAGGAAGATATTCTTGCCCAGCGAGAAGAGGTTGTTGAGCGTCCAGTAGAACACAAGTCCCGAGGGGCTCGTGTACAAAAGCACAAGGAAAATGAGCGCCATGCCGTAGAGCTGGAGCTTTTCCTTTACAGAAAAGCCCTTTGTGTACAGCGCGCCGGAGACGATGTTTATGCCGGTCATGAGTACCGGCAGGAGGTTTATCGACACGTCCCCTATCCTGATGAGTCCGTCCTGCTGCCCGAGGTCGCGCAGCATGAGGAAGGACGTACCCTGCAGGTCGCCGAGGTTCGAGAGAAAATGATACGCCGCGATGAAAAACGGTATCTGCAGCAGCAGCGAGAACGAGCCGCGCAGGGCGTACACCGGCTTATAGCTCTGCTGCCGGTAGTAGGCGGACTGTATCATAAAGCGCTCGTCGCCCTTAAAGGTCTTTTTGATGTGGTCGCTCCAGTGCTTCATCGCGGCCTGACGGCGGCGCTCCTCCTCCTGCATGGCGTCCGACCTGTTGTAGAGCGGCAGGACGAGTATATTCACCAGCAGGCTGACGGCAATGATCGAAAGCCCGGGGTTCGCGAAAACACGGTTCGCCCGGGCGTAGATGAACTCCACGATAAGCTCTATGGGGTAAATGAAAATATCATAAAGATAGTGCATAGCAGTGATCTCCCGGCTATACCTTGCCGTTTTTGAATTCATTGGCTACGGCGCGCAGCAGGTGTATCTGCGCAGCGCTCAGCCCGCTGAAAAGCGAATCGTCGGCGGAGGACAGCGCCTTTATGCCCAGCAGGTAGTCGGTGCTGCACCCGTACAGCGCCGAAAGGCTCAGCAGCACCTCGAGGCTCGGAGTGCGCTCTCCCGTCTCGTAGCCGGATATGAGCGACGCGGAAACATTTATCCTCCGCGCGACCTCGCGCTGGGAGAGCGAGCTGCGCTCGCGCATTTCACGCAGGCGCGCAGGCAGACCGTTAATCATTGTGAACACCCCCAACACTTATTGTAAGCAAGAAACGCTCACTTTAGGCGTTTTGCGAACTCCTAAAGTGAGCGTTTTCTGAACTATATCAAGTTTTTACTGATATTCCTCCGGCAAGGCGCGCCGAGAGGGTCAGACCATGGTGTTCGTGAGGACGCCGATACCGTCGATCTCCACGTCTATCCTGTCCCCCGGCTCGATCCAGACGCGCTTGTCCTCCCGCTGCTCGAGAGCGACGCCGCTGGGCGTGCCGGTAAATATGAGGTCGCCGGGGCAGAGCCTTATGTATTTGGAGGCGTAGGAGATGATCCGGGCGCAGCTGAAGATCATGTCGCGGGTATTGCCGTTCTGGCGAAGCTCGCCGTTGACATAGCTCCTCACGCCGACCCCGCCGTCCACATCGAGGGCGTCCGCCGTGACGATGAACGGGCCGCAGGGGCCGAAGCCCGGCATGGCCTTGCCCACGAGCCACTGCGAGGTGCGCTTCTGGGCGTCGCGGCAGCTCAGATCGTTGCCGCAGGTGTAGCCGAACACATGCTCCATCGCCTCAGCCTCGCCGACGTTCCACGCCTCGCTCCCCATGACTATTACAAGCTCCGCCTCGTAGTCATAGCTCTTCTCCCACGTGGGAAGCTCGACCGCCGCGCCCGAGGGTGCGAGAGAGTCGGCGTATTTGCTGAACAGTATAGGGCAGTCGGCGGTGCTGAAGTTCTTCGCGTCGTTGAGTCCGTCGGCATGGGCGCGGTAGTTGAGTCCCACGCAGACGAGCTTGCCCGGGCGGTCCACCACGTTTTCAAACACGGGGCCGTCCACCGCAGGCAGACCGGCTCCGGCGAGCCTCTCCAGCTCTCCGCGCCCGGCGCCGCGTATGACCTCGTCCATGCTCAGCGGGAAGCCGGCCGCCGTCGCGTCGGCGACGCCGTTCTCCGTCCCGATACCGAGATGTATCTCACCGTTTACGTTTATATTGCAAAGCTTCATATATCCGCCCCCTTACGGGAGACATTATACATTGCAGCGTACTTATTCGCAACTTCATTTGCGCAGGCTTTCGATCATATTTACGATCTCGCCCCACAGCTCCACGGTCCTGAAGCGCAGCACATACCCCTCCGCCTCGGTGACGAGGGAGAAATCCTCCTGCCCCATCACGCTCTGGAGCCTCTCGCCCTCGGCGGCGGACAGGCACAGCGGCGGGAACACCACGCACCACCAGTTATGCCCCTCGCCCGCGCCCAGCACCACGCGGAGCGAATCGTAGCTGCCCGCAGGGAGGGTCATGCCCTCGTACTCGCGGGTGGGGTAATGCTCTCTGCCGAGAGTCACTCTCACCTCGCGCCCGGCAGACGCCGTTGCCGCCGCGCGGGCTATGCCCTCCATGTCGGCCTCGATGACGGCCTTGGCCTCCGCCGCGTCCTTCACGTCCGCGAGCTTGTCTCCGAGATATTCGAGCACCGCGTCGCGCACCCTGAGCTTTATCGCCTGCTCAAGTCCGTCGTCGGATACGGCCACCACATGCAGCCGCACGAGCTTGGAGCTCACGGAATTCTGCCGTGCCTGCGCCCACGAGGCCGTGCATAAAACTATGCTCACGGCGATGAGCGCCGCCGCTTCCCATCTTCTGAGTGTTTTTTCCATAATAAAAACCGCCTTGCTATGTATTGAGTACACACATAGTATCGGCGGTTTTTTCATTACTTATAACAGGGTCTTCACATTTTCCGCAACGCATGCGAAGGAATATTCTCTTTTCAGCGCGAGAGCCGCGTTTTCCGCGCCCTCCCGTCCGGAAAACACGCCGAAAACGGCGGAGCCGGTGCCGGTCATCACCGCGCCCAGCGCCCCGTGGTCAAGGAGCGCGTTCTTTATCGCGGCGACGGTGCGCATGCGCCGGTCGTCAACGTCCTCGAACACGTTGTACATCCTGCGGCACACCTGAGAAAGCTCCCCTGCCTCCAGCGCCCTGAGAAGCCCGGCGGTATCCGGGTGGCGCTGCTTTGAAATTTTATCGAACTTTTTGAACAGCTCCGGCGTCGAAACGGAGAACTCGGGCTTGCATATCGCGTAGAAGCACTCCGGCATTTCCGGAAGCTCCGTAAGAAGCTCTCCCCGGCCCTTCGCGAGCATGGTCCCGCCCGCGAGACAGAACGGCACGTCCGACCCGGTCTCCCCGGCAAGCTCCATGAGCGCCTCCCGGCCGAGCCTCCCGCCGTACATGCGTTCCATCGCGCGCAGCACCGCCGCCGCGTCCGAGGAGCCGCCGCCCATGCCCGCGCCGACGAGTATGCGCTTTCTGATGGCGATGTGTACGCCCTGCCCGCTCTCCCCGATACGGGCGAGATAGAGCTTCGCGGCCTTGACCGCAAGGTTCCTCTCGTCGCCGGGGATGAAGCTCAGGTTCGTCTCGGCGCGCACGGTGCCGCTCCCGTTGAGCGTGAGCTCCAGCTCGTCGCATAGAGAGACGGTCTGCATGACCATGACCATGTCGTGGTAGCCGTCGGCGCGCCGCGCGGTCACATCCAGCGAGATATTCAGTTTTGCATAGGCTTTTTCAAGCGCAGAGTCCATTTTCATCATTCAAACAAATATGCCCTCAGCTCATAGGGCCGCATGGTGAAGCCATTGCCGAACACGAAGCCCGTCTCGTAGTTGCAGAACAGCAGCCGCCCCCGTTCAAGCTCCGTCCCCGCGGGCGCTTCAAAGCGCAGCTGCTCGCTCGTGAACGAGCATATGACGAGGAGCCGCCTGCCCTGATAGTTGCGCTCGTAGACATAGCGCTGTTTGTCGCGGGGCATAAGCTCCCGGTAATCGCCGTATACGGCTATCGGGTCCTCCCGGCGGAAGCGCAGAAGCTCGCGGTAGAAGTTCAGCAGGGAGTCCGCGTCATGCTCCTGCGAGCGGACGTTCACCTCGCGGTAGTTGGGATTTACGAAGAACCACGGCGTCGTCTCGGAGAAGCCGGCGTTCCTTTCGTCGCTCCACTGCATGGGGGTCCTCGCGTTATCGCGGGAGGAGTCGTTGATGATCTCAAGCACCTTTTTCTCCGGCAGGAGCTTCGAGAGGATGGACGCGTGGTTTTTCGCCTGAACATCGCGGTACATCCTCACATTGGGGAGATGCAGATTGGTCATGCCTATCTCCTGTCCCTGGTAGATGAAGGGGGTGCCGCGCTGGAGGATGTACATGGCGGCGAGCATTTTCCCGCTCTCGACGCGGTATTTCTCGCTGCCGTAGCGGCTTATTATGCGCGGGTGGTCGTGGTTCTCGATATAGAGCGCGTTCCAGCCGTCCCGCGAGAGGCCGTACTGCCACTCGGAAAAGGCTCTCTTCATGCTCACGAGATCGAACGGGCGGCGCAGGACGTCGGTGAGATAGCAGTCGGCCCGCATGTGGTCGAAGCTTATCATCTCGTCCATCACCCGGCCGCTCCCCCGGCCGATATAGCGCAGGGCGACCTCCGGGGTGGTGGACGGTCCGCTCTCGCCCACGGTGAAGCAGTCGTAACCGTCCAGCACGTCCCGCCTGAATTCCATCAGGTAGTCATGGACCTTCGGGAGGTTATCATAGTGTTTAAGGCCGTTGGCGATGGGGAGCTTCGGATAGCTGTCAGGCAGCCCGGGGGTCTTTGCGATGAAGGTGATGACGTCCTCGCGGAAGCCGTCCACGCCCATATCCAGCCAGAAGCGCAGTATTTTCTTTATCTCCCCGCGCACGGCGGGGTTGGACATATTGAGATCGGGCTGTTTTTTAGCGAAAATATGCAGATAATATTCGTCAAGCCCCTCGTCGTACTCCCACGCGCTGCCGCCGAAGTGGCTCGTCCAGTTATTGGGCGGCACGCGCCGGCCCAGCACCGTTTTTCCCGGGCGCCAGTAGTAATAGTCGTGGTAGGGACTGTCCTTGCTGCGGCGGCTCTCGGTAAACCATGGGTGTTCGTCCGAGCTGTGGTTTATCACCAGATCCATAAACACCCGCAGTCCGCGCTCGTGCGCGCCGTCCAGCACTCTTTTGAACAGCTCGAGGTCGCCGAACTCCGGCGCTATGTTCATATAGTCCGAGATATCGTACCCGTAGTCCGCGTTGGGCGAGGGATAGATGGGCGAGAACCATATCGCATCCACGTTCAGGCTCTTTATATAATCGAGCTTTGAAAGAACGCCCCAGAGGTCGCCTATGCCGTCTCCGTTCCCGTCGCAGAAGCTGCGTGTCCATATCTGATAAACGGCCATCTCCCTGAACCAGCCGCCGTGTGCCATAGCGCTACCTCCTGTTCACCGGGCGCTTCCCGGTATGTCCATGATACAATCAATCCCCGGAAAAGTCCATAGCATTGCTCCCCTTTGCAAAACTTAATTTTTATTCACATTCAGTTCGTTGACAAAAGTGTCGAAAAAAAGTAGTATACATTATGTATGACGGTTGAAAGGATCGTTTGAAAGCGATGAAAAAACATATCTTCTCTCTCCTGCTTGCACTTCTTCTCATACTCACCGCCGCGCCCGCGGCCTATGCCGCCACGGAGATCGACCTCGGCAGCGTCACCGCAGGCTCCGACGTGAAGGTCTACATCTCGGAAATGCCCTTCGGCGTGGTGGAGTCCGTGTCCCTGCCCTCCGGCTGCTATATAGAGAGCGAGAACGGCTCGCTCTATCTGCGCGGCACGCCGTACTTTGCGGGTCACTACCGCTTTGATCTCAGCTCCGGCGACGATTACAGCGTGACCTGCTCGGTGAACATCCTCCCCGCCGTCCCCTCGGTGGACAGCTGCCGTGACGTGACGTGCCAGGTCGGCGACAGCGTTGAGCTGTATGTCGACACCTATGTCGGCGACGGCGGCAGCATAAGCTACCAGTGGTACCGGAACTCCTCCCGCAGCTCCTCGGGCGGCTCGGCCATAAGCGGCGCGACCGGCTCGTGGTACGCCCCCTCCACCGCCTCCTCCGGCACATTCTATTACTACTGTCAGGTCACAAATACGAACTCGGGCTACACCGCCTCCTCGTATTCCTCCCCCATCACCGTGACCGTCGGCCGCGCGGGTCCCAGCTCCATCTCGATAAGCTCCATGCCCAAAAAGACGGAGTACACCGTGGGCGATATGCTCGACCCCGACGGGCTGGCCGTCCTCGTCGTCTACCCCGACAGGCAGGAGACCATCAAGTCCGATTTTGACCTTTCCCCCATGCAGCTCAACTCCGCCGGCATACAGTCCATCCGCGTGAGCTACGAGGGCTGCACCTGCTCCTTCCCCGTGAACGTCAAGGAAAAGGCCGAACGCAAGCTCGAAATAGTCTCCCGCCCCACGAAGCAGAGCTACAAGGTCGGCGACAGGCTGGATACCGGCGGGCTGAAGCTCCGCCTTACCGACGGCAGCCGCGTCACGGAGATAAGCTCCGGCTTCTCCTGCACTCCCTCGCTGCTCGACACGGCGGGCAGCCAGGTCATCACCGTGAAGTACGAGGACCTCTCCTGTACCTTCAGCGTCCGCGTCGAGGAGGGCCGCCGGGAGATAAGCCTCTCGGTGAAGAGCCTCCCCTCCCGCACCACCTACACCGTGGGCGAGAGCCTTGACACCACCGGTCTCACGTTCACGCTGACCACCTCCGAGGGGACGGAGACGATAAGCTCCGGCGTGACCTTCAACCCCAGCGTTTTTAATTCCAAGGGCCGTCAGCTCGTGGAGGCCAGATACCACGACCTCACCTGTACCTTTGTCGTCAGCGTGAGCGACAAGGCCGCGACCCCATCGCCAAGCCCGTCGCCCTCGCCCTCCGCGCAGCCGACCGACGCCCCCGCGACTCCGACGCCCTCGCCCGCCGCGACTCCCCGTCCCTCCCATGAATCGGACGGCTCCAAGGGCAGCTCCGGCGCGGTGATCGTCCTCGTGATCTCGCTGATCGCGCTCATCGGCCTCTCGGCCTACGTCCTCATCATGAATAACGGCGGCGTGCATGGACTTATGGAAAACATAAAGCGCAGAACGAAGCGCCGGTAAATATCAGGCAAGCAAAACTGCCCCCTGCTTTCGTCAGAAAGCAGGGGGCAGTTTCATGCATATCACAGCTCGTGGCGGCCCTTTTTGCGCCGTATGCCGAGCTTTTCGAGCGTGCCGGACGGCTTCCTTGCCGCAGCGGGTCTTTCGCGGCGGCTCTCGCCGTCATAGCTGCGCCCGGCGGTCCCGGTATCCGCGCGATCGCGGCGCGGCGCGGCGTCATCCCCATCCTTATCGGGGGCATTCTTCTTTCCTTTGCCGCTCAGGGGCAGCCTGAGACCGATATCAGGCAGCGGCACATCAAAGTCGAGCGCGAGGGCGCAGAGGCGGTTATCGTCATGCTCCTCGAGGAAGCGGAAGATGAGCTTTGTTATCTCCCACGCGATGAAGCCGGAGGCCACGCCGAATATCGCGGCGAACAGCACGTCGGAGGGGTAGTGTGCCATGAGATAGTTGCGGGACACCGCCATCAGCAGCACCCAGATGATACCGGGCTTGAGGTACTTTTTGCCCTCGGCGCGGTACAGGGCGGTCATGCCCGCCGCCGCGGCGGTGACATGCCCGGAGGGGAAGGAAAAGCCGTCCTCCGCGGGAGCGCCGATGTCGTTCCACCACATGCGGTAGAGGTCAAACGCCTCGAACGGGCGCGGTCTCGCCACCCAGTCCTTGAGTATGATGTTCGTTATCAGCGCGCCGCAGCACACCGCGCCGAACACACATACGCCGGTCTTTCTCGTTTTTGAAAAGCACATCAGCACCAGCGCCAGCAGGAAAAAGATCAGACCCTTTTCGCCCAGCAGCGTTATGAGCTTCATGAGCGGAGTGAGGACGACCCCCAGATACTCGCCCAGAAAGTGCATTACCGTCAGTATAGCCTTGTCATAGCCGGCAAAGACGGTGTTCAGAATATCAGCCATATATATCCTCCATGGGTCAAAGTCATGATACGCAGGAATTATACCCCAATCCGCCCTCCGCCGCAAGTGTTACTTGACAAAGCCCCTGAAATGTTGTAGTTTTTCATAGCATGCTTATTATAGAGAGGTGTTTTTGATGAAACAGGGTAAGGCGATAGCGCTCCTGCCGATAGGGATATTTGTGGTGCTGTATCTGGGCATGGGGATACTCTTTGAGTATGTGCTGAGGATACCCATGGGCTTTTACAGCATACCCATCGTGGTCGTGTTCCTCGTCGCCCTGCTCGCCGCCTGCCTCCAGAACAGGTCGCTGAGCTTTGACGAAAAGCTCACGCTCATGGGGCGCGGTATCGGCGACAAGAACATCGTCACAATGATACTTATTTTCCTCGAGGCCGGCATATTCGTGGGCGTCGTGGGCCGCAGCAGCGCGGAGAGCGTGGCGTACTTCATGCTCTCGCTCATTCCGGCGCGCTACGCCGTGGCGGTGCTGTTCGTGGTGAGCTGCTTCGTCTCCACCGCGATGGGTACCTCCGTCGGCACCATCACGCTCATCACCCCCATCGCCGTCCCCATCGCCGCGGCCTCGGGCTTCAGCCTCCCGCTGTGCATAGGCACCGTGGTGGGCGGCGCGATGTTCGGCGACAACCTCTCCTTTATCTCCGACACCACCATCGCCGCCTGCAACGGTCAGGGCTGCGAGATGAAGGACAAGTTCCGCGAGAACTTCGCCATCGCGCTCCCGGCGGCGCTCGCGACGCTCGTACTCATCGTCGTCCTCTCGCTGCGGGCCGACATCGTCCCGTCGGAGCTTTCCTCCTATAACCTCGTTCAGATTGTCCCCTATGTTCTCGTTCTGATCGGCGGCGTCATCGGCATAAACGTGTTCGTCGTGCTGCTCGTCGGCATAGTCTCCGGCTCGGTCATCATGCTCTGCACCGGCGCCGTCAAGGCAACAGAGCTTCTCGCCAACATGGGCTCCGGCGCGGCCGGGATGTTCGAGACCGCCATGGTCGCGATACTCGTCTCCGCCATCTGCGCCCTCATCCGGGAGTACGGCGGCTTCGACGCGCTGCTCTCGTGGATACAGCGGGTGTTCAAGGGCCGCCGCGGCGGTCAGCTCGGCATAGGTCTGCTGGTCGGCGCGATGGACATCGCCACTGCCAACAACACCGTCGCCATCGTCATGGCCAACCCCATAGCCGCCGAAATGGCCGCGAGCTACGGCATTTCCGGCAAAAAGACCGCCTCCCTCCTCGACACCTTCTCCTGCGTCTTTCAGGGTATCATTCCCTACGGCGCACAGATGCTCGTAGCGATCTCCGCCGCAGCCTCGCTGGGGTACGAGATATCCGCATTCGAGATAATACCCAATCTTTTCTACCCGTTCCTGCTTCTTTTAAGCTCGCTCGTTTTCATCTTTCTCATCCCCGAGAAGAAGTCCGCGTGACGGGCGGTAAAAAAACCGGAGAGACCACTGTACGGTCTCTCCGGTTTTTCATTTTTCCCGTGTCAGTCGAGGAGATTCTTGCCTACGGAAATAACGCCCAGAATGCCGATACCCATGCCGAGGAGCATGCTGGGAGCCATGACGCTCCAGTTATCCGGCATCATGAGGGATTCCCACGCGAGACGCGCAACGGAAATGCCGATCGACGCCGCGTCCGCCTGCCACTCGGGGTCGGAGCAGAGAAGGTACATCCACGAGCCGAGCTCCGCGACGAAGAGCGCGATGACAGAGCTGAGTATCACGACCACAAGCGCGAAGGTCTTGCTGCCGCGGCCCTTGAACAGGTGATAGCCATAGCAGGCGGCGACGCCCGTGAGCGCGCCCAGCACGGCCACAAAATAATCCGCGAAGGTGCTTACGAGGAACCAGGGTATCGAGCCTACGAGCGCCCCGATGAGCGCCCCGAGTATGCCGCGCAGCGCGCCGCCCTGCTCCTCATCTGCGGTTTCCTGATATTTCTTTTCGTCCATGTTTTTTCTCCTGTCTATTTTTCTGTGACGCGGTCTCCCGCCGCGCCGGAAGCAGTCACCGCCGCGGACTCAGCCCGCGATTTTAGTGCATTAATTTACTACATCTATGTTTGATTTTAGTATACACCTACTGAAAAGTCAAGTGGAAAACAGCGTTTGCACATCTTCCCGCATATGTCTGCCCAAAGGGTATTTTCACATCGGCGCGAATATGTTATGATAGGCTAAAATAAAAACTGGGGTGAAGATATTGAAGAAAAAGCTGACTGCGATAATTTCGCTCATACTCGCGGCGCTGCTGCTCTCCTCCTGCGCCTCGACGGGCGCCTCCGCGGTGGCGGGCGGGATCCTCGGCGGGCTGGGCGAGCTGATAGACGGAATATTCGGCGCGTTCACCGGCAGAGACGATGGTGTCCCCTTCTCCGAGATGGAGTACGCGCGGCCGGACATGGATGCCATCGAGGCCCATGTGGACGAGGCGATAGAGGCGCTGGAGAATAACGTCTCATATTCCCGCATTTCCGACGCAATTACTCAGTGTATAAACGACTTCTACGATTTTCAGACCGCCTACGCCCTCTCCGACATACACAGCTGTCTTGACACCACGGACGAATACTGGGCGGAGGAGTACAGCTTCTGCACCGAAAGCTCCGCCGTGCAGCAGCAGCTTTTGGATGAGCTGTACTACGCCTGCGCCGCCAGCAAAAAGGCCGCGCGGCTGGAGCGCGACTTCTTTTGGGAGGGCTTCTGCGAGGATTACGCCGACCCGGAGGACTCCGTATACACCGACGAGGTCGTTGCGCTCATGCAGCGCGAGGCGGGGCTTCTCAGCGAGTACCGCACCGCCATCGCCGCGCCCGTCATCACCGTGGATGGCGAGGAGCTGGACTATTACGAGGCGCTTTCCGAATGCACCGACGCGGACGAGTACCATAAGCTCTTCATGGAATATTACTATCAGTATAACGGGGAACTTGCCGACATCTACATCCGTCTCATAAGGCTGCGCCGCGAGCTGGCCGCGGAGATGGGCTACGACAGCTACCGGGATATGCAGTTCGACTACGCCTTCTCGCGCGACTACACACCCGAGCAGGCCGAGAGGTACATCGAGGACATCCGTGCCTGCGCCGTGCCGGTCTACCTGAGCGCCGAGCCGTATTATTACAGCTATGACGTCGGCGAGGACGACGTGGAGAGCCTTGTCAGCGACGCTGCCGCCGCCATGGGCGGATGTATCGACGACGCTTTTCAGTTCCTGTACGACAACGAGCTCTATGACCTGAGCTACAGCGACCTTAAGGCGGATATGTCCTACACCACCTACATACCCAACTACAGCTCGCCCTATGTTTTCGTCGACCCGCAGGGCAGCGAGGCGGATATACTCACCTTCTGCCATGAGCTGGGCCACGCGGTGGACGCGTGGTACAACTATAACGCCGACGAGTCCATCGACCTCGCCGAGGTCTTTTCGCAGTCTCTCGAATACCTCATGCCCGCCTATATGGGCGAGTCGCTCGACAGCGGCACCGTCGACGAGCTGTACCGGATGAAGATGTACGACACGCTCGAATGCTACGTCCAGCAGGCGTCCTTCGCTCAGTTTGAAAACGAGGTGTACGCCATGAGCGACGACGAGCTGAGCGCGGAGAGCATTAACGCCGTTTCCCTGCGCCTCGCCGGGGAATATGGGTATCTCGCGGAGGGGTACGAGGATTACTACGCCATGAGCTGGATCGACATAGTACACTTTTTTGAGTACCCGTTCTATGTGATAAGCTATCCGGTGTCCTGCGACGTGGCGCTGCAGATATATGAGCTGGAGCTTGAAAAGAGCGGCGCGGGACTTGATAAGTTCTTCGCGCTCATCCCCCGCGGCGCCGTCACGCTGGTGCAGGCGGCGGAGGACGCCGGGCTTGAAAGCCCCTTTGCCGACGGCCGCGTCGAGCGCGCCATGCGCGACGTGGAGGCAAGGCTGAAATAAGCTCCCTCTCCGTTCCCCGCCTTCCCGGCAGAAAAGCTGACTAACCATAAAAAGCTTCAGCCGCGTCCTCGGACGCGGCTGAACTCGTTTATACGGGAAAATTTACTTTGCGGCCTCCATGCCGGCAAGAAGAGCCTTCTTGTTGCCCTCGAGGAAGCGTGCCTTGCGCTCGCCAAGCTCGATACGGATGGCCTCGATCATGCTGTCGACGCTGCACACGTCGACCTTCGCCATCATCGCGCCGAGTATCGCGACGTTCGCGCCCTTGGGGTTGCCGACCTCATCGGCGATCTTCATCGCGTCGCAGTAGACGACGGTGATATCGTCGCGGACGGACTTGCGCTCGATGATGGAGCTGTTGATGACCAGAACGCCGCCGGGACGAACGGATTTCTCGAACTTGTCCAAAGAGGGCAGGTTCATCGCGATGACCACGTCGGCCTGATCGACGATGGGAGAGGCGACCTCTTCATCGGAGACGTTCACGGAGCAGTTCGCGGTGCCGCCGCGCATCTCGGGACCGTAGGAGGGAAGCCACGAGACATGCTTGCCCTCAAGCATGCTCGCCATGGCGAGGAACTTACCGATCAGGAGCATGCCCTGACCGCCGAAGCCTGCGAAAATAAACTGTTTCAGCATTACTTTTCAGCCCCCTTGTCTTTGTATACGCCCAGAGGATAGTACGGGATCATGTTCTCTTCCAGCCACTTCATGGACTCAACAGGGCTGAGGCCCCAGTTGGTCGGGCAGGCGGACAGGACCTCGATCATGCAGAAGCCCTTGCCCTCCTTCTGGTACTCGAACGCCTTCTTGATGGCCTTCTTGCACTTGATGATGTTGGCGTTGTTGTTGACGGCGCAGCGCTCGATATAGTACGCGCCGGGGATCTGCGCGAGCATTTCGCTCATCTTGATGGGGGCGCCGCACCATGCCTCGTCACGGCCCTTGGGGCAGGTAGTGGTCTTCTGGCCCACGAGAGTGGTGGGAGCCATCTGGCCGCCGGTCATGCCGTAAATGGCGTTGTTGACGAAAATGGTGGTGATCTTCTCGCCGCGGTGGGCGGCGTGGACGATCTCGGCGGTGCCGATGGAGGCAAGGTCGCCGTCGCCCTGATAGGTGAATACCAGTGCGCCGGGCTTTGCGCGCTTTACGCCGGTAGCGACGGCGGGAGCGCGGCCGTGGGCAGCCTCGATCATGTCGCAGTTGAAGTAGTCATACGCGAAAACGGAGCAGCCGACAGGCGCGACGCCGACGATGTCGCGGCCCATGTCCGCCTCCTCGAGAGCCTCGGCGACCAGGCGGTGGATTATGCCGTGGTTGCAGCCGGGGCAGTAGTGGAACTGCTTATCGGTGAGATAACTTGTCTTTTCAAATACTACGGACATTTATATACCCTCCTTCATAGCAAGGACCTTGTCGACGATCTCTGCGACGGTGGGGAACTGGCTGCCGCAGTAGCCGAAGTAGTCGACCTTCTTGCTGCCGTTGATGGCGAGCTTGACATCCTCAAGCATCTGGCCCTCGTTGACCTCGACGTCAAGGACTGCCTTGCAGTTCTTCACGCAGTCGGCGAGCTGCTCATAGGGGAACGGCCACACGGTGATGGGGCGGAAGATACCGACCTTGACGCCCTGCTCACGCAGAATGTCGACGGCGCGGCGCGCAACGCGGGAGACGGTGCCGAAGGCGGTGATGATGATCTCGGCATCGTCGGTCTTGTAGGTGTCGAAGAGGACATCGTTCTTCTCGATCTCGCGGTAAATGCTCTGGAGGTCGTTGTTATGCTCGGTCAGCTCCTCGGTATTGATGTAGAGGGAGTTGATGACGGCGCGCTTCTTGGGGTCGTCGCCGGGCTTCCAGCCGGTGGTCGCCCAGGGCTTCTTCTCGGGGTCTACCTTATACTCGACCATCTCGGGCATTTCGACAGGCTCCATCATCTGGGCCATAATGCCGTCGGCCAGCATCATAACGGGGACTCTGTACTTCTCGGCCTTGTCATAGGCGAAGGAGAGGATGTTGATCGCCTCCTGAATGGAGGAGGGAGCGTAGGTGATGAGGTGGTAGTCGCCGTTGCCGCCGCCCTTTGTGGCCTGGAAATAGTCGCCCTGAGAGGCCTGGATGGAACCGAGGCCGGGGCCGCCGCGCATGACGTTGAGGATGACGCAGGGAAGCTGCGCGCCCGCGCAGTAGGAAATGCCCTCCTGCTTGAGGCTGACGCCGGGGCTGGAGGAGGAGGTGATGACGCGTGCGCCGGTGGAGGCTGCGCCATAGACCATGTTGATGGCCGCGACCTCGCTCTCGGCCTGGAGGAAGCAGCCTCCGACCTCGGGCATACGGGCGGACATGTATTCGGGGATCTCAGTCTGCGGGGTGATGGGGTATCCGAAGAAGAAGCGGGCGCCGGCACGGATGGCGGCCTCTGCTATTGCCTCGGAACCCTTCATAAGAGTCAGTGCCATTTTCTGTTTTCCTCCTTATTCCTTCTCGATCCTGATCGCAACATCAGGGCATGTGCGCGCGCAGGATGCGCAACCGATGCAGTTCTCGGGGTCGGCGACCTCTGCAGGGTGATAGCCTTTTGCGTTGAGCTTGGTTCTGGAAAGGGCAAGAACGTTCTTGGGGCATGCTCTGACGCACAGTCCGCAGCCCTTGCAGACAATCTCGTTGATCGTTACCTTTACCATGAATTTACCTCTTTTCTTGTATAATGGCCGCACATGCGGCGGGATCACAAAATTATATGACGCGGCGCGCTCAGATACTCTCCACCCAGCTGTCCCAGTCACGGGCCATATAGGTGTCGATGGCGACGGGGGTGCCGATGTACTTTGGGTCGTGGCCCTCGGCAAGGAACGCGTCCAGCATATCCTTCTTGCCGGAGGTGTACAGCACGGGAACGCCCGTGATCTCTGAGACCTGCCGTATCATCTCGTAGCCGTGGCGAAGCTCCTCCGGCCCGGTCATCCCGGCGAGGTTGGTGTTGTTCACCATGCCGGTTATTTTCAGGCGGGAGTGTATCTGCATTTCCTCCTGGAGCCTTATTATCCGCTCCACCGTTCCGGCAAGGGGGCGGCGTGTGTTGATGACGTTGAGTACCTCAAGCTCGCCCGGCTCAAGTGCCAGGAAGTCCTCGTGATAGCGCCCCAGCGCCGTGGAGCCGACCGCGTCGCCGCCGACGTCGAACACGACGGTGTCCCAGTCCATCGCGAACGCGGAAGCCACCTCCGCCGGGAGCGAGAGCGTCTCTATGCCGGAGTTTGCGAAGTTCGGAGAGACGAGGCGTATCTCCTTCATGCGGGTCATGCGGCCCGGCTCGGTAAGGCGGAAATATGTGTTGACCATGTCAAGGTCAAGCAGCTCAGTGCGCCGGCCGGCCTCGGCCGCCTTGAACGCAAAATTCAGCGCCAGCTCCGTTTTGCCGCTGCCGTAGTTGCCTATCATGACATACATTTTTTTCATCGTGCGCACTTCCCCGCTTCCGGGCATGATACCCCTGTCATTCAAGCATATATTACCATTGCGGCGGGGTGTTAGTCAATGAACAAAATGCCGATATTATAGCCCCTGCGGGCGACAAAATGACGAAGAAAATATAAAAAGCGATTTGATAAAATGCATTTCTCGCAAAAGCTGGTATTTTTGCATTTTGCTCGTTATTTTTTTATCACGAAATGGCATTAAAATGCGGACGGCTTACAGCCGTCCGCGATCTGCTCTCAGTGCCGGGCGGGAGAAAACGCATGCCCAAGCTTAAAGCCGGCTGCGCAGGCTCCCCCAAGGGATAAGCCTTTTTATGTCCCCGCCGCTGGGGAGGGGCTTGCTCCTCCCGCTTGCTTTTTCACCCACCGTGGCCGCGGCGCTTACCGCGCTTCATTGAGCCACGGCTCTTTTCAGGCCCCGGATCCTCCTGAGCAGGAAGAGCATGGCGGCCGTCGGCAGGATGAGATAGACCGGCAGCCACCGCACCCCCGCGAAGCGCGCGATGAGGCCGAAGAGCGGCGGGGCGAGGCAGGTGCCGACATAGGCGCAGGCCATCTGTATGCCGATGAGCGCCTGAGAGTTCTCCGCGCCGAAGCGCCGCGGGGTGGCGTGGATGGTGCAGGGATAGACCGGGGCGCACCCTGCGCCGAAGAGCAGCAGGCCGCATATCGCGCCGGCCTCGCCCAGCGGCAGGAGCATGATGACCGACGCAGTGAGCATTACGCTCAGGCCGAGGCGTATCATATTGTCGTCGCTGAGCTTCATGGTGAGAAAGCCGCTGAGCGCTCTGCCCGCGGTGATACCGATGCAGAAGAGCGCGCCCAGCGACGCCGCGCGGTCGGCGCTCATACCGGCGTGTCCGGCAAGGTAGCTGCTGCCCCAGAGGAGCGCGCTCTGCTCTACGGCGCAGTAGAAGCAGAAGATGAGCAGCACACACTTCGCGCCCGGGAGCGAGACCGCCTGACGGATGGAGAGCGGCCGGCCCTCATCCTCGCTTACGCCGGGGTGCCTGTTTATCTTCCACAGCGGGAGCGAGAAGATCATGACGGCCGCGATAACGCTCTGGATGACGGCGACCCACAGATAGCCGCTCTGCCACGCGGCGCCCCCGGCGAGGGCAGCGCCCATGACCTGCGGGCCGACGATGGTGCCGACGCCCCACATGCAGTGCAGCCAACTCATGTGGCGGCTGGCATAGTGCAGGGCGACATAGTTGTTCAGCGCCGCGTCAATGCTGCCCGCGGCAAGGCCGTATGGTATCGACAGCGCAACGAGCAGTGCGAAGGAGCGGCTGAAGGCAAAGCCGAAGATGGACGCCGCGCTCACCGCGACGCTGACCGCCACGATCCACCCCGTGCCGAAGCGCCGGTGCAGCCGGTCGCTCATGAGGCTGGATATCACGGTGCAGACGAAGATAACGGCGGAGATGATCCCCGCGTAGGATATGGGGACGTTCATGCCCTCGTGCATGGCGGGCCATGCCGCGCCGAGGAGCGCGTCCGGCAGACCAAGGCTTATAAAGGCAAGGTATATGATAGCCAGAAGAAGTGTGGTCATGTTGTTTCTCTCCTGTAAAAGTGCGTAAAACCGGCAGACGTTTCCGTCTGCCGATTTTATTACATTATAGCTGCTTTTTCAAGTGTCATTTCAGCGCCGGAGCCTCTTCCTCCGCGGGTCCCTTTTCCTCCGCGGCGCCGGCAGGCTCTTCCCCGGCTTTTATCTCGGCCGGGACGGCTTCCGCCGCGCTGTGTCCGCCGTTTTCGGGTGCGCCCTGCGCGTTTTCGGCGACGGGCGCGGTATCCTCAGGCGCGGCTTCGGCGGCTGCCTCTGTCTGCTCGGGAGCCTGAGCGTTCTTTTTCTTTCCTTTTATAATGAAGAACGCTGCCGCCAGCACCACGACCGCCGCCGCTGCCGCGACGATGGCGATGAGCTTGCCGCTGGACGGCGGGAACTCCACGGCCGCGAACACGCCGCTGCTGCCGCTGCCGTCAAAGACGGTGTAGCTGCCGCTCTCGCTCGTCTGCATTCTTACCCACTTGTCGCCCTTGAGCGCGTAGATCTCGATACGGTCGTGCCTATCCCTGAGCGCGGGAGTGAGGTATCTGACGGAGTAATCCCCGGCCTCGCCGCGGTTGTTCTCCACGCTGTACTCCCACTGCTCGAGTATCTCCGTGCCGGCGATGACCGGGCCGGGGGCCTCATACGCCTTCACGGCAAGAGAAGCGCAGTCGGAGAAGTCGCCGCTGAGGAGAACGACGGACATCTCGGAATTGTCCTCGCTCGTGAGGGAGGAGGCAATACTGCTCTGGTTGGGGTTGTATATCGCTTCAAGAGTCGTATCCTTATTGAGCTTCTTCGCGTCAAATTCCGGCCAGTAGCCGGTGTAGCCCTCCTTCTCGGGTACGTCGGGGATCTTCTCTGCGGGAATGCCCTCGTCCACGACGCCGGTGACGTCCGCGATGACGGTCCCGTCGGCCTTGAAGGTAACGGTGAACTCGCGGAAGCGCAGGGGAAGCACGCCGTTCGCGGCAAACTTCTCCTCGGTCTGCGGCTCGGCCCTGCCGGCGTAGCTCACGCCGTCGACTCCGCCCAGATCGTCGCTCACGAAGGTGTTGCCCCAGACGTAATACAGCTCGTCGCTGCCGTAGCGCTCGTCGTTCTCGGGTACGTCCTCCTTCTCGCGCACGTCCGCCCAGCCGGCGATGGCGCCCACGGAGGCGGTGTACGAGGGGATGGAGACGCGGCTGCCGCAGGAGCGTACCTTCACGCCCATTCCGGCGATACCGCCGACGTACTTCACGCCGCTGACGGCGCACATGGCGTAGCTCTCGCGCACGACGGTGTCGCTGCGTCCGACTATGCCGCCGACGTAGCTGCCGCTCTCGCTCTCGACCGCGCCGTAGCACTCGCAGCCGATGATGGTGCCGAGCTTCGTGTAGCCGGTGACGCCGCCGATGTAGTTCTTCTTGCCGGTAACGGTGCCGTTGTTCACGCAGTTTCTCGCGACGCAGCGGCTCTCAAAGGTCTTGGAGATGATGGTGGTGTCGAGCTTCTCGGTGATGACGCCCTCGAGGTCGTACTCGATCTCTATGCCCATCTCGCCGGAAATGCCGCCCACGCCGATGTCGCCGTCCACGCCGCCGTTATTGACGCTGGCGGCGACCTTGCCGTCGGTAAGCTCCTCGGTGTCCTCGTCGGAGATATCCTTATAGATCACGGCGTTTCCGGTAAGAATGTTGCCGAGGATATCCATCGCGCGGTAGAAGTGCATGTTGACGACCTGCATATCCCGCGCGAGCTGGGATGCGGTATCGCTGACCAGCTCGTTGAGGCGCGCGAGGTTGCCGGATATGCTGCCGAGATTGCCGCTCAGGGCGCCGGAGGCGCTGTCATATCTGTCCTGGCGCTCCTGCTCCGCCTTTTTCTCGGCCTCCTTTTCCTCCTTGCGCTCATCGATCTTATCGCCGATCTTGTCGCCAGCCTTATCCGCAAGGTCTCCGCCGACCTCGCCTATCTTTTCCCGGTCCTCGTCGGTGATGTTGTCCTTGTTGCCGGAGGTTATGTTGTCAATGGTATCGTCGCCGAGCTTATCCTTGATGTCGGAGGCGGTCTGCCCGGCGTCGCCGACCTTTTCGCCGGCCTTGTCCTTTACCTCGCCCCAGTCGACCTCCTCATCGCCGCCCTCGTCGCCGCCCGGCTGGTTTTCGGGCAGCTTGGGGGACTCGGAGTTTCTATCCATCTCCTCGGCGTTGTCGATAGCGTTGTCAACGTCGCCGCCTATATCGTCCATGATATCGCCGGCGGCGGCACTGTTGGCGTCAAGATGAGCCATCGCGACCGAGATGGAGGCGCTGAGCAGCTTGAGCTCGTCGATGAGGTTGCCGGTCTCGGAAACGGAGAGATAAGGCTCCATCTGTCCGACTATGCCGCCGATGTCCTTGCGTCCGCGCACATCTCCCCTGTTCTCGCAGCCGTTGATATAGCCGGACTGCCGGCCTGCGATGCCGCCGACATTGTAGCCGTAGTGCTGATAGCCGACGGTGCCGGTGTTGAGGCAGCTCTGCACTATGCCGGTGCTCAGCCCGACGATACCGCCGGAGTCGGTCACGGTGCTTGAATCGTCGGCGCTCACAACGGTCATATCGGTGAGGTCGGAGAGGCTGAGGCTGTCTATCTCCATGGGCGGGGTCTCGATGGTGGTGTTGACATCGCCGTTATTGGTGCAGCCGTCGATAAGGCCCTCGCTGTAGCCCGCGATACCGCCGGTATAGCGCTTGCCTGCCACGCTGCCTGCAAAGGAGGAATCCCTGACCGTACCGCAGTTGTAGCCCGCGATACCGCCGACCTTCTCAAGGCCGTGTACCTCGCCGGAAAAGCTGCAGTTCTCCACAAGACCGTAGTTGGTGCCGACCAGGCCGCCGACCTCGGTGCGGATGTTGGAGGGGTTGACGGTACCCTCGATGTTGAGGTCCTTGACCCAGCCGCCCTCCTGAATATAGCGGAAGAAGCCCTGGTGCGCGCCGTCGGTGGCGAGCGTCACGCCGGAGATGGTGTGTCCGCGCCCGTCAAACACCCCGCTGAAGGAGGCGAACGGCTCGAAAGGCTCGTTGCCGAGCGAGATGTCGTTATCGAGAAAGGCCGTGAGGCCCTGCGAATATGTATCGAGCCGGCACTTCGCGGAGAGCTTGCGCAGATCGTCCGCGGTCTTGATGCGTATCTCGCGGCCGACGGCGTACGACGGAACGGCTATCGCCGCCACCAGTGCGAACGCCAGCACGAGCGCAAGAAGCTTTTTAGTTTTCATCCTTTTCCTCCCTTTCGGAACCGGCCGGACGCATATCCGGCATTTCCTCGACCTCGCCGCCCATGCTCACGAGAGCGTTCACGCTGCCGCGGACGAAGCCGTGCATTTCCGCGTCCACAAAGCCGTCTATCCTGCCGCGGACGTGTCCGTTCACGCGGACGAGACCGAGGCGCGGCGTCACCTGAAGGCCGCGGAAGCTGACCTTTGTTTTCTGCAGGACGGAGTCGCCCAGCAGCAGCACCTGCGGCAGGACGCACATGACGAGGAATATCGAGATGAGCGTGCCGGTGCCGAGGTATACGCCGATGGCGCATATCGTCTCGTTGGAGGCGACAAGGCCGATGACCACGCCGGCGGAGGCCAGCATGGTGCCGGAGGTGATGATGGTGGGGAAGGCGAGATTGAGCGTCTCCACCATTGCCTCCCTGAGCGGCATTTCCTCCTTGAGCTCCATATAGCGGTTGGAGATGACGATGGCGTAGTCGATGTTCGCACCCATCTGGATGGAGCTTATTATCAGATAAGTAAGGAAGAACAGATTGCTGCCCTTTATATACGGCACGGAGAAGTTGCACCAGATACTGCCCTGAATGACCATGATGAGCAGCACGGGCAGACCCGCCGACTTGAACGTGAAGAACAGCACCAGCAGCACGAACGCGATGGACAGCAGGCTTATGAGCTTGTTGTCCCCGGCGAAGGACGCCTGAAGGTCGCTGCAGCTCGTGGTGTCGCCAACGACATAGCCCTCGTCGTAGTATTTCGCCACAAAGCCGTGGAGTATGTTGAGATATCGGTAGCTCTCGTCCCCCTCGACGGGGAGATCCATATCCACGACGATACGGCTCCATTCATCGCTCCTGAGCTGCTTTTTCGCATCGTCGAGCTGCTCCTCGAGATCGTCCAGCTTATCCTCCGTTTCCTTGGGGATAGAGATGGAGACCTCATCGCGCTTTTCATTGAGATATGTAAAGAGATCGAGCAGCGGCACACGGTAGTTGCCGAGATTCGTGGCTATCTGCCCGTACTGCCCCTCCTGCATGGCATAGCCGGAGAACAGCACCTCCGCCGCCTCGTAGTCGATGTCGGCTATCTCGGAAAACTGCCGGGGCGTCACCGCCTGGGTGAGATAGTAGCCGCCGGTCGCCTCGACGTTTGCGAGCGCCGTCACCTTGACGGTCTTGGGCAGCTCCTCTATGTCCTGAACGAGCTTCGCCTCGCTCTCGTAATCCCCGGCGGGGACGATGATGGCTATGCGGTTGTACTTGCCGAAGGTCTCCTTGATATGGCGCTCGCCCAGCTGGGTCGCGTTATGCCGGATGGAGTCCACGGAATACTGGTCGTAAACGTAATTGACGCGCCCGGAGAGGACGGCCGCCGCCGCGATCACGATAACGAAAATCGGAGGCACCACATAGCGCGTGGCATAGGCCGCGCGGCCGAGGAAGGATATCTTCGGCACGAGGCTCCTGTGCGGGGTGCGGTCGATCAGTCCGGAAAAGGCCACCAGCAGCCCCGGCATGAGCAGGAACACAGAGCAGAGAGAAAGTATTATCGCCTTGATAAGCACCGAGCCTATATCATAGCCCAGCTTGAACTCCATGAAGCACAGCGCCAGCAGACCGCCCACGGTGGTAAGGCTGCTGCCGGATATCTCCGGTATGGCCTTGCTCAGCGCGGTGATGGCGGCCTCCCTGGGCGGGAGAGTCTGGTGTTCCTCCTGATAGCGGTGACACAGGATTATAGCGTAGTCTATCGCGAGGGCAAGCTGCAGGACGATGGCGATGGAGTCAGTGACGTAGGATATCTTCCCCATGAGGAAGTTCGTACCCATATTCAGCAGCGCCGCGCCCCCGAAGGTCAGCAGCAGCACCGGGATCTCGCCGTAGGTGCGCGAGGTGAGGAGCAGCACGGAGACGACTATCACGACGGCGATACCGTCGACGATGAGCATTTCCCCGTTGATTATCTGCTTGAGAGGGTTGCCGACCTGCGTGGAGACGTAAAAGTCGTACCCGGCAAGCTGGTCCTTCACGTCGTCGAGCGCCTGAACGCTGACGTCGTCGTTCTCCTCGCCGTCGAAGGTTATCTTGAAGAGCGCCGCCGCGCCCTTGTAATGCGCGCTGTCGCTGTCAAATTCCACGGATTTCACGCCGGAGACGAACTCCAGCCGTGTTTTCAGCTCCTCCGCGCGGTCGTATGTGATATTCTCGACCATGATGTCAGCGGTGCCGTAGGTCGTGAACTCCCGTTCCATCAGCTCGAGTCCGTGCCGGGTCTCGGTATTCTCCGGGAGATAGTTCGTGATGTCGTCGTCGACCACGACCCAGTTGCGTGAAAACGCAGAAAAAACCGCCATGGCTATGAAGAGTATGAAGATGATGTTCCTCTTGTCGACGATCAGCGTCGCCACCTTGATCATGAAGTTCTGGTTCCTTTTTTCCGCCATCATATCACCTTTCCACCGGCAAAAAAGCATAATTCTACAATTTATTAGAATAGCACACTTTCCTAATATTATCAAGCTTCACGCCTGTTTATTCTCAGATTATTAACACGGTCTTTATGCGCCGCGCGGCATTTAATGCGTCTTGAATTTTTGGCGGCATGATGTTATACTGCGCTTGTAATTTGAAAAAAATGGTATTTTCTACCGAAGGAGTTCAGTCATGAAAAAAGTTCTCAAGAACTTTTATGTAAGGGGATCCCTGCTGGTCCTTCTTGTATTCTTTGTTTTTTACTTCGTATTCAGCGCCGCGTTCTCGGCCTTCACCCCGACCATCGCGCAGCGCGTCGAGGCGCTCCGGGACGAGGCCATGGCGGCCGTCACCGGCGGCAGGGAGACGAGCGCCATGGAGGACGTGACTCTCGTCGACGGCGTGAGCCAGGTCCTCGCCGTTTCCGACGGCGGCTATATCGTCACCGCCACCGCGCAGGGTGCGGAGGGTCCCATCACGCTCTCCGTCGGGCTTGACGCCGGCGGCGCCGTCACCGGCATAGTCGTGACCGACTCCATCGAGGCTCCCGAGTACGGCGGCAAGGCTCTTCAGGAGTCCTATCTGAGCGGCTATCTCGGCCTGTCCGACAGCGAGGGCGTGGCGGCCTACACCGGCGCGACCTACACCTCCCAGGCTATCCGCGAGTGCGTGGACAAGGCGTTTCTGCAGTACGGAGTGATAAACGGCGAGGCCTACGACGCTCCCCTCGGTGAGGAGGAGGTCATGGCCGGGTTCCTCAGCGCCCATCTGGGCGAGGGCTACGCCGCCGCGGACACGGCGGAGAAGGCCGATACCATCCTTGAGGTATACACCTCCGGCGAGGGCTGCGTCATGCTCGCCGAGGCGAACGGCGCGGGCGGCCCCATCCGCCTGATGATCTATATCGACAACGGCGGCGTGGTGCAGGATATCTCCGCGCTCTCCCACAGCGAGCCTCTCGGCCGCGGCGACCAGTATCTCAGCGACGCCTACCTCTTCTTCTACGAGGGCTACTCCTCCTACGGCTACTTTGACGGCGGCAGCGGCTCCTACGTCTTTGACAAGTTCGACGACACCAACCTTGCCATCGGGAAAATGCTCATGGGCGCCGTGGAGCAGTTCCGTATGCTCGGCGCGGCCTGATATGCGCAGAGCCGTATCATTGCTTCTGATCCTCACCATAGCCGCAGCCCTCACGGGCTGCGGCTCGTCCGCGTCCGGCGGCACGGAGCTTCAGAAATTCACAGGCTATGTGTTCGAGGCCTTCGACACGATAATAACCGTCACCGCCTACTGCGAGTCGCAGGAGGATTTCGACCGCCTTATGGAGACGGCGCGGGAGGATTTCGTGCGCTATCACCGGCTGTACGACATCTACTATACCTATCCCGGGATGAACAACCTGCGCACCGTGAACGAGAGCGCGGGAAAGGCCCCCGTGGAGGTCGGCGAGGAGCTTATCGGGCTTCTTGATTTCAGTCTCGAGATGTACCGCCTCACCCGCGGCCGCGTGAACGTCGCGATGGGCAGCGTCCTTCGCATATGGCACACCGCGCGGGAATACAATAATGCCGTGCCGGAGGATCAGGCGTATCTCCCCGATACAGAGGAGCTGCGCGAGGCGGCAAAGCACTGCTCCATCGAGGATGTCGTCATTGACCGCGAGGCGGGAACGATATTCCTCGCTGACGGGGAGATGAGCCTTGACGTGGGCGCGCTCGCCAAGGGCTACGCCACGGAGCGCGTCGCTCAGCGCCTCATGGAGGACGGCTATGGGCATTTCGTCATCAACGCCGGCGGCAACGTCCGCTGCTGCGGCACAAAGCCGGGCGGCGGCAGCTGGACCGTGGCGGTGACGAACCCGGGTCTCAGCGGCTACGGCGAGAGTCTCGGCACCGTCTCCGTCCCCGGCGGCTCCATCGTCACGAGCGGCTCGTATCAGCGCTTTTTCGCCTATGAGGGCCGGCGCTACCACCACATCATCGACCCGGATACGCTCATGCCGGAGGACCGCTATCTCTCCGTCACGGTCATAACGGAGGATTCAGGCCTTGCCGACGCGCTCTCCACCTGCCTTTTCAATATGGACATCGACGAGGGGCGCGAGTTCGCCGCGGGCCTTGACGGCGTGGAGGCCATGTGGGTGCTGCCGGACGGTGAGGAGCTGTTCTCCGAGGGCTTCGATCTGAAATAATCCAAACAAGGTTAATTTATTGTCATATTGACATATTTTGGGTCTGTGCTATAATCCAGTTGAAATGACATCCCGGCATACGGGGTGGTTTTTAGAAAGGAAAAACGAGATGAAAAAGTATATTGCACTGCTTCTGACTTTTGTCATGCTCTTCGCTCTGTGCGCCTGCGGCGCAGCCCCCGCAGCCTCTGCGGAGGAGACCGTTAAGGAGCCTACCGACGAAGAGTACGCCGCCTGGGCCGAGGAACACGGCTATGTCCTCGATCCCGAGGAGAACGGCTACCTGAAGCTCTCCCCCGAGCTTGCCACCGCAGCCACCGTCTCCGGCGTCGGCGGCATCAACTTCGGCTGCATCGACTGGAGCGAGGATCTCCAGAAGGCCGCAGTCCGCGAGTGGCTCAAGGGCGGCGTGACCAATGCCGACCCCGCGCAGGCTCAGGATGATTCCGGCTACAACTACCGCAACATGATGCAGCTGGCCACCTCCTACAACAACGTCCCCAACAACACCAACCTCGAGCTGGTCCTTGACATCGACAGTCTGCACCTGCTGGGCATTTCCGAGGCCGGCACCTCCAAGACCATAGAGTTCGCCGAGAACCCCAACGTCTGCGTCGCATGGTCCCGCCAGATCTCCGTCCCCGAGGAGGAGATGGGCTATAACTACTACAGCTCCTACGGTCTGTCCTACTACGGTCAGGTAAAGATCTACACCTCCGCCGACCTTGAGACTGAGGAAGGCCAGAACGCCGTTCTGAATCTGTTCGACCGCTACTATGTCACCGGCGCCTCCTTCTGGGCCGGCTACACCAAGGCCATCACCGACTGGAGCGACGAGGCCGCAGTCCGCGAGGCAAAGCTCGCCTACATCACCAACACCCTCGCTTCCGGCAGCATGGTCGCATATGAGATCATCCCCACCCGTATCGTCATCACCTGCCCCTTCGTTATCCTGATGGCCCCCGTCTACATGAACGCTGTCAAGTACGGCACCGTTCAGGAAGGCGACGATAAGTACGGCTACGATCTCGGTATCCGCGACGAGTTCTTCGATCTGCTCATCGCCTACAAGGCAGAGTGGCTCAAGGACGAGGCCAACGTAAAGGCTCTTGAGGAGTACTACTCCGCTGGCCGCTACCAGCAGCTCGACGCCGCGCTCGCCGCAGCCGGTATGGACTTCACCCATGTCTCCCTCGCGGAGAACCCCGCGTCCGTCGCAGGCTTCAAGACTCAGACCACCTACGTCCCCGCAGAGTGATCCTTTATCGGCACATCAAAAGGCACAGCCTCACGGCTGTGCCTTTTTTGCGTCGTTTTACCTTTTCCCTTACCGGCGCGAGGCGAGGTATTCCCGGTACTCGCGCTTTGTGACTCTCACAAGCTTGCCCTGAGCGTCCCGGATGTATATCGGCCCCGTCCGGCGCGCGGTCTCTTCGGCAGCGGCGGCGTTTCCGCGGCTCTCGGTCCATTCGAGATACTGCTCCTTTGTCCAGCCCATGGCCTCGAGCTGTGCCTCGGTGGGAACGAGTCCCGCCGCCATCATCGCCTCTCCCGCCTTGACGAGCTGCTCGCGGTGGGCCTCCAGTCCCTCGAGCGTGAGAGTGCCGTCCGAGAGCGCGCCGGTGAGCTTTCCGGCGGCAAGCTCCGTGTCGGTGCGGTACTTTTTTGCCGCGAGAACGAAGTCCGCCTCCCACTGGGCGAGCTTCGCGTTGAACTCGTCCGCGCTCATGTTCGTCTCCTCCGCCCAACGCTTGAGCGTCATAAGCTCCGAGAGGTGGCTCTGCGTGAGCTCAAGCAGCTTGTCCGCCTTTTCAAACTCGCCCTTTGCCCGGAGATCGGCTATCTGGCGCGCGGTGTCGGTGGAGAGCTTCGTCTGCTCCCTGTCCACCGCCATGCGGTTGACGGCGGCGGTATTCCTCACCGCGCCGTACTGCGCCTGACCGATGCCGCCGCGGTCGCCCCTCACCTCGGCGTACAGCGCCTGGTCGTCGAGCGCTCTCAGCTCCTCGGCGCTTATCCTGTTCCTCTGCGTCTGAAATTTTGCCGCCGCGTCCTCCTCGGCGCGCTCAAGCTCGCTCACGGCCTGACCGGTGGCATAGTCTATTCTCTTCTCCGCCTGCTCGCCCGCCGCGGCGTTTATCTGCTCGAGCATGCGGCGCTGCGTCTCCTCGTCCACATGGCCTATGCGCGGCAGCTTCGCCTCCGGCAGCTCCGCGTCGCCGGCAATGCGCTTCGTACTCTCCGCCGCTTTGCTCCAGCTGCGCCTGAGCGCCTCCTCGGGCGTTTCGGTCTTTGGCGGAGTTTTGTCCTTTTTATCCTCGGCCGGCGTCTCGTTCCCGCCGGGCTGGGGTGGGAGCGTCTTGTCGCGGACGGCTTCGTCGGCGCGGTCCTTCTTCGGATCATAACCCATAGTTCATACTCCTTGCAGTTTGCTCCGGGAGACGGCGCGCCGGCTCCCGGGCGGTTCATATCGCTTCACCGTCCACGCGGTGCGCCGCGTCACGGAGGTATTCGTCCATCTTTTCCTTCGCGGCGGGTACGGTGTGGTTCGCGCCGAGCTGACTCAGTCCGTCGAGACACGCATACATGCACTCGCACATGATGTTCGACTCCCGCTTGAGCTGCGCGATCTCCGCGTTCTGCCTGTTCTGACGGAGATACCACTTCTCCGCCTTGACGATATAGCCGAAAATGGCAAATATCGCGGCCAGCACCGCCGCGGCGGTGATTATGGTCTGAAAATCTATGTACATCGTTATCTCTCTTTGTTGAACTCCGCGGTGGACACGCCGATCACCGCGCCCAGAAGCGTACAGACCGCGGCGGCGGTGGCGGCGATCTCGTCGCCGAGAGGCCAGCCCCACACCGCGCCCGCCGCTCTGTAGAACGTCGCGGCTGCGGGGATTATCACGAGATCCAGCCACTTGAGTATGTCGTAGATTTTATCGGGAAGTATCATCTTAACGTCTCCTTCAGTTTTGAATATGTCTGCGGTCCGGCGATACCGTCGGCCGCGATGCCGCAGAGCCGCTGAAAGCTCCGCACCGCCTCCTCCGTGGCGGCGTCGAACACTCCGCCCGGCTCGACTCCCAGAAGAAGCTGCAGCGCCTCGACCTGCGTGCCGTAAAAGCCGCGGCAGAGCGTGGACATGTCGGCGGCAAAGCGCCTTTTCTCCGCCGGTTCCGTGCGCGGCGGGCGCGAGATCACGTCGTTTATCATAATGTCCATATCCACGTCGCCGGAGTATCCCGGAACGCGCCCCGAGCATGAGTGCTGCCATATGTCGCAGTCAATGCCGGGGCCGCTGTCGTTATAGGCGGCGCACCAGACGGAAAAGCCCTCGTTTTTAAGCTCCTCCGTGCCGAGCAGCTCTCGCAGAGGATAGAGCGAGGCGTACACGCCCGGCCTGTACCCGGCGGCCGAGACGCGCTCTCCGAACGCCCTTGCCGAGGCCGTCAGCGCCGCGCCGCCGCGCGGGAGTATGTCCCCCTCGATGTCGAGATACAGCGGCAGCTCAAGCTCCCTGCCGTCAAGGAGACGCAGGGCGTATTCGGCCTCGGCCCTGCCGCCGTCCGCGTCCGCGGAGTGGGAGTAGACATATGCCCCGACGGCTATCCCGGCCTCGCGGCACATGTCGTAAAAGCGCGAAAAGCTCCCGTCCGCAAAGCCTCTCCCCTCCGAGAGCTTGAGTATGGCGAACTCCGCACCCGCGTCCGTGAGCGGCGCGGCGGAGCCGAGGGCCGCCTGCCAGTTGGAGAGATCGACGCCCTTTTTACCCCTCGGCATTGCTTATCCCATACCTTTCAAAGAGCGCGGCGGCCTTCTCGTCGCGGAGGAGCTTCTTCTGCTGCCCCGCGTTGAGCGCCGCAAGCACCGTCAGCAGCGCCGCCTTTGTCTCACGGTTGAACTCAATGGCTCTTTCAAGCTCACTCATCGGTAACACCTCCGTAGATAGCCTCCAGCGCGTTTTTCATGTCCTCCCGCTCCGCGAGCATTTCCTCATACTGGCGCTGCAGCTCCGCGAGGACGGAGTAGTCGCGCCGCGGGTTTATCGCTTCGCCGACAAACACCGTCCCGTCGCCGCGCGTCCACATTTCTCCGCCGGGTACATAGGTGTACCCCTCTATGAACTGCCTGCACTTGCCGTCAAAGAACTCCGTTTCCGCCTCGCGGCGTGTACCGTCGTCTGAGACATGGCATTTGTAATCGCCGTCAATGAAAATTTTCATGCTTCACCTCACGAACTTAATGCTCTCTATCTCGAACTGGTGGCCGTTTATCGAGTAGAACCTGATAAAGCAGCCCGTAAAAGCCGCCGGGACGGTGAGGTTCCTCTCGACGAGGTCCGTATCCGAGTAGCCGCTGTTCGGAAGGCCGTAGCTGCTCACCACCGAGCCGTTTGCGGTTTCCCGAAGCTCAATGCCGCCCGCGCCGTACCCGCTGCGGACCCTTGCGTTTATCACCAGCGTCCCGTATGTCCCGGCGGGGCTTATATCATGGCCGCTGACGGATATGGCTCCGCCGTAATCCGTGTCGCCTGCTCCGCACACGAGGATGTTCCCCGAGGCGCTGTCTATGCTTATCTGCCCCTTTGTGCCGGAGACGGCGAAAAGACTTTTGAACGCGTCAAGTCCGTCTCCGTTTTTCCACACGACGAGCGCATAGGACAGCGTGATATCCTTTACCCCGAAGTCCGTAAACGTCACCGCGCCGGATACTGCGCATTCGTCCCCCTTCACGGCCTTGAGGTAATAGGTGCCGGCGGGCAGTCCGCCGATCACATAGTCCCCGGACGTGCCGATCTCCTTGGCGTCCCTGACCTTGACGGTGCAGCCGGCGTCGCTGTATGCCGCCACGGCGGAGCCGGTGTCTGTATGCGCGATGATGGAGCATTTGCTCAGGCCGCCCGCGCTGCCGATGTGATGTACCGCTACGTCGCTCATTTCTTCACCACCCTCAAAAAGCAGTAAATGTCATTTGCCGGTATCTCGTCGGCAAAGACTCTCAGCGTGTCGTCCGCCGTGATGTTCGCCGCGACGATGTGCGAGAAGTTCTCCGCGTCCTGCTCAAAGCCCGCGAGAGACGGCGCCGCGTCGCTCGCTATCCCGCGCTGAAGGAAGAGATCTCCCCGGTCGCTGCTGCGGACGCCGGAGACCGTTATTTCGGTATACCACGCGTTGTCGCCGCTGCCGTTCCATCTCGCCCATGAGGCCGCCGCCGAGGGGACAGTAACGGGATATCTCCCGCTCACCGCGCCTGCGGCTATCTTATCGCCGGTGACTGCGTCCGCCGCGAGCTGCGCGGCGCCGACCGCCCCGTCGGCCAGCTTATCCGCCGTGATACTTTTGTTCTCCACGGTGAAGTCGTGGTTGAACTCAACGCTCCAGACGTTCGCCTCCCACTTCTTGAGCTGCGCCGAGTCGTAACGCTTCATGCCGTCGAGGCTCCCCTCGGAGCAGAGGAGCGTGACGCCCTCCGCCGCGATGAAGCCGACCCGGCCCGCGCCCGCGCGGCAGACCGTGATCTCGCTGCCGATGGGGAGCTGCGCGGAGGAGTTCGCCGGTACGGTGAGGCTGATATCCTCCGCGCCGGAGACATACAGCGCCTTGCCGTCGTCGGAAAGCTCAAGGCTCCTCGGCGAGACGACGTTCACCCTCGCGCGGCTCAGCTGCGCGGGCAGCACCTTGCCGCCGAAAAGGTCGGCCTTTCCGGAGTCCTGCGGGTGTACATGGTCGCCGCGCGCATAGCCCGTGTCCTCCCCGGCCGCCGCCGTGCCGTTCATTCTGGGCGTCTCCGCCGTGGGCGCGGGGATAACGCCCTGCGCTATTTTTCTGTCCGTCACGGCCCCGTCGGCAATTTTTTCGGCAGTGACGGAGCCGTCGGACAGCTTTCTCTCCGTGACCGAACCGTCGGGCAGGCTGCCCAGCGCGACATTCGCTATCTGCGACTGGACGTTCTCGATGGCGTTCTGTACGTCGGTGGAGTCCACTCCCGCCGTGGGGACAAAGGGCAGATTGCCCGCCCTCAGCTCGCCGATGAGCTTATTGAGTCCTGCCTTCAGCTCGTCGAAGAGGCTCTGCAGGTCGTCCCTTACCTTCGTCTCGTCAGGCTCAAAGGTCGGGAAATCCGCGGCGTTCCGCCAGCTTTTCGTAAAATCAAAAGGTGTAAAGGCCACTTATCTCTGCCTCCCTTGGTAATTAAAGAATATCTGCGCCGACGCCACGGAGAGGTCCTGTCCCGCGATGTCGTTTTCAAGGCGCATTGCGAAATGACGGACCCTCCGGCACATCGGGCGGCGGCGAAACACCTCCGCGAAGCCCCGTCCCCGGAGCGATCGGAAGGCAAGGCTCCTCGGCACGAGCAGCCAGTTCACGACCCGCAGAGGCGTTTTGTCCTCGCGGCGCTCAAAGTCCGTCAGGTATGTGAGTCTCAGCTCGGCGTTGGTGTCGGAGCGGCTCGCGATGAGGACGCTGTTTACGTTCTTGAGCCGGTCGTAGCTCCCGAAATACTGCGTCGCAAAGCGAAACACCTTGCGTATCGGCCCAGAATAGTCGGCGTAGACCCTCGCCATGGCGGTGAGACGTCCCCTGCCGTCCATGTGCCAGACCCGCTCCCCCTCGCGGACGAGCGACACGGCGTCTATCCCCGTCCAGTAGAACCACGACGGATCGGAGCTTTTCGACAGGCCGTAGTCCCACGCCCACACATGGCCGTTCGCGCACAGCCAGTAGCGCTGCCCGTCGTCAAGCGCCGCAGCCTCGCCCGCCCTGAGATCCGCCAGCAGGCCGGGTCTTGCCGCCTCGCCGTTTATTTTCCGTGAAATGCGCTCCACGTTGTTCTCCATAGCGGAGCTGGAATCCCTGAGCATATATACGCCGCCGTCCCGGCACGCCCAGACGAGATTGTTGCCCACGAGCCGTATTGTCTCCGGCAGGTCGCAGCCGGTCATGGCGTTGATGGGCGTGTAGGGCATGTCCAGCGCCGTGCGCCCGTCCAGCTCCACCGTGCCGAGAGAGCTTCGCCCGAGGGACGAGCGCTGAAATACGACGAGATAGCTCTGCTGGCAGCCGAAGCCCGTCACCGGATTGTCCGCGTCTCCGGCGAGCTGGTACTGACTCATCGGAAAGTAGCCGGGGTCCATCGCGATGTTGCCGCCGTTCCAGAAATATGCGTTGGGCTGTCTGAGGCTCCCGGCCATCACCACGCACAGCGCCCCCGTGCCGCCGTAGACCGCCGCGCGGTCACAATCCATTATGCTCTCATACGCGTCCGCGTTCGCCTTGGTGAAGCTTATGCGCACGGTATTGTTCTCCGGCGGGTCGCTGACCTCCGGCGCGGCGGAGAACGTGACCGTGCCTGCGCTCAGATCCGCCGTATAGCCGCCGGAGAGCGTCTCGCCGTTCACCGTGACGGAGTCCACGCTGTCGATATCCTTGAGCGGGAGATGGTAGACGCTCACGCCGGAGACGGCGTTGTACCACACGCTCACCGAGCCGGAGAGGCGGTTTTCCGGCTGGTATATGTCGCCCGCGCCGCTCCCGGGGTCGGCGTTCACGGCGATGACGGGCGTGTAGGGCGTCACGGGCGCGGCGCTCAGCGCGCCGTTCGAGTATTCTATCCATGTGTAGCTGCCGCGCGTCTTGTAGTAGAGTCTGCTGCCGTAGAGAAAGAAGCTGCCCGCCGTGCCGCCGACATCGGAGATGAGCGGTATCGCCGCGGCGTTTTCCGCCGCCGGGTCAAAGGCATAGAGCGCGGAGCCGATATGCGCCACGATGAAGCCGTGGAAGAGCCGCCCGTAGGCCCTCCTTCCCTCGCCGAGGCTCTCGTCCTTACTCAGCCATACCTGCCCGTCGCGGCAGTTCAGCGCGCCCTCGCGCCACATCAGGTTCTCCATCTCCGGGCTTTCCCCTGCGCGCAGCCGGTAGTCCAGCTCCCAGAGATTTATCCCCCCGGACAGCTCCGGAAAGCTGCACGAATGCTCCCTCTTCGGCGAGGGGCTGCCGTATGCGCTCACCGCCGTCACAGCTCCACCTCCCTGAAGCCGTCAAAGCCGTACACGTCGCCCACGGCCGCTTCCTCGACGCGGGCGGACTCGCGCAGGGCGGCGACGCGGCTCTCATACTCGCTCCTAAGCACGGCGTAGCGGTACGAGTCGTCATACAGCACGAGCTGCGCCGCCACAAAAAACGGTATCGCGGCGTGGACGTCGGGCGTGTTGTCCAGCTCCAGCGCGTCCTCCGGGGACGCGCCGACGCTCACGGGATAGCGCCAGTATTCAAGGATAAGTCCCGCGGGAGCGCTCTTCGGGAGCCACAGTCTGCCCCCGGCGAGCCTGTAGTCCCGGCAGCGCCCGAGTTCCTCGCCCTCCGGCAGCAGCAGTCCGCCGTGCATAGGCTCCCGGCAGTCGGCGGGCAGCGTCAGCACGCGAAAGCCGCCCTCCTCCCGCTCCGAAAGGCTGTCCACCGGGCAGAGCGCCGGTATCCTCCTCGCCCTGACGGCGATGTCCGTCTGTGCGCTGTCCACCAGCGCGGGGATGGCGGCGAGATAGTCCGCCTGGTCGTTGTAGCTCTCCGCTATGGGCTCTCCCGCGGCGGTGTCGGAGAAAATGAGCCTGAGCGCCATGCGCTTTACTTCGCCATATGTCATGCTATTCAACACCTTTCAAGCAGCGGGGAGATATGCTCCCCGCCGTGCTGATCTCTCAGCCTATATTGAGGATGGCGTCGCCGAAGGCAATGGGCTTGCCGGCGGCGTCTGCCTCGACCACGCGCACCACGGTGTGTCCGGCGGTGGGGGCGATTTCGGTGGATGCGGCGGTGAGCGCGGTCCAGTCGGCGGCGGTTATGGCCGTGCCGTAGGTCAGGGCGGTGAGGCCGGAGGGGGCCGCGGCGGTCATGTAATAGCGCTTCTCGCCCTCCTTCGCGGCGTTGACCACGATGGTGGTCTTGCCGGAGTCGCTGGGCGCGGTGACGACGTTCAGGGTCTTCATTATGCTCTGGCCGCCGTGGTAGTAGATGGCGTTGGACTTTTCGTTGAGGACGAAGCAGTCGTAGATGAAGCGTCCCTCGATGAGCCAGCCGGAGATACCGGGAGGATTGTCGTGGATCTTGTACTCCTCGAGCTGCTTGGGCGCGGTAGCGGCGATGGAATGGGTGATGATGAACGCCGCTCCGGCGGGCAGATGGGAGGCGGGGACCTTGACTATCTTGCAGCCGTCGACCTCGCCGATGACGCCCTTTTCGAGCAGCTCCTGAGACTTGTCGCCGTACTTCATGAACGAGGGATCCTGCTTGAGGAGGTTCGCGAAGCGATAGGTGCAGAACGCGACGCGGCCCTTGTCGGGGACGTTGTTGTCGCCGAGAGTCTCCATGCCCTTGAGGAAGCTCTCATAGGCGTTGGAGGCGGTGAGGGCGGTGCCTGCATAATTGCCGTTCGCGATGGCGGCGTCGGCGAGAGTCTTGAAGACATAGCTGTCGAACTCCGGCACCACCACCTCGCGCAGCTGGCGGGAGAGCGCCTTGCCCGCGTCGGAGACCATCTCGGACTGGAGCTTGTCGCCCTTGTCGATGATGAAGGTGAAGGCGCGGTCGCGGCTGACCGTCATGGTCTGCACGTTGCGGTTGAGGTCGTTGGGGGTGCCGTAGCGGCTGGAGCCGCTGCGGGTGTAGTCGTTCATGGCTACGATGGGGATGGAGTAGACCTTTACGACCTTGTCGCCCTGAAACTTGTAGTCGTTGTTCAGGGCGAGCATGGCCTGGGACTCGCGGTAAAAGCGCTCGTCCACATTGCTTGAATACTTGGTTGCGAGATTGATTCCACCAGACATGTGTTAGATCATCCTTTCAGTTTTTGTTTCTGCTCCCCGCGGGGAGCTGTCGGCAGTACATCAGGCCGATACGGCTCAGTAGGCGTTCAGTCCCTCAAGGAACGGGTCGGCGGGGGCGCAGCTCACCGGGGCGCCCACAGAGGCCGCCCTGACCGGCGCCCGGAAGGCGCTGCCGGCCCCTCCGCGAAGGGCGTCCATGCTCCCGGCCGCGCCGCGCTCACGGTAGGCGGCATAGGCGCGCACCAGCGGCACTCCGTTCCCGACGCATTCGCGTATCACCTCGTCGGGCAGACTTTTCCCCGCCATATCGGGAAACGCCGTGAGCAGCGCCGAGACCTCCCCGGAAAAGTCTCTCTCTGGCTCGCTCTCCCGCACGCTCCCGGGGGCGGCAGCCTCCCCGCCGCTCTCCTCGGCCGCGCCGGCCGCGCCAATGTCCTCCGCGGAGATCACAGACTCGTTTTCATCCATTGTCGTTTTTCCTCCTCACTCATATCTTTGCGCCCTGAACGCGCAGCGTTCTTTTTGCCGTGTCGGGGAGAGTGCCGTACGCCGCCTGCATTTTCCCCGGCAGCGAGGCTATCGCCTTGTCCTCGTCCGCCGCGCCGAAAAATATATTGCTCCCCTCCGGCCGGGAGGCGTGTCCCGGCTCGTCGCGCGCCGGCTCCTCCGCCGGCGTGACGTCCTCCGCCGTCTCCTCCCCGCTGCGGCGGCGCAGGTCGTCGATAAGCTCCTGCTTGCGTGGGATGAGCCGGTCGGGGACGCGCTCGAGATAGTCGACGAGCGAGAGCGTCCCGTCGCGTCTGAGGTTGTCGAGCGACTGCACCATCGCGATCTCGCTAAAGCGCGTAGCCGCGCCGACCTCGACCGATACCTTGAGCCACAGGTTCTTTAGGCGGCTGAAATCGTACTCCTCCACCACGCGGCGCCTGACGGAGCGCATTTTCATAAGCCCCGTCGCGCCGTCGATCACGGGCATGCCGTCCGCGCCGGTCAGCGGCTCCTCAAAGTCGCGCATGCGCACGATGGGGCGGCGGCCGTAGTAGGTCCCCATCATGTCGAGGAGTATCGCGCCGATGTCCTCCACCCACTCGTGGAGAATGGCCCTCGGGTTTTCGAGCGGCACCTCGGAGGAGCTTTGCAGCACCATGAGCGCCGAGGTGTTGTCAAGATTCAGCGACCCCATCTGCGCATCCGTCGCGCCGAGACATTCCTTGGTGTACTCCATGACCTTGTCGATGGCCATGACTATCTGGCTGGACATGTCGGCGGGCTGAAGCACGCTCGCCACCGACCTGAGATCCTGCCCCGGCTGAAGTCCCCTCACGCCCAGCGCCGTCCCCACCTCGTTGTTCCATCTGCCGATGAGGGCGGCGTTGTACACGGTCTTGGGGAAGCTCTGAAGTTGAAGATGACGAAACACCAGCGCCATCATGGAGTTTATGAATATCTGGTTCGGCACTATGCCGGTGACGAGCGCTCTGCCGTGGTACTGGTTCTTCTGCCGCTCCCAGTTGCCCCACGCGATAGGGTAGCGGGAAAGGCCGGTGTCCACGTCCTCGAAGATGTTGCAGTCCTTTGTGGCCTTTGTGACGTGAACGGTCGTGACCGGGCGCATATAGGTCACGCCGTTTTTGTCGGTAAAGGGCCGCTCGCTGCGCACCTTGGTGTAGAGGTAGACGTAGAGCGCCTTGCCGTTTGAGCCGTCGGCGGAGTTCAGCTCCGTGCGGCCGCCCACGGCGGCCTGATAGGCGCGCTCGCTGTCGGGGCGTATGTCCGCCTCCATGCCCCCGCCGCCGAGAGCGCGGTAATGCTCCGCCTCGCGTCTGAGATTATCCACCGTGTCGCGCCCCACGATGAGGATGTAGGGCTGTGACTCGACGTCCGTGGTGTTGGGGTTGCCGAACATCACGTTCACGCCGTCGATAAGCTCCATCTTTATCTCGCCCTGCGCCCCGCCCATGCCGCCGTAGGGGAGCGCCTCGGGGTCCCAGTAGAAGTGGGCGCAGTAATCGCCGGTCTGCGCGCCGTCAAAGAGCGCCTCGCGTATGCGGTAGTCGAGCTTGAGCTTTTCAAAAAGGCTCCTTACCTCGGCCCCCGCGTACTCCGCCGCCTCCGCGTCCTCGCTGCCCGCGCCGTAATAGCTCAGCGGCTCGAAGCTTATCGTCGTGGCGGACGAGGTGAGCGACGCCACGAAAAGCGAGCTTATGCGCTTGATGATATTGAACACCGGGCGGGGCAGACGGCTCATCGCCGAGGTCTCCGGGATGTGGAGCCACTGGTTGCCGGCGAAGAACTCGATATTGGTGTTTACGGTGCGGTAGAGGTCGGGCGTGAGGCTGCGGTTATAGTCGCGACCCTGCTCGTAATACTCCCACGCCTTCGTCTTGCTGTTTTCCATCAGGCTTCATCCTCCTCCGGGAACTCCGCAAGCCCGTAGGCGATGTCCGCGCTGTAGCCGGTAAGTGCGCGCAGAGCCTTCAGCTCCTCCTCCGCGGCCTTCCGCTCACCGCCGCGCGCGGGGACGCTCTGCGCGCTCCCGGCCGTTCCCTTCGGGGCGCGCGGGGCAAGGGCATAGCCCGCGGCGAAGCAGACGGCCCCCATAATAAAGCCCAGCAGTCCCATAATTGTCTCTGTCATTTCTTTTCCTCCAATGTCAAACTTTCGGTGCGGCGCGCCCTCACCACCCGCAGGGCGAAAAAAGCACCTCCGGGTCGTTGAAAAGCTCGCTCTCGTCCCGCTGTCCGCGCCGCTCTCCGCCGGGCGGCTCATCCTCTCCGCCGGGCGCGTAGATGAGTCTCTGCAGCGCCTGCGAGGCGGCGTCGACCATGTCGTCGTGGGCGGCGTTCGGAAAGGCGCTGAACTGCTCGATGAAGTCCGCCACCCAGCCCGCCTTCCCCGGCTCCGGCAGGAACACATGGCCTGACTCGATGGCGGCGGACACGGCGTTCACTCTCGCGACCTTTCCGCCCATGGGGTTGACGCCGACGCAGCACATCGAGCGCTGCAGCACCTGCAGGACGGCGCTGCCGTTGGCCTTGTCCTCGATAAGCACGGTGCGCGCGTTGGGGTACAGCCTCGCGGCGGAGCGTATGGCCTCGAGCGTGCCGGGGAAGTCGAGGTGGCGGTTGAGGCACCAGCGCAGATAATAGTCCTGCCTGTGCTTGCCCCAGACCTGCACGCTGACGAAGTCGTTGTTCTCCCCGCCCTTGAACGCCGCGTCCACGCTGATGAGCTCCGTGGCGAAGCCGGGCGGGCTGTCCGGATCGTAGAAGCGCCACCAGCCGCGCTTTACAAGGTTCCCGCTCTCCGTTCTCGGCGTGCAGAGGTACAGCGCCGCCCACGCCCGCTGTCCGCCGCGCGCGTCGTTGAGGTAGCTGTGCCTGAAATCCTCGAGCCACGCCCTGTCCTTCCCCAGCTCCGGACACAGCGGCTCGCCGGGAGCGCGCCCGAGCGGGTCGTTCTCCCCCGCCTCCACCGGCAGACGCAGCAGCTCGCAGTTTTTTTCGAGGCTGAGCATGCGCCCGGCAAGGTCGTCCTCGTGCCACGGGGTCATGATGACGATGACCTTTCCCCCGGCGCAAAGGCGCGATTTGATGGAGTTCTGCCACTCCTCCCAGAGCCTGTCGCGGTAGGTCTCGCTGTCGGCCTCCATGCGGTTTTTCACCGGGTCGTCGATGATTATGAGCGAGGCCGGGTTGCCGGTTATCCCGGCCATTATGCCGCGGCTTATGAAGCGGCCCCGGTGCGCCTCGAGCTCAAATTCCTCGGCGCGGTTCACCTTGCCGATCCTTATGCCGAACAGCTCCTCGCCCAGCGCACGTATCTTCTCCTTGTTCCTCCGGCAGAAGCGCTCGGCAAAGTCGGAGTCGTAGCTCGCGATGATGACGCCCGCCTCGGGGTCGGCGCCCATGTACCAGCTTGGCAGCGTCTCGGTCACGGTCATGCTCTTTCCGTGCTGAGGCGGAGTCTCGATGATGAGGATGTCATAGGCGTGGCCGGTGTCCCGCTCTATAAAGCTCTGCACACGCTCCGCGATGAGGTCGGACATGCGCGTCCTCCTCCACATCGGCCCGTGGGCCTTTGCGAGATAGTCGCGGTATGATATCCCCGCCTTTATCACTCTCCTCGCCCTCCGCGCAGAGTGGGCGCCGTGCGCCGGCCCGCCCGGCACAGCTTCGACGGCACATATACGCCCCGGCACTCGCCCGCGGGACAGGGCCTTCTCCGTCCGGTGAGCAGCGCATAATCACAGCTCGTGTTTACAAAGCCCCGTCTGTAGAAACAATCGGGATGGACACATTTCGGCATGGTCCCCGCACCCCCTTCACCAGCTCGCGCCGAGGCGCTCATACTCCGCCGCCCACTCCTCGAGACAGTCCGCGCCGCAGCAGACTATCCTCCCGTCCGGCAGCTCATAGCGCGTCTCGTCGCTGTAGATGGCCTCGCCGCATATGTCGCAGTAAACGAGCGTATCGTTCATCTCTTGCACTCTCCTTTCCGAAGCTCAGGGAAACCCGCCCTCGTTGTTTTCTTGAGTTAAGTTTAACTTAACTTTTGTCCCATACTTTGGACTTTACCGGGTGATTTTTGTCTTGTTATTCCGAACTCACTGTGGTAATGCTGACGCCCCGAAACAAATCTTAAGCTTTCTCGGCTTGACACGTCCGCGCGAAAGTACGATAATCATACCCATAACGACACAAGGTGGTATTGCTATGTTCACTGCTGAGCATTTTATCTGGATAGGCCTGTGCGCCGTGTTTGTTATAGGAATGTGCCTCGTGAGCCGTAAAAAGCTCCTGACTCTCCGCCGGGCGGGATATATAATGACTGCGATCTGCGCACTCAGCGAGGTGAGCAAGGTCATGAGCAACCTGCTCGAGAGCGCCGGCGGCGGCATGCACCTCGACCCGCTGTGCCTGCCGTTCCATCTGTGCAGCCTGATGATCTTTGCGGTGCTGTACATTACCTTCGGCGGCGAGAGGAAATTCAAGCGGCTCCTTATAAATTTTGTCGCCGTCATGGGGACGCTCGGCAGCTTCTGCGCCATAATGATACCGACTAACGGGACTGATTTTGCCTCGGTGCTGTCGTACCAGTGCTTTGTGTACCACGCGGGACTTATGTGGTTCTCGCTGCACCTTATCATCACCGGCGAGACGAAGCTCGGGAGTCTCGGCAGCTTTGCCGCGAATTTCGGCATGCTGCTCGCCCTTGCCTTTCTCATGCTGTATGTGAACGGCGCTCTCTCGGTGTACGACACCAATTTCTTCTACCTCACGCGCCCGCCGATGGAGGGCCTGCCGTTTCTGAACCTCGGGCGCGGCTGGTATGTCTATTTCCTCCGGCTGCTCGCACTGGGTACGTCGCTCGTCGCCCTGTTCCAGCTGCCCTTCATCATCAGCGAGCGCCGCGCCGTCCGCTGACACGGCTCCCCCGCCGGCCGCCGCTCATCCATATACGTCAAAAAAGCTCCCCGCCGCCGGACGCTGCCGGAGACGGGGAGCTTTTTCATTTTCTTACGGTATCACTCGAGATTCAGTCTGTTCTTCACCGCGTACACGGTAATGAAGTAGCACGCCGTGCCGTAGAGCGCCACGCCCGCGCAGCCGCAGGCCGCGAATCTCAGTATGCCCGCGGCGCTCGTGAGGTCAACTCCGGGGATGTGTACCACCGCCTGCGCGATATACACCGCGGCAACCACAAGTATGATTTGCAGCACCACATACGCAAGGATGCTCATAAGCTCCTTGCTGCTGTTGAAGGCATACCCAACGCTGATGGCCGCGTAGAACTGCAGGCACTTTGCTATGGCAAAGATGATGACGGTCGCGGCCATCTCGGCGGCGAGAAGTCTCATTCTCACGTCGATGTCCGAAACGTCCAGCTGTATGGCCGCGGCGAAGAAATCCCGCGCGGCGTTTATCAGCTCATGGCTCAAATCCATCAGCAGCAGGCTCAAGATCAGCACGATGACGCTGAGTATGAAATACACCGCGGCGCTGATAAGACGGCTCCAGATAATGCCGTGTACGCTCACGGGCAGGGTGTTGGTGAGATAGCCCTCGGCCGAGTGGACGGAGCGGTACCAGCGCTCTATCATCACGAACAGGGCCACGAGGCACAGGCTGAGGCATGCCACGCCGAACACAAAGAGTATCGCGCCGCTGAGGAAGCGGACAATGCCGCTGCCGGTGTCTAGCAGGCGGAGCGCAAGATTTGAAAGGATACCCAGACCGGGCATCGCGATAAGTATGGGCAGCATGCTGCGGCCGCTGGCCCTCAATTCATGCTTTATCAGTTTTCCGAACATTTGAATACCTCCCTGAACAGTGCGTCCACGCTCATGCCCTTCTCGGCGCGGATGAGATCCGTGTCGGACTGAAGGACTATCCTGCCGTGGTCGATGAATATGACCCGATCCAGCGCCTGCTCCACGTCGGCGATAAGGTGAGTGGAGATAACGACGGTGGACTGCGGCTCGTAATTTGTGATGATGGTCTTGAGTATATAGTCGCGGGTGGCGGGGTCAACGCCGCCGATAGGCTCGTCGAGCAGATAGAGCTTCGCGGCGCGGCTCATCACGAGTATGAGCTGGACCTTTTCCTTGGTACCCTTGGACATCTGGCGTATGCGCTGCTTCTCCACGATACCGAGGTGAGCGAGCATTTCAAGCGCACGCTTGCGGTCGAAGTCGGCGTAGAAGTCCTCGTACATGTCGAGCGCCTGTGTGACGTCCATCCAGTTTGGCAGGTAGGGCCTGTCGGGCAGGTAGGACACCAGCGCCTTGCTCTCCTTTCCCGGCGCATAGCCGCAGATACGCAGCTCTCCGGAGCTGGGTGTGAGCAGCCCGTTGCAGAGCTTTATAAAAGTCGTTTTCCCGCTTCCGTTCGGACCGAGAAGTCCGACTATGCGTCCCTCCTCCAGAGTGAAGCTCACGTCGTCGAGCGCGAGGGTGCGCCCGTACCGCTTCGTCAGACCTTTGCATTCAAGCACAGACATTTTTATTCTCCCTTTCCGCTCAGCATTTTCACCGTCTCCTCGACGGTATAGCCAAGCTCTTTCATTGTTTTCAGAAATTCTCCGACACGCTCCTCGGCGATCTCGCGCCGCGCGGCGCTGAGTATCGAGGTGTCCTCCGTCACGCTTCGTCCCGAGGTGCGCTGGCTGTAGACAAGGCTCATGCGCTCAAGCTCCGCCATCGCCCTCTGCACGGTGTTCGGGTTCAGTCCCGCCTCCGCCGCAAGCTCTCTCACGCCCGGCAGCCTGTATCCCGGCGGATACTCGCCGGAGACGATCTTCATCCGCAGCTGCTCTACAAGCTGGAGATATATCGGCGTGTCGCCGCGAAAGTTCCACTGCATGTTATCCCTCCAAACTGTATTACTGTATTAAGCGATTAGTACAATAATGCAACTCATCTCATTTGTCAATAGGGAGTTCAAAATTTTTTTGCGCCGGTGAGGAGAATATGATATAATTCAGTGCCGCGCCGGGCGCACAGCCGCCCTCCGCCGCACTAACACACCAAAGGAGCAGCGTTTTGGAGACCATAAACGAAATACTTGCCCGGGAGCTTGGCCGGGAACAGGCACACATCGACAACGTGATAAAGCTGCTGGACGAGGGGAACACCATACCGTTCATCGCCCGCTACCGCAAGGAGCTGCACGGCTCCATGGACGACACCGCCCTGCGCACTCTCGCCGACAGGCTCGAGTACCTGCGTTCGCTGGGCGAACGGCGCGAGACGGTGAAAAAGTCCATCATCGAGCAGGGAAAAATGACCGACGAGCTGAGCGAGGCCATCGACAGCGCCCAGACCCTCGCCGTTCTTGAGGACCTCTACCGGCCCTATAAGCAAAAGCGCCGCACCCGCGCCACCGCCGCGAAGGAAAAGGGGCTTGAGCCGCTCGCGCTCGCCCTCTTCGCCCAGAGTGCGGAGCTTCCCGCGCCCGAGGAGCTGGCGGCGGACTATATTGACCCGGAAAAGGGCGTGGAGACCGCCGAAGACGCTCTTGCCGGGGCCTCCGACATAATCGCCGAGATGATATCCGACGACGCGGAGATACGAAAAATGCTCCGTGAGTTCATCGCCGCCACCGGCGTTCTCCGCTCACAGGCGGCAAAGGACGAGGACTCCGTCTACCGCCTCTACTATGACTTTTCCCAGCGTCTTTCCCGTCTTCAGGGACACCAGATACTCGCCGTGAACCGCGGCGAAAAGGAGGAATTTCTCAAGGTCTCCGTGGAGGTCGACCGCGACGCCGCGCTCCAGCGCGTCCGCCGCGCGGTCATCCGTCCGGGCAGCTCCGCCATGGCCTTTGTTCGGGCGGCGGCGGACGACGCCTACGACCGTCTCATCTGGCCCTCCATGGAGCGCGAGACCCGCAATTCTCTCACCGATACCGCCTGCGAGGGCGCGATAAAGATGTTCGGTCTGAACCTCAAGCCGCTTCTCATGCAGCCGCCGGTCAAGGGGCGCGTCACCATGGGTCTCGACCCCGGCTATGCCCACGGCTGCAAGGTCGCCGTGATCGACGGAACAGGCAAGGTGCTGGACACCGCCGTCGTCTACCCCACCTTCGGCGAGGGAAAAAAGAAGGAGGCCATCCGCGTCCTCACCGCTCTCATACGCCGTCACGGCGTGGAGCATATCGCCATCGGCAACGGCACCGCCTCGCGCGAGACGGAGCAGATGACCGTCGAGCTTATGCGCCAGTACGGCGGCGGCCTTTCCTACGCCATCGTGAACGAGGCCGGCGCATCGGTATACTCGGCCTCTAAGCTCGCCGCGGAGGAGTTCCCGGAGTATGACGTCAATCTCCGCTCGGCGGTGTCCATCGCGCGCCGTCTGCAGGACCCGCTCGCGGAGCTTGTGAAGATCGACCCCATGGCCATCGGCGTGGGGCAGTACCAGCACGATATGCCGCAAGCGCGGCTCGAGGAGGCGCTCAACGGCGTCGTCGAGGACTGCGTCAACGCCGTGGGCGTGGATATAAACACCGCCTCGCCCTCGCTCCTGCAGCGCGTCTCCGGTCTCAACAAGACCACGGCGAAGAACATCGTCGCCTACCGCGAGGAAAACGGCGCTTTCACCAGCCGTAAGCAGATAAACAAGGTGCCGAAGCTCGGCCCCAAGGCATTCCAGCAGTGCGCGGGCTTCCTTCGCGTGCCTGAGAGCCGCCAGGTGCTTGACAACACCGCCGTCCATCCCGAGAGCTACGAGGCGGCCGAAAAGCTCATCACGCTCTGCGGCTATGAGATGAAGGACGTCGCGGCCGGCGCGATCGGCGAGCTGCCGCAGCGTCTCGAGACAATCGGCGCCGCGAACGCCGCCGAAAAATGCGGTGTGGGCGTGCCGACGCTCCGTGACATCGCCGCGGAGCTTATGAAGCCCGGACGCGACCCGCGCGACGAGCTGCCCCCCGTGCTGCTGCGGCAGGACGTTCTTGAGATCAAGGACCTCAAGCCCGGCATGGAGCTTACCGGCACGGTCCGCAACGTCATCGACTTCGGCGTTTTCGTGGATATCGGCGTCCATCAGGACGGCCTCGTGCATATCTCACAGGTCAGCAATAAATTCATCCGCCACCCGAGCGAGGTCGTCTCCGTCGGCGATATCGTCAGGGTCGTCGTCCTCGACGTGGACGAGAAAAAGCACCGTATATCCCTCTCCATGAAGCAGGCAAAGCAGGAAAAATAAAAAAACTCCCGTATACCTCGGTATACGGGAAATTTTTTGTCTCGCCGCGCAGGGTCTGCCTCTTCTGCACGCCGCAAAGCCCTATTCGTCCGCTGCCGCTCTCAGCGCGGGGGAGAGGCTTGCTCCTCCTGCGCTTCGGCCCATCCCGGCCGGGCGTCCGTTCATGTCTTCCTCCGGCGCGGCAGGCGGCAGCTCCGGCGAAAGCCGCACGCTCAGCTCGTCGCCGTTCTTGCTGACACTTATTTTTATCGGGTTCCTGCTCGCCCAGTCGGGGTCCGCCGCCGCTCTCTCCGACCATCTGGCGTAGAAATCGACGACCTCGCCGTTTATGGACTCCTCCGCCTTTCTTCGTACCTCCGCCGCCTCCTCGATGGTGTTGTAGGTGCCGAGGAAATACTGCCGCCGCTGAAAGACGAGCTTTGCGATATAGCGCCCCTTGACGAGATACACGCCCTTGACCCCGGAGGTGTTGTTCACGGGGAGCTTGCTGCTTTTGAGCGCGTTTATGCTCGTTCTGTCCACATGGGTGAGAAAGCCGTGGAGCGCCATGTCATGCTCTCTTTTCTTGCAGCCGCAGCTCACCTGATGGCAGTAGACGAGGCTGTTGTAGGATATATCTGCCTCGCTGCCGCAGTCGCAGACGCAGTGCCATATGACCGACCCCCGGTCGTCGCGCCGTCGCGTGGGGTTCAGGGCCGTCAGCCGCCCGAAGCGCCGCCCGCTTATGTCCACGGCGGGGTAGCTCTTCCTGCCCTTGCAGCCGCAGTGCGTCCTGCGTCCGGACAAAAGCTCCGAGGCGTATACCTCGCAGGTATTGCCGCAGCTGCACCGGCACAGCCAGCTCACGCCCCGTTTGCTGTGTTCCTGCGCCTTTTCCATCACGCACAGCTCGCCGAAGCGCTGCCCCGTGAGGTCGTAGGCGTTGGCCTCATAGGCCTTTTCACGGCGCAGACAGCCGCAACTGAGCGAGAGGCCGTATTTCAGCGAGCGCTCGAGGACATACCTCTCCGTGCCGCATTCACAGCGGCAGAGGTACTTTTTCTCGCCCCGCTCCGTCGTTATCCGCTCTCCAAGCACAGTCCAGCGGCCGAATCTATCGCCCTGTCGGAGCATATTTTCAACAGTCTCAGTCATTCGCTCTCACCGCCCGGTATATCTTTTTCAGCGCTTTCCGCAGCTCTGTCGCAGAAAACGGCCACGCGCGTCCGGCCGCCGAGCGTACAGGTGTAGAGGACGAGGTCATAGCCGCTGTTCTGCACGCTGTCCACGTCGTCGGGATAGAGCGTCTCCGTCCGCGCGACGAGATAGTCGTTCACTATCCCCTCCATGTCGGTGACGCTCACCGCGTCGCCCTCCTTCAGCTCCTTGAGCCGTCCGAAATGATTCCAGTAGTTGTGCGCGGCGATAACGAGATCGTCCGTGCGCGTCGAGCCGAACTGGCGGCAGGGCGCGGCCATTAGTCTGTCGTAATCCCATTCGGCCATGACCGGCAGCTTGAGGTCCAGCACCGGTATCTCGAGCTGCCCGACATATTCATACCCGTCTATCATCACGACCGGCATGTTGGGGTCGAGCGGCGGCTCCGTCTCCTCGGGCGGCGTGTCCGGGGCGGGAGTTTCGGCGCTTTTTTCCTTTATCGCCGCCTCGACGCCCGCCAGCAGGCTCTCGGCTTCCTGTCCGGCGCGCGCGTCCTCGCGGCGGTTATGCATGAAGAGGAGCAGCGCCGAGAGTATCAGCACTGCTCCTGCCGCCAAGATGGCAATGCCTTTTTTATCAGGCATTATTTTCCTTCTTTTTCTTCAGCAGCATTGCCCCGCCGAGAGAGATGAGGACAATACCCGCTCCGCCCAGCACCCACACGGGCCAGTTGAGCTGACCGGTCTGGATGAGGCTTCTCGTGTTGTTGATGGTGACGACGTCGCCGCTGACACTGTAGGACGGGACATAGCCCTTGGGAATGTTCTTCTCGATGACCTGCCAGTTGCCGCGAACGTTCGGCTCATCCCAGCTGTAGGTCCAGTTGTTCTCGTCGCTGAGCTTAACGGTGTCGTACGCCTTGTTGCCGTCGAAGAGCGTTACCGTCACATAGCCGGGGCGGTTCTTGGGATCGTCGCCGCTCCACACCTTGCGCACGGTGATCTTCAGGGGCTTGTCGGGGACGGGTGAATCCTTCTTGGTGTTGGTGATGGTGACGTCGGTCCCGTCCGTCTCATAGCTGACGGTGTAGTCCTCGGGTACCTTGGCCTCCTCCACGGTCCACTTGAAGCCCTCGACAAGGCGGTCGAAGGTATACGCCCAGCCGTTTTCGGCGTTCAGCTCCTGGGTGCGGTCTATCTTGCCGTCCTTGAGGAGGTTGACGGTGACGCTGTCCTTTTCGTGCCTGTCGTTGCCGTCGGACCAGACCTTGCGCACGGAGAGCTGGCTCTCGTTATAGGCCTCGACGGTGAACACCCAGTCGACCTCGCCCACGCGGTTTGCGTATCTGTTGTCAAGCTCGATGGGGACGCTCAGCTCGACCTTGAGCGTGGCCTTTTCGCCGGTGCGGAACGTGCCGAGGAGCTTGTTTGCCGCGAGACCGTCAGTCTCGTCCGGGGACGCTTCGTAGATAAGCTCCGTGCCGTTCCATACCTTCATGGACAGCTGCGACAGGAACTCCGCCATGGTGGCGACGGTCTCGTCGCGCTCCCCGGCGATGTTTGCCTGATCCTTGCCGTCCTCGTTTTCAAACTTCTCGCTGTAGGTGAGCGGGTTGCCCTGCTCGTCGTGCGCCTCGGCTCTCATATAGAGATTGACGAAGTCGCAGTCCTTCGCGGAGTTCACGAACGTTATCTCCTCGGTCAGCACGTCGCCGGGCATGACGTTCTTGAAGCCGTCGAAGAGGTCGGTCGTGGTATACTGGCTGCCGGGCTGGAAGCCGAAGCCTTCCGCCTGGCCCCTGAACGTGATGGTGGAGTCCGCCGCGAAGGCGCCCGCCGTCATGCTCATGATGACGAGCAGCATGAGCGCGAGGGATGTGACCGCTCTGAATGTCTTTTTCATGTTTTCACTCCCCCTTAGTTGCCGCTGGGAGGCGTGACCCCCCATGCCTCTGTGACTGCCTTTGCGGGATCGCTCTGCACCGCGGTCGCGAGTATTTCGACGGAGAGCTTATAGCCCGAACCCGCCGGGACGCTGGCCGTGCAGTTTACAAGGCTGCCCTCTGTCTTTTCGCCGGGTGCGACGGGCGTCCAGTAGTAATAAAACAGGTCCTCGCCCTGCGTCCACTTGCCGTCGGGATTCAGGCGGATAGTGTAGCTGCATCCCTCGGGAGGCGTGGGAAGTATCTTCCCGTCGGCGTCTATCCAGTTGACGACGACGTCCGCGCGTATGTATGCGTCCGTGGTGCCGGTGTTCTGCACCTGAACGCCGCTCTTGGAGGTGCCGTTGACATTTTCTGTCACGGCGCAGGATACCGTTGCGTAGGTGAAGCTGTTCACCATGGAGTCCGACCTTGCGATCAGGTAGGCGACGGTTGAGCCTATCGCCGCGCCGACGATCATAACTATCGCTATCAGCAGCGCGGTCGTTCTGCTCATGTAAACTTTGGCTCCGCCGCCCTTCTTTACATGTGTTCCTTTATACATGACTGCCGCCTCCCCTCTTAACCTAACTTATTCTGAACATACGCGTCGCCGCCGAGCCATTTGTGTCTGCTGCGGCTGTTGCTGAACACGACGTTCGACATATCGGGCTTGACATCAATGGTCTGAGACCCATTCACGGGTACATAGCGCCAGCTCCACTCGGTAAGCTCTTTGACGGTGTAGCTGCCGACCTTGAGTCCCTTAATCGTCACGGAGCCGTTGCCTTTGATCACAACACGCGTGCTGAAGCCGTTCGGGCCGGTCACTTCGAAGATGAAGCTCTGGTTCTCGTCGATAGCCTCGCAGCCCGTCTTTTCGATGGTGAGGTCCGCAACGTCCCACTCGAACTTCGCGTAGTAGGTCGCGGCTTCGTAGGCCATGACGGGGGCCTCCGCCGTGCCGATATTCCTGGTCTTTGCCGGGGTGATCTTGCCGCTCACGACCCAGCTCTCGTCGACGGCCTGAGTGCAGGCCTCGTCCTTGAACCAGCCGACGAACTTGAAGTCCTCCGCCGCGGTGGGCGTGGAGCCTTTCACCGTGCCGGTCGTTACCTTGAGCTGTGCCTCCTGATAGTTATCGAGCGTGCCGCAGCCGGCGGGGCCGACGACCGCGTACTTTATCTCCACGGTCTGCTCGGCATAGTAGAAGGTCTTGACGTTCCTGCTGGCCGTGTCGGCGGGATCCTCTACGGCGATGTCGATGTACTGCGTGTTTGCGCTCACGAGAGTGTAGCCGGGGATATCCTTTGCGTTCTGGCTGACGCGCTTTTCAAAGCGGGCGCTGCCCGTGACGCTCTCGGCAAGCTCCGTGTCCGTCCCCTGCTCGAGGAATCTGAACTCATAGGGATACTCGGTACGGTCGTAGTAGAGGTTCAGCACGAGACCCGCTGCGGTCAGAGTGCCGGAGGCGTTGCTCTTCGCTGCGTTGTACTCAAAGCCCGCGATGGTCAGCGGAGCCTCGGAGTAGTCCCTTCCTATCACGCCGTTGAGGTCGGTGCTGCTCTGGTACTCGGTGTAGCCGTCGCCCTCTATGTTCTGCTTCCAGTGGATCACCTGGACGGGCGCGTGGACGTCGTCCTTGACGTACCAGAATATTATCTCGTTGCCCTCGGCCGCCAGCACCAGACGCTTCTGGTACGCGTCGGGAGCGTAGCCGCTTATCTGCTTGAAGGTCTCGGTGACGACCGCGTCGCGGGTCGTGACGGTCTTGGGGTCTGCCAGCACGCTGCCGGTACCCTTTTCAAGATACCTGACGGTGTAGGTCACCTCGAGCTTCGCCACATAGACGAAGGTAAATTCGTTGCCGCCGTCGATGTTCATGGTGAGGGAGTGGCTGCCGACCTTGGGGAAGTAGCCGGACTGGTAGGACGCATTGAGCTCGCTGCCGGTCTTTGCGTCAAAGGTCTTGGTCGTCCCGGCGAGGGCGCTGCCCGTGGTCGGCGGGGCGATCTCGGTGCCGTCCTCAAGCTGGTATCTTATGGTGTACTCGACCAGAGAGTTGGAACTCCACTTGCCGTAGAGCTTCAGGTCGCGGTTGACGGGCATATCCGCGATGTCGAACGCCTTCTCCGCGCCGCTCTCGTCGGTGTAGAACCAGCCGACGAAGTTGTAGTTGCCGTTCTCGGGGTCAGGGACGTTGACTGCACGAGCGCCGTGAGCCACGGTCTGCTGCTTGTATTTCTCGCCGCTGAGCTTGTTACCGGCCTTCATATCCTCGGCCGTCTTGTAGAAGTCGACCGTGTGGGTCTTGGGTGTCCACTTTGCGTAGAGGATAACATCGGAGGCCGGCATGGTCATTTTGCTCAGGTCAGCCTCGGAGCCGGGGAAGCAATCGGCCGTCGTGTACCAGCCGGCGAACGCGTAGGCGTTGCTCTCAAGGTTCGCGGGATAATCGGGAACGAAGTCATAGCTCCCGAGCGGGGCCTCATACTGCACGCTGCCGCCCTTGCCATCTACATACGCATTGTAGTTGTAAAATTTCAGGTTGTAGCTGTTGCGGGTGTAGTAGAGGTAATTGTTTCTCTCCATGTCCACTTCTCCGTCCTTCGGCAGGTACGGATTGGAGTCTCCCTGCGTGAAGCCGGTGATGGGATGAAATTCCTCTCTGTAAGTCAGGTTAGTGTTTTCGCTGTAATTGAGGTCGATCACCTTGTATTGCTTATAGTTTCTGCCGTTATAAGTGGTATCGCCCGCCGCTCCGTTTATCGTTTCCACATAGTAGTATATCTTTGCGCCGGATTCGGAGTAATATTTCTCAAACGTGATATTTTCTCCCGGCATGGTATCAATACTGCCAAGATAGCGCTGCCTATTCGAATCCCCGTACGTTTCGGTTCCATTCGGTACCTTCCACCAAATGGTCTTGTCTCCGTCCTTGATGGGGAAGTTGTTGTGAATGTCCGCGCCGTACTTTGCCGTGATGGTCAGGTCGGAAATTTTGTAGCAGCTATTGCTGTGAGTATGCTTATATCCAACAGGGCATTTCTTTGTATTGCAGCTCAAATGCCATCCTGTTTTTGTGCAGCACTGATCATGGTTATGACTATGCTCAACCTTTCCGCAGGTGATCTGGATATCTCCACCCTCGAACGTAAGCGTATACTCATTTCTCTTGAAGTACACATTCAGCACGGTGGAGCCGTCGCCCGCTATGGTGACGGTCTCGACCTTCTGGTTGTTGAAGGTGAAGTGCTTGTCGTCGCGGCCGGTAAAGCTCTGGTTCTTATAATCGCCGCTCTTTTTCTCGGTACCGGGGGTCACGTCCGCGGGCTTATAGGTCCCGGCCACGCTGTAGCCGTAGGTGCCGTCCGTCTCCGGGTTCGCGTTCTCGTACCAGAACACGACGGTGAACCCGGACGTACCGGCCTTCCAGTTTGCCGTAAAGGTCAAATTGGTCGCGGGTACAGCCGCGGGTATAGCCGGAGTCCAGCCGGTGAACTCGTATCCGCCCTTCGTCGGCTCACCCACGCTGACGGGCGCGCCGTAGCGGGCATAGACAGGCTCCACGCCGTAGCCGCCGTCGAGGTCAAAGCTCATGAGATAGTAATTGCGGTCGTAATATATCTCGACCTCGGTGCTGCCGTCCGCCGCGATCTTGGTGGTCGTGTCGTAGAGCAGCGTGGTAAAGCCCTCAATGTCCTCGCCAAGCCCCTTGCCGACGGGCGAGTTGGTCAGACCGGTCTTAGGCACGCTGGAATCGAGCGTATATGCGTCGTTGGTGGTGTTCTGGAGGAAGTGCTTGACCGTGAAGCCCACCTTGGCGGGCCTATAGGTGACGGTATACGTCGTCTCCGCGGCCGCGGCCACATTGACGACGGCCTGATCGGGCTCGTAGCCGACCACGACAGGGCTGGTGATGTCCTGAACATAGGTCGAGCCGGTGGCGACGGTGGCGCTCCACGGGTTGGCCGCCTGCTCGCCGTCCTCAAAAACATAGCTGATTATTATCGTGTAGGTGCCAAGCTCTGGAGCGTCGCTCGCGGGGTTGTCGTCCGCCGGGACGGCGTCCTGTGCTGCGGGAGCGCTCATCACGACGGCGGGAGCCGCCATTGCGGGAGCCACCATTGCGGGAGCCTCGTCATTGGTACCGGCCTCTGCGTCGGCCCCCTCGGCTGGCGCGGCGTCGGCGCTTTCAGCGGGCGCGGCGTCGGCGCTCTCAGCGGGCGCTTCCCCGGCGGGCGCGGCGGGAGCCGCCTCTGCCGGGGCTGCGGGTGCGGCGGGGGTGATCACCGCGTCGCTCGCCGCCGTCGCCTCGGAGACGACGGTGCCGGGTGCGGGCGTCTCAACGCTCACGCTCTCGGCGGGCAGGACGCGCACGGTGACGGTGTTGCTGTAGGTGACGTTGCCGACGTCGTTGGTGAAGCGGCAGCGTATCTCGGCGGTGTTGCCGTACAGGAGGTTCGCGACCAGCGCGTAGCCCAGCTGGAACTTACAGTCGTTCGCGCCGGCTATATTCGCCCACACGTCGCCGCCGACATGTATCTGCCACTGGTAGATACCGGAGCCGGTCCCGGCGTTGACGGTAAGCTCGGTCTTGGTGTCCTCGCGTATCGTGACGTCGCTGACGGGCGTGGTCCAGTCGGCCGCGCATATCTGCATGCCGGTCTCGCCGGAGAACGCGGTGGTCAGCGCGGCGGACAAAAGTCCGAACACTATCACGCAGCAGAGAAACAGTGACAGTAATTTCTTTTTCATGTGCTTTTGTCCCCTTTCTTACGGATTAGGCCAGCCCTTGGCCTCCGCCGCGGACTCGCCGTTGTTGGCGGTCTGCACGGCCTGCGCCTTGACGTCGACGGAGGCGGTGGCGTTCTGGTATTCGTTGCCCATGGTGTAATCGAAATAAACCGAGGTAAATATCGGCTCCGTTACCGCGCCGGGAGCGAGCCTGTTCTTATAATATAGGTAGCCGTCCTCGCCCTGAGTCCAGAACTCGGTGTTCAGATCGAGCTTGATGAGGTCGGGATCCGTCTCGCCGTCGCCCTCGATCAGAATGTCCTTGGTGATGAGTACGCGTACCCACGCCTCGGACGCGCCGGTGTTCACGACCTCCGCGATCTTCGTTACGGTCATGCCCGGCATAATGCCCTCCATGTCCTCGAACGGGTGGGTCCTGTCGCCGTCGCTCCACTCGCGCAGCGATATCTCGACGCCGCCGGTGGTGATGACGTTGTGTGCCTTGCCCTCCGCCGTGAAAAACGCGAGGGTCCCGGCGGCAAGCGTGGCAATGCATATCGCCAGTACCGCCAGAATCAGTATTTTTCGTTTCATAGTCCGTGCTCCTCTCAGGCTGATGTTGCCAAATCATGCGCCATGGGATAAAATGCTGTGTTTTGTCTGCTGTTTTTGCTGTGTGCCAGACCATATGAGAACACCCGGTCCCCGGAAGCTCTCATACGGTCTGCCCGCCCGCGCCTTCTGTTCTCCCGTAGGGGAGGGGCTTGCTCCTCCCGCACGGCGGCTATATGCGCTGTAGTCTCTCTTGCCTCCCTCTGACGAGGGAGGTGGCAAAGCCGCAGGCTTTGACGGAGGGAGAGATCATCGGCAGTGCATTCTTATGCTGAGGAATACTTCGGCTTTTTCTTTCCCCCCCCTCAGTCTGCTCCGCAGACAGCTCCCCCGCAGGGGGCGCCATGTGCGCAGGCACCGAAGCAGCGGACGCCCGTGCCGTCAGTCTCCTCAGGCGCGCGCTCATCAGAGCGCGCGCCGAAAGGAAAGGATGTATGTATCGGTCTGACCTACGGGATTACTTGCCGTTGTTAGCGTAGGCTGCAATAGCCTCATCAACGGTATTGAAGTTCTCTTTCTGGATAGCATAGGCGTTCACGATGATCTCCCAGGAAGCGTCAACGCTGATGGGGTCGCCGCCGGGAAGAATGAAATTCTCACCGTCGGTGGTTACACGCCAATCCATGTAGACCTGAGCGAGGCAGGGCAGAGAGACCTTGCCTGCGGGCAGAGTGTTCTGCATCTTGGTACGGATCACAACGTACTCGACTTCGCCTATGGTCTCTCTTGCAACGTACTCGTAGTCGTACCAGAGGCCGTCTTTAACAGCGACCATGTTGGAATCGGTGACATTGTGATCTGCGCCGACAATGCCGTCGCTGATAGCAAGCCTCCAGTAGTTGCCGGAATTGTACTCAACATTGAAGCAGCCGTAGCTGTTCCAGTGCAGAGCGTTCTTGCTCTCGTTGGTGGGGTACTCGTTGCTGACGAGGTATGCGGGGATCTTGAGGTCGACCCAGACCCAAGCGTCGTTCTTGCCGGTGTTCTTGACGGTGACGATCTTGGAAACAGCGTTGCCGTCATTGCTCTTGCCGGGGACGAGGAGCTTGTCCTGCTTGAAGTTAACAAGGCCCTGCTCTGTCTTTTCCTGCTCGATGAGGTCGATCTTCACGTTTCCGACGGTGAATGTATTCTTAGCAGAATCGGTGTCGGTGAAGTACGCGAGGGTGCCGCCGATGACTGCCACTGCGAGCAGAGCAACGACGAGTGCGATTGCAGTAAGTTTCTTCTTCATTGTTCTTCTTTCTCCTTAAAAAGAATCAATTGTTTTTTCCGCGCACGCGCGCGGTTGGGGGGCATTTAAGCGCTCACCTTTGCCCATGCGTCTGCCGCGCTGGCGACGCCGTCCTTCTGGACTGCGTAGGCGGTAAAGGTCAGCTTGGGATGGACAGTGACGACGGTGTTGACCTCGGTCTTGGTCAGATTCTCGCTGACGGTGATGACATTGCCCTTGATAACGTCAAAGGAAGTGTCTGCGGTCACCGCGCCGACCTCACGGTAGTAAACGCCGCTTTGGCCTTCAAGCTCGGTCCAGCCGGACGCGATCTTGTAGTCGATCTTTGCGGTCTCTCCGTCCGCCTCTTTGAACGTGGGCCAATCCTTTTTCTCTACCTTGACGAAGAGCCAGCATGCCTCGGAGCCTGCCTCGACGGTCACCTTGGGGTCCTTGCGGATGTCCACGCCGGGGACGATCTTGTAGTCGTTGCCGGTGGTCTCGGCAAGGCCTATGTTGATGTCGCCGTAGGTGAAGGTGTTGACGACGGCTTCGGTCTTTGCGGTCAGCCATGCGAAGGTGCCGCCGACGGCGCAGCCGAATACGAGTACCAGCGCAAGCAGTGTGACGAACGCCCTGCCGCTGACGCTGCGGCTGCGGCGGATGGTATGTCTGCCCATGATTTTTTCCTCCTTTCCTCTGATATTTGCGATGGAGAATTTATTTCAACAGATATCCGCCGCCTGTACGGTGCGGCGTCCATCTGTCGGAAGCGGGGATATCAGCCCTGAGTCTGAGCCTCGAACTTTGTCCATGCCTCGTCGGCGGTGCCGGTGCCGTCGGCCTGGATAGCCTCGGCCACGACGCTGATCTTGAAGCCGTTGAGCCTTGCAAGCTGCTCGCCGGTGACCCACTCGGGAACGGTGATGTGGTCGAACAGAACGGGAAGCTTGTTGTCAGCGGTGGGCGCGCCGACCTTCTCGGTGTAGTAGAAGTAGTAGGTCAGGGTGTCGCCGCTCTTGACGAAGTACTTCGTATTGCCGAGCATTTCCTCGGTCTCGACCATGTTGTCGGGGATAATGCCGTCCCACTTCGCCGCGTTTGCCTCAACAAATTTGACCATGCGAATCAGAGGGTATGCTTCCTCGACGCCGGTGGGGCCGTCCTCGGCATACTCGGGATCGGTGCAGAGGGCGATGATCGCGGCGGCGTTATTGAAGGTGACCTTCATGCGGACATAGGAATCCACGCTGGGCGCCTTGACGGTGACGGTGGGGTCCTTGACATAGGTGTGGCCGGGCATGAGCTTGTACTCGTTGCCCTTGACGCGGTCAGTGCCGTTGACCGTGCCGTCGGCGTTGACCTTCGCCTCGTCGAGAGCGATCTTGACGTTTCCGACCGTGAAGGTATTTTCGACCTCGTCGGTCGAGGTCAGGTATGCCATCGTCCCCAGAACGGAGGCCGCGACAAGCAGCACCGCGCACAGGGTCATAAGCAGAGCCTTGCTTTTGGTTTTCATCATGAAGTCCTCCTGAGTGATCGTGTATTGGGAGCCTTTCGGCGTTGCCCTTGTGTTGAAAATGCTTTCAGTACGCTTCCCCGCCGAGGGAATAGGGGGTGCCTTCCCCATCCTCCCGCGCGGCTTTCCCCGCATGCTTCCCCCGCCGGGGGAAGTGCCGGGCGCAGCGAGGCGATAGGGGTATTGCCTTCCCGCGGAGCGGCTCTCCGCTGCGTCTCCATTGCCTCCCTCTGACGAGGGAGGTGGCAAAGCCACAGGCTTTGACGGAGGGAGAGATGATTGGGAACGCACTCCTGCGCTGGGGGAATACTTCGGCTTTTTCTGCCCCCTCAGTCTGCTCCGCAGACAGCTCCCCCGTTGGGGGCGCCATTCCGGGCGCAGCTCTTCTCAAATGCTTCCCCCATTGGGGGAAGTGGCGAACGAAGTGAGCCGATAGGGGGGCATGCCTTCCCCATCATCCCGCGCGGCGGGAAATGTCACGGCTTCTCTTCCTCTTCGCCCTTATGCTCCGGGATAAGATCGGGGCCGAAGGCGAAAACCAAGAGAAAGACCGCGGCGTAGATCGCGACATATCTGCCGGGGGAATGCTGCACATAGTCCGAGACGTACCCGAGATACGGTATGGAAAACACCGGCGTGCCTATCACGTTCCTGTAATGCACGAGCCGCCCGTCCTCCGCGTCGTTCGCATCGCCCTTGGTGCGAAAGCGCAGCACCTGCGGGTCGTCCTCATCCGGGACGATACCCACGACGCGGTGCGTGGCGACGGTGTCCTCGTCGAGCATGAAGGTGATGACCTGTCCCTCGGTAATAAGCGCGGGGTCGACCTTTTTCACATAGATGAGCGAGCCGGTGTGATAGCTCGGCTCCATGGAGCCGGACAACACGCTGAACACCTGAAGCCCGGCCAGCCGCACGCCGGCCAGCAGCAGCGCCGCTGTTACCGCCAGCGCCGCCAGAACGCTGCTCAGCACGCTCCAGACCTTTTTGAGAGTTGGGTCCATATAGCTGTGTCTTTCGTGTTTATGTATAGGTCCGGCTCCGGCAGAGACGACAAAGGAGTCCCCTTCCTCCCGGACGGGAACTTGCTCCGCATAGGCAAAGAAAGCAGAGCCTCCGGCTCGTGCCGGCGTGTCTGCCGAAGTGGGCGTGACCTGTCGCGGAGTTCGTCACTCTGCGTCCGGCCGCCGCGCCCGGCAGGCGTGCCAAAACCGCCCCGCAGTGCCAAAACGGCCGAAAAGCCTTTGATATCAACCATTTCGCGGAGTTCGTCACTCCGTTAAAAGCTCCCTCCGCGCGGCGAAAACGCCCATAAATACCGTGATTTTCCACACCTCTGACACAAAAGTCTGACTGCGCAGCTCAAAAGCCCGCCTCGGCCAGCTTGCTCATGTTGTCGCGCTTGAGGCGCATGGAGGAATGAACGTAGCGGTCGAGCGTGATGGTAGTCGTGGCGTGGCCCAGCACCTCCGAGAGCGACTTTATCTCGAACCCGACCTCCACGGCGCGGGTCGCGAACGTGTGGCGCAGGGTGTGGAAATGCACGCCCTCCAGACCGCACTCGCGCGTGTAGCGCTCCATCCTGTACTGGAGCGTGCGCGGCTCCATGAACCGCCCCGTCCCGGTCAGAACATAGGCGGACGGGTCGCCGGGATACATCCTCCGGCAAAGCTCCGCCGTAAAGTCCGTCAGGGGGATGGTGCGGACGGATGTGCCGCTCTTGGGCAGGCCGATGACTATCCTCGTCTGCGCGCCGCCCGCAGCGCCGGTATCGTGCAGCCGCTGCAGCGTGGCGTCGACGCGTACCGTCTGCTCGCTCAGCGAGATGTTCCCCCAGCGCATTGCGCACAGCTCTCCTATGCGCATGCCCGTGAACAGCGACAGCAGCACGCCGAAACGGCACTCATCCATATCCTCGAGAAGGTAGGCGACAAAGCGCCCCTGCTCCTCGCGCGAGAGGACGCGCATCTCCCTCCTGCTCTGCTTCGGGTAGCTGATCTCTATCGCCGGGAACGTCCCCGGGAAGAACGCCGCGGTGTACTTCAGCACCGCGTGCAGCACGACGAGGATGTCGTGTACCGTCTTGGGCGCAAGCTCGTCCTCAAAGAGCAGCTCCCGCGTGAAGTCGTCTACCAGTCCGCTCGTTATCCCCGTCGGGAAGCAGCTGCCGAGCTTCGGCACGATGTGCCTTCTCAGCGTGGTATCATATTTGACGAGAGTCGATTCCTTCACTCTCGTTTTTCTCCCTCTCAGCCACTCCTCGCAGTAGTACGCGAACCGGTGCCGCGAGACCGCGCCGGGCTGAGGCGCGCCGTTTATCAGCGCGGCCTTGCAGCGCGTGACCTTCTCCTTCGCCTCACGGTAGGTCCTGCCGTAGCAGAAGCCGTATATTATCCTGCCCGACAGCTCGCGGCCCTTGATATAGCGGGCCTCCCACCTGCCGTCTCTGCGCTTGAATATGTTTTCTCCTTTTGCCATTTTTCGATGTTCCTCCGATCATTTATTTATTGCCGCCGCGGCTTTTTGACTGCTTGTCCGACTGCGGAGCCGTGCGCCGGGGACAAGGCGGCGGAATGTGCTTGACACGCGTGCGGCCGCTGCCGTGTTTTTTATACATTATTTCTCTCCGCGTCAAAATTTTTCACCTCTCCCTATTGCTTTTTTTACGCTGCGGTGCTACAATATAGCAAGAATAGTCCACAGTGCCCTGCTCACGGAGTGACGAACTCTATGAAATTTTGGGGCTGTTTTTTCTGCGTTTCGATATTTTTGCAAGCAAAAATGTCCGCAGGCCGTCTTTCCTGATTTTACCAGAGTTTTGCCGCACAGGTTAACATATTTCCTCAAAGCGTCTCCCCGCCGCACGACATCAGAATGCCACAAGAAACGACGGCAGCCCCTGTTCCCGAAGAGTGAGAACAGGGGCCGCTTTTACTGTATCTCGGCCCTTGGCTCCACAAGCAGCGGAGCCGTCATGAAGCGGCCGAGGGGAAGAAATACGTAATTTTTACAAAAGCCGCCGCGCGGGAGTGGCAAGCCCTTCCCCTACGGTGGGACAGAGAAAGTAAAAATGGCTTGTCCCTCGGGAGAAGCTGTCTGCGGAGCAGACTGATGAGGGGTAAATATGGACACCTCATCCACCGCAAGCGGTCCCCCTTCCCCTCAAGGGGAGGCACCCCCTATCGCCTCGCTGCGCTCGGCACTTCCCCCGCCGGGGGAAGCATCCGGGGGGAGCAATAATTTGTATGGCTCCCTCTGACGAGGGAGCTGTCAGCGCAGCTGACTGAGGGAGAGAAAAACTTGGATATCCTGCAATCCGGCAGTTTTCTCTCCCTCCGTCAAAACCTGCGGTTTTGCCACCTCCCTCGTCAGAGGGAGGCTTAAATTTTCTGCGGCACGGTAATGCCCACAGTGCGGGATGAGCAAGCCCCTCCCCTGCGGAGGGGCGGAGAGCGTAAAAAAGGCTTCCCCTTGGGGAAGGCGTTAGGGCGCGTTCTCCGGCATATGGCTCCCGCTGTTCCCCTTCTTTTCGCCCGATCTGTAAACAGCGGCGGCGACGGCTCATATAATGTCGCGAGGCATTATGCCTCCAAGGAGGGATCGTATGGCAGAAAACGATGAACTTTGCACAAAGGTATACCCCAACTACGGCGCGGGCAGCTGCGGCTGCGGCAAGAGCTGCGGGTGCGGCTGTGACTGCGGCAGCAACGTAGGCCCCGCCGGGCCTATGGGACCTGCTGGGCCTGCCGGCCCCGCCGGACCTGTCGGACCTGCCGGCCCCACGGGCGCTACCGGGGCCACCGGACCTGCGGGACCCGCTGGCGCTACCGGAGCCACCGGCGCCACGGGAGCTACCGGCCCTGCCGGGCCTGCCGGACCCACCGGGGCTACCGGCGCAACGGGACCCACGGGTGCTACCGGGGCTACCGGCCCTGCCGGGCCCGCCGGCGCTACGGCCACGAACGACAACGCGCTCCTCTATGCCGAGGCCTCCCAGACCGTGGCAAACGGCGCCACTCTCGCCCTCGGCACGAATGTCATCAACTCGACCGACGGCAGCATCGCCGCCTCCGGCACCACGGGCGTCACGCTCGCCCCCGGCCAGTATCTCGTCACCTTCGTCACCGACGCGACCACGACCGCGGAGGGACCCGTCGGCGCGGCTCTCGCGCTCAACGGCACGCCCGTGACCTATACCGAGTCGAACGTGACCACCGCAGCCGCCGGCGAGCGGCGCATTGCGCTCAACTCCGTCCTCACCGTCTCCGATCAATCCACGCTGACCGTTCAGAACAACACCGGCGCCGAAAACGCCTATGAAAACAGCAGCCTCACCGTCGTGAGACTCGCATAAACGCAAAAAAGCCCGCCGGCACGACGAAGGTCATGCCGGCGGGCTGCCGTATTTCCCGTATTCTTTTTTCACTCCATATACGGGAGCGTGAGGAGCAGGTAATATACCTCCGCGTCCGTGACGGTCAGACCGAGGTACGACCCGCCGGTGTTGAGGATGTTTCGCATTTTCTCGAACAGCTCCCTCTGCTTTTCGAGCGCGTCGTAGCCGTCGAGCGGCATGCTGATCGGCTCCTCGCTCTTTATGCGCTCGAACATGGTGGCGCAGTGAATGTAAATGCGCACCACGAGGCTGTCCGGCAGGCGAAAGACATACATCGAGGCTATGCGGTCGATAATATACTTTGCGCCCTTCTCCACAAGGTCGTGGTCGAGCGACGGGGCGAAGTAGTGGAGGTTCTGCCGTATGAGCTGCAGCTGCCTCTCGATCGGCATGTCCGCCAGCTCGTCGGCGGAGGCGTTTTCGCTCCCCGGCAGACTTATCCCGGTGCTTCTGAGCAGATCCATGGGGTTCGCCGCGCAGCAGAACTGTTCGAGGCTTATGAACGGCACGCCCGGTATCTCCGGGTTGATTATCCCGATGACCAGCTTCAGCCGCTTGCCCAGCCGGTGGGCGAGAGATGCAAGGTCGTCCTTTATTCCGAGCGGCAGGATGTCGATGGACGTTGAGACCGAAATGTCCTGCAGAAGTATCTCGCGCACCATTCGCGCGCTGCCGACGCCGGTTATGCAGTAGGTTATCACCACGTCGCGCATTTCGCCGGAGGGGTCCTCCTCGTCCGCGTCCGCCGTCAGCGTGTTCTTCGCGTCAAGCTCGGAGGAAAGGACGCTCGTGTACTCGCGGACAAGCTCGCCGACTATCTCCTCGGGGCCGGCGTTCGCCATGAGTATCATACGCGCGCACTCAAGCACGAGCATGGGGTCGAGTACCGGCAGGATCACCGTCTGCTGGCGGCTGTTTTTCTCAAGGATACGTCTCAGCGCGCCGGAGAGGCCGATACCGCACATGACTATGCTGCGCTCCCGCTCCGCGCTGACGGCCTTGAGCAGACGCTTCTGCAGCGCCGACTGTTCGAGGCTGCCATAGATGTCCACGGCCTTTATAAAGCCCGTATTGAGCATTTGATTGGCAAATGACGCCATGGCCGAGGCGCTGCCGCCGTAGCCGCAGACGATGAGGTTCATCTCGGCCTTGACGCTGCTCTGCTCCGTGCGCGATAAAAGCAGCGCGAGCAGATATATCTCCCCCTCGGTAAGCTCTATGCCGATGTAGCTTTTCAAAAGCGGGAGCATTTTTTTGACGAAAGCCTTTTCCTCGCTGAACTGCGCCGCGGTGTCGAAGCTGCCCGGCGTGAACACGACCCTCTCTGCGTTTGCGTAGGACATGAGCTGCTGCAGGTAATAGGCGATGGAGTAGACGCTGTCCTGATTGTAGGTCTTTCTGAACTGCTTGGAGGCGTATTCGAGCATTTCATGCGTTCCCTGCAGCACGACCGGCGAGATCGCGCCGTAGGCTATCGCGCCGGGACGCCGGGGCGCGCCCATGAGCGTCGGAGCGTTTTTCAGGTAGCGGCTCAGAAGGTCGTTCGGCGCGTCCTCGGATTCGCCGTCGGCCTCCGTCTGCGCGCCCGCAGGCTCCGGGGAGAAGGTCACCGGGACTCCCGGCGTGATGGTCAGGCCCTTGTCAAGCCCCGCCGCGGTGAAGAACGCGTCGATATGCGGGGTGTTGCTGTAGTGTATGCTGAGGTTTCGCGAGAGGTGGTAGTCGTTTATGACGAGCCGCGCGTCCGGCGTTCCCTGCTGTCCGAGCGCCCAGCGGCTCTGCGCGCAGGCCACTCGCACCTCGTTGCGCAGGTCGCCGATGTTGTTCTTGCCCTGAAAGGAGACGAGCAGCTTGAGCGCTCCGGGCGCTATGAACACCGGCATGCCGAGCTTGCAGGACTCCTCGTAGAAAAAGCGGGATATCAGGTCGAGACGCTCGTGTATGGGCCGCTCCCTCAGCTCCGGTATCTGTATGACAACGGGTATACGGCGCTTGAAGGTACTCAGCAGGAAAGCCGAGGGGTCCTCGGTCGTCGCGCCGATTATCATGAGGCTCGCGCTGCGCGTCTCGCTGTCGCCGAGACGGCGGTAGCTGCCGTTATCTATGAGCGTGAAGAGCATTTCCTGCCCGGTCGGCGGCAGACGGTGTATCTCGTCGAGGAAGAGTATCCCTCCGTCCGCCTCCTCCACAAGACCGCGCTTGTTTTTCTCCGCGCCGGTGAACGCGCCGCGCACATAGCCGAAAAGCTGTGCGAGCAGCAGCTGCGGGTTATCCGCGTACTCCGCGCAGTTGAAGGTGACGAACGGCTGGGGGCAGCCGCGCTCCTGTTCGAGATAGCGCGCCATTTCCGCGGCGAGCATGGATTTGCCGACGCCGGTCTTGCCGATTATGAGGGTGTGTATCCCGTTCGGAGGATAGGATACGGCTGCGCTCGCGACCTGTATCTGGTACTCGAGACTGCCGTTATAGCCGATCATGCTCGAAAACGGGGCGGCAGCGGCCTCTTTCTCCGGCTCCGGCCCGGTCTCCCCCTGCCGGACGGCCGGGGCATAGAGTATGGGTCTGCGCCCCGCGGCCTCCAGCGTCCCGGCCTTTGTCATGCCGGAGAGCAGCCGCGACGCTTCATCCTGCCACATTCCGAACTGCGATGCGACCTCCGCCGCGCTCACGCCGCGCCTTTCGCCGCTTCCGGCCGCCTCCGCGCACCGGCGGGATATATATTCAAGGATCGCCTGTTCCTGTTCCATCTCTGATCCTCCATGGTTCAGTCAAATCTCATGCGCTGGTTCTGCGTGCCTATGCCCATCTCCGCGCGGTATTTCGCAACGCAGCGCCGCGAAAGCTCTATCCCCTGCTCCGCCAGCAGCTCGCAAAGTCTCGCGTCGCTGTAGGGCGCGCGCGGCGGCTCGCTCTCGATAAGCTCTCTGAGCAGCTTTTTTGAATAGCCCCCCGTGGTGCTGTTGCCGGAGAAGAAAAAGCCCAGCGGGAAGGTGCCGCACGGCGAGCTTATATATTTGTCCTTTACGCAGCGCGACACTGTCGACGGGCTTATGCCGAGGTCCGCCGCGGCCTCGCGCTGGGTCAGCGGCCGGGGGAACTTGTGTCTGCCGGTAAAAAACGGCGCCTGCTTCTCGGCGATGTAGCCGACGAGCCTTTCGAGCGCGCAGTATCTCAGCTCTATGCTGTCGATGAGCCTCACGGCCTCGGTGCGCCGCTCGTCGAGGAACGCCCTCGCCTCCTCGTCGTCGGTGCCGCTCATATACTCTCCGTCAAAACGGACGATAGACTCGGCCCTCCCCCGGACGGATACGCTCAGCTCCCCGCCGTCGTTTTCCACCACTGCGTCGGGCAGGATGTAATTTACGCTCTCACCCGCCGAAAAGCTGCTGCCCGGCCGCGGGTCGAGCGTGCGTATATGGTCCAGCAGCTCCTGCAGCCGCCGCGGGTCGAGCTTGTATTTTCTTGACAGCGCGGTGAACCTGTGCGCAGCAAGCGCTTCAAGGTCATTTTTCACGAGCGCCCTCGCCGTCTCGCCGCCGGGAGCATCCTCGCCGAGCTGCAGGCTCAGACACTCGCCGAGATCTCTCGCCCCCACGCCCGGCGGCCCCATGCTCTGCACGAGGCGCAGAACATCAAGCATTTCCTCTTCGTCCATGCCGAGAAGCCCCGCCGCGGCGGACAGGTCGAGATCCAGATATCCCGCACGGCTGATGTTCGCGGCAATGAGCCTCGCGGCCTCGAGCCGCCTGCCCTTCAGACCGCTGAGCCTTATCTGCGCCGTCAGAAAGTCGTACAGGCTCTCCCCCTGCGGCGCGGCGGCGTAGGTCTCGTCGAGCGAGAGGCTCCAGCGCTCCCTCGCGGCGATACCCGCGGAGCGCTCCATCCAGTCGTAGTTCATCTCGACGAACGGGTTTTCCGACGTGCAGCGCCCGACATACGACAGCAGCGCGCCGAGAGGCATGGTCATCAGCTGCAGGCTGTGTATCGCCTGCGGCGTCATTTTCTGTATCTGCAGATTGCGCAGTGAGTTTTCCATGCCGTCGCCTCATTAAAAATTCTTAAGGAACCTCTGAATAAATCCCCACGCCCATCTTCACGGCATAAATCCCCGCTGGTCTTCGTCAGAAAAGTTTGAAATACACAAAGTATTCCTGCACTTTTCTTCCTCGCCAGCGAAAATTTCTGCCGCAAATCTGAGCACCTTGATTTAATCAGAGTTTCCTTAAAAATATTTTAACACCGTTTTGAAAAATGTAAAGTTTTTTATGCGTCTGAGAGTAATTTCCTGTAACCTTGGCACAGGAATTGCATTATGAGAAAAGTGAAAGGGAGGAGTGCCATGCAGCAGCGAAAATGTAGGCTGAGCTTCATTCCCGATACCAACCTTGCCTTTGTCAGCGGTTTCGTGATGAAAGCCAGTCAATTCAAGTCGGACATAAAAATATGCTACGGGGACAGCACGGCGAACGCCAAGTCCATCCTCGGCATGATACACGCCGCCATCGTACCCGCCGATGAGTTCATCCTTCAGGCCGACGGCGTCGACGAGACCGAGGCTGTCGAGACTCTGTCCGCGTATCTCGCGGACCCTCCGGAAAGAAACGGTTAAAAGCTTAAACATAAAGGGGACAAGATGATATGTATTCCAAACAGATTGTAGTACGCAACAAGTCCGGACTTCACGCGAGACCCGCTTCCGACCTCGTAAAGGCCGCGCTGAAATACAGGTCCGTCATCGAGGTGTACAAGACCGCGGCTCCGGAAAAGAAGATCAACATAAAATCTCTGGTCTTGCTGCTCTCGCTCTCCGCCTCGTGCGGGGATGAGCTGACTCTGTGCGCGAACGGTCCCGACGAGACCGAGGCCGTCGACGCTCTTGCCGCACTCATCGAGTCCGGCTTCGGCGAAGAGGAATAAGCTCATGATAAAGCACGGTATCCCCGTCTATGACGGGATAGTCATGGGAAAGGCGAGGCTCTACCGCCAGTGGCGCTTCGACCCCGACTCTCTCCATGAGTCCGAGGACGCCGCGGAGCGTACTCAGGCGTATCAGGCGGCGGTCGAGCGCGCTCAGGGCGAGCTTGAGCTCATCCGCGCGAGCCTCAGCGCCGCTCCCGAAAAGGCCAAGATCATCGACGCGCACATGCTGCTCCTGCAGGACTTCGCGATGGACGATATGATCCGCGCGGACATCGCCGCCGGCAAGACTGCGGCCTCCGCGATAGGCGATACCTACGACATGTTCATCGGCGTGCTGGGCGATACGGACAACGATTTCACGCAGCAGAAGGTCTCCGACCTGTATGACGTCCGCGGCCGTCTCCTCCGCTGCCTTGCGGGCGAGGAGGACAGGGACCTCTCCCGTCTGCCCGGCCCCTGCGTCATATTCGCAAAGGACCTCTACCCCACCGACACCGCCACGATAGACCGCAAGAACGTTCTCGCCATAGTCACCGAGACCGGCAACATGACCTCCCACACGGCCATCCTCGCGCGCAGCTTCGGCATAACCACCGTCCTCGGCGTCGAGGGCGTGACGGAGCTTGTCGAGGACGGCGACCTCGTCGCGGTCGACGGCACCGCCGGCACCGTCTGCATAAGGCCCGACGAAAAGGAGCAGGCGGAGTACCTCGCCCGCACGGCGCAGGCCGAGGAGGCGCAGAACAGGCGTCTCTATTACATGGGCAGGCCCTCCGTAACGGCCGACGGCGTCCGTGTGCTGACGGAGCTGAACATCTCGGCCGTCGACGACACGGACGAGCAGGCCCTCGCTTCCTGCGACGGTGTGGGTCTCATGCGCAGCGAGTTCCTCTATATGCGCAGCAAGGACGCCCTCCCCGACGAGGAGTGGCAGTTCAGGGAATACAAGGCCGCGCTCGACGCCCTCGGCGGAAAGAGCCTGATACTGCGCACTCTGGACATCGGCGGCGACAAGCAGCTCGAGTGTCTGCCGCTCCCGAAGGAGGACAACCCCTTCCTCGGCGTGCGCGCGCTGCGTCTCTGTTTTGAACGGCCGGAGATATTCAGGACCCAGCTCAGAGCCGCCCTTCGCGCCTCCGCTTACGGCGATCTGTGGCTCATGTTCCCGATGGTTGGCGGCGTTGATGACTTCCGCCGCGCGAAGGACTTTGTCCTCGGCGTCATGGACGAGCTTGACGCGGAGCATATCCCCTTCAACCGGGATATAAAGCTCGGCGTGATGATAGAGATACCCTCCGCCGCGCTGATGGCGGACGCGCTGGCCGCCGAAGCCGACTTCGGCAGCATAGGCACCAACGATCTGTGCCAGTACACCCTGGCCGCCGACCGCATGAACGAGCGCACCGCCCCGTATTACCGGAGCTGCGACCCCGCGGTCCTGCGGCTCATACGCTACGCGGCGCAGGAGTTTTCAAAGGCCGGGAAGCCTCTGGGCGTCTGCGGCGAGATGGCGGGAGAGGCCGTTGCGGCGGCCGCGCTCGTCGGTCTCGGCATAAGGACGCTGAGCATGGGTCCCGGAAACATGCCCGCGGTAAAGGAAATGCTCGCCTCGCTCAGCTGCGCCGACGCAAAGGAGCGCGCCGACGCCGCGTGCACCGCCGCCTCCGCCGCGGAGGCCCGGTCCATCCTTGAAAAGGGCATAGTCAGCAGGTAAGTTCCGCCGACCGGTCAGGTCGCTCATGTTAAATCTGAATCTGAAGAGGAAGGAGGTGAACGGCGTTGATCCATTTGATTTTGGCGACACATGCGGGCCTTGGAACGGCCATGCTGAAAACGGCTGAAATGATAAGCGGCGGCACCGATGGGATCCGGTCCATAGAGCTGTATCCCGGCGGCAGTCCCGACGACATTCAGCACGGGCTGGAAAAAGAGCTCGCTGGTCTTGCGGAAGGGGATCATCTGCTTTGCCTTGTCGATATCCCCGGCGGCAGTCCCGCCCACGCGGCGGTGACACTGTCCGTCGAAAATCCATCGCTCCAGGTAGTATCCGGCGTAAATCTCGGAATGCTCACGGAAGCGATACTCCTCAGAGACTGTATGGACATACAGGATCTGAAAACACATCTTGTTGAAGCTGCGGTAATGACTATAAAAGATATGAACGCGTTGCTGCAGGAAAAAGCCGGCTGACACACCGGCAAAAACAAAAAACGGAGGGATTATAGTGAGTTTTTTCAGTGTCTTGATCGTTAGCTTGGTCGTTGGCCTTGCTTACTTACAGCGCCGTATGCTTGGCGACTGCCAGGTCGAGCGTCCCATAGTGCTCGGACCCCTGGTCGGTCTCATCATGGGCGACCTTCAGACCGGACTTCAGGTCGGCGCGACCCTTGAGCTCGTGTTCATGGGCGCACAGGCGATCGGCGGTTCCGTTCCTTCTAACGTCGCCATCGCGAGCGCGATAGGCACGGCGGTCGCCATCACCAGCGGCGGCGGTCTTGACAGCGGCCTTTTGGTAGCCATTCCTACCGCCGTTGTGTGCAGCTCCTTCGAGCTGTTCGGCAAGACCATCTGCTCCCTGCTCGTCCACAGCGTTGAGAAGTACGCCGACGCCGGCGACTCCAAGGGCATTGCCAGAGTCGTACAGTTCGGTAACTTCATCCACTTCCTTTGCTACTTCGTTCCCACCTTCCTCGCCCTCTTCTTCGGCGCGGAGATCCTCACCAACCTGACCAACGCCATTCCCGCCAACATCATGGCCGGTATCAAGGCCGTCGGTTCTCTTCTCCCGGCACTCGGCTTCGGTCTGCTGCTCAGCAACCTTAGCTCCAAGAAGTTCATGCCCTATTTCTTCATCGGCTTCGCCATCGCCGCCTACGTTCCCTCTTTCGGCGTCATGGGCGTCGCCATCCTGGGTATCGCCTATGCTGTGCTTTATGCCAGCAATAGCCGCGTCGCGGCAGATCAGTGAGAAAGGAGACTGCTGTAATGAGTAACGAACTCGAAACCACCGCTGTGGAAACCAACGAAGTCCATCTCGACAAAAAGGACCTCAAGCGTCTGTTCTGGCGTTCCAACGGAGTCCAGTCCGCGTTCAACTTTGAGCGTATGCAGGGCCTTGGCTTCTGCTGGGGCATGCTTCCCGTAATAGACAAGCTCTACAAGAACAAGGAAGACCGCGTCGCCGCCTACAAGCGCCACTCCGGCTACTTCAACACCCACCCCTGGATGGGCGGTATCATCTACGGTATCGTCGCCGCCATGGAAGAGCGCAAGGCCAACGGCGAAGAAGTCGACGAGGATAACATCCAGGCCGTCAAGGGCGCCCTCATGGGACCTCTCGCCGGCATGGGCGACTCCATCTTCTTCAGCACCTTCAGACCCATCGTCGCCGGTATCTGCGCATCTCTCGCGCTCAGCGGCGTCAGCATCGCTCCCCTGCTCTTTCTCATCATCATCAACCTCGTACACTTCGGTGTTCAGTGGTGGGGCGTCAAGAACGGCTACTCTCTCGCAGACCGTTTCCTTGAAAAGCTCGAAGGCATGCAGATTCAGCGCTGGATGGAGGCGGCCACCATACTCGGTCTGATCGTCGTGGGTGCGCTCGTCGCGACCTCCCTCGGCATCAAGACGCCGCTCACCTACACCGTCGGCGAAGCAAGCGTCTCTCTCCAGACCATGTTCGACACCATCCTCCCGAAGCTCCTCCCGCTGGCAGCAACTCTCGGAGTATTCGGCTTCGTCCGCAAGGGCAAGAGCACCACGGCCGTTATGCTCGGCATAATCGTCGTCGGCTTCCTGTGCGGTCTGTTCGGCATTCTCTAATTTTTATCTCAGCCGGGGGACGATCTTCGTCCCCCGACAGCTTGTCAAAAAAGCTTATTGAGCTTTTTTGACTGCGCTTCTCCTGCCGCGCATTTTGAAGCTTTCAAAATGCTGCTTCGCTCAAAAGTCTTGATTGATCAAGCCTTTTGACGGCAGGTTATTGTACCGCGAGGCGGGTCTTGCCCCCTCGCGCTCCCCCGCTGCTCTGTCACGGTGGATGATTCAATAGTTTTTGACAGTCTCGCGGGGGACGATCTTCGTCCCCCGACAGCTTAATTCCTTTTAATTCCTTAATTTCCTTTTGATTTCTTTGATTTTTCATTTTTTAATTACACATTTCTTTGAGCTTTTATCGCTCGTGACGGGAGAAACACAATGGGACAGGAAAAACTGGCGCTTTACGGAGGTATAGTCCTCCTCGAAAACGGCTGCTGGAGCAGCAGCACGGTCATCGTTGAAAACGGCCGGATAAGCGCGCTCGTTCCGGCGGGCGCAGAGCTTCCCCATGACGCGCGCGCCGTCGACTGCGGCGGCAAGTACGTCTGCCCCGGCCTTATCGACACACATATCCACGGCGCTATGGGACACAATTACATGGAAGCGACGCCGGAAGCGTTCAGCGCGATATCCGACTATCTCGTTAAAGGCGGAGTCACCTCCTGCCTCGCTACCACCACGAGCGCCGAGATCGACGAAGAGCTTGCCGCGCTCGAAGCGATCGGCAAGGCGGCCGCGTCGCCCGTCGAGGGTGAGGCGGAGATACTCGGCGCGCACCTTGAAGGGCCGTTCATCAGCGTGAAGAACAAGGGCGCGCACAGGAAAGAGAGCATACGCGAGATAACGCGCGCGGAGCTTGAGAAGATCGTCTCCGCGGCCAACGGGAAGCTCCGGGTCGTCACCATGGCCCCCGAAAAGGAGAACGCCGCCGAAGCCATAAAGTATCTCACGAAAAACGGCGTGAGCGTATCCGTCGGCCACACCGAGGCCGACTGCGCCGTCACCGAACAGGCTCTGCGCTGCGGCGCGAACAGAGCCACCCATCTCTACAGCGCCATGCCGCCCATGCACCACCGCGCTCCGGGTCCGGTCCCCCCGCTGCTCCTTGACGACGACGTCTTCATCGAGCTTACCGCGGACGGGATACACTCCGAGCCCGAAATGCTCGCGCTGGCGGTCAGGGCGGCCGGCTCCGGACGCATAGTCCTCATCACCGACGGCGTCGACGTGCGCGGTCTCGGCGACGGGACGTACCGCCGCTGGGAAGGCACCGAGGTCGTCGTCAAGGACGGTGCGGCGCACACCCTCTCCGGTTCGCTGGCAGGCAGCATGCTGGTGCTTTCAAAGGCGGTAAAGAACATGGTGGAGTTCACCGGCGTGAGCTTTGCCGAGGCGGTCGAAATGGCGTCGAAGAATCCGGCGCGCTCCGTCGGAGCGTTTGACCGCAAGGGTTCCGTCTCTGTCGGAAAGGATGCCGATTTTGCGATATTTGACGAAAACATGGATCTTTTCATGACTATAGTCAGGGGAAAGATCGTTGAGCTATAAAAAATAAAGTGCCGCCGTGAGCGGCAGAAAGGATAAACAGCATGAAGATATCCCTTTTCAGAGTAGACGACAGACTTATCCACGGGCAGGTCGTTGTGGGCTGGACGAGAAGAGCCGGCGTTACCACCATCCTCGTCGCGGACGACAAGACCGCCTCCGACCGTATCCAGTGCTCTCTTTACAGAATGGCCACCCCCGCCGGCGTCAAGGCGGATTTCTGCACGCTCGACGCGGCGGCGGAAAAGCTCACCAACGGCAGCCTTGACAACGAGGTCGTCATGGTCCTCTTCAAGGACCCCCAGTCGGTCCTCGGCCTTATCGAGCGCGGCGTTGAGATCAAGGAACTCAACCTCGGCAACCTCAGATCCGCTCCCGGCCGCGTGCAGCTGCTCAACCATGTCTTTGCCTCTCCCGAGGATCTTCAGGCATGGAAGGACCTCGATGCGAAGGGCGTGAGCATGAACGCCCAGATACTCCCCGAGCAGAAAAAGGTCAACTTCAACGAGACTCTCAAAAACTTCTGATCGGAGAATACTGAATGTACACCTATGACGAAATAATGCGCCAGTGCGAGTGGTGGATAGAGCTTCCCAAGCTCGTCCGCGGACACCGCGCGGGGCTTGACGCGTTTCTGGAGCGCCATGCCGGCGCGGACGGCGTCGTATGCTTCATCGGCGCGGGCAGCAGCGAGTACGTCGGCAGGGCCATCCTCCCCTACCTGAAGAAATACTGCCCCTACGCCGTCGACTGCTGCGGCACCACTGACCTCGTCGTCGCGCCCGAGAGCTGTGTCGACCCGGATAGAAAGACCGTTCTTGTCTCCTTCGCCCGCTCCGGCGACTCTCCCGAGTCCCTCGGCGCCATCAAGGCCGCGCAGGCCGTCTCCGACAACATCTCGAACGTCATCATCACCTGCAACTACGACGGCGCGCTGAGCAAATACGGCAAGGGGCGCGGCGACTGCTATGTCATCAACCTCCCGCAGATCATCAACGACAGCGGCTTTGCCATGACCAACAGCTTTACGAGCATGTACTACACCGCCCTGCTCTGCTTTGCCGGGGACAAGACCGCCGAATGCGCCGCGGCCATCTCCCAGTGTGCCGAGCATACCGACCGGCTTCTCCGCTCCGCGGTGGAAATGCTGGCGCAGCATGTGTGCGAGCTTGAATTTGAGCGGATAGTCTACCTCGGCTCCGAGGCTCTCAAGGGCATAGCGCAGGAGTCCGCGCTCAAAATGCTCGAGCTTACGCGCGGCGGCGTTGCGAGTCTCTATGACACTCCGATGGGCTTTCGTCATGGCCCGAAGTCGTTCATAAACGGCCGGACGCTCACCGTGCTTTACCTCTCCGACCGTGAGTATTCACGCCGCTACGAGCTTGATCTTCTGCGCGAGATGGCCTCCCAGCGCGGCGATGACCGTATCCTCACCGTCTGTGCCACGCCGTGCGCCGAGGCAAAGGAGCTTTCCGACTACTATCTCTGTTTTGACAACGAGACCAAGTGCGAAAACGCCCTCGTCGGCCCTGAGCTTCTCACCGCGGCCCAGATGATCGCCCTGCGCCGTTCCGAGTCTCTCGGTATCGACCCCGACGATCCCAATCCCGCGGGCGTGGTCAACCGCGTCGTTAAGGGCGTCACCATCTACGAATATGAACGCGGATAACACTCTTTTCATCTCCAACGAATTTCTCCGCGCCGGGATATCCACTCTCGGCGCGGAGCTTATAAGTCTCACCGACGGTACCGGGCGCGAATACATATGGCAGCGCGGCCCCTCCGTCTGGAACCGCAGCGCTCCGCTGCTCTTCCCTGTGATAGGGCGTCTGCGCGACGGCAGGTATACCCACCGCGGCGCCGAGTACCTCATGGGCCGCCACGGCTTTGCGCGCGACTCGGTGTTCACGCCGCTGGAGACGCGCGGCGGCAGGGCCGCGTTTCGGCTCACCGACACGCCGGCGAGCCGGGAGGTATATCCCTTCTCCTTTGAGTTCACCGTCAGCTATGAGCTTCGCGGATACTCACTTATCAAGGAGCAGCGCGTAGAGAACCGCTCCGGCGAGACGATGTATTATGAACTCGGCGGCCACGACGGCTTTTTCCTTCCGGAGGAGATGGAGCATTGCGCTCTCAGCTTTCCGGGGCTTGACAGGCTCACGCTCCTGCGCGGCGGCGGAGAGATCGGCCTCACTTGCGGCGCTCTGCCGCTCGATACTGAGCTTTTCCGGGACGGGGCGCTCCTTATGAGGACGCCCGAAAACGGCGTCAGCCTCGGCTGCGGTGCGCAGCGCCGGGTCTCTCTCAGCTCCGCGGAGTTTCCGTATCTCGCGCTGTGGACGCCGTATCCCGCCGGTAAAAGGCTTTTGTGTCTCGAGCCGTGGACGACCGTTCCCGACGGCAGCGATACACCGTTCGAGCTTGCGGACAAGCCGGACATCCTCTCCCTGCGTCCCGGCGAGAGCCGAACGCACAGATACACGATCACTTTGGAGGAAACATGCTGAGAGAAATACTCAAGAGAAACAAAATCGGCGAGTGCTGCGGCATAGAGAGCTACTGCACGGCCGATCCGCTCGTCATAGAGACCTGCCTGCAAAGCGGTCTTCGCACCGGCAAGCCCGTCCTGATAGAGGCGACCGCCAATCAGGTCAACCAGTTCGGCGGCTACACCGGCATGAAGCCGGAGGATTTCCGCGACATGGTGTATGAAAAGGCCGCTCTCGTCGGTCTCCCGCGCGAGCAGATAATCCTCGGCGGCGACCATCTCGGCCCGCTCACATGGTGCGCCCTCCCCGAGAGCGAGGCGATGGCCCTCGCCGAGGAGCTGGTGCGCTGCTTTGTGCGCGCCGGCTTTGAGAAAATACACCTCGACACGAGCATGCGCCTCGGGAGCGACTCCCCCGACGAGCCGCTCCCCGTGCGCACCGTGGCCGAGCGCGGCGCGGCGCTCTTCGCCGCCTGTCAGGATGAGTACGCGAAGCTCCTCTCGGAGCGTCCCGGCGCGAGACCACCCGTGTACATAATCGGGAGCGAGGTCCCCATACCCGGCGGCGCGACCGAGGAGGAAAGCTCCATCACCGTCACCTCGCCCGACGCCCTGCGCGGCACTGTCGAGACCTACAGAGAGGTCTTTGCGCGGCACGGCCTTGACTCCGCCTTTGAAAACATCGTCGGTATCGTCGTTCAACCCGGCGTCGAGTTCGGCGACGACGGCTTCTTCCGCTATGACCGCGAGAAGGCGAAAGCTCTCATGACCGCCGCAAGGAGCGCCCCCGGCCTTGTCCTTGAGGGGCATTCCACCGACTATCAGCCGCGCGAGGCTCTGCGCGAGATGGTCGCCGACGGCGTCGCCATACTCAAGGTCGGCCCCGCGCTCACCTTCGCCCTGCGTGAGGGGCTTTTCGCGCTCAGCGACATCGAAAGGGAGCTCATCCCGCCCGAGGACAGGGCAGACTTCCCCGCCGTACTTGAACGGCTCATGCTCGAGAACGACTCCAACTGGCGCCGCCACTACCACGGCACGCCGGAGGAGCTGAGGCTCAAGCGCAAATACAGCCTTTCCGACCGCTGCCGCTACTATCTCTCCGCCCCCGAGGCCCGAAGCGCTGTCGAAAAGCTATTTGCCAACATCGACGGCGTATCCGTCCCCCTCGGCCTCGTGAGACAGTATCTCCCCATGCAGTACGGACTCATCTCCGCCGCGTCCGGCAGGATAAAGGCGCGGGACATCGTAAAAGAGTTTGTATTTCAGGCGATAAGCGATTATAATTATGCCGTTGCACCCAAATAACAGTTTTGTCGGAGGATAAGATGTTTTCAGAATTAGCCACACTCTACTCCCTCTTTTTCCGGATGGGAGCCGTCACCTTCGGCGGCGGCTACGCAATGCTGCCGATACTCAGACGCGAGATAATCGAAAAGCGCGGCTGGCTCGACGAGGAGACCATAATGGACTTCTACGCGCTGAGCCAGGGGCTGCCGGGAATAATCTCCATCAACGTCTCCGTGTTCATCGGCTACCGGCGCAGAAAAGTCCCCGGCGCGATCGCCGCGGCTCTCGGCATGGCCTCGCCCTGCATAATCATTATCTCGATCATTGCCTTCTTCCTCTCCAATTTCAAGGATAACCTCTACGTCCAGCACGCGCTCGCGGGCATATCCGTGTGCGTCGCGGCGCTGATACTCGACGCGATAATCAGCATGTGGAAGAAGGGCGTCAAGGACGGTCTCGGCATTGCGCTCTTCGGCGTCATCCTGCTCCTGAGCGTGTTCACCGGTATCTCTCCCATCCTTCTTGTCGTCGGCAGCGCCGTCGTCGGCGTCGCGGCAAGATATCTCCAGCGCAAAAAGCTGACGGGAGGTGACGCGAAATGATATATCTGCGTCTGTTCTGGGAGTTTTTGAAGATAGGTCTTTTCGCCGTCGGCGGCGGAATGGCCACCCTCCCCTTCCTGCAGGAGCTGGCGGATAAGACCGGCTGGTACACACAGGATCTCATCACCGACATGATCGCCATCTCCGAATCCACCCCCGGCCCCATCGGTATAAACATGGCGACCTACGTCGGCTGCACGGTCGCGGGTGTTTTCGGCGGTATCGTCGCCACCCTCGGCGAGATAATCCCCTCCATCGTCATCGTCATCATCGTCAGCAAATCTCTTGAAAAATTCCGTAACAGCACCCTCGTCGGCGACATGTTCTACGGACTGCGCCCCGCCGTCACCGGCCTCATCGTCGCCGCGGGACTGAGCGTCGTCAAAGTCTGCATGTTCCACTTTGATCTCTATGAAAAGACCGGCGCACTGCTCGACCTCCTCGACTTCAAGAAGATCATCTACTTCGCGCTCGTGTTCTTCGCCATCAAGAAGCTCAAGAAGCACCCCGTCATGTACATCGCGGTCTCTGCCGTCATCGGCATACTGCTCGCGTTCTGACCGCTCCTTTTACGAAGAAAACCGTCCATCCCCTGAGGAATGGACGGTTTTCTGGCTTTATTTCGTTATCCTTATCCGATTATGCGTCTCGCCACGAAGCCGCGGTTGGAGTAGTAACCGTCGAGCGGGGTGATGATGACGCCGGTGGTGGAGTTGCTCGCGTGGACGAACATGCCGTCGCCGATGTAGATACCGACGTGGCCGATATAGCTGCCGCTCGAGTAGAAGCAGAGTATATCGCCGGGCTGAAGCTCGTCATAGGACACTCCGTAGCCGTTGTTTGCCTGGTCCGCGGCCACGCGGTTGAGCGTGTAGCCGAAGTTCTTGTAGGTGTAATACACGAGTCCGGAGCAGTCAAAGCCGGTCTCCGGGGACGTGCCGCCCCAGCAGTAGTTATAGCCCACGAACTGAAGCGCGAAGTCCGCGATCTGGCGGCCCGTGCCGGAGCCGGAGCTGCTGTCGCTGCCGCTGTCACCGCCGCCGACGGAGAAGCTGCCGCTCTTTACATACTGGCTGTATACGAAGCCGGAGCTGCCCTTATATTCCACCGCCGTCCAGTCGCCGGAGGTGCCGGTGATGGTGACGCTGTTGCCGTAGTAGAACGTGCCGATAATGTCGGAGGACATCGACGGCCTGGAGCGGAAGCGCACATCGTTGCCGCAGATATACCCGGCGGTGGCCTCGGTCTCCTCTATCTCAGGCTCCTTGGAGGGTTCCGGCGTGGGGGCCGGGGTCTCCTCGGGCTTGGCTGTTTCCTGAGGCTGAGAGGGTTTATTTATAATGTCGCCGATATCCGGCTGCTCGTCTATGTAGACATACTGGGCGTAGACATAGCCCTCCCGTCCGTCGATGACGGCCTTTACCCAGTCGCCCTCCTGGGCGATGGCGGCAAGCTCCTTGCCCTTATTATAGGAGTCGATAATGCTGTAGTTGGTGGAGGGACCCGTGCGGAAGCGCACATAGTCGCCCGTGATGTGTCCCTTGTAGCTGCCGGAGGGAGCCTCCGTCGCCGGGGTGGGAGTCGGAGCGACAGGCTCCGGCGTCGCCTCCGTGGCAGGCTCAGGGGTGGCGGCCGGTTCTTCCGGCTTTTCCGTGGGAGCCGGGGTCGGGGTAGGCTCCACATATTCCTCGGCGTACTTCACATTGTCCGCGCCGGAGAAAACGTAGTTCACATCGCTCTCTGACGCGAAGCCGGGGGTAACGTAGCTGCGGAAGACATATCCGTCCTCGCCGTCGATGGTGACATAGGCCCAGTCGCCGGAGTAGCCGTTCACCTTGACGATCTTTCCCTTGTTGTACTGGCCGAGGATGGACGCTGAGGATGAGGGCGCTGAACGGAAGTTAACGTACATGGCGTTAATGAAGCCGTCGGCGGTGGTGCTGCTCTCGGTAATCTCGGCGGCCTCTTTTTCCTCAAGACTGAGATAACGCGAGGACATGTATCCGTCCTGACCGTTGTAGCTTATCGCGTACCAGCTGCCGTTGGAGCGGTCGATAACGGTCACCACCGCGCCTCTCGGCAGGCATTCCACGACGTCATAGCCCGTACCGGGACCGTAACGCATATTCACGTCACTGCCGGTAACGGTCGCATTCTCGGCAAAGGCCGCCGTCACCGGCAGCACCGCGCAGAAAAGTACGGCCGCAAGGCATGTCCGTAAGATTCTTTTGCGCATAATAACAGATCCTTTTTTATTTTTCTCTGGAGGAAAGGGCGCGCTCGAGCCAGACCGCAGCAATGTCTATTGCAAGATAGAGGCTGTCTTTCTCGGTCTTTTTCACGATCCTGTCGCGGGATTTGATGGACGGATCGGTGAGCTGAAGCTGAACGGAGACCTTGCTTGCCACGTCAAGATCGCCGACCTTCTTCGTCTCCATTATCTGCAGCATGATGATGTATTTGTCCGCAAAGCTGCCGTAATAGATGATGTTGTCTTTCCTTTGGAGGGGGTGTCCCTTGTACTCCAATGTTTTAGCCATAATAGTTCCTCCAGTAATGTAATCAAAATGTAACACATTGTACCGCCGCTGTCAACCGAAAAAATTGTGAACTCTGGGTAAATACGGGACAAAAACGCCGGAATTACAGGGCGCAGCGGGTCAAATGGCAATCTTTTCCGCACTAAACGCCCCGTGCTGTCAGCTGACAGGAGCATACGCGCCCCTCGCGTCAGGAGCGGCAACATCAGCCGAACGAGAAGTCGGCGCCGCCGTCCTCGTTGCCGTAGTTGTTGGAGGTCTCGGGCCCGGTGTTGCCGCCGTTGCCGTTGTTGCCCCCAATGCCTCCGATGTTGGCGGGGTTGCCGTACTCGCCGGTGTCGGGGGTGTCCTCATAAATGTCGAATATGCCGGTATTGTCGCCGATATAGGGGTACGGGAAGGATACCCAGTCCAGCCCCTCGTGTATGGGGCGCATGACGGATTTCCATATCCGCGCGGCGGGGTTGCCGCTCGCGCCGACGTATGCCGGCTGGTCATAGCCCGTCCATACCGCCGCGACATAGTAGGGCGTGCAGCCCACGAACCAGCGGTCCTTGTAGTCGGTTGAGGTGCCTGTCTTGCCTGCGACGGGCATTGTCCACAGCGCGGCCTCTGTGCCGGTGCCGTTCTCAACGGCGTTCTGGAGCATATAGGTCATGACGTGGGCGGTGTTGGGCTTGAAGGCGGCGATGGTCTCCTGCTGGTTGTCGATGACGATGTTGCCCATGCTGTCGGTGACGAGGGTGTAGGTGCGGCTGTAGGAGAAGGTGCCGTCGTTGACGAACGCGCAGTAGGCCGCGGCCATCTCGCGCACGGTTATGCCGTTGGTGAGCTGGCCGAGCGCCATGGGGGCATATGCCTCGTCGTCGGGGACAAGGCTTGTGACGCCGAGCTTTGTCGTAAGGTAGTTATAGCTGGTGCTGGGGCCGATCTTGTCGACGATCTGCGCCGCGACGGTGTTGAGGGAGTATTGGAGCGCCTGCTTTATCGTGACGATGCCGATGTTCCCGCCGCCGTCGTTTGAGGGGTACCAGCTCGTGCCGCTCAGGGAGATATACGGGGAGTCGTTGACGAGCGTGGTGGGCGTGATATAGCCAAGGTCCACGGCGGGGCCGTAGGATGCGATGGGCTTGAAGGACGAGCCGGGAGAGCGCTGGGTTCCGGTGGCGCGGTTGAGGACGAAGTTCGCGTTCTTCTCGCCGACGCCGCCGCTGAGTCCCAGAACACAGCCGGTATAGGGGTCCATGATGACTATGCCGCTCTGGAGCTGTTTGCCGTTTGCGGCGGTGCGCGGCAGGGCGTCAAGGTCGGTGTAGATATTGTCTATGCACGCCTGGATGTTGGGGTCGAGGCAGCAGTATATCTGATAGCCGCCGTTGTACAGCAGCTGCGTCGCCGCGGTGCGGTTGCAGCCCTTGCGCTCCATGAGATCGTTTATGACGTCCTCAATTACGACCTCCTCGTAGTAGGTGTAGATGGTCTGCTCATACTCCTGCTCGGGGGTGCGGATGAAGGTGCTTTCGACGTCCTCCTCGACCGCCTCGCGGTACATATTATAGTCGATGTAGCCCTGCTCGTACATTTCGCGCAGGATGGTCTCGCGGCGGGCGCGGTTGTTCTCCTGGCTGTAGAACGGGTCGTAGTAGGTGGGCAGATTGGTTATGCCCACGATGGACGCGCACTGCGCAAGGGTAAGCTCGGAGACGTCCTTGCCGAAGTAGGTATGCGCCGCGGTCTGTACGCCGTAGCAGCCCTCGCCGAAGTATACGGCGTTGAGGTACCACTCGACTATCTCCCGCTTGTCATATTTTTTCTCAAGCTCCAGCGCGCCGAATATCTCCGTCAGCTTTCGCATGACGGTGACTTCGTCCTTGCCGGTGAGGTTCTTTATGAGCTGCTGGGTGATGGTGGAGCCGCCGTAGTTGTTCTGCATGGTGGCGAACATCTCCACGAACGCGCCGGCGGTACGGTACCAGTCGACGCCCTTATGCTCGTAAAAGCGCTTGTCCTCGATGGCGACGAGCGCCTTTTCCATATACCACGGGATGTCCTCGTAGTCGACCCAGATGCGGTTCTGCTTTCCCGCGAGCGTCACCAGCTCCTGCCAGTCGCCCCCGGAGTTCTGGTACCAGATGGTGCTGGACTCATTGAGCTTGTAGTCCTCGAGAGATATGTCGAGGTCCGGCGTGAGGCAGGTCTTTACATAGTAGGCAAACACGAGGGAGAACAGCATTCCCGAGACGAGCAGCACCAGAAGGATCGTGCCGAACCCCTTCAGCACAGTACTCACCACGCCCGCGGCGGCGTCCACCGTGATATCCACGGTCTTGAGGGCAAATTTCCCGACCTTGCGGGCGGCGCGGCTCTTATCCGCGCTGTTTTCGTTTTTCTTGGACTTCATCCGAGGCATCGACCTCCTTCTGGAAAGGATAAAATCTGCATAATACTCATCTTACAAAAAAGTATTATAACACACAACACCGGGCATTGATAGCGTTTTTGTAAATTTTCTTCAGGGGCGGCACGGCGTTCCACGTTTATTTTATCCCGTTTGTGGAATAATTTACATTATCGAAAGATTTTGGGGGAAAGAAAAATATGAAGCTGAAGATCAGGGCGGGCTTTCTCATGCTCCTCATATGCGCCGCGGCCTACGCGGTGAGCGCCGCCTACGCTACCCTGCAGCCGAAGAGCCGCGACGAGCTGCCCATGCAGATATACTCCGCCTTCATCGAGCAGGCGGACGGCGCGCAGTTTTTTCTCCGCAGCTGCGGGGGCTACGTCGCGGTGTACCGCGACGCGAAGTTCAAGACCGAGCCGGAGCTCACGGCCATCGAGACGACGGAACTTCGCTCGGCGGACCGCGCCATGCTCGACAGGGGCATACCCGTCCGCGGCCGCTCGGAGCTTTTGGAGCTGCTGGAGGATCTCGGCTCATAATTGTGTTGATTTCTGCGCCGTCATGAGTTACAATGAAGCCAACCTATACGGGAGGTTCAACGAAATGAGCGAAGAATTCGGAAACGACTTTATCACCATAATCGACGACGACGGCCAGGAGTTCGAGCTTGAGATACTCGATTCCATGGACTATAACGGCAACACCTATGTGGCGTTCCTGCCGGCCAATATGGACGAGAACGACCCGGACTACGGTCTGGTGATCCTCCGCTCCGTCATCGAAAACGGCGAGGAGCTTTTTGAGTCCGTGGACGACGAGGACGAGCTCAACGACGTCTACGAGCATTTCATGGTCCTTCTCTTCGACGATGAGGACGAAGAGGAATAATAAAAGTTCCCGCGGGCATATAGTGTAATGCCCGCAAGCAGCAGAGAGTTCATTCCTGCTGTGTGCGTGCCGTCCGTATCGGACATGTGGCTCATTAAACCCACATCTCTAATAAGGGATGCCGACTTGAATCTGCGGATTGCAGGCCTCCCGGTGTTTTCTGCACCGGATGTTGGAAGCAGCGAAACAGAACTTAGGCGACCCACCTGCCCTTTCGTGCAGGTTATAATTGAGCCAGCACGGCATTTGCGGGATGCTCCCGGCGCGAAAGCGCCGGGAGTTTTTTATAAAAAGCGCGGAAACGGCCGCCTCCGGAAGAGGCGGCCGTTTTTTATGCTATTTCATATTTCAGAGAGTGCTTCGGCGCACTCACACCACGCCCTGCGCCATCATCGCGGCGGCGACCTTGAGGAAGCCCGCCACGTTCGCGCCCAGCATAAGGTCGCCGGGGCGGCCGCACTCCACGGAGGCGTCGTAGCACGCCTTGTATATGCTCTTCATAATGCTCTGCAGCTTCTCGTCGACCTCCTCGAAGGTCCAGCTCATGCGGATGGAGTTCTGGGTCATCTCAAGGCCGGAGGTCGCCACGCCGCCGGCGTTGCTGGCCTTGCCGGGAGAGTAGAGCAGTCCCGCGCCCTGCACGGCCTCGATGGCCCCGGGGGTGAGCGGCATGTTCGCGCCCTCGAACACCGCCATGCAGCCGTTCGCGATCAGCGCCCTCGCGCCCGCCTCGTCCATCTCGTTCTGGGAAGCGCAGGGCATGGCGATATCGCACTTTACGTTCCAGATGTTTTTGCAGCCGGGGGTGTAGACCGCGCCGGAGACCTCGTCGGCGTAGACGCTTATGCGCGCGCGGCGCTTCTGCTTGATGTCGAAAAGGAGCGGGAGGTCTATGCCGTTCGGGTCGTAGACATAGCCGGAGGAGTCGCACATCGCGACGATCTTTCCGCCGAGCTGGGTGCATTTCTCCGCCGCGTACTGCGCGACGTTGCCCGAGCCGGAGACAACGACGGTCTTGCCCTTGAAGCTGTCGTTCCTGAGGTGACGGAGCGCCTCGGCCGCGTAGTAGCACAGGCCGTAGCCGGTCGCCTGAGTGCGGGCGAGAGAGCCGCCGAAGGGAATACCCTTGCCGGTGAGGACGGCGCCGTCAAAGCGGTTGACGATACGCTTATACTGCCCGAACATGTAGCCGACCTCGCGCGCGCCCACGCCGATATCTCCGGCGGGAACGTCGGTGAACTGGCCGATGTGACGGTAAAGCTCGGTCATGTAGCTCTGGCAGAAGCGCATTACCTCGCCGTCGGACTTTCCCTTGGGGTCAAAGTCGGAGCCTCCCTTGCCGCCGCCCATGGGGAGCGTGGTCAGGGAATTTTTGAGTATCTGCTCAAAGCCGAGGAATTTCATTATCGAGAGGTTGACGGAGGGATGGAAGCGAAGTCCTCCCTTGTAGGGGCCGATGGCCGAGTTGAACTGCACGCGGTAGCCGCGGTTCACCCGCACCCTTCCGCCGTCGTCCACCCACGGAACACGAAATTCCACCACGCGCTCAGGCTCCACGAAGCGTTCGAGAATGCCCGCCTGCTCCCACTCGGGGTGCTTGCCGATCACAAGCTCCAGCGACGAAAAGACCTCGCGCACGGCCTGCAGGAATTCCGGCTCGTTGGCGTCCCGCTCCTCGACCTGAGCATATACGCGGTTAAGGTATTCGCTTGAAAACATGTTGTTACCTCCTTGAAGATATAAAAGTTATCTTTCAACGGTATTATACAGGCTTTAGGTCATAAAGGCAATATATGCTTTTTAACAAAGCCTGAATTTCATACAAAATGTACATATTGCACAAAAATCACGCCTCAGCTTCGGCTGGAACGCCTCTCCCGCATGCTTCCCCCGTTGGGGGAAGTGCCGAGCGCAGCGAGGCGATAGGGGGTGCCTTCCCCTTTGAGGGGAAGGTGGCATGACGAAGCCGTGCCGGATGAGGCGGCAAAGTACGGAATCAATAAGTTTATCCCTCATCAGTCGGCCTTACGGCCGCCAGCTCCCCCCATGGGGGAAGCCATTTTTACTCTCTCCGTCCCACCGTAGGGGAGGGGCTTGTTCCTCCCGCACCGCGGACACTGCCATGCCGGAGAAAATTTAAGCCTCCCTCTGAGGAGGGAGGTGGCAAAACCGCAGGTTTTGACGGAGGGAGAGAAAAGTGACGTCTTGCAGAATCTTCGATTTTTCTCTCCCTCAGTCAGCTGCGCTGACAGCTCCCTCGTCAGAGGGAGCCATGGCGGAGCAGCTCCTTGTCCCCGTTTCCCCGCAGGGGAGGGGCTTGCTCCTCCCGCACGCTTCCCCCATTGGGGGAAGTGCCGAGCGCAGCGAGGCGATAGGGGGCATGGTCCTCCATGTGCAAAAAGCTCAGGCAGGGCGTTCACCCTGCCTGAGCCGAGATGTGGATCTACATTTCCGCTTCGAGCTTTTCGAGGTCGCTGAGGAACAGCGCCGCCTCCGCGTCGGAGGGGATGAGGAAGCCGGTGCGCGGGGAGACGGTGAACGCCTCTACCGCGGGGCCGTCCATCAGACAGCTGCGCTTGAACTGCTGGGAGAAGTAGCGCCGGCAGTAGCTCCTGAGCCAGCGGAGAAGCTCCGCGTCGGTGTACTGCCCGCCGTAGGTGAGCTTCGCGAGGCGGAAGGTCTTGGATGGGGCGAAGCCGCAGATAAAGATATTGTAGGTGAAGAAATCCTGCAGGCTGTACGAGCCGACGGCGTCCTCACTCTTCTGCTCGATCTGGTCGTCGTGTATGGGCAGAAGCTCGGGCGTGACGGGGCAGTCCAGCACGTCCCACAGCGCCGCTGCAAGGACCTCGTCCCCGGTGGTCTGGGCGATGTGACGGACGTTCGCGCGCACCTGAGTCTTTGTGAGGCCGAGGTTCACGTCGTACATGCTGATATGGTCGCCGTTGAAGGTACACCAGCCGTCCACAAACTCGCTGAGGTCCTCGGTGCCGACGTCGAGGCCGTTGACCTTATTCGCGATGTCCATGAGTATCTGGGTGCGCTCGCGCGCCTGGGCGTTCTCAAAGGCGACGGAGTAGTCGTCGCGGGCGTGGCCGATATCGTCAAAGTGCTGATACAGGGCCTTGCCGATGTCAATGACGCGCACCTCCGCGCCCATCTGCTCGGCGACGACGATGGCGTTGGACTTGGTGCGGGAGGAGGTGCCGAAGCAGGGCATGGTGCAGGCCACGACGTTCGTCGAGGGCAGGCCCATGCGTTCCATGGCCTTCGCGCAGATCATCACCGCGAGCGTGGAGTCGACGCCGCCGGAAATGCCGATGACGCAGTGGTCAAGGTGTGCGTACTCCATGCGCTTTACGAGGCCGCTGACCTGAATGTCGATCATGCGCTCGCAGTAGGCGGGGACGTCCTCGCCCTTTGAGGGCAGGTGCGGCAGCGGCGAGTAGCCGCGGGTGACGTCTGTCTCCGTGACCTGCACGTCCCAGTAAATGTCTGGATACTCGGACTGCACGGGCGTAAAGCCGCTGTCCCTGCGGCGCAGGTTCATGAGGTAGTCCACGTCGATCTCGCTCACGGCGAGGCTGTCGGCCCTCTCGTCCTCGGCGAGTATGACGCCTTTTTCGGCCACCATGCACAGGCCGGAGAACACGTTGTCGGTGGTGGACTCGCCCTTGCCGGGAGCCGCCAGCACCATGCCGCAGTGCAGGCGCTTCGACTCGTAGCGGATGTTCAGCTCCGCGTCGGCGGTTGAGGTCACCGTCTCCGGGAAGGCGGCCATCTGCGCGATGATGGTCGCGCCGCTGAGCGCATGGCGGAACGCCGGACGCTCCACCGCGTCAAGGTCCCCGCCCAGCTCCACGGCCACGGAAAGGCCGGGGATGGCGTCGGAGGTAAAGAGGCGGCAGTCGGTCACGAGCACCGTCCCGTCAAGCTCGCCCTCAAGCTCGTCGGCCTCGGAGGCGGTGAAGCTGGTGCCGCCGACGTTCTCTCTGGGGACAAGGGCCAGCACCTCGCCGTCGCTTATGACCGCGGCGACGCTCATCAGCCTCGCGCCCACGGTGAACGGCAGTCCCACGAACACGAGCATTTCGCTGCCCTTCGTGGCCTCGACCACCTTCAGCAGCGCCCTCTTCGCGCCGTCAAGTATCACGCGGTGGGTAAAAAGATCATAGCAGCACGCGCCCGTGAGCGTAAGCTCCGGGAACACAAGGACCTTCACGCCCTTTTCGTCCGCGGCCCTTATGCACTCGATGACGCGCTGCGCGTTATATTCGGCGTCGGCGACCTTGATCACGGGAGACGCCGCTGCTACCTTGATAAAACCGTCTTTCATGTCAAAAAAACTTCCTTCTCTCTCCGTGCGGGGAGCAAATATCAGTCGGGAGGACATGCGCCCTCCCGGCAGTTATCAGAATCTGATCCTCTCGGCGATGTAGCTCTTTACCTCGCTTATGGGGATACGCACCTGGGTCATGGAGTCGCGCTCGCGGACGGTGACGCAGTGGTCGGCCTCGTCGGTCTCGGTACCCACGGTGTTGAAGTCAAAGGTGATGCAGAACGGCGTGCCGATCTCGTCCTCGCGGCGGTAGCGCTTGCCGATGGAGCCGGTCTCGTCGTAGTCGCACATGAACTCCTTGGAAAGCTCGTGGTAAAGCTCCATTGCGGGGCCGGTGAGTATCTCCTTCTTGCTCAGCGGGAGGATGGCACACTTGAAGGGTGCGAGAGCGGGGTGCAGGTGCAGCACGGTGCGCACGTCGGGATTGCCCTTCTTGTCCTGACCCACGACCTCCTCGTCATACGCCTCGCACAGGAAGGCGAGAGCCACGCGGTCGCAGCCGAGCGACGGCTCGATGACGTAGGGGATGTAGTGTTCGTTGGTGTCCTGGTCAAAGTAGGTGAGATCCTTGCCGCTGGCCTCCTGATGGCGGCCGAGGTCGTAGTTGGTGCGGTCGGCAATGCCCCACAGCTCGCCCCAGTCGGTGAACGGGAAGGCGTACTCGATGTCGGTGGTGGCGCGGGAGTAGAAGGCAAGCTCCGCCGGCTCATGGTCGCGCAGTCTGAGATGCTCGTCCTTTATGCCGAGGGACTTGAGCCAGTTGACGCAATAGTCCTTCCAGTAGGCGAACCACTCGAGGTCGGTGCCGGGCTTGCAGAAGAACTCGCACTCCATCTGCTCGAACTCGCGGGTGCGGAAGGTGAAGTTGCCCGGAGTGATCTCGTTGCGGAAGGCCTTGCCCACCTGGCACACGCCGAAAGGCAGCTTTTTGCGCGTGGTGCGCTGTATATTCGCGAAGTTCACGAAAATGCCCTGGGCGGTCTCGGGCCGGAGGTAGCAGGTGGAGGAGGAGTCCTCGGTAACGCCGATGGCCGTCTTGAACATGAGGTTGAACTTGCGTATGGGCGTAAAGTTGTGCTTGCCGCACACGGGGCAGACGATGTCCTCGTTCGCCTCGATGAAGGCGTCCATCTCATCAAAGCTCATCGCGTCCACGTTGACCTCGGGGTGGACGTCGCCGATGAGCTTGTCGGCGCGGTGGCGCGCCTTGCAGGAGCGGCAGTCCAGCAGGGGGTCGGAGAAGCTGGAGACGTGGCCGGTGGTGACCCATGTCTGGGGGTTCATGATGATGGCGGCGTCAAGACCCACGTTGTAGGGGCTTTCCTGCACGAATTTCTTGAGCCATGCCTTTTTGACGTTGTTTTTGAACTCAACGCCCAGAGGGCCGTAGTCCCAGCTGTTGGCGAGGCCGCCGTAGATGTCGGAGCCGGGGTAGACGAAGCCGCGGTTCTTGCACAGCGCTACGATCTTGTCCATTGTTTTTTCGGAGTGTTCCATTTTTTCTGTCCTTTCCTGCGGCTGGCAACCGCAGAGATTAATATACCGGAATTTTTCCAGTTACTTTCAGTATATCAGATTTGACGGCGTTTTACAATAATAGCGGACGGAGAAAGATAATTAAAATATTAATCTGGGAAAAAGAGGTTGGAATATGTCGGAAACTGGTGTATACTCGGTTACATAACTCGGAAGGAAGCTTCGGTAGAAAGATGAAAAAAATTGGCAAAAAGGGAATAGTGGTACTCATAGCCGCCGCAGTATATATCCTTGCGCTCGCCGCCGCGACGCTGCTGATCGACGGCCGGCACGTCAAGTTCGTCATAAGCGGCGACCAGACCGTGACCGTCGATCTCGGCGGGGAGTTTACCGATCCCGGCAGATATGCCGTCACCACCGGCAGGCTCTTCGGCGACGGCCGCCGTCTCGAGGTGCGCACCGAGGGTTCGGTGGACACAAAAACGCCGGGAGCCTATGAGCTGACCTATGTCACAAAATTTCTCTGTAAGGAATACAGCGCCGTGCGCAAGGTCATCGTCGCCGACCGTGAGCCTCCCGTCATCGTACTCAAGCATACCGAGGGCTACTCCCCCAACTGGTTCACCGGCTATGAGGAGGAGGGCTACACCGCCACCGACAACTGCGACGGCGACGTGACCGACCGGGTCGTGCGCTCGGAGGGCGACGGTATCATCACCTACACCGTCACCGACAGCTCCGGCAACAGCGCCACCGCAGAGCGGCGCATCCCCTCCGCCGAGGCTCCGCAGATAAAGCTCAACGGCGACGAGAACATGGCCGTCAACGCGAGCCTCTGGTTCAGCGATCCGGGCTTCACGGCATACGACAGTCTGGGCAACGACCTCTCGAAGTACGTCGTCGTCGAGGGACGCGTCCACCCCTACGAGCCGGGGACCTACGAGCTGCACTATTCCATAGAGAACGAGCGCGGCGAGCGGGTCGAGGCCGTGCGCAGCGTGACCGTCATCTCCCTGCGGAATCCCGACAGCACCACGCCCGACGGCAAAACCATATATCTCACCTTTGACGACGGCCCGGGACCGTATACCGACGGGCTTCTCGACACTCTCGCCAGGTATAACGTCAAGGCCACCTTCTTCGTGACCGCCGAAAGCACGAAATACCGCGACTGTATCGGCCGCGCCTACCGCGAGGGCCACTCCATCGGCGTCCACTCCTACACTCACAACTATTATACCATCTATGCCAGCGAGGAAGCCTTTTTCGACGACTTCTCCGCCATGGCGGATATAATCGAGGAGCAGACCGGCTCCACCACGACCCTCTTCCGCTTCCCCGGCGGCAGCTCCAACACGGTCAGCAGCTTCAACCCCGGCATAATGTCCCGCCTCACCAAGGCCATGGAGAACATGGGCTACAAGTATTTTGACTGGAACGTCAGCTCCGGCGACGCGGGCGAGACGACCGACACCGACGTGGTGCTTGAGAACGTCATCGCCGGCTGCACCGGCAAGAAGGCCGCCATCGTCCTCCAGCACGACATCAAGGACTACAGCGTCGACGCCGTGGAGCAGATAATCATCTGGGGCCTTGATAACGGCTACCAGTTCCGTGCGCTGGATATGTCCAGCCCTGACGCTCACCACGGGGTGAACAACTGACCCACTCTGTGGAGTGCACAGCCGCAGAAGCTGCCGGTTTCTTCCGCAAAGTGGGCCATATTTCAGAAAATGCACGGGTTTTTGTAGGTAAGGTGGCGAATCGTGAATTCGCGGCATGAAATAATTGACAAATTCCCCGGCTTGATATACCATATCCGCGAAGTTTTACCGTTTACGGAGGGCAGCGGCATGAAGATACTTGCGCTGGACGTCGGCAACACCAACATAGTCATGGGCTGGATAGAGGACGGCGCCATCCGCGGCACCACCCGCTTTCAGAGCCGGGTCGGTGAGACCGAGGTGGAGTACGCCATACGCATAAAGGACATCCTCGATCTCTGCGCCCAGGACGCGAAGGGCTTTGACGGGGCCATAGTTTCCTCCGTCGTCGGGCCGCTCACAGGGGTGCTGTGCCGCGCGCTGAAGCTCCTCACCGGTCTCGAGCCGATGGTCGTCTCGCCGGATATGAACAGCGGTCTCACCATCGCCATCGACGACCCCAAGACGCTGGGCGCGGACCTGCTCGTCGGCGGCGTGGCCGCGGCGGAGTATTACGGTCTGCCCGCCATCGTCATCGATATGGGTACCGCCACCACCATCACCGCCATCGACGGGGAGCGGCGCTTCCTCGGCGGCGCGATAATACCGGGCATAAAGCTCTCCTACCGGGCGCTGGCCTCGGGTACGAGCCTCCTGCCGGACATCGGCATAACCCCGCCGGAGCGGGCGGTGTCGAGCAATACGGTCGACTGTATGCTCTCCGGCGCGGTATTCGGCAGCGCGGCGATGATAGACGGCATGGTCGAGCGCATGGAGCGTGAGCTTGGCGTCCGGTGCCGGATAATCGCGACCGGCGGCCTTGCCTACTGCGTCATGCCCCACTGCAAGCGCAGTGATATAATCCTCGACGACGGGCTTCTCCTCAAGGGCCTCTGGTCGCTGTATAAAAAGAACATGTGATACGAAGAACGGGCGGCTTTCAGCCGCCCGCTATCCATATCATCTCAGTCTCAGCTCCATTATTATCTCGTCCTCGTCCCGCTCGCCGGTGTGCGTGAAGCCTATCCTTTCGTACATCCGCCGCGCCGCCTCGTCGCCCTCGACATAGCACAGCACGACTCTGTCGAACCTGCCGTCCTCCTCCATTTTGCGCAGGACCAGCCTTGCCGCCTCTGTCCCGAGGCCGCGGCCCTGATACCGCCGGTCGATGAAAAACTGCGAGAGGCAGTATTCCTCCAGCTCGTCAAGATCGTAGTGGAGCGACATCCCCACCGGCGTGTCGCCGTCATAGATCAAATATGCCTCGCTCCGACTGTCCCGGTACGCGTAGGCGCGGGCGAGTATAGCGTCGCTGTCCGCGACAAAATCGCGCTGACTGTCGTTCACGCGCAGACCGTTCCTCCAGTTATCCGGCGACACGCTCTCAAGATGTACCATTCATTTTTCCTCTGCTTTCATGGATAGCGCCCGCGGTATCGGCCGCGGGCGCAGTTTTGTCCCCTGCTTCGGGCTTACCCGTTCCACGCCTTGATCTCGGTGCGGAGCCAGTCCGCCCACTCCGCGACGCCCTCGCCGGTGCGGGCGGAGATGGGGATTATCTTCATGTTGGGGTTGAGACGCTTGACGTACTTCTTGCATGCCTCGATATCGAAGTCGAAATACGGCAGAACGTCGATCTTATTTATGAGCAGCACGTCGCAGACGGAGAACATCAGCGGGTACTTGAGGGGCTTGTCGTCGCCCTCGGGAACGGAGAGTATCATGGCGTTTTTGGACGCGCCCGTGTCGAACTCCGCGGGGCAGACAAGGTTGCCCACGTTTTCGAGAATGGCGAAGTCCACGTCCTCCACGCCCAGCCCCTCGAGTCCCTGACGGGTCATCCCCGCGTCAAGGTGGCACATGCCGCCGGTGTGGAGCTGAATGACCTTCGCGCCGGTCTTTTCGATGGTCGCGGCGTCGACGTCGGAGTCGATGTCGGCCTCCATAACGCCGATACGGAACTCGTCCCTGAGCGCGGCGATGGTCTGACGGAGCGTGGTGGTCTTGCCCGAGCCGGGAGAGGACATGAGATTGAGCAGGAACACCCTGTCCTTTTTAAGCTCCTGACGTAGGCTGTCCGCCTCACGGTCGTTGTTTTCAAATACGCTCTTTTTTATTTCAAGAACACGAAAGCCTTCCATTTATCAGCACCTCGAAACATATTTTCTGGCTGTTATAGTAACACACATCTCGGGATAATTCAATAGAGACGTTCCATCGCCGCAGTGACCTCCTCGTTGAAGCCGTGCCGCAGCGCGTAGTACGGGCTTCCCGCCTCCGCCGTATAGAGGCGGTGAGTGCGCGATATGTCAAAAAGCGCGGCGCACAGCGCCGTGGAGCGGTCGGTGCAGGCCGCGGCGGGCATAAGTCCGCACCCGAGCGCCGCGTCCCCCAGCCGCGACCCGTCAAGGAGCCACGCCGTAAAGTCCGCCGCGCCGCGCGCGCTCTTTCCCGTTCCGCCGGTGACGGCGACGCCCCAGACCGAGGACATGAACTGGCTCTTATCCCCGTACATGTCCGGCATGGCGCACAGCGTGCAGCCCTCGATATCCACGCCGCTCAGCTCCGACGAGGAGACGAGCGCGTACCGAAGCTCTCCCGCCGCCGCAAGCTCCGCCGCGCGCGGGGAAAAGCTCATCTTCCCGTCGTAGGCAAGCTCCGCGAAGAGATTATACAGCTCCGCAAAGCTCCCGTTTCCCGCGTCCCGCTCAAGCTCGCAGTAAAACTCCTCCCCGCTCGCGCAGGCCGCCGCGGCGAATATATCCGCCCACTGTGTCACGGCGAGGCTCCGCCCCTCCGCGTCCGCCGCCGCCCCGGCAAGCTTCTCCGGAGTCTCGGGGACCGGCGCGCCCGGGGCGCACAGCAGCAGCGGCGCCTCCCCTCCGACCGGGATAAAGCTCCCGCCGGCATAGGCCGCAAGGCCGCCGTTGAGCTTCTCGCCGAGCGTCTCCTCAAGCCCCGGCACGGCCGAGAGCTGCCCCCCGGCGGCAAGGCTCGACGCCCTGTCGTAGGTACACGCCAGCAGGTCCGGGCGCAGGGAGTTGAACGCCTCGGCCATCGCGGACTCGGACGGGAAAAGCTTCAGCGACACCGTCGCCGCCCTGTCCGGCAGGGCGTTATATTCATCTGTCAGCGCGCCCAGCGCCCGCGCCTCGGGGGAATCCGCCGTACACCAGAGTGATACCGCGTCGGTGGCCGGCTCCTCCGTCTCCCGCTGCGCGCAGGCGCACAGTGAGACGCACATCACGAGCGCCGTCAGGGCGATAAGTATCTTTTTCATAGCATCCACCGAAAAACACTTGTTCATACCATATTCTATATCACATCGGCTGATATATTGCAAGAGGCGCGCCGCCGTGGTATTATCGTGGAAAAAGGAGGATGACGCATGAAATACAAAGCGGCTCTTTTCGATATGGACGGGACTATACTCGACACTCTTGAGGACATGCACAGCTCGGTAAACGCCGCGCTGCGGCATTTCTCCCTGCCGGAGATAGGTCTTGACGATACTCGCGTCTTCGTCGGCAACGGCGCGGCAAGGCTCATCGAGCGCGCCGTGCCTCCCGGCACCGCCCCCGCGCTGACTGCGGAGTTGCTGGAGTGGTACAAGCGCTATTATAACGACCACAGCAGCATTTCCACCGCGCCCTACGCCGGCATACCGGAGCTTCTCGCCGCGCTGAAGGCGGCGGGCGTCTCCCTCGCGGTGGTGTCGAACAAGCCCGACCAGACCGTGCGCGAGCTGGCGGACGCCTTCTTCGGCGGCCTGTTCGTCTCCGCCGTGGGCGAAAGCCCCGCCGTGCGCCGCAAGCCCTGCCCCGACACGGTGAACGCGGCCGTCGCGGCCATGGGGCTTGAGAAGTCCGAGTGCGTTTACATCGGCGATTCTGAGGTGGACGTCGCCACGGCGAAGAACGCGGGGCTTGACTGCATATCGGTGAGCTGGGGCTTTCGCAGCGAGGCGCAGCTTGCCGAGTCCGGCGCGTCGCTCATCGTCCGCACCCCGGCGGAGCTTGGAAAAGTCCTGCTGGGCTGATCCCCGCGCTTTACACCGGCGCGGTGATCGTGGTATAATACCTGTACAAAAATGGACCTTTCGGAGCGGTTTGATATGGAAAATATGGCTTCAACGCGTGAAAGACGCCTGACGCTGGGCTTTTTGGCCGCGGTGTTCGTCTTTATGTTCGTGTTCTTTTACAACATCCATCCTCTCGTGATACTCGACGCGGACGACTGGACGTATGTCTCCTACTCGCGCATGGCGCTGCCCTCGGCGAGATACTGGAACCCCTCGCGCATACTGCCGGAGCTGCTGATGTCCGGGTGCAGCAATTTCGCTGTGTTCGCGCTGCTGCCGCTGATGCACGACTACATCCGCGCGCTCTCGCTGGTATACGCGCTGGTGCTGTCGCTGTTCATCACGGGATATACATGGTGCCTCCTGCGCCTTCTTGAGCGGAGGATCGGGCTTGAGCGCGTGTGGAGCCTGCCTGCCGCGGCGCTCTTCCTTATCTTCCACTTTCTCATCTTCCGCACGAAGAGCAGCGGCAACTCCTACATGCTCCGCTCGTGCAACGTGACGTGCTATTTCTACTACACAATCCCCGCGCTGCTCAACTGCTCGCTGCTGATGTACTTTCTCTCCGGCAGCGGCCCGGACGCGTATCTGCGCGAGGGCGGGACGCTCAAAAAGGGCGTGCTGCTGCTTTTGTGCTATCTCGCGGTGTTCTCGAACCTCTTCGCGAGCGTCATCCTCGCCACCTACGCGGGCTGCGTGCTGCTCTTCGCGCTCATCGAGTGCATACGGGAGAAGCGCGGCGTTCTTTCGCTCATCCGGGAGAGAGCCGTGAGTCTCGGCATTTTCCTCATGTGGTGCGTGTCCGCCGTATTCGAGCTTCTCGGCGGCAGGGCCGCGAGCTTTGACGGAGAGAAGAGCCTCGGCGCGCTGCTCGCCGTCTCCGCCGGGCGGGCCGTGGATGTGATAAAGAGCATGAGTCCCATCTTCCTGCTGCTGGCCGCGGGGCTTGCGGTGACGGCGCTCATCGCGTACCTCTCCGCGAAAAAGACCGGCGCTGCCTACGGTGAGGCAAAAGGGCTGTTCCTCACCCTCATCCTCTCCGGCGCGATAGTCAGCGCCCTCATCATCATCCTCGCCGCAAAGACCGACCCCAAGTACATCGACCCCTACCGCGCCGACCTCATCTTCGGTATGACCTTCTTCCCCGTGCTGCTCATAACGCTGTGCGGCGCGTATGTGCTGCGGCGCTTCGGCCGGGTCAGGGTGCTGGTGCCGCTGATGATCGTGGTGCTGCTCAGCGCGGTGAACACCTCCTCGGCCACCTTTGCCGAATCGAACATGATCTTTACCTCGCACGAAAAGGTCGCGGACATGAGCCGTGACGTGCTTGAGCAGGTCATCGCGGCGGACCGGGCCGGACTTCTCACGGCGGAGATATACGTCTCGGACGTGGGTACGTCCGACAACTGGCCGCAGGCCACCTACATGGGCAAGCGCCTTGCGGACTCACTGTACAAGCACGGCCTCATCAGCCGCGAGATAGAGCTTATCATCGTCCCGAGTCAGGAATACAACGAAAAATTCGGCCTCGATTTCGGCTGAGACACCGAGTTGAACGAAACGGCCGGGGTGCTTACTGAAGCACCCCGGCCGTTATTGTGCATATATGCCGTTATATATCGGACGTCAGTCGTTTTCGCCGTCGTCGCAGATAAGTCCGTAGCCGCCCTGCTTGCGCCTGTACACCACGGAGACCGCGTCGTCCGCGTCCATGTTCCGGAACACGAAGAACTCGTGATCGAGCAGGTTCATCTGCAAAATGGCCTCCTCGGGAGACATGGGCTTGATGGAGAAGCGTTTGCTGCGGACGATCTTGAACTCCTCGTCAGACTCGTCCTCTGCGCTCATGTACGCGGGGGCCGGCTCGCGCTCCAGCGCGCCCTCTCTCAGACGCTTTCCGAGACGGGTCTTGTTCCGGCGGATCTGGCGCTCTATCGCGGCGACGCCGGAATCCACGGAGGCGTACATGTCGTTGGTAAGTTCGCTCGCACGGTAGTAAAGACCGTTGTTGTGGATGGTTATCTCGGCGAGGAAGCGTCCGCGTTCAATGCTGAACGTGACATACGCGTCAGCCTCGGACTTGAAAAATCTGTCCAGCTTGCTGATCTTGCGTATCGAATAGGCTCTCAGCTCCTCCGACGATTCCATCTTTTTTTCTGTGAAAGTGAACTTCATACTGCCAACTCCTTTCAAATCGTGTGGTTGCCAACAGCGAGGTCTTGTCCTCCTGTTGTGCATATTATAGCACATGCCCCATGAAAATAGAAGTGAATTATGTGTAAATTGCAGTATTTGTAACATTTCACGGACTTGTATGGATAAATTTGTGTCTTTCACCGAAATTTTATGCTTCCCATCCCCGCGTCCCTCCGCCGGCATTGAATTTTGGAAACGGCTATGCTATAATGATCTGTAAAATTGTAAGGAGAAGGTACGCGAACATGGACGAAAGCATACTTCGCAGCTATGCAAAGCTCATCGCCGTCTCCGGCGTCAACGTGCAGAAGGGGCAGGAGTGCATACTCCGCACCGCGCCCGAGCAGCTCGATTTCGTTGAAATGCTCATCGAGGAGCTTTATCTTGCCGGAGCCGGCAAGGTGACGCTCGAATGGAACTGGCAAGCCGAGACGCGCCTTCATGTGAAATACCAGGACGACGACACTCTCGGGGCCGTCCCCGGCTATGAGGAGAGCAAAATGCGCCACCGCAGCGAGACGCTCCCCGCCTTCGTCTACCTCGATTCCGAGGACCCGGACGGTCTCGCCGGCATAGATCAGGAGAAGTGGGCGCGCGCGAAGCAGGCAAAATACAGGATAACCAAGCCCTACAGCGACGCCATGGAGAACAAGTACCAGTGGTGTATCGCGGCCGTCCCCGGACTCAAATGGGCGCGGAAGGTGTTCCCCGGTCTTTCCGACGGCGAGGCCGTGGAGAAGCTGTGGGAGGCCATACTGCGCTGCTCCCGCGCACTCGACGGGAACGGCGTCGAGGCATGGCGCGAGCATGACGACGATCTGCGCCGCCGCTGCGAGTATCTGAATTCTCTCGGCCTGCGCCGCCTCATATATAGGAGCGAGTCCACCGGCACCGACTTCTCCGTCGGCCTCATGCCCGAGGGCGTTTTCATGGGTGGCGACGAGGTTCTGCCCGGCACGGACCTGCACTATAACCCCAATATCCCCTCCGAGGAGGTCTTTACCTCTCCCCGGCGCGGCGACGCGGAGGGCGTGCTGTACGCCACGAGGCCCCTCTCCTACCGCGGCGTCCTCATCGAGAATTTCAGCATACGCTTTGAAAACGGCCGTGTGAGCGAGGTTCACGCGGAAAAGAACGAGGAGGCTCTCAAGCTCATGGTCCAGATGGACGAGGGCGCCTCCATGCTGGGCGAGTGCGCGCTCGTGCCGTACAACAGCCCCATCCGCGAGAGCGGGATACTTTTCTACGACACGCTCTTCGACGAAAACGCCGCCTGCCACATGGCGCTCGGCATGGGCTTCACCAACTGTCTCAGAGACTATGAAAAATACACTCTCGACGAGGCGCGTGCGCTGGGCGTGAACGACTCCATGATACACGAGGACTTCATGATAGGCAGCGCCGACCTCTGCATCACCGGCGTGACCGCCGACGGAAGAGAGGTCGAGATCTTCAAAAACGGCGGCTGGGCGTGAGCGCTGCCGCCTCCGACGGGGGTGACGAGCATGAAGAAATTCAAATTCTACGCGGAGCCGAGGGGCTTCCTCACCCAGACCGCCGCCATACTCATGGTCATCGCGGCGGTGCTGCGGCTCATCGGCGGCTGGGGCGCGTGGGAGGACCGCGTGTTCCTCTACGTCGGCACAGTGCTGCCCGTGTGCTGCGCCCTGCTCTTCGCGGCGCTGCTGCTCACGCTGGGCAGGGCCGCCTTCTGGGCAAGCTTTCTGCCGGTCGCGCTGGGCGCGGTGTGCTTTATAGCCGAGGCCGTCGCCTACGCCTCATGGGCGCGGGCCATGGTCTCGATCCTGCTCGCACTGCTCGCGGCGGCGGTATATTTTGCCACGGCCTTCGGCCGCATACGGACAAAGCTCGCCGGCGCGGCGCTGTACGCGCTGCTGATAGCGTACGTTCTCTTCGTCCGCGACAGGGAGCTTATCGCCTCGCTCAGCACAGCCCCGGCGCAGACCGTCCTCCGGGAGCTGGCGCTGCTGTGCGCGCTGACGGCGCTTTTATGCACGGCGCTCGCCCTGCGCAGGATAAGGCTCAGCGACCCCCTCGCAGCCGATCTTCCCAAGATCGCCGACCCCGTGGTAATCCCTCCCGCAAGGGCCGATGAGGCCCCCGCCGCGTCTGCGGACGCCGCGCCCGCTCCGGCCGAAGCACCGGCGGCGGATACCTCCAACGCACAGGACACCGGAGAAAAGACATGACTGATCAAACTGGCAGGACCGCCGCGCCGGCGGCGAAAAAAAAGAAGGGTCTCAGCCGAAAGACCCTTTATATGCTCATCGCTCTCGCGGCCGCCGCGCTGATGATGTCTCTCGCGGCCGTCATACGCGGCGCGAATGACGGGCGGGAGTATGCCTTATACTACGACCAGGCCGTCAGCGCCTACGACTGCGGCGACTATAACACCGCGCTCTCATACCTCCGCAAGGCATACGCCAAGAGCGAGACCGACGAGTGCGTCGTCTTTATGGCCGACTGCTACGAGGCTCAGAAGAACTACACAAAGGCGCTGGAGCTTCTCACCGCGCTCAACAGCCGCAAAAGCGACATCCTCTCCCGTATAGCCGCGCTCGAGGAAAAATGCGGCCGCTCCGAGGACGCGGTGCGCGTGACGGTGGCCGGCAAGGAATACCCCGTGAACACCACCGGCATAGTGCTTGACAACATGGCGCTGGGGGACGGGGTGCTTTCGGAGCTTTCCTCGCTCTACGCGCTCAGTAATCTCTCCGCCGCCGGGAACGGCATCACCTCCATCGCGCCCATCTCCCTGCTCGGCGGACTCACCACGCTCAACCTCAGCGACAACAGCATAAGCGACATCAGCCCGCTCTCCTCGCTCTCGAACCTGCGCACGCTTTATCTTGACAATAACCCCGTGGCGGACCTCTCGCCGCTCTGCTCGCTTTCAAATCTCACGACGCTCAGCATAAAGGGTGTCCCCGTCACGGACAGGCAGCTCGCGGAGCTGTCCTCCGCGCTGCCGAACTGCGCCATACACAGCGAGACGGCCTCCAAAAGCAGCGCGGACATCACCCTCGGCGGCGTGACCTTCAAGTCCGACGTCACGGAGCTTGATCTCAGCGGTCTCGGCATACGCGACATCAGTGCGCTCTCCGAGTGCCGCTCGCTCGCCCGTCTCGACCTGAGCGGGAACAGCATATCTGATCTCAGCCCTCTCATGGACATTCCGGGCCTCATGTGGCTGAACGTGGCCTCGAACAACATATCCGACCTCAGCCCCATCATGGGCATGACCACCATCTCCGCGCTGGATGCGCGTGACAATTTCATCGGCTCCACCGCGCCGCTCTCCATGCTGACAGGGCTTACGGAGCTTCACCTTGAAAATAACCCCCTCACGTCGCTGTCCGGGCTGCGGCGGCTGCGCGCGCTCGAAACGCTCGGCCTCGACTCCACGGGGCTTACCGACGGTGAGCTTTCTGAGCTTTACGACCTCGGCTCCCTGCGACTCCTGAATATCAAGGGCAACCCGGCGCTCTCCGGCGACGCCGTGCGTGAGCTGAAGGACCGTCTCCCCTACTGCGCCGTCACTCACGATGAGCTGAGCTTCCCCGTGACCATCGGCGGCGAAGAGTTCCCGACGGACAGCGAGTATGTGGACGTCACCGGCAAGAGCGTCACATCCATCGACGGCGTAGAGCAGCTCATCCTGCTCGAGACCGCGTATCTCGGCAATAACTACATCAGCGACGTGAGTCCGCTCCAGAACCTCACCAACCTGCGCAGCATAGACCTCTCAAACAACATGGTGTACGACATCTCGCCGCTCTGGAATCTGACGAGGCTCGAATATCTCAATCTCGCCGGCAACGGTATCGAGTCGGTGCGCGCGCTCATGGGCATGACGCGGCTGCGCCATCTCGACCTCACCGGTAATCCGCTCTCTCAGGAGCAGATAGACGATCTGCAAAGCGCCCTGCCCGACTGCCAGATATATTTCTGAATACCGGCAGAGACCGCCAAAAAACTCATTTGAGTTTTTGTAAAGCTTCGACCGGGGCCGCCTCTTAATGAGGCGGCCCCGGTCATCAGCTTGTCAAAAAAGTCCAAACGAACTTTTTTGACGGCAGGCTATTGTACTGCGAGGCGGGTCTCTTCTCGCTGCGGCTCGGTCACGGAATGGCTCTGATATGCCACCGGCATATCATTCACTCCCATTCCGCCGCTCCGCTACCCCTCGCGCACCCCCGCTGCTCTGTCCCTGTGAGTAGCGGAGTGGGTTTTTCGACAGCCTCTCGGCTTCGTATTTATTCCTTTATCCCCGCGAGTGCGAGGAACTTTTTGTCGGTCTGTATCCCATGGGTCACGAATTTCCCGTCCTTGAAGAGCGCGTAGGTCGTCACCGGTGCGGGGACGCTGCGTGCGGTCTCGCCGTCGGTGATGTGGATGACCTTGAGCGGGATATCATGCTCCCTCGCCGCGGCCTCGACCACCGGCACCCAGTAGTATGTGAACGGACACTGGTCGGTGTAGTAGAGGACGAAGCCCTCTTCCTGCGTGTGCGCGCTCTTCGCGCAGGGTCTGAAGCGCGGCGGCTCCGCCCCCTCTCCGAGCGGGAGATACATGAGCGTTATATCGTTCACCGACTCGTCCGCGGTCATGAAGCCCTTGTGCGCGAGGTATCTCGGGTCGGCAAGGAACTCCTTTTTCTTCTTTGCCGAGGAGAGGATACACAGCCCGCGCCGCCCCTGCGAGCGCGCATCGCGGATACATTCGTCCAGAAGCTCGTTTGAGTAGCCGTGGCCCTTCATCGAGCCGGACACCCACAGGCAGTTTATATAGATATATCCCGGCGCCTCGATCGGCGCCCACGCGTTTTCGGCGGGGATGTATTCGATGAAGCACTTGCCGCGCTCCACGCTCCGGTAAAAGACCAGTCCCTCGGCAAAGCGCCGCTTCATCCATTCCTTTTTCATGACGCTCTGCTTGTTGGACATTGCGCAGCAGATATGCTCCCGGTCGATGTTTTCCGCCGTGATATGAATGAAATCCATCCTGTTTTGCCCCCGTTTTTATACCTTGTCAAGCTCCTCCTGAAGCCGGCGGTAGAACGCGCCGGCATGCACCCCGTCCATCAGGGCGTGATTCGCGTTTAGCGTGAAGGGCAGCATCAGCCGTCCTCTGTGGTCCTCCTCATACCTGCCCCAGCAAAAGCGCGGGTTTTCGTCAACCGGACTCATTATGGGCATGCTCACCTGCTCGTAGCTTATCCACGGCACGGTGGTGATGAAATACAGCGCGTCCGCGTCCACGTCCTCCTCGATGTCGGGAGCGCTGACGGCCCTTTTCCTGCACGCCTCGGCGTAGCGGATGAACTCGTCCCAGTCCATATCGTGCCAGAGCGTGCAGTAGCAGTATGTCTCGTCCGGCAGCAGCTCGATATGCGAGGTGCCGCATTTCGCGTACCCGATGATACCGCCGTCGCGGCTCCTGCGCCGAAGCTCCGGCACGCCGTTGGCCGCAAGGCACGCGATATGCGTCATCGCCATGTAGAACGAGCAGCGCCGCTCCCTGCAGAAGCGGACGAGTCCCGTCACATCCACCCTCGCGGTTATGCCGAAGGTCGGGACGGGCATTGCGGAGAAATATCTGAAATGCTCGCGCCGGGGGTATTCCTCCATGTTTATGGTGCGGTATTCTACCATTATCTGTACCTCCGTGAAAATATGCCGCCCCCCGCCGCGCATAAAGCTGTACAGACCGCAGCGCAGTGCATATTGCAATGCCGCGCCGTATCTGGTAGAATAAACGCGATATCTGCGGCTCGGAAGGGAGCGTTTTTATTGAATAAGGCTATACTTGTGTTCGTGATATTCAGCTTTTTGGGCTGGCTGTGGGAGAGCGTCTACTGCACCGTCTGCCGCCGCAAATGGGCCAACCGCGGCTTCCTCTACGGCCCGGTATGCCCGATATACGGCTTTGGCTGCGTGGCGGGCTATTTCACCTACAACGCCATCGAGAGCGGCGCCCTGCCGGAGCTTACCGTGTGGCAGATATTCCTCGTGGGCTTCGTCGTGAGCATGATACTCGAATACCCGACCTCGTGGGTGCTTGAGAAGCTCTTCAACGCGAGATGGTGGGACTACAGCAGCGTCCCGCTGAACATAAACGGGCGCACCAGCGTGCCGACCTCGCTCGCCTTCGGCGGGGGCGCGGTGCTTGTGATGAAGTGGGTGATACCGTTCGCGGTGTCGCTGCTCGACGGAGTTTCGGACTGGGCGGCAAATCTCGCGGCGCTGCTGATCATCGCGCTGCTGTCGGCCGACCTCACGCTGACGGTCTCCGCGCTGACGGATTTCCAGCGGCTCGTCACCCAGATGGACGACGCGTTCCAGAACCACATGACCAACACCGTTTACCAGATCATGGAGTCCCAGAACCACTTTGCCCGTAAGGCCGTCGGCAGGATCCAGGTGTTCCGCCACCCGATCCGCGGCTTTGAAAAGGCGCAGAAGGAGCGCAAGGAGAAGTTCAGCGAGCTTATCCGCCGCTACAACGAAACTCCCGAGTTCAACGGCAAGGAGAGCGCGAGCGAGCTTGAACACGGCAAAAACGTCGCTTGGGTCAGCTTCCTGATAAACGAGCGTCTGAACCTCAACGCCGACGAAAAGGAGCTTGTCGAGGCGGCAATGCTGCACGACTTCGGCCGCGGCTCCGGGAAGTCCGCCGGTGAGGACGGTGCGGAGCCGTCCGTCAGGAGCCACATGTGGCCCATTAAAAAGACCGAGATACCCAAATCGAAGGAGGAGCGGATACTCCGCCTCGCCGATAAATACTGCGCGCTGGTCGAAATGCTGCGAGTCGGCAAGTGACCGCGCCGTCTGAATGCCGCCCCGGGCGATGGCCCGGGGCGGCATCTTATTCGGCAGGCCGGTACAGACAGAAAAAGCAGCGCACATGCCGCTCTATCAGCGCCATGACCTCGTCCTCGCGCTCCGGCTCGCGGTCGCAGAGGTTTATCCACACGGAGACCGGCTGGCACAGCTGCGCCGCCATGATCTCCGGGTCGCCGGCAGCGAGCTTTCCCCGGCCGGTGAGAAAGCGCATGAGTCCCGTAAAATAGCGCATTACGTCCGTATAGTTCCGCTTCGTCTGCATCGCTGCCATCCTCGCGTTTCCGAACTGCTCTATGGTCAGCATTTTCCGTACCCTGCTTATCACCGGGTCGTGCAGGATGTAGCGCACATGGCCGGTTATCATGCTCACCGCCTCGTCGGGCGTCAGGTCCTCCTTGTCCTTCGTGAACTCCGGGTCGTCCCAGTCGCCCTTGGCGAAGATGGAGTGCGCCTCATACTGCTCCGTGATATTGCGCATAAGCTCGTCGAGGATGTCCTGCTTGCTCTCAAAATGGCTGTAGAGCGACGCCTTGCGGATACCGACCGCCCCGGCGAGCTGGGAAACGGCCGTGGCCTCGTAGCCCTGCGTCGAGAACAGCTCCAGCGCCGCATTGAGTATCGCCTGTCTGGTAGTTACTTTTTCCATAGCTGTGGTCTCCTTGAATGCTTTCACACGGATATTATACCTACCGTCCGATAGGCTGTCAACGGCAAAAACGCCGCGCTCCCACAAGAGCGCGGCGTTTTTGCTTTTCTTCTTTTCATCCCTGCGCGGCGAGCTTTTTTGTTTTCCATCTGCCGGAGAGGTAGTATGCCATTCCAAGTCCGGCGTTCACATACGCCGCAAGGGCATACGCGAGAAAGAAGCCGCGAAGCCCCATCCCGAACGTCACCCCAAGCAGATAGCTCAGCGGGATACGCACGAGAAGTCCGTCAATTATCCCTATCGCAAAGCTCAGCTTCGCGCTGCCCACGCCCTGCATGAGACCGTTCGTCCCTCTCATGCTCGCCATGGCCGGGAAGCCCCACGCTATGCACGAGATGAACATCGGCGCCATCTCGATGACCTCGCGGTCGTCAACGAACAGCGAGAAGAGGAAGCGCGAACCCGTAAAGCACACGGCGGCAAACGCCGCGTACATCAGTGCGCCGAATGCGAACGCCGTGCGGACGACCCTGCGGGTGCGCTCTGTGTTCCCGGCGGCCATATTCTGCCCCGTCATGACCGACGCGGCGCAGGTTATGCCGGTGCAGAGCCTGTTGCCGATCTCCTCCACCTTCAGTCCTATGCCGAAGGTCTCGGACGCGTACAGCCCGACCGTGTTGACCATTCTGTTGACGAAGAGCATTGAGACGTTGAATACCGCCATTTCGAGCGCGTAGGGTATCGCAAGGGAGGTCACGGCGCGGAATATCCCCCACTCCGGTCTGAGCGAGGCGGCGGTCAGGCCCGTCCAGCCCTTTTTCATGAGCGCCGCAAGCAGGATGAGCGCGGACACGCCCTGCCCTATCGCCGTGGCGGCCGCCGCGCCCGCGACGCCCCAGCCGAGCGAGACGACGAACCATATGTCGAGCACAAGGTTCACGAGCGACGAGATGAGTATCGCGCGAAGCGGCGCGGCCGAATCTCCGTGTGCGCGCAGCGCCGCCGCGAGAGCGTTGTAGATAAAGCTGAACACCAGCCCCGCGCAGCAGACGCGCATGTACACGACGGCCATCTCATAGGCCTCCGCCGGGACGCTCATCAGTCTGAATATCCGCGGGCAGAGCAGCGCGCTCGCCGCGGCCAAAAGGAGGCCGAGGGCCGTGACCGCCGTAAGGAGTGTACCGGCAGCCCGGCCGACCGCCTCCCGCTTTCCCATGCCGAGGAGCTGAGACATATATACCTGTCCGCCCGTGGCAAAGCCAAGCCCCAGCATGGTCAGCAGATTGAGTACGTTGCCCGATACCGACACCGCAGAGAGCGCGGCGCCCGACACGGCCTTGCCCACAATGCCCAGATCGACGGCGGAGTACATTATCTGCAGCGCCGAGCTGAGCATGTGGGGGACAGCGAACGTTATCATCCCGCGGGCGATATTCCCCCGCGTGTAATCCGCGGCGGCTCCGCCGCGTACACGTCCGCCGGGAGTCATTTAACGGTGACGCACTCCTGAGTTTTCAGGAAGCCGTCGTTGAGCGTGACGCCGAGACCGGGGGTCTCCGGCACATGGAACCTGCCGTTCACGGGGAGGTTGTCCTCGTTGCACAGGCGGCGGTTATAATCCTGAAGCCCGACGACGTGCAGCTCATGTATCTGGAAATTGGATATCGCCGTTTCCAGATGGAGCGCCGCCGCGGTGGACACGGGGCTGCCGCAGACATGGGCCTGCACCGTCACATCGTAAACGCTCGCGTAGTCACAGACCTTTTTGCCCTCGGTAATGCCGCCGACGAGACAGAGATCCGGCTGGATGACGTTGACGGACTGGTCCTCGAAATAGCGGCTGTAGCCCCAGCGGGTGTATATGCGCTCTCCCGCGGCGAGCGGCACCTTGACGCTCTGCGCGACCTTGCGCTGCAGCGCGGGATTCATGCAATGCACCGGTTCCTCGACGAACATGCAGCCAAATTCCTCGGCCACGCGGCAGAGCTGAATACCGGAGGAGACGTTCGTGCCGCAGTGCAGCTCGACGATGATGTCGGCCTTGTCGCCGACGGCCCCGCGCACCGCGCCTATCCTCGCTCTCGCAAGCTCCACGGTTTTCCGTTCGAGTATGCGGTTGCTGTCGGAGGTTATGGTCATGCCGCCGTCCTCGCCCACCTGCAGCGGGTCGAGCTTTACCGCGTCATAGCCCTGTTCGACCGCCCTGAGCGCGGCCTCGGCGTACTGCTCGGGGCGGCTGAGGGGGATGAAGCCCCGCTCCGTCCAGTCGAACTGTATCTGGCTGGCGTATGTACGGAGGCTCTCGTTGGTCTTGCCGCCGAGGAGCATATAGACCGGCCGTCCGAGCGCCTTGCCCTTTATGTCCCACAGTGCCATATCCACCGCGCTCATCGCGCCGTAGACGATCGGCCCGCCGCCCTGTCCCCAGAAGGAGTCACGAAAGACGTCCGCCCAGAGCTTTTCCGTGTTGAACGGGTCGCACCCGATAACGAACTGCTCGGCCATATCCCTGACGTAGCCCGCCGCGGCGGAGTGGCCTATGCCGTAGGCCACTCCGACCTCGCCGACGCCGGTGATACCGTCGTCCGTGGTCAGTCTTATGAGTACCGGGTGCCATGCAGGCTTATCGTTGCAGTTTGTGTTCCATATCTCTACTTTTCTTATCTTCATTTGCATGGACCTCTGGATATCGTGTTATTCTTTGCCGAGGCGCTTCATCACCTCGTGTACGCTCAGACGTCCGGAGGAGATATTAAAGCCCATCGTGCTGCCGGAGAGGACGACGTTGTAGGTGTCGGACTCCCAGCCTCCGCAGTCGATGCCGCCCGCGTACAGGCCGGGGATCGGCTCGTCGTTCTTGTCGACGACCTCGAAATGCTCGTTGATCTTTATCCCGCCGATCGTGGAGAGGAACGCGACCCTGCTCTGCACGGCGTAGAAGGGCGGCTTTTTCAGCGGACGCATGTAGTCCTCTCTCTTGACGAACATCCTGTCCTTGCCGTGGTCGCAGTAGTCGTTCCACTCCTCCACGGTCTTTTTGAGGACCTCGCTGCTGCAGCCGATGTACTCGGCCATTTCCTCCCAGGTGTCGGCGATCTTCACGAGAGGTCTCTCCATCTTGTAGAGCGGCTTCATGGTGATGGCCTTGGAGGGGCAGTTCTCCTCGCAGGCGCGGCAGAGCTGGCAGTCGTCGCTGTAGGCAAAGACCGAGCGGCTGCCGCAGGTCATGCATCTGTTGACCTCGTTTGCGGCCTGCTGGCCGTTGAAGCCCCGGCGCACCTCGCTGAAGTTGCCGTAAAGCTCTTCACCGGCGCTGATGTTCATGGGGACGTCGCTGCGCTCAAGGAGAGGCATGTTGTCCTTCGGCGGATTTTCTACCTTGCGGAGCGGCTCGCCGCGGCCCGCAGCGATGTCCTCGCCGCGCAGGAAGCGGTCGATGGAGATCGCGCCCTCCTTGCCCTCGGCCATGGACTTGACGACGCTGCCGCGCCCGCCGATGATGTCGCCGCCGGAGAACACCTTATCAATGTTAGTGCGGAGAGTGGTCTTATCGACGACGAGCATGCCGTTGCCGTAGGCCTCAAGCTCTGCGGGGACGGACGCCTTGTCCACGGCCTGACCGATGGCCATGATGACCATGTCGGCCTTGAAGCTCTCGGTACAGCTCTCGTCGTAGACGGGGGCGAATCTGCCCTCGGCGTCAAAGACGCTCGTGCATTTGACGAACTCTATGCCCTCCGCAGCGCCGCCGTTCGTGAGGATGGCCTTGGGACCCCAGCCCTCGTGGAGAGTGACGCCCTCGGCTCTGGCCTGCTCAAGCTCCTCTTCCCACGCGGGGATCTGATCGCCGGTCTCAAGGCAGACCATGCGCACGCTCTTTGCGCCGCGGCGCAGCGCCGTGAGCGCGACGTCGACAGCCACGCTGCCTCCGCCGACGACGACCACGTCGCCCTCGACCTTTATGTTCTCGTAATCGCGCAGATAGTCTCTGCCGCCGAGTACGTTTTTGCTGTCAGCGCCGGGAATGGCGATCTTCGCGCTAAGCTGCGCGCCGATGGCAAAGTACACCGCATCGTATTCGCCGCGTATCTCGTCGAAGCTCACGTCCCTGCCGACGTCGACGCCGCATTTGAAGCTCACACCCATCTTTTCGATGTAGGCGATCTGCTTTCTGAGGACGTCCTTGGGCAGGCGGTAGGAGGGTATGCCGTAGCGGAGGTTGCCGCCGGCCTCGGGCTGCTTTTCAAACACTGTGACCTCATAGCCATTGCGGCAGAGGAAGTACGCGCACGCAAGGCCGGAGGGGCCGGAGCCGATGACCGCGACGCGCTCGCCGTGCTTTTTCTCGAAGGGAGCCGGCTCGCCGTCAAGATAGCTGTCAGCGAGGAAGCGTTCGAGGGAGCGGACGTTCACGCTCTCGTCCACATGCTGTCTCGCGCATTCGCTCTCGCAGTAGTGGGGGCATACGCGCCCGGTGACGGCGGGCAGGGGGTTATACTCGCGCAGCACCGCGTAGGCCTCCGCCTTCTTGCCCTGCTTGAGCAGGTGGTTATAGGTGCGCATGTCGGTGTGCAGCGGGCAGGCGTAGCGGCACGCGGAGCATTCATTGCGCTCCTCGACGATGGTGTCGAGCTTTATCGCCCCGGCGGCGCAGTTCATGACGCAGGTACCGCAGCCGGTGCATTTGTCGGGATCGGATATCTCGCCGTAGATCATGCCCTCGGTCTGGAAGCGCAGCTGCTGCGCGAGGCCGGGGAGATGACTGCGCTCGATGGCCTTGTTGCGGGTGTCCTGGTTAAGGCCCTTTATGAGACCGTGATCCTCCATCTCCTGAATGGTGTCGGAATCAAAGAGCGCGAAGTTCGTCTGGTCGGGCTGGCGGATGACGGCGTTGGGCGCCTCGTGGCCGTTGAGACCGATGGCCTCGGAGACGTAGCGCTTGCCGTGCTTGTTGACCCACACGCCGGTCGGCTCTCTGCCGAGCGCGGAGACCTGTATGAAGCAGGGGGCCTCGCCGGGGATGTCGATACGCGCCTTGACTGTGGCCGGGATATGCGGACCGGAGAGGCACAGTATGCCGAGACCCTCGTTCGCGCCGCCCGCCTCGGTCGCCATGCGGATACCGTCGCCGTTGTGGTGCAGACCCCAGCAGATAAGCCCGGAGCTGTCGAACGGGAAATACTTTTTGAGCATTTCCTTGTTGCCGGAATAGCCGCCGGTGCAGATGAGGACATTGGGCGCGTTCACGATAAACTCGCGCTCAAGGTCTCTCGCAAGGACGCCCGTGACCTCGCCCTTCTCGTTCTTCATTATCTTTGTGACCTCGGTGTCGGTTATCACGGGGACGTTCATCTCCACGAGCTGGCGCTTGAGCGTCAGCATGACCTGCTTCATGCGGCCCTCGGGGATGTGGTAGGTCTGATAGACCTGTCCGGGGATGTAGGGGTCGACGTGGAATTTTATGCCCTTGTCCTCGAGCCAGCGGATGTTGTCGGCGGTCTTGTCGACGAACACGCGCAGGAGCCGCGCGTTGAGGGACTGGTGGGAGTAGTCCATGGCGAACTTGACTATCTCGTCGGGCGGGACGTCGAGGAGCTGCTTTTTCTGTATGTGCGAGCCGGCCGCCAGCATGCCGTCCGCGAACACGGCGTTGCCGCCGGCGGAGTGGCGCTTTTCTATGACGACGACGTTCAGCCCGTTCTCGCCGGCCTCGACCGCCGCGGAAAGCCCGCACGCGCCGCCGCCGACGATTATCATATCAAACGATCTTTCGTAAGTTGCAATTTCTGACATTGTGATCTCCTTAAAAAGTATCAGGCTCTGCCCGCGCTCAGCCGAGGACTCTCGGCAGCCACAGCGCCACGTCCGGGAATGCGACGAGGATGACCGCCATCACAAGAAGCGCTATGATGAACGGCACAACGCCCTTGAACACCTCTCCCGTTGTGGAATCGTCGACCATGCCGCCGACAACGAAGCAGTTTATGCCCACGGGAGGCGTGATGGAGCCGAGCATAGTCATCAGAACGACGAGTATTCCGAACCAGACGAGGTCATACCCGAGCGCGACCACGATCGGAGTGAATATCGGCAGGGTGAGCAGGATCATGCTCAGGGTATCCATCAGGCAGCCGAGGAAGATGTACACAAGGCACATGATGGCGATGACCATGGCGGGCGCGATGTTGCTGGACGCGACCCACTTTGCGATCACGACGGGGGCCTTGGTGACGGTGATGAAGTTCGAGAACACGGACGCGCCGATCAGCAGGAAGAAGATCATGGAGGTGACCTTCATGGAGCTGCGGATACTCTCACGTATCTTCTTGAGGTTCATGTTGTGTCTGCCGATGGCGATGACGAAGGTGCCGAAGGAGCCGATGGCCGCCGCCTCGGTGGGCGTGCAGAGGCCGCCCCAGATACTGCCGAGGACCGCCACTATCAGCACCAGCATGAGCCATACCTTGCTGAGAGATCTGAAGCGCTCCTTCCAGCCGGACTTCTTCCCGGCGGGAGCGGCGAGAGGGTCGATACGGGTGACGACGACCACCGCCACGCAGAACAGCACGGTTATCACGATACCCGGCATCAGTCCCGCGAGGAAGAGCTTGCCGACGGAGCTGTTGGTGATTATACCGTATGTTATCATGGGCGTGCTGGGCGGGATCATGATGCCGAGCGTGCCGCCCGCGGCTATGCAGCCGAGACCGAGGGTCGCCTTGTAATTGCGCTTTTTCATCTCAGGCCACGCGACCTGAGTCATAATGGAGGAGCCGGCGATGGATGAGCCGGTCATTGCCGCGAAGGCCGCGCACGCGACGTTCGTCGCCATGCACAGTCCGCCGCGATGGTGTCCGACCCAGCGGTCGGCGGCGGTGTACGCGTCGGAAACGACGCCCGAGCGGAAGCCAAACTCTCCCATCAGGCAGAAGAGCGGGATAACGCTCATGGAATATACCGCGACCTGGTCGAACGGGACGAGGCTCAGCAGGCCGAGCGCCGCCTTGAAGCTCGTCATCATGCCGTATCCTACAAAGCCGACCGTGAGCATGGCAAAGCCTATCGGCAGGCCGAGGAGCATGAGCAGCAGCATTATGCCGAAGCCAATAAGTGCGTATGTCATCAGGTGTTACCTCCATCCTTCAGTGCGTCGGTATCCGTATTCTTCCCGCAAAGCTCCATGACGTTGAGGATGATATTGCTCACGAGCTGAAGCACCATCAGCCCGCAGCCTATGGCCGCGATAAGGAGGAACGGTGCGAGGGATATACCGAGAGTTATCGTGCTTGCGTTATGCTTTACGAAAATGCTCATTGCGCGCAGGTACAGCCTGTAGGTGATGAGCGAGTAGCCCGCAATGCCGATGAGCCATGCAAAGATGTTCATTACGGCCTTGAGCTTGGGACCGAAGTGCTGATAAAGTATCTCTATACGGACATTTCCATCCTCCTCGGCCTGAACGCCGAAGCCGAGGAACACGACTATGACCATCATAAGCTGGGTGATGTCCTGCGCGCCGAATATGGATGCGCCGAATATGTATCTGCCCGCCACATCCGCCACGGCAAGAAGCATCATCATAAAGACTATCCAGCTTGCTATTTCCGAAGTTATTTTGTTTATAAATTTTGTAGCTTTAACAAAAAACATTTATAGCTCTCCCCGTTTCTCACGCCGCACGCGGCGCCCAGCGCCGTCCGTGAGGCCTGCATAATAAACATAGCGACTCCGTGAGGGGCCGCTATGTTTACTTTGTTTCTGTTGTCAGTCGACGGCAGCTGCGGTCGCGACAACGAGGTCGCGGATCTCGGTGGCCTGGTCGTTGCCGGCCTCGTTCTGGGCAGTGACCCAGTTCTCGCTCAGCTCGGTGCAGATCCTGGTGTACTCGGCGATGACATCGTCGCTCAGGTCGTAGCACTCGCAGCCCGCCTCGGTGAGCAGCTCATACTCGTTGCTGTAAAGCTCGGCGGCGTTATTGAGGAAATGCTCGCCGGCCTCGGCGCACACTGCCTTGAAGATCTCCTTGAGGTCGTCGGGCAGGGAGTTGAAGGCGCTGTTGCTCATGTAAACGGAGTTGTTGGAAGCGCCGCAGGCAATGCCGACGGGCATGTAGTCGACCACTTCATAGAACTGGGCGTCGTACATGTAGCGTGCGGGGTTGACGAAGCCGTCGATAACGCCGGTGCTCAGGGACATGTAGAAGTCCGCGGGGTTGGTGCCGACCGCGGTCGCGCCGATGGTGTTGAGGACGTTTGCGATGTCAGAGCCGCCGGCATAGCCGATCTTGAGGCCCTTGAGGTCGTCGAGAGACTCGACCTTGGTCTTGGTCAGGGCGAAGTTGAAGCACTCCGCGGGCTGCCACCAGAGGACCTGAACGTCGTTCTTCTCCATGTCGCCGTCAATGTAGCCGGCCTCCTGCACCGCCTTGAGGCAGGCGCTCTGCTGGGTGTAGGTGCTGAACATGCCGGGGACGATGACCCAGCCGAGAGAGGGCCAGCGGTCGATGTTGGAAGAGAGGGACGCGACGGCGATGTCGCAGATGCCGGACTCGAGAGCGTCGAACTCGGTACCCTGAGAGCAGAGGACGCCGTTATACTGGATGTCCAGCTTTATGCGGCCGTCGGTGCGGCTCTCGATCTCGTCCGCGAACCACTTGACGGAGGCGGCGACAAGGTCGCCCTCGGCCGCGCGGGTGGCGACGGTGAATTCATATACGGTGTCGTTTGCGGGTTCTTCGGCCTTGTCCGCCGCAGCGGGGTCCGCAGGAGCGCTGCCGTTATCGGCGGGCTTCGCGCCGCAGCCGACGAGCAGACCGCAGATCAGCGCCATGCACAGTACCAGTGCAATAAGCTTAGTCTTCTTCATGTTTTTCCTCCATTTGATCTCCGTTAGTAGGGAGTATTTTTCCGATAAGCCATAAGTTGTTATACAGCTTATCTTTGCTGTCAGTTTATCAGCGTGTTTTATTTTTGTCAATTGTTGATTTTTCCAAAAAAGCTGGTATATTAGAAGCAGACTATATAGCTGTATAACAGCTTACAATATGGTATTTTAAGGAGGTCATGAGTTGGATAATGATCAGCTTGATCAAATAAGATCAATAAATCGCGAAAGTGCGTCGGAACAGGTCTATCAGCAGATGAAGCACCTGATCGACACACAGGTGTGGGCGCCGGGCTACCGTATCCCCTCCGAAAACAAGCTCGCGGAGCAGTTCGGCGTGAGCCGCATGACGGTCAGGGCCGCGACGCAGAAGCTCAAGGTGCTGGGTCTCCTCAATGTGCGCTCAGGCTCCGGCTCGTATGTGGAGTATCCGTCCCTCGCGGCGTACATCGGCGAGCAGGACCCCGGCATAACCGCCGCCGCGCTGCGGGAGATATACGAGCTTCGTTATTATCTTGAGCAGGCGGCCGTCGAATTAGCCATAAAAAACGCCTCGGACGAGGACATTTCAAAGCTCAAGAGCATTCTTGACCGTCTCGTCGACGCGGCGATCAACCACCCGGAGGACTTCCGCAAGTACGACCTCGATTTCCACAGGTACATTTATGTTCTGTCAAATAACCAGCTCCTGCTCACCATGTTCAATATGATAGAGCCGCTGTTCGTCTCGCAGATGGACAAATTTGACAGCCGTATCCCCGGCGACGAGCTGGTGCAGGGGCGCATAGACTTCCACGCGCGGCTGTACGGCGGCATCGCGAGCCGCGACATGGACATGTGCTTCCGCCAGCTTTACTGGTACCGCGACGTGAGCGAAGCGAGCAAGAGAGGCAATGCCGCCGGCGCCCGCTCTCTCAATCCCGACCGCTGAAGCGCCGTTGACGATGAAAAAGCCCGAGATCCGTTCTTTCGGACCTCGGGCTTAAATTTGAAATTGGAGTAAGCGTGAGACATTTTTGGAGGCTCACTTATCGAACCTACGGTCCTCGTCCCCACTTTTACATAAAGGAACAGCACACCCGACCGGGTGTGCTGTTCCTTTGGCAGGGTCAGCCAATTTTGAGGACAAAGCAACAACCAAATCGAAGCCCAACGAAGTGGGTTCGATTTGGAAAGGAGGAGCAAGGGAGCGCAGACGAAGAATCCGGCAACTCTAAAAGAGCTGCCGGATTTTGAGCGGAGCGGACTTTGCTCCGACGTGGCAGGGTCAGCCAATTTTGAGGACAGGTTATTTTGTGCGATTCATCTCGTAGAATTGGGCGCATAAAGTCACGTAAAGCTCATCTATGGTTATATTCTCAAAATCGATTACATCGCCGAGACCATCTTCGAGCATACGCAAAGCGAAATGATTATATGCACCATCATATATTATCTCACGCAATTTCGAAAAAGGATATTGATATTTTGAAGGCGGCAAATCATCTATGCACTTATCGCTTGGCAGCTCCTCCAACTGCATCGTTTGTAAAATATCGAATATCTCATCTAATCTTACACGCATTACTGACCTATATTTTTCTACTGTCACTTGATTCTTGGGACTTTTAATATCAGTAGAAAAAATGATTCTCAGTTTTTCCAGAGCATATTTAAGGTAGTCATTGTCATATCTGTCTTTTTCTTCTCTTTTTAAAATCTCAATTTGCTCAATTATTGAGTCCGATCTCTCGATTTCTTTGCAACGCCAACAATTTAAATACTCATTTACTTTATCTACATAGTAGCCGCGGCACCAGAAATGCCGGTTCCCGTACTTGTACTTCAGATTCGCATGCCGGTCAAAGATC
>CAKTMF010000006.1 GCA_934573855.1 uncultured Oscillospiraceae bacterium | reverse complement strand
TGCCCTGCTTGCCAGTCCGTTTTCCGTTCTGCAAATCTTCCTGTTTGAACATGGCTGTGGGAGGGCATATAATGCGGCGAAGCATCGCGGCGTTCATAGAAAAGTTGCACATTTGTATGGAGACAGGAATTGAAAAGTTCGCGCTTTGCATGGTATAATCATATTGGATAGGTTTATTCATACACCACGCCCATCACGCACAAGGAGGTGCTTTCTGTGAAACGATATTCTGTGTTAATCGCCGTTGCTGTATTTGTTTTATCATTGGCAGGCTGCACTACCGCTCCGTCGCCCGGCTCAACGGGCAAGAGCCGACCTGTTACCAACGCCGCCGATGTGCAAATCATTGGAATGATTTCTGGCGAAAAGGAATCTTCCTATCAGGTTGAAGCATTGCTACCTACCACAGATTTATCTTCTGTCGGTCAGCCGCTTGCGGACAAGCTTTCGCAGGAATGGGATGAATTCGACAGTATGACCAAAGAACAGCAGCGTACATCAAGCAAGCTATGGGGCGTTGTCGATATTCAAACCGACACATGGGATGACTGCGAAGAAGCAATCGGCTTCACCTTGTATAATCCCCTTGAAACGCTTGACTGGCTTAGTAAAACCGGATACTTTGGAATGGAGCGCACAGATTCCCAAACACCAACAGCTCACGTTCAGGCAACCGCCAACGCATCCCAGACCGCAGACAGAAAGCTCGGTGAAGTAAGTGTTATCGCCGGATACAAGAATGGTGATGTGCGGATAACGCTGACGGAAACGGTTTCTTCAAGCACCGAATCATTTACCATAGGGAGCGTCTACACCGGGTATGCCACATACGAGCAGGACACCGTAACGACTGGCTCCGGCATTGTCGTGTTGATTATGACCGTCAACGGAACAAACAACATCGGGTATTACGATGGGGATTATTTTGATTCCACAGCCTACTGGGTAAAAGACAATGTGTTTTACGCGCTCCGTGTATTCGGAAATGAAACCGATAAGACGGAAATTCAAGCCACCCTTGACAAACTCCTTGCTGAAATTTAGCTGCAAGAGGTGGAGTGGGGAATTGAAAAGTTCGTACCTTGCATAGTACAATCATATTAGATAGTTATAAATGGTTTGCGTAAATGATTTGAACAATCATTCTGCCCGCCGACAAAGCAAAAGAAACCGACCTGATTTTGGAGGTGAACAGTATGAAGAAAAAGAAGTTATGGATTGCGCTCCTCGTAGCTTTTGTAGTGCTTGCGGCATCTGTTGTTTATTTGAACCGGGCTGTAATTTTTCAGCGCGGCAATCCCATTCCTTATCTTGCAGCGGCTGCCCGGATTTCTGAAAAGAACCCCTATGTGGCGGTGGATGAAGCAAAGGGCGTCTATATCTCCAAGCGTGGCGAATGCCCGGAGCTGCTTGAGTATTATCAGGAAAAAACAGGGATGGAATTTGTCGAACAGGCTGGGAGCAGCTACCTGTTTACTGATGGGTGCCGAAATGAAGTAGCCTCGTCTGAGGTTTATTGGGGGCGTTATACGGTCTGGGTGTTGCCCACTATGGAAGCTGCCGAGAACTCCGATGCTGAGCAATACGACGCGAAGCCTGTCATTTATCTCTACCCGGAGAAGAAAACTGCGGTCACTGTGAAATTGAACTATGCCGGAGAACTGACCTGCACATATCCTGCCTACAATGACGGCTGGAAGGTTTGCGCCAGTCCCGACGGCACATTGACAGACGCCGACGGGCAAACGTACAACTATCTTTATTGGGAGGGCGTAAACAGCGTTGCTTATGATTTTTCCGAGGGCTTCTGCGTAGCCGGAAGCGACACCGCCGCTTTTCTGGAGAACACCTTGAACCAGTTGGGACTTACCCGGAAGGAAGCAAATGAGTTTATCGTTTACTGGCTGCCGCTGATGAAAGAGAATCCTTACAATCTCATTGCATTTCAGTCTGACAGCTATACGCAAACGGCGCAGCTATCCATTGAGCCAGCACCCGATACGCTGCTGCGGGTATTTATGGCGTGGAAACCGCTTGAGAGCGCCGTGGATATTTCTACACAGAACCTCACCGCCCCGGTGCGCACCGGCTTCACGGCAGTGGAGTGGGGCGGCTGTCAAGTTAGGTGATCGTTGGAGTTAAAGAACGTCAAACTTCATTCTCAGGAGGACTGTTATGAACACAAAAACAAAGCAAGGCGGGCTTGGCATCGTATCCATCCTGACGATTGTATTCATTGTTCTGAAGCTGTCAGGCGTGATTAAGTGGCACTGGATATGGGTGCTTTCGCCAATCTGGATTTCCGCATTGACTGCCGTCATTCTTTTTGCCGGTATTCTAATTGGCGGAAGGCTGAAAAAGGGCAAGTGGTAAACTTAACCTGAACGAGGATATAAAATTGGTTCCGGCGGGCAGGCACAAGCTGTGCCTACCCGCCTTGTCTGCCGAAAAGCGAAACGGGCGGCGGCTGTCAATGGCGCGAAGCGTTCATCTCGACCATTGACGGGCGCAGCCTGTTTTGCTATCTCTCCGGCTCTGTTCCCGCGAGCGTGCTGTTTTTCGCTCATTTTCTCTGCCTCTTGACTTGGAGAAAATACGGATTTTCAAACAGAAACCGCTCCGATGAAGCATTCCTTGTTGGAAACGTCCCTGTCGGCTGTATTCGGTTTTTATCGGCTCTTGACCGCGTTCCCTTAGCTGTTGACGTTTAACTAAATTGCTGCTATAATGAATCCATAATTTCAGACACACGACACCATGCAGACACCGCAAGCCTTGCTTGACAGCGTGTCTGCTTTTCATTTCAAAAGAGAGCGATCATGCTCGGAAAGGAGAAGAAGCGAACCGATGTCAACATTCAGCGGTCAGAAAAACAGTGGCATGGAGATTCCCGATTACGCCATTGAACGCATCGCCCGCTGCCTGCTGCCCATGATCCAGGCGTACTACGAAAGTGACGAAGGGCAGGCGGAACTGGCGGCGTGGAACGAGAAGAAAGACGCTGAAGACACAAGAGAACAAGACAGAAAGACGGCATGAAAAAGTAAGGGAGTGCGCTCGGCGCACTCCCTTTTCATATTCATTTTTCGTAGGTTTGGTACTCTGTGACGGCGTTCATATACGCCTCAACGTCGCCATTCAGAACCAGGTCTGCATAGGCCAGCGGGTCGTTGTAGATGAGATAGTCCAGCTCCGCCCGCTGGAAGCGGTTGTCCGCCACCTCGTTCTCCACGGCGGTGCAGTCGATGGAGCAAATGCTCCCGTCCGTGAAGCGAAGCTCCACACAGGCGGTATCCATATTGAACGCGCAGCTTATGAGCTTTTCCATGGGTATATCCTCCTGAATTTGATGTTATTCTATCCCGAAACTAAACTTCAATGTCCTTGATAAAAACAAGAAATCCGAACCCATTCCCTATCGGAATCAAGTTCGGATTTCTCAAGTATGGTGGACGATACAAGACTCGAACTTGTGACCTCCCGCACGTCAAGCGGATGCGCTACCAGCTGCGCCAATCGTCCATAACCTTATCGGCAAGGGGTATTCTAACCTATGCGCAATAAAATGTCAAGAACTTTTTTCCTTATTCCGCAAAGAATGCACTGACGCCGGTGGGAACGCTAAACGCCCGTCGTACACTTCTGAGGTACGCCGGGCGTTTGGCGTTTTATGTGTGCTGCGTCGGGACTGCTCCGTTACGGTAGATATACGGGTATCTCGGTCTCAACGCCGAAGCAAGAGACCTTGAGCTTCACGCCGCCGCTGATGGGGGCGAGACGTTCACAGGTACACTCCTTAGTGTCCTCGCTGACGGTGATCTTCATGTAGTCAGGGTTGCTGCAGCTCCACTCGAACACGGGGTTCTCTATCGTGACGGGGAAGGCCACGGCGTTGACGGTGATGGGAGCTTCGCCGTCCTTCATCGTGAACTCAAGAGTCTCGGTGGTGGCGTAGCGTATCTGGACCTTCTCGACGCTGGGCGTGGGAGTGGGCGGCGTGGTGGGGGGCGCCTCGACTATAGGCACGCCCTGGGAGCTGGGAGTGGGCGAGGTGACGGCGGGCTTATTGCCGATAATACCGTTGTCCGCGCCGTCAAGGCTCGTCGAGACCATGACGATCACCGCGAGAATGACCGCGACGACAAGTATCATGCCGAAAACAAGCTGCCATTTTGTATTTGTCTCGGCGCGCTCATAGGCCGCGGTGCCCTGAACTGTGCCGGGAGTCGTGCCGGGGGTACGTCCGCTCTGGGTCACTCTGCGTGTACCGCAGCTGGGGCAGCGGCTGCGCAGACTTGAAAACGTCGCCCCGCAGCGGCGGCACTGTACCTCGGGAATTATCTTCATTAGTGTTCCTCCAATCTATGCGGATACGAATGGATACCATACCACAGATAAGATAATACATCCGTTTGACGCTTTAGTCAAGCTTTTTACGGCCGTGAGGCAACGCACACACCGCAAAAAATGAGCAAATCCCCCACTTGATATTAAATATCGCGTACAAAATCAAAATGCTTCACCACAAAGCGAGAAAAATCGACCCTTCGGCAGCGGAGTGAAAAAAGAGGAAAAAACTCTTGACAACAGGAATAAAAGAAAGTATAATGCGCACATGTTATTTAATACACTAAACCAGTGATGAAGAGTAGTAGCTTCGCATCAGCCGGTGTCAAGAGAGCTGTGGACGGTGAGATCACGGCCGCCGGTGCGGAACGAATGGACTTCAGAGGGCGGTCTGAACGGGCGCGAGCCTTATTAGGTGCCGACGGGATCCCACCCGTTATCCATCGGGGCGCGCATGATGGTGCGCGTGAGCGAGAGGGCGTTTTATAACGTCAATTTGGGTGGTATCGCAGGAGCTGTCTCTTGTCCCATGTTTGGGGCGAGGGATTTTTTTATTGCCAAATTTTCCGAAAGGAGTTTTTTTAATGAAAAAGGGCAACTCAAGAGACACATTTACCGGGAAGCTGGGCTTCATTCTGGCCTGCATAGGCTCGGCGGTGGGCATGGGCAACATATGGCTGTTCCCGCGCCGTGTCGCGGCGTTCGGCGCGCCGTTCCTGGTCGCATATCTCATATGCGTCGTAGTCATCGGCCTCTCGGGCGTCATTGGGGAGATGGCGTTCGGCCGCGCGATGAAGGCCGGGCCCATGGGCGCGTTCGGCTCCGCCACCGAAATGGCGGGCAAGGGACGCACTCTCGGCAACACCGTTTCCATGCTGCCGGTGCTGGGCAGCTTCGCGATGGCTATCGGCTACTCGGTCGTGTGCGGCTGGATACTCAAGTATACCGCCGGCGCGTTCACCGGCAGCATTCTCGTACCGGAGGGCGTGGGCGACTTCGGCGGGCTGTTCGGCGCGACCGCTACTGGCTTTAACAACATAGGCTACCACCTTGCGGTGCTTATCATCACGTTCATTATCGTGGCGTTCGGCATTGCCGGCGGCGTCGAGAAGGCGGACAAGTTCTTCATGCCGCTCTTCTTCCTTATGTTCATAGGTATCGCCATCTACGTCTCCACGCTCAACGGCGCGGACAAGGGCTATGCCTACATGTTCATGATCTCCGACTGGAAGCTGATGGGCTCCGGCACCATGTGGAAGTATGCGCTGGGTCAGGCGTTCTTCTCGCTGTCCCTCGCCGGCAACGGCACTCTCGTCTACGGCTCCTATCTCAAGAAGGATGAGGACAACATCCCCTTCTGTGCCTCGATGGTAGCGCTCTTTGATACGCTGGCCGCGTTCATTGCCGCGCTCGCCATCATTCCCATCATTTACTCTGCGGGTATCGACATGGCGGCGGAGGTCACCTCCGGACCGGGACTCATGTTCATCTACCTGCCCTATATCTTCAGACACATGGCCTTCGGCCGCGTTATCTCCATCATATTCTTTGTGGCGGTGCTGTTCGCGGGGCTTTCCTCGCTCATAAACCTCTTTGAAGCCCCCATCGAGGCCGTGCAGAGCCGCCTCGGACTCAAGCGCGTCCCCGCCGTCTCCGTAGTCCTCGGTCTTGGCACGCTCATCGCGGTGTTCATCAGCGACATCGTCTCCGACTGGATGGACGTCTGCTCCATCTACATCTGCCCCATAGGCGCGCTGCTGGCAGCAGTGATGTTCTTCTGGGTCTGCGGCGAGGACTTCGCCGCCAAGGAGATCGAAAGCGGCGGACGGCTCGGCTGCGGCAGAATGTACGCGAAGCTCGGCAAGTACGTTTTCTGTTCGCTGAGCATACTCGTCCTCGTGGTCGGCAGCCTGACCCCCGGCGGGATCGGCTGATACGGAGGAGTCATTCGTAAATATGGGAGAGCGGGCAGCTCTCCCATATTTTTGTTGATAAATCCGGGTGCGGATGATAAAATATCATTACAAACTCAAAAGGAAGAGATAAAATGGCAAAAGATATCACCCGTATCGTGCTTACCGGCGGCCCCGCGGCGGGCAAGACCACGCTCATCAGCCGCATACTCAAGGAATTCAAGCAGGAGGACGGCTGGAAGGTCATCACCGTACCCGAAAGCTCGACGGAGCTTATCTCCGGCTTCGGCATACGCCCGTTCGGCAACTGCGTGTCAATGCTCGACTACCAGTATTTCGTGGTGGACGACCAGCTGCATAAGGAAAAGCTCGCGCTCAAGGGCGCGGAGATGGTCCCGGAGGAGAAGGTGCTGGTAATATACGACCGCGCGCTGCTGGACAACAAGGCCTACGTCTCCGACGACGAGTTCCGCGATATCCTTGCCCATTTCGGCAAGACCGAGGAGCAGGTGCTTGCCGGGTACGACGCGGTGCTTCATCTCGTGACCTGCGCCAAGGGGGCGGAGTTTGCCTATAACTTCGGCAACGTCGCGCGGTACGAGAGCATAGAGGTCGCGCGGGAGAAGGACGATCTCACGCTGCGCGCGTGGAGCGCCCATCCCAATCTCTGCGTCATTGACAACTCCGTGAACTTTGAGGACAAGATAAACCGTGCCATCAACGCCATCTACCGCATAATCGGCCAGCCCGCGCCGCAGATGGAAAAGCGCAAGTACCTCATCGCCATGCCCGACTGCGCCGCGCTGGAGGAAAACTACGGCGCCGCCGCGCTGAGCATGATGCAGACCTACCTCGCCTCCAGCAACCCCAATATCGAGCGCCGGGTGCGCCAGCAGAAAAATGGCAGCGAGTATCTTTATTTCTACACCGAGAAACGCCGCGGCGAGGACGGGAACAACTGGGTCACCGAGCGGCCCATCTCCGAAAAGGAATATGTGTCCTACCTCATGGACAGCGACCTGAGCCTTCACGCCGTAAGGAAGATGAAGTACAACTTCGTCTGCGAGGATCACCGCATGGCGGTGGACGTGTACCCGTTCAGCGATGATAAGGCGATACTCTTCATCTACGGGCGGCAGTCCGAGTATACGGCCATCCCGCCGGAGATCAGGATACTGCGCGACGTTACGGACGACCCCGAATACAAGAACCGCGCCCTTGCCAGCTCACAGAGGCTGTGACCGGGCGGCATATATTATAAGGGTATAAGAAGCTCCCGCTGCCAAAGGGCAGCGGGAGTTCATATTATATATTATGTATTGAACGTTATCGACCAGCGGTTTTCGTAAACTGCGTCCGGCTCAAGGCGTATGAGGCCGGGGTGCGTCTCAAAAACGGTAGGCATATTCACGCGGGCGGGCAGGGAACACCACGGCTCAAGACACACATAGGGCGCGTCCGTCCCCGGCATGTGCCACACGCCGAAATAGCTCATCTGCGGGAAGGAGAGAGTGACCGAGGCGCGGCCAATGGCGCTTTCCAGCGTGACGGAGCGGCCCGCGTCCTCAAGGAAGATCGCATCGTCGTCAAATAGCCCGTGACGCAGCGGCAGCGTATAGCCCGCCTCAAGAGGAAAGGGCTCAGTCTCCCCGCACACGAAGCAGTCGGGACTGAAAAGTACTCTCTTCGGCTCGCACGGCTCGAAGCGCAGACGGTAGTCCTCGAAGCGCAGACCCTTTTCCAGCGGGACGTTGAAGCCCGGATGACCGCCCAGCCCGAAAAACATGGCGCGCGTGTCACGGTTCTCGACGCGGTAGCATACCCTCAGCATGTTTTCCTCAAGCTCGTATATCACCTGAAACACGAAGCGCCGGGGGTAGACCGCCATGGTCTCCTCGCCGCTCTCAAGCTCCATCACGAGCCGAGTGCCGTCGTTGTATTTCTCGCGGAAGGCGGCATAGGGCGTCAGGCCGTGGATACGCATGGAATACTCCCGGCCGTCCATTTCATAGCGCTCGCCGATGAGCCTGCCCGTAAAGGGAAAGAGGTTAGGCGCGCGGTCCGCCCAGAAGCGCCCGTCGCCCTGCCAGATAAATTCCGTACCGTCCGCGGCGCGCACCGACTGAAGCTCCGCGCCCATGTCCGCGGCCGAGACGCTGAGATAAGCGTTTGAAATGCGGCGGATCATTTATTCTCTTCCTCCCATGTGCGCTCGCTGATGATGTAGCGCGGGCGCTGCTTGGTCTCCATGTAGATCTTGCCGATATACTCGCCGATTATGCCGAGACAGATGAGCTGAACGCCGCTGACGAAGCAGACGATACACGTCATGCTCGCCCAGCCCTGTACAGACCTGCCGCACAGCGCGGTGATGAGCGCCCAGAGAACGCCGATGAAGCTGAGAAATGCGACCACGACGCCGAAGCCCGTGATGAGCCGCAGCGGCTTTACCGACAGGCTCGTTATGCCGTCCACCGCAAGCGAGATCATTTTTGACAGGGGATAGTGGCTCTCGCCGGCGATACGCTCGGCGCGGGAGTAACTGACGCTGGTGCTTTTGAAGCCGACGAGCGGCACCATGCCGCGCAGGAAGAGGTTGACCTCCTTGAAATTCGCAAATTCCTTGAGTACGCGTGCGCTTATCAGGCGGTAGTCCGCGTGGTTGTACACGACCTCGGCGCCCATCATGGCGAGGAATTTATAAAAGCTCTGCGCGGTGAAGCGCTTGAAGAAGGTGTCTGTCTCGCGCGAGGAGCGCACGCCGTAGACGACCTCGCAGCCGTCGAGATACGCGTCCACCATCTTGTCCATGGCGTTGATGTCGTCCTGACCGTCGCAGTCGATGGAGATGGTGATGTCACACCTGTCCTTCGCCTCCATGAGTCCGGCGAGGACGGCGTTCTGATGGCCACGGTTGCGGCTCTGGCATATGCCGATGTAATGCTCGTCAGAGCGGGAAAGCTCCTTGATTATGTCCCATGTGCGGTCCTTGCTGCCGTCGTTTACAAAAAGCACGCGGCTCTCGCCGCTGATCTTTCCGGCGGCGGCAAGCTCGCTGAGCTTCGCGAGAAACATCGGCGCGGTGATGGGGAGGACCTCCTCCTCATTGTAGCAGGGGATAACGATATATAAAACTGGCGTCATGATAATATCCTCCGTGGAAAGCTTATCCCCATTATAATTCCATATCCGCGCCCGGTCAAGGTGCGAGGTGAAAACAATTATCCCCGGCAAAAAAGCGGACCGCTCGACAAAAATGAAAAACAGTGCTATAATGAGTGAAATTTCATGTAAGAGATCGGAATTTATTATGGACAGTATCTTTTCCCAGCTTGATTTCGGCTCGCCGGTCGTCTCGTGCAAGGCGTTTGGGCAGGGCCATATCAACAGATCGTATATCGTTAAGACCGAGGACGGCGGGAAGTTCGTCCTCCAGCGTATAAACGGCTATGTTTTCCGCGACGGCAAGGGGCTTATGGACAACGCCGTGGCCGTGTCGGAGCATATCCGCCGCAAGAGCGGCGTCCCGGACACCTATCTGCGCTTCGTCCCCGCAAAGGACGGAAAGTATTACTGCGTGGATGAAGAGGGGCAGTTTTGGAGAAGCTATTATTTCATCGACGACTGCGTCTGCCTTCAGCTCCCGGAGAGTCCGGAGGACTTTTACCAGAGCGGGCTGGCCTTCGGCATTTTTCAGTCGCAGCTCGACGACTTCCCGGCGGATAGCCTCTGCGTGACCATTCCCGGCTTCCACGACACGCCGGAGCGCATAAGGACCTTCCGCGCCGCCGTTGAGAACGACCGCTCCGGCCGTGCGAGGAACGCCGCGCCGGAGATAAAGTTCATCCTTGACAGGGAATCTTTCGCCCCGTACCTCACCGACAGGCTGGCCTCGGGAGAGCTGCCGCTGCGCGTGACCCACAACGATACCAAGCTCAATAACGTCCTTCTGGACGCCGAGTCCCGTGCGCCCAAGTGCATAATCGACCTCGACACCGTCATGCCGGGGCTGTCCGCCTACGATTACGGCGACGCGATACGCTTCGGAGCCTGCACTGCGCTCGAGGATGAGCCGGACCTGAGCCGGGTACATATCGACATGGATATGTTCCGCGCCTTTACGAGAGGGTTTGTCGAGGGCTTCCCCAAGCTCACCCGTGCCGAAAAGGCCGCGCTGCCCTACGGCGCCAAAATGCTCTGCTACGAGACGGGGGCGCGCTTCCTCGCGGACTATATCGACGGCGACGTGTATTTCAGCGTCGACTTTCCGGAGCATAATCTCCTGCGCGCACGCGTGCAGCTCAAAATGGTCGAGGAGATAGAGACGCATTGGGATGAGCTTTTGAAAATAGTCGAGGATGTCGCGGGCGAAAAGCTGTACTGATAATAGAAATAAGAAACAAACAGGCGGCTCAGCCGCCTGTTTTTGATGCCGCGAAGCGCCGCAGATACAGCGCGAACGAGAGCAGCATGACCCCGGTGCAGAGCAGTATGAGCGTCCCGGAAAGCGTGCCGGAAATGCCGGGTACGGCGAGGTGCAGCGCGAAGAGCGCGTAAAGCAGCGCGGTACTGAGCTTCCCGTGCCAGTCGGCGCTCCCGACCCGGCCGGTGCGCCCTATGGCCGTGAGCGAGGCGGCGGCGCAGCAGATCTCCTTTACGGCCAGCAGCGTGAGCGGCAGCAGCATGAGCGGGAAGCGACGAGCGAGACAAAAGAGCATTGCCGCCTGCGTCAGCTTATCCGCCAGCGGGTCGAGCGCCTTGCCGAGGTCGCTCACCATGCCGAAGCGGCGGGCTATCCGTCCGTCCAGCACGTCCGTCAGCGCGGATACGGCCAGCAGTATAAGTACTCTCCGGCTGCCGCCGGGGCGTGTATACTGCAAAATAAGCTCCGGCACGAGGCAGAGCCTGAAAAAGGAAAGCAGGTTCGGCAGCGTGACGATCCTTCCGGAAAACAGCTTTTTCATCGGACGCCTCCTTATATCGTTTCGGTACCATCAGTTGACAAGGACACACACGGTTTTGACGGGCGGAAATGCGTCCAAGCGGCTTCAAAGCCCTTGCCGGTACACCAAGTATCGGCTGCGTGCCTTTCATTGCCTGAACGCATTTCCGCTCCGGCAATTCTCCAGCTCAAATCGAAGCCCAACGAAGTGGGTTCGATTTGAAAAGGAAGAAGGAGATCGCATAGTGCAGCTTTTGCCGCAAGGCGGAAGCGGAACGGTGCGGGCTTCTTCTGACGCGTTGCACCTGACGGCTTTGGATTTCCGAGTGATTTTTGCTTTTTGAGCCGCAGATGTGTCGTAACCCATCAAGGCGAAAAGAACAAAAACTTTCGTACTCCATGCAAAGCCCAGCGAAGCGGGTTTGCATGGAAAAGGAAGAAGGAGAGAGCGTAGTGCAGCTTTTGCCGTATGGCAGAAGCGAAACGGCGCGAACTTCTTCTGACGTGTCAGGCGTGTGTGCTCTTGTCAACTGATGGTATTTAATATTATTTGCCGGAGGGCGCGGTTTATGTAAAAAGGGAACGTCAGACGAACTGACGTTCCCTTTCGTTATGCTGTTGTCCTTTTCAGCACTGCGGCCGCGGCGTTCTTCAGCGGCCTGTACAGAACCAGCGTCAGAGTGAAGTTCCCGGCGCAGTGGATAAGGTCGAAGCTTATCCCGCTCACCCAATAGGAAAACGCAAGGCTCCATCCGCCGATAAAGAGGAACGGGATCGAGCAGAGCGCCCCGAAGATAAGCCCGTGTATCCCGGCCACAACGGCCCAGATGAGCGCGTCGTCGTTTTTGCGCATGAGGACGCACACCGCGCACAGCAGCGGCCACGCATACAGGTAGCATATCCACCACAGGGCAAAGCCGAATATCAGCCCCTCCATCATCACATACACGGCCACGGAGTACATGGCCCTCCAGCCGAAGAATATGGAGGTGATGATAATGAGTACGGCGTTGAGGTGTATATTCGGCAGGGAGACGAGAGCGAGCTTCGAGCCGATCATCAGCGCCCCCATCAGAGACAGGGCGCAGATGTCCCGCGCCGAAAGCTTAGAACGAGTCATATCCGACGGTCATGGTGGCCTCGTAATGCTCACCGTCGGCGATCATGGTCTGGTCAACGCCGGTCATGAGCATTTCGCCGTCCTTGGTGAAGCACCACCACTGCTCCTGAGAGCTGTCGGCGGTCTCGCCGTCGACGGTGGTGACGAACAGACCGAATTCGCTGTCCTCGCCGTCGATGAGGTCTATCTCACGCATGGCGTCGGCAAGGGATTCGGCCTCGGTCTTCATCGTGAAGTCGTTGACGCTGCCGTCAAGATGTACCACGCTGAGGACGACGGTCTTTTCACCCGCGTTAGCCTCGGGACGAAAACAGAAGTAAGCTGCTGCTGCGCCGATGACCAACACAAGCAAGAGGGCCACGGCAACGATTTTTTTGTTTTTCGACATAAAAATATCCCCTTTCTTTTCATTACGGATATCGCATGAAGAAGAAAAGAGACTGAGCGCAGGCGCAGTACGCCCCTGCACAGAAACATGATCCTGCCGGTAGTCCGCGGCTCTTCATGCGACCGGCGCGTTAAGTTTTCACGCCGTCCGGGCAGGACTCCTGACTTCGGGAGCCTGACGGCTCCGCCTTACAGTGACGGCCTCGCGGAGGGATCGCACCTCCATTTCCCTGTTAACTGCCCAGCACCGCCGCGTAATAGCCGCGCGCCGGCAGATCCCGGTCCATATTTGCTTGCGGGGAAAGTATATCATCTCCGCCGTGCCATTGCAACAAAAAATGACCCGATTGTAATCGGGTCATGGGATAATTGGGTCGAATGCTATTCCTCCGCGCATACCGTTCGGTACATGATGTAGGTATCCACCGCCATGAGGAGGCAGCACACGCTCATCACCGAGTAGCAGCTCATGTAGCGCGCGGCGTAGCGCTGCACCAGATACTCGCTCACGCCTACGCCGACCAGCGTGAGGAAGTAGCCGCCCCACATCAGCCAGTGCCACGGACGAAGGCCGTTCGCCCTCACGGAGCGCTTGCTGTAGTAGATGAGGATACAGAGTATGCTCACCGCCGAGGCGATCTGCACGAAGCTTATAAAGCCAGTGAACTTGTTGAGGAAGGTGAGAAAGCGGAAGTGTATAAAGCTTGAGTCGTTGCGGGTGCTGTCGAGGAAAAGCTCCGCCGCGCTGTAGAAAAGCAGGAACATCCGCGCGGTATGCCCGGTGGTGTCAAAATGCTTTTTCATGGGGAGGTTGTTGCGGCGGACATAGAAGATCATTATGCCCACGAACAGCGCCAGCATGAGCAGAAACAGCACGAAGAAGGTCGCAAACACATACTCGGTCTCTCCGGTGGCCGCCTTGACGCCCACGGCAAGGGGGAGGTGCTGCAGCGCCTTTGTCGTCACGACTATCTTGCCGCGGCAGGAGTTCGTGAAAACGGCGCTCAGACGGATGAACGCGATGAGCAGCGCGAGGCCGGGAGCGGCGCTGTCAAGGAGACGCGCCGTGCCGTCGGTATAGCCGAGCCGCCGGACGATATAGGCCGCGAGCCACACGCCGAGAAGCATCCCCGGCATGCAGAAGCTGCCGTTCGAGTAGTCGGTGAGACTGCGGAAGAGGTTCACATACTGCTCCCCGTGGCAGTACCAGTGGAAGAAGCGCGAGAACACCACGCCGAATACGAGAGCCGGCGGGAAAAAGACCCACACCGCCGCGCCGCTGCCGTTGTTGGCGGTGTAGAGCGCGAGGGTGAGCGCGAGGCACGCGGCGATACCGAGAGCGATGACTATCGAGTTCCAGTATATCACCGTGGTGCCGACATAAACGGCTATGGGATTCATCTGCTCACCTCCGATTCGGGAATTGCGGTGCAGAAGTAGATACAGTCGCTGAGAAGGCGCTCGTTGCCGAAGTCGATGTGGTTGTAGGGCTTGCCGTTGAATACCACCTCGCCCGTCTGGCCGCCGTCGAGGTTGTACGCGTGGCGGAGGTTCTTGGTGGCGATGATCTCGGCAAACTGGTTGACGGTGGCGCGGGGAGTGCCGTCGTTTGAGTGGCTGACGGCCATATAGAGATAGTGGAGCGTGTCGAACTGGCCGATGGCGGCGCGGGAATACTCCATGTTCATCTCGCCTATGCCGCCGTAGTTGTCGGTGAGGTACTGCACCTCACCGTTCTCGATGAGGACGGGGCCGAAGGAGAGACTGAACTGGATGTGGTTTTCGTATACGAACTGCTGGGTGGCCTCCTGACCGGGGTCGTCATAGCGGCGCATGAAGCTGAAATCGCCCTTGTCGTCGATGAACAGAGTGTCGCAGGAGGTCTCGTAGCGGTAGATGTCGCCCTGATATACCACGATACCGTAGGGACGGAAGGCGTAGAAGTCGGCGTTCATGGCGGTGACGGCGTTGACGGAGGCGGCCATCTGGGTGGTGTACTGGGTGACGGAGCTGCCGAAGTAGTCCTCGGTGAGCTTGCGGCGGAGCTGCGAGGCGTCGGCGATCTTGACCTCAACGCAGGAGCAGACGCGCCCGTTGATAAGCTCCTTCCAGCATATGACGAGGATGGTGTCGTCAAAGTAGCACTGAATATCGGAGTCGTGATAGAAGCTGGCGGAGGGGTCAAAAATGACGTCCTGTCCCTCAAGAAGGCCGGTGGCGCGCGCACGGTTCACAAGCTCCATGACCTGCTCCGCCTCGCCGATTGAATAGGTGACGAAGCCGTCGGGGTTCGGCTTGGGGCCGCAGGGCGCGCTGCGGTCGATGGTGTATATCTTGCGGATGTAGGCAAGCTCGCCGAGAGCGTCGCTCTTGGAGTTGTTGGCGAATACGTCTATCTTGCTCACAAGATCCAGCTTGGAGTCGGTGCGCATGGTCTCGGACACGCCTATGCCGGGGTGGATGTTGTTCACCAGCCAGTACAGGCTCAGTACCGCGATCACGGCGAAAATCATGGCCGCGATGTGGCGCGCCCCGCCGATCCTGAGCTTCGCGGGCATTACCTCCTCGGGAGCGGCGTATTCGTCGTCAGACTCATCCTCCTCCTCGGCCTCGTATCCGGCAGGTTCTGCGGAGGGCTTTTTGGGAGCGCGCACGCGCGAGAGAAGAGCGGGGAGCTTCGGCGCAAAGCGGCGAGGCTCGTCCTCTTCCTTCGTCACGGCTTCCTCGCGGGGCGCGGCGGCGCGGCGGCGCACAGGCTCTTCGGCGCGGCGCTCACGGCGCGGCGGCACGGAGGACCCGTCCGTCCGGGGACGTTCAGTTGGGACATGTTCGTATACGGGCGCGGCCTCGGACACAGTGACGCTCTGCGGACCGTCATACCGTAGAGCGGCCGGCGCCGCCGGCGCGGAGCTCTCGGGGGGCGCGCTCTGCGGAGCCGCCGTTTCCGCGGCCTCCTCAGGCTCGTCCCGAGTCTTTTCCTGGGAGGAGAGGTCGGCGCTGTATGAAGAAAATTCCTCCAGTATGGAGTCGATATCGAAAAGGTCGTTGTTCATTCGTTCACCGTCCTTCAGTACGCAGTGCCGCCGGTCAGCGCGTTGAGCATGGGCTGGCTGGTGGAGAGCGACCATGTGCCGTTGGTGTAGCTGAGATCCACGTCAAGGATCACGGTGGTGTAAAAGTCCGCGGCGTGGGACAGCACGGAGCTTATCGCGTATGCGTAGACCTCGTCGGTCACGCTGGTGAGATAGCGGTCGTTGTCGTCGTACAGCTCGCTGCGCGGACGCTGCGCCACAAGCTCCTCAAGATAGTCGTTCGCGGTGCTTTCAAGCTCGTCGCTTATCTTCGTCAGGTCAAAATAGCGAAATTCCACCTGCTGCGAGGCGGTGAGGCCGTTCACGCGGCAGTCGCCCGAGAGGCGGTAGGAGTAGCTCGCCTTGAGCGTCTCATATATCTTCTTGCCCACCGCGTCGGCGGGAGCCGTGCCGAGACCGAGGTCGCTGTAGTCGTCGAGACAGGCGTAGGCGGAGGCGTAGTCGCCGCTGATGATCGAGCCGAAGAACGTATCGACCGTCTGCTGCGGGTCGCCGTCGGGACGGGTGACGAGAGTGCCGATGTCCGCGCCTATCACGCACGCGGCAAGCCCCGCGGCGGCGAATACGAGCGCAAGCAGCCCCCACAGGAAATTTATTTTCTTCATAAAACGGAGCCTTATCAGCATGACAAGCGCCACTATCACCGCCACAAGTATGACTACGAGCAGCACCAGCGAGCCGAAGCTCAGGTCGTTTACGGGCATTTTATCCAGCATATCTTCACCACTTACTGGGGACGTGAGCGCCGGAAGAGCCTCCGGCGGGTCGAGAGACACGGCCCCGGTTATTTTTTCGTCCGCGCCGGCCTCGGCGGCGTTCTGCCTGTCGAGCGCCGTGTGGTACTGCGCCCAGTCGCACATGAGCGTGCAGTAGCGCGCGAGGAGACCGTAGGCGTCGGCGGCGGATCTCGTGAACATCACGATGACTATCGGCTCGTCGGTATAGACGATGGCGCTGTCGTTGAGATAATAGAAAGAGTCGCTGTCGTTGTGGACGTAGCCGTATTTGTGCGCGATCTCAAAGCGCTTCTCGTCCCGGCGGAAGTAGTTGTCCGGCTCGGCGAGCTTCATCGTTTCGATAAGATAGGGAAAGCGCTCCGGCTCCGTGGCGAGCAGGCGCAGACAGTGTATCATCTGCTCCGGGGTGAAATAGTTGTTGGCGTAATACTTGGGGTCAACGTCGTTCTTGTCGACGCCCATGTACTCCGCAATATTCTCCCGGTATGCCCGATAGCCGCCCATGGCCTGCCAGAGATAGACGGCATGCTCGTTATTGGAGTTGATGATCGTCTCCTCGAGCATGTTCTTGTAGATGTAGCCGTAGACGCTGCCCTCGAGCTCAAGCTCACCGCGGGATATCTTCTCCGTATAGTACATATTCAGCGGCACCTTGAACATACTGGCCGCGTCAAAATATGTATCGCCGTTGAGATAATGCTCCTCGCCGGTGACGGTGTTGCAGTAGCCCAGACCGACCTGATCGGCCGTCGCGCCCATCTCGGCGAGAAAGTCCGCGATCACCTCGTCCCAGCTCTTTCCGGCAAACAGCTCCTCGGCGCTCTTTACGGCGGGGGAGTCCCCGGCAGCGGCGTCCTCCCCGTCTGCAAGGGCGGCGGGAACGAGCGCGAGCATAAGGCACAGCGCCGAGAACACCGCAAATATTCTTCGCGTAAGCTTCATCCTTCGTCTCCATACGCCATACGGCGCAAAACAGCAATTATATATCAATCTATTTTACCATCTGCGTCGGAGATTTCAAGTAAAAGCTACGGGATTTAAGAAAATTAATTTGCGGCGCAGGGAAGAGACCTGCGCCGCGCGTCAGGAACGGGCCGTCACAGCAGCTTTTCCGGCACGAAATGTGCGCGGACAAGCTCCCACAGCGGCCGGTACAGCCGGTCGGCCGTCCATACGCTTATCCCCGCGAGACCGTATTCGCGCACCAGACGGAGGCGGGCGTCAACGCTCCGCGCGTCCTCGAACCATACGACATGGCGCTTCCCGGAGGCGTCGGTGTAGTTGAAATACGGCGCCTGCGCCCTCTCGTCAAAGCGTATCTCGCTGCCCGTGCCGACGGCAAGGGACACCGCTCCCGCGTTCGACAGCACTGCCGCGGCCGTACCCTGCCTCCACGGCAGGGTCCAGTTGTACGCGTAGTTTGAAAAACCCATGAGTATCTTTCCGGCCGGCATGGCCGTCGCCGCGTGATCCAGCACCTGCCGTATGCGGTTTACGGGGGAGATGGCCTGCGGCTCGCCGTAGGTATAGCCCCATTCGTATGTCATGAGTATCACCCTGTCGGCGGCAGCGCCTATGGCCTCATAGTCGTGGGCGGAGTATAAAAGTCCCTGCTGGTCGCGGCTCACCTTGGGCGCGAGGGCGACGTATACATAATAGCCCAGCGGATGAAGCTCCGACACGAGCCGGGCGATGAACTGGCTGTAGCTGTCGCGGTCGAAGGAATAGAGGTACTCAAAATCGACGTTCACGCCGGCAAAGCCGCCCGTCCTCAGCGTTTCGATAATGCTGCGGACAAGCTCGTCCTGCGGAGCGCTCTGCGTCAGAACGCCGTGGGCGAGGGAGCTTGAAAAGCCGCTCTCGGCGATATTTGTCACCACCATCAGCGGCGCGGCGCCCGCGTCCCGGGCGGCGGAAACGAGGCGGGAGACGTTTATCGGCGCTATCCGCCCGGAGGCGTCGAAGCTGTACGAGAACGGACTGAGGAAGGTCAGCAGCGGCAGGGCGTAGTCAAGGGACGCGGAGCTGACGTTCGGGTAGACGTAGGCGTTCACCTCCGCCTCGCTGCGCGCGGGAGGATGTTCGAGCGGAATGATGATGGTCATGCCGGGGACCAGCCTGTCGGGATCGGAGAGCTGGTTGATGTATGCGAGATATTCGGCCGTTGAGCCGTAGCGCCGCGCTATGGCGCGCAGGGTATCGTTTGCTCTGACGACATAAATAAGCATGGCTGCACCTTTCATTATTTATTCTGACGATAATATTATATTCATCGACAACGCGCCGGTTGTGTGGTATAATAAGTTTACCTATATGTTAAGGAGGTAATCTGACATGGCAAAGAATGCCGTTCCCAAGAGAAGTGAGGTCCCGGAGGAGTACACATGGAATCTGGGCGATATATTTGAAAGCGACGATGCCTGGTTCAGGGAATACGAGGCGCTCAAGGAAATGCCCGCGCGCATAGAGGCCTTCCGCGGAAAGCTGGGCGAGAGCGCGGAGGAACTGCTCGCGTATTTCAAACTGGACGACGAGCTGGACGTGCGTATAGGCAAGCTCCACGGCTACGCGAGCTGCAAGAGCGACCAGGACACCGGCGACAGCTTTTATCAGGATATGCGCGGCAAGGCGACGAGTACCCTCGTGGCGATCTCCAGCGCAGGCGCATTTGCCGTGCCGGAGATAATGGCCATCCCGGAGGACACGCTCTCGCTGTTCTTTGTGGCTCAGCCCGAGCTTGAGACCTACCGCCGCAGCCTTTACCGCATACGCCGCCGCGCGGCGCACATCCTCTCCCCCGGCGAGGAAAAGCTACTTGCCGCCGCGGGCGAGATGGCAAACGGCCCCGACCACATCGGCAGCACCTTCCGCAACGCCGAGCTCAAATTCCCCGACGTCGAGGACGGCGAGGGCGTGAAGCACCAGCTCACCAACGGCTCCTTCGTCCCCCTTGAGGAGAGCAGCGACCGCGTCCTGCGTAGGAACGCCTTCGAGACCTACTACGGCCGCATAGGCGAGTACAAGAATACCATAGCCTCCACACTGGACGCACAGTTCAAGCAGCTGCGCTTCTTTGCCGACGCACGCCGCTACGGCAGCACCATCGAGGCCTCCCTTGACAGGACCGAGGTCCCCGTCGAGGTCTACACCAACCTCATCGAGGCGGTCCACGCGAATCTTGACAAGATGTACCGCTACGTCGCCCTGCGCAAGAAAATGCTGGGCGTGGACGAGCTGCATATGTACGACGTGTATACTCCAATCGTTGCCGACGCCGCCGAGAAGATAAGCTTTGAGGAGGCAAAGTCCACCGTACTCGACGCTCTTGCCGTTCTGGGCGAGGACTATACCGACATCCTCAGGGAGGGCTTCAGCAACCGCTGGATAGACGTATACGAGAACGTCAGCAAGCGCGGCGGCGCATATTCGAGCGGCGCGGCCGAGCCGCACCCTTATGTGCTGCTCAACCACAAGGACACTCTCGACAGCATGTTCACCCTTGCCCACGAGATGGGCCACGCGCTCCACAGCTACCACAGCCACAAGTACCAGCCCGTGAACACCGCCGGCTATGTCATCTTCGTCGCCGAGGTGGCCTCCACCTGCAACGAGGTGCTGCTCATGCGCTATCTGCTTGGCAGGACCGAGGACAAAAAGCAGCGCGCGTACCTCATCAACCACTTCCTCGATTCCTTCAAGGGTACCGTGTACCGCCAGACCATGTTCGCGGAGTTCGAGCTGATGATGGGCCGCATGTCCGAATCCGGCAAGACCCTCACCGCCGACGCCCTGTGCGAAAACTACCATGAACTCAACAAGCTCTACTTCGGCCCCGACATGGTCTCCGACGACGGCATAGCGCTCGAGTGGGCGCGCATACCCCACTTCTTCTATAATTACTATGTGTTCCAGTACGCCACCGGCTTCTCCGCGGCGGTAGCCATCGCGAACCGTATCCTCAGCGAGGGCGAGAGCGCCGTGAAGGATTACAAGAAGTTCCTCTCCTCCGGCGGCAGCTCCGATCCCATCAGCCTCCTGAAGATCGCGGGCGTGGACATGAGTACGCCCGACCCCGTCAACTCCGCTCTCGCGCTCTTCGGCGAGCTGGTCGAGGAGATGGAGAAGCTGGCGTAAACGGTGAGACACTGCCGCGCACCGGCGCGGCAAAAGCGAAAGGCGGTGCATTATAAATGATCTCGACACGCGGCAGATATGCGCTGCGCATGATGCTCGACCTCGCGCAGCATCAGGAGGACGGCTTCGTCCCTCTCAAGGACATCGCAGAGCGCGAGGATATTTCCAAAAAATATCTTGAGCAGATCATCCCGGTACTGAACCGCGCGGGGCTTTTGCAGACCTCGCGGGGGTCAGGCGGCGGATACCGGCTCATAAAGCCGCCCGGAGACTACACCGTGGGCGAGATAGTCCGCGCCGCCGAGGGTAGCATGGCCCCTGTGGCCTGCCTCGAGGGACAGACGAATCCCTGCCCGAAGTGTTCGGAATGCGTGACGCTGCCCATATGGCAGGGACTGCAGAAGGTCATCGACGAGTACCTTGACGGTATAAGCCTCGAGGACGTCCTGACCCAGGCGAGGAGCCTTGGCGGCTGAGCCGGATCAAATTGGCGGAGCGCCGTATTTCATGGCGCTCCGGTTTTATAAAAAATACTACAAAACCTATTGACATAGTAGGCAATTGAAGCTATAATAAGGCCGCAACAGAGAAAAACGGCGACTGAGGCCGCGAAGCCCCGGTGGGGAATGGCCTTCGGGAGCCGCGTAAATTGAGGTGACATTATGATATACGCAGACAACGCAGCCACAACAAAGCTGAGCAAAACGGCGCTTGAGGCAATGCTGCCGTATCTCACCGAGCATTACGGCAACCCATCGAGCCTGCATTCCATAGGTCAGGACGCGGCCGAGGCGCTGCAGAAGGCGCGCGAGACCGTGGCCGAATGTCTCGGCTGCCAGCCCAGAGAGGTATATTTCACCTCCGGCGGCAGCGAGGCCGACAATCAGGCGATAATCTCCGCCGCGGCGATAGGCGAGAGAAAGGGCAAAAAGCACATAATCTCCACCGCCTTTGAACATCACGCCGTGCTGCACACCCTGAAAAAGCTTGAAAAGCGGGGCTTTGAGATAGAGCTGCTCCCTGTGGGCGAGCTGGGAAACATCACCGCGCAGCAGGTCGCGGACGCCATCCGCCCGGATACCTGCCTCGTGACGACCATGTTCGCGAATAACGAGATCGGCTCCATCCTCCCCATAAAGGAGATCGGCGCGGTCTGCCGCGAGAGGGGAGTTCTGTTCCACACCGACGCCGTTCAGGCGGTTGGACACGTCCCCGTGAACGTCAGGGACCAGAACATAGACATGCTCTCCCTCTCCGCGCATAAGTTCCACGGCCCCAAGGGCATAGGAGTTCTGTACGCAAAGGGCGGCATACCCCTCACCAACATCATCGAGGGCGGCGCTCAGGAGCGCGGCAAGCGCGCCGGCACCGAGAACATCCCCGCCATCGTCGGCATGGCGGCGGCGCTGAAGGCGGCCGTTGACCACCTGCCCGAGAACGCGGAGAAGATGACCGCCCTGCGCGATAAGCTCATCGACGGCCTTTCAAAGATACCGCACAGCGCCCTCAACGGCGACCCCAAGAACCGCCTGCCCGGCAACGTGAACTTCTGCTTCGAGGGTATCGAGGGCGAGAGCCTGCTGCTCCTGCTGGACGCGAAGGGCATTTGCGCTTCCTCCGGCAGCGCCTGCACCTCCGGCTCGCTCGACCCGTCGCATGTGCTGCTCGCCATCGGACGGCCGCACGAGGTGGCGCACGGCTCGCTGCGCCTGTCGCTGTGTGAGGAGAACACCGAGGAAGAGATAGACCAGATCCTCGCCGCCGTACCGGAGATCGTCGAGTACCTGCGCGGCATGAGCCCCATGTGGAAGGACCTCGTCGCGGGCAAGAAAAAATTCATCTTATAAGGAGGACATCATGGCTTTATACACAGAAACGGTAATGGATCATTTCATGAATCCCCGCAATGTGGGCGAGATCGAGAACGCCGACGGCGTCGGCGAGGTCGGCAACGCCAAGTGCGGCGATATAATGAAGATGTATCTCAAGATAGACAACGACGTCATCACGGACGTGAAGTTCGAGACATTCGGCTGCGGCAGCGCCATAGCCTCCTCCTCCATGGCCACCGAGATGGTCAAGGGCAAGACCGTCGAGGAGGCGCTTGCCATCACCAACAAGCAGGTGGTCGACGCTCTGGGCGGACTGCCCGCGCACAAGCTCCACTGCTCGGTGCTGGCGGAGGAGTCGATAAAGTCGGCTATCAAGGACTACTATGACAAAAACGGCATAGAGTACGACCACAGCAAGTTCCCCGAGGAGCATGACTGTGAGTCCTGCCGCATGGTGTAAAACAGAAAAAACGCAGACCCGGCGCCCCGTTCGTATGAACGGGGCGCCGGGTGCTTTTTCCCGAAATGGGCGCTTTGCCGCGTCAGCTCTCCTGCGGGGCGGGGGACCTTTTCACGGTTATGCGGTTATCCATGAGGTTTATCTTCTCGATGCTGCCGAAAACGGTGGTGCGGACGCCGAGGATGTTGTAAAAATCCAGCTTGCCCGGCTCCTTCTGATCCACCATCATCACGTTATCGCAGAGAAGGTTCTGGTCCTCATCGTACACTATAGAAAGGCACATGGTTACTCTCCTTTAAGCATATGCAGCGCCTTTTCAAGCTTCTCGTTGCCGGCGTTGAACAGCTCCACCGCCTCGTGGATGAGCGCGGCGGAAGCGTCGTCCATATCGTGAGCCAGCTCGTGAAGCTCTTCGGCATGGTGCTTGTTGTGATCGGCCATGTAGGAAAGCAGGGCCAGCGCCTCCTCGGGGGAGTGGGCCTTGTGAGCGTGGACGTGGTCATGCTCATGAGGATGTTCGTGCATAGTAAAGCCTCCTGAATACTCTTTTTATCAGATTTTAGCACAGCCGTGCCGCTATTTCAAGCCCCTGCCGCTCACGCGGCGCTCAGTATACGGACGGCCCCCAGTATCAGCAGATGTACGGGATAGAATGCGTAGGCGGCGCATTGCGGGACCCTGCCGTGCATGCCGCGCCTGCCGTTATACAGCCATATGAGCGGCAGGGAGAGCAGCGCGAAGCACTGCGTCTGAAGCCCGAACGCGCCGATGAAAACGACCCGCCCGACGAACATGAACTGCCACATCACGAACATCACCGCGGCCTGGAGGACGCCGCAGAGTACCCCGCCGGAGCGGGTGAGCCAGAATAGCAGGATGAGCATCACGCCGTCCGTGCCGTAGTCGGTCATGAGCAGCCCCGGCAGCAGCAGCGCGCCCAGCAGTCCCGGCAGGTACGGGAGCCTTCCGGAAACGGCGCTCTCCGCCGCGAGCCTGTCGGCGCAGAGGCAGACGGCGAGACCCGCGAGCAGCGTCCACACGACGTTCTGCCGCTGAGGAAATAAGAGCGACGCCCCGACAGCCATATTGAACGGTATCTCGGACAGCAGCGCCAGAATGAGCAGCCGCGCGGCATAGCGGCGCAGATCGCGGGTGTGGATATAGCCCTGCACGAGTTCAAAGGCAAACAGCGGGAAGGCGATACGTCCCGCACAGTTCATCCATAGCTGCCCGGGGAACACCGTGACATAGAGGTGGTCGAGCAGCATGGCGCCGAGGGCGATGGATTTCAGCTGATCGGAGGTAAAAAATCGTCGGTCAGTCATAAATTTCTCCTTGTGCCGGGATACAGCCGCTGCCGTACAAAGGCGCGCCGGCTTGGCGAGAGATGAAAACATCAGTCGCGCTTCATGGCGTCCTCTATCATACGGACCTTTTCGGTACGCCCCATCAGGCGGTAGTATTCGCACCACAGCATGGGGGATTGCAGAGGGATAAGCTCCGGCCCCAGCGCCATCGTCTCCGAAATCTGATCCTCACGCAGAGAACAGTCATGGAGCTTTCCACCGCTCAGGATAGAAAAGCCGGCCATAACGTCGACGTCTACGGAGTCAATGACAAACTCCATGAACGCCTCGGTACGGTACTTCGGGTTCGGATCGAAGGGCTGAAGCTCGCCCATCCCGCACAAAATGGCCCTGACACGCTCCGCGTCGCCGCTTGAGATCATCAGGTCTATATCGTGGAACTCCGGGGCGATTCCCTTGAAATAGAGCAGCATTGACGCGCCCAGCGCCCACACGACATCGGCCTCGTTGAAGCGGTGGGCGATCCTTTTCAGCAACTCGATCTTCCGCTGTGTTTCCGTCATAACGTATTCCCTTCGTTATCCTGTGCGCAGCCGGTCACAGCAGTCCCGCGAACAGTCTGAGGAACAGCTGACCCAGACGCAGGTACGCACTGCGTCCCGCGCGGTATTTTTCCGTGACCTCGCGGCTCTCACCCATCATGCGGCCCATGTCGTCGCGGATGTCCAGCACCGCTCCGCAGTCCGCCATGAAGCAGCCGTTTTCAAAATGGTGATAAAGGCTCCGGTAGTCGAGATTTATCGTCCCGCAGGTGGCCATGCAGTCGTCCGCGACGCTCATCTTCGCGTGGCAGAAGCCGGGAGACCACTCGTAAATGCGCACGCCGTGCCTGACAAGACTGTTGTAGAAAGAGCGGGTGACGCTGTAGACGATCTTTTTGTCGGGGATACCGGGCGTGATGATACGCACGTCTACGCCGCGCTTTGCCGCGAGACGCATGGCATGCGTCATCTCGTCCGAAATGATGAGGTAGGGGGTGACGAACCAGCAGTAGCGCTCCGCCTTGTTGAGCATACTGATATATACCTCCTCGCCCACACGCTCGTCGTCCAGCGGACTGTCGGCATAGGGCTGGACAAAGCCGCCCTGCCGCTCCTCGCCGCCGGAGAGAGAAAGGTAGGCGCCGAAGTCGGCGTCGTCCTCGTCGCTGCCGCTGACGGCGTTCCACATCTCAAGGAACATCTCCGTCAGGGCCTGGACGGCCTCGCCCTCGAGACGGACGCCGGTGTCCTTCCACTGTCCGTAGGGATGGGTGAGGTTAAAATACTCGTTCGCGAGATTGTAGCCGCCGGTGTAGCCGATCCTGCCGTCGATGACGGTGATCTTGCGGTGGTCGCGGTTGTTTAGGAAGAGATTGAGTACCGGCACGAAGGGGTTGAACACCCGGCAGCGTATGCCCACGGCCTCGAGCTTCTTGCTGAAATCCCGGTTGATGAAGCCGATGGAGCCGATGTCATCGTAAAATACGCGCACGTCCACCCCGGCCTTCACACGCTCCTCAAGGACAGCCTGTATCATGTGCCATGCCTCGGCGTCCTCGATGGCGTGGTATTCCATGAAGATGAACTTCTCCGCCTTCGCGAGGTCGGCGAGCTGGGCCTGAAGCCCCTTCATCGCATCGTCAAGGTAGACGACGTCGGTGTTCCGGTACACGGGGTAATGGGCGTTGCGCTGTATGTACCCGGCGATGTTTCCGGCCCTGGGTATCTTCTCGTTCAGCGCATCAAGCTCCCCGCGCCCGTCGGGCAGGAGCGGGAGCAGCTCCGCGTCGATCTTTTCGTAGCGGTCCCTCATCCTGCGCGTGCCGCCGTTGAGGCCGATGAAGAGATACATGCTCACGCCCATGACGGGGAGAATGAGTATGAGTATTATCCACGGCACCTTCATGTACGACGTTCTGTCCGACGCGCACAGAAGAAGCACCAGCGTTCCGGCCAGCAGCCGCGTTATTATGTTGATGATCGTGCCGTATTGGTTCAGCCTTGTCAGCAGACCGATAATGAAAAGACCCTCCAGTATAATGCAGATAGCCGAAAAGACCACGCGCATAACGCCGTTTCGTGTCCTGGCCTTGCCCTCGAAGGTATCCTGCTTCATACGAAAAGCTCCTTTCGCGGATATCCCGCAGACTTTTTTCTCCAGTATAACAGAAAAAAGCGGAAAAATCCACGTCGTATCGCGGACATTTGTATAAATCCGCGCGGTATTTCAGACACTCTCCGCGGTCTAAGCGCCGGTGAGCTGCACGGAGTATACGTCGGTGAAGTATATCCGCTCGCCGCCGAGCGTGAGATACCCGAAGGCAAGGCTCACGTCGGACACCGTGCCGCTGAGAGTCACGTCGTGAAAGGCGTGCCAGCACTCTACGCGCACGGACGAACCCTTGGAGAGGCGGGCGAACACGGCGGAGTTTTTCTCCGCCTGCTCTTCGGATATGTCGTGCTTTTCGACGCGGCTGTGGCGCTCCTCGCGGTCGCGCAGGGCCTCCTGCAGTCCCTTCATCGCGTCGAAGGCCATGAATTGCTTAGCTCTTTCCTGTCTCGTCATATCCCGCCCGGTGACCTCCTATCATCTCGTTGCGCTCCCGCTGCGTCGCGCCCGGCATGAAGCTGGTGCCGCGCAGGACCGCGTTCTTCCCGTAGCGCGCGGCAAGCTCCAGCACCGTCCGCTCACGCTTGCGTTCACGCTCCACCGCGTCGGAGTCCGTGAAAAAGTCATAGCCCTCGCAGCCCTCGTCCACCGTGTCGTCGAAGCTTATGGCGAGCCTGCGTATTGGGGTGTCCGCCCTAACGATACGTCCGAACAGCTCCAGCACCGGCGGCTCCATTAGGGAGCTTACGTTCGTGGCGCTCACGAGCTTGGCCGTACCCTTGGCGGCGGGGCAGATGTCGTGGGAGTAGCCGACGAGGATACCTATCCGCTTCGATATCACGCCGCGCTTCATAAGCTCGTGGCAGCCGTGAAGAACCATCTCGCGCATGACGGTGCGCGCCTCGTCAAAGCGGTAGTCGCGGGGGAGTATCTGCGAGAACGACACGGAGTGACTGCGGCTGCGGTAGTTTTTTATATCCTCGATGAGGCAGCTCTCCCGCCCCCACGCATGGTCGATGAGAAGCTCCGCATCGACGCCGAAGAGCCTGTAGAGAAGCTCCGGGTCGGCGTTCGCCACGTCGCGCATGGTGCGCATGCCGTTGTGCTCCAGCCGCGCCTGAGTACCCTTCGCAACGTGCCAGAAATCGGTTATCGGCTGGTGATCCCAGAGCGTGGCGCGGTAAAGCTCCTCGGTGAGGTAGCCCATGTGATCCTTTGTATGCTTGGCGGTGATGTCCAGCGCGATCTTCGCGAGGTAAAGGTTCGCCCCGATACCGGCGGTGGAGGGGATGTGCAGCCGCTCGGCGATCTCGTCCATGAGCCGCTTCGCAAGCTCGCGGGGCGTCATGCCGTACACGCCGAGATAGCGCGTCGCGTCGATGAACGACTCGTCTATGGAATACACATGTATGTCCCGCGGGTCGAAGTAGTCGAGATAGATGGAATAGATATCGGCGGCGTATTCTATATAAAGCTGCATGCGCGGCGGCGCGGCGATGTATTTTATGCTGCCTGGTATCTCGGAGATACGGCAGCGGTTGCGCACGCCCTGCGCCTTGAGCTTCGGGCTTACGGCGAGGCACAGCGCGTTCTTTCCGCGGGAGAGGTCCGTCACCGCGAGGTTCGTCTCAAAGGGGTTGAGCCCCCGCTCCGCGCATTCGACCGAGGCGTAGAACGTCTTCATGTCTATGCAGAAATAAACGCGGTCTTCCATCACTTGAGATCCTTTATCACCTTGACCGCCACGCCCTGCACGAGGCAGCTCTCCACGATTATGTCGTCATAGTCGGGGTTTTCGGCGTGGAGGCGGAAAATGCCGTTTTCGGGGCGGAAGCGCTTGAGCGTGGCCTCGTCGTCAACGAGCGCCACGACGATCTGGTCGTAGTCGGCGCTGCTTTGCTGGCGGACGAGGACGATATCCCCGTCGTCAATGCCGGCGTTTATCATGGAGTCGCCCTTTGCCCGCAGGGCGAAAAAGCTCCCGCGCCCGAGGAGAGAGACGGGCAGCCTCACGAACTCCTCGATATTTTCCTCCGCAAGCTTGGGAAGTCCGCACGATACGGCGCCCAGCACCGGCACGCGGCAGTATTCCCGCGCGTCCCTGCGGCTGAGCGGGGTCTCGATGTTCCGGCTGCCGCCATAGTCTATCATGCCGCTCTCGCGCATGGCGCGGAGGTATTTCACCACGCTGGACTGCGATAGACCTATGCCCCCGGCGATCTCGTAGGTCGTGGGCGCGGCGCCGCCGTGGGAGTCCTTGTAGTCGTCGATGAAGTTTTCTATATAGCTGAAATATTCGGCTTTCTTGTGCTGCATGGCTCACACCTCAAACAGAATTAATTAATTCTCTTTGCGGACATTATAATATCCCCCGGCGAAACTGTCAAGCGAGGGATACGGCGGAGGAAAAAATTTCATACGCGGGGCGGCGGGAGCGCGCCGACGGAGCGGATAAGCAAAAGCCCTCCCGGCAGGAGACCTGACGGAAGGGCGTTTGACGTTATCAGTATATATCCTCGACGACCTTTGAGGGGGGAGCCTCGACGATCTCCGGGTGCTGGAAGATGTAGCGCAGTCCCTGAACGAACTGGGCGTAATAGTGGCCGTCGCAGATACGCTCGTCGAGCGAGAACTTCATGTCGACGATCTTCTTGTCGACCATGTTGCCGTTCTTGTCCAGCTCGTAGGAGTGGCGCTTCGCACCGAAGGCGATGAACACGGGCAGAGTGCCGAAGTTGTAGATGTGGTGGTAGATGGGTCCTATGCGCAGGGAGCCGAGGTCGGTGATTATCATGGAGCCGTGGAAGGGGCTTGCCTCGGTGAGCGACTCGGGCAGCCAGCCGAAGTAGTCCATGACGCGCAGTATCGCAATGGCAAAGCGGAGCAGGAAGCGGGGCGCTCTGCACAGCGCCTCGGCCACGTCCTCGGTGTTGTTGCCGGTCTCGCTGGTCTTTACCTCATCGATGGCCTCGGTCAGCTTGCGGTAGACGTCGAAGATGGTGTCGGTAGGCTCGAAGTGGACCTTGATGGTGGTCTCGGTGGCGTCGATGGAGAGACCGCGCTTGACGGTCATGACGACGCTGATATCGTTGGCGGCATAGATGCGGCGGCCGGCGACGAAGCGGTTGACGCCGGGCAGCATGGACACCACGCGGATGTACGCCGCGATGATGAAGTGCAGCAGGCCTATGCCCTTGTAGCCGTCGACGCGCAGCTGACGCAGACGCTTCTCGGGAGCGGATATCTCCACGGCCTCCTCGTAGTAGTTCTGGGCGTCGTTCCTCGTGGGCATTATGTAGGGAATGAATTTGGAAAAGGCGGGCAGAGAACGGATGAGCCTGCCGTCCTTTCTGTCGCCGAAGCGGCGTTTGGCTTTTGTACTCATTTCTTTTCCCCCGGAATAATTAAAATTTTTTAAGCAGCAACACATTATACCTTTATCTGAGATTTTTTTCAAGTACAAAAGCGAAACTTGGAAAATTTTTAAGAACCTGCGGCTAAAGACCGCGGGGAATGATAAAAACGCGCCGCATGAAAGCCGCCCGTATAACGGGGCGCGGCGGCGCATATCCTTAACTAAGCGCCGGACAAACGCCTTCGCGGCTCATTCTGCCGGCAGCGGACGGGACGGGTGAAGGATAATGCACAGGATCAAATGGAAAAAACTGATACTTTTAACGGCGCTGCCTATCGCCGTGGGAGCGCTGGCGGGCTTTCTGACGCGAGGTGGGATGGAGAGCTTCGGGCTTATGCGCAAGCCTCCGCTCTCGCCGCCCGCGTGGCTGTTCCCGGTTGTGTGGACGCTGCTGTACGCGATGATGGGCGCGGCGTCATATCTTGTGTGTACGGCCTGCGCGGCCCCGGCGAGAAAGCGCAGGGCGCTCACGGCCTACGCGGTGCAGCTCGGGGCGAACTTTCTGTGGACGCTGATATTTTTCGGGCTGGGGGCCTATCTCGCGGCGTTCGTGTGGCTCGTCGCGCTGTGGCTGCTGATACTGCTGAGCACGGCGATGTTCGGCTATATCTCGAAGAACGCGGGAAAGCTCATGCTGCCGTATCTCATCTGGGTCGCTTTTGCCGGATATCTCAATCTCGGAGTGTATCTGCTGAACTGAAAAATATGCTTAGGGAGGGCAGAGGCCCTCCTCTTTTATGTTCCGGCACAAAATTTTTCCTATATAGGGGAAAATTGTTTTCAGCTTTTGAACTATATATAACATGAGAAATCGCGGTGTTTTTACACTTTCGCGCACACGTCAAAAATATTCGTTTTTGCCGGGTTTAACTTGCATATTGTTGCGACCTGTGTTAAAATACGAACGAAACTTTACAGGCGTCTTTATGTGAATCAGAAGGGGGGATACATATGGAGAAAAAGGCCAAGATAATTACGGTCGCAGGCAAAGGCGGCGTGGGAAAGACATCTATCTGCGCCTGTATCGTCAGACTGCTTGCCGAGAGATACCCGGACAAGAAAATTCTGGCGATCGACGCTGACCCCGCGGTCGGCCTGTCCGTTGCTCTTGGCGTGGACGTTAAGCTGACGCTGGACGACATACGCATGGGTATCGTCGACAGCGTTGAGAACGGCGAGACCAGAGAGGCGATGGAGCTTCTCAGCGAGGCGAGATTCCGTATCTTCGACGCGCTGGTGGAGATGCCCGGCTTTGCGTTTCTGGCCATCGGCCGACCGGAGAGTTCCGGCTGCTACTGCAAGGTAAACTCTTACCTCAAGGAAGTGATCGGACTCCTTGCCAACAGCTTTGACTACGTTGTGATCGACGGTGAGGCGGGGATCGAGCAGATCCAGCGCCGCGTGATGGAAAAGGTCACCCATCTCCTGCTCATTACCGACCAGAGCAAGAAGGGCGGACAGGTCATCGCCACCATCAAAAAAGTTGCGGACGAGCTTATCGCCTATGACCGCATAGGCTGTATCGTCAACCGTGTGACCAATCCGGAGCTAAAGGAGCTTATCCAGTGCCCCGGCGTGGACATACTCTCATTCATCCCCGCAGACAGTGCTTTTGCCGCCAACGACATCAAGGGCAAGAGCGTGCTTGAGCTGCCCGCGGATTCCGTCATGCTCCAGGGAGTGGAAGAAGCACTCCGGAAAATAGAAATACTTTAAAGAAGAGGTGTAACATTTGAAAGATCTTAAGCATCTGATCTACTTTGAAAATCTGCTTGAGAACGCCGACAATGAACTCGTGAAACAGGCTCAGGCCGATGGCCAGCTGGCTATCGGTTATACCTGCTTCCATGTGCCTGAGGCCATTCTGAACGTCGGCAACTGCTTCTCTGTTCGTCTCCGTGCCCCCAAGACAGGCTCTTTGGACATCGCGACCTACTACATGTCCAACTACACCTGCGAATTTGCGAGAGCACTGGTCGAGAGAGGCATCGAGGGCGGCTATCAGTTCCTCGACGCTATGATCGGCGTTGACGCATGCTCCATGATGAACCGCGCTATGGAGCATTTCGAGATTCTCAAGGTAAACGAAAAGCCCAATTTCTTTGTCACCCACTGCGACATCCCCTATAAGGTGACCGACTACACTCTCGAGTCCTACGTCAAGCAGATGCGTCTGCACGTTCTTGATCAGCTGACCGAGAAGTACGGCGTCGACACCTCCGAGGAGGCCATCCGCAAGGCCGTCGCCGAGCATAACGAGGTGTGCAGCATCATCAGCGAGATGAGCGAGATGCGCAAGGAGGAGAACCCCATCATCACCGGCTACGAGTTCCATGTCATCGACCTCGTCACCTACGTCTGCCCCAAGGCTCTCATTCTCCCATACCTGCGCGAGACTTTGGCTGAGCTGAAAAAGCGCAAGCCCGACAAGAAGAATCCCTTCCGCGCCCGCGTGGCCATCGTCGGCTCCGAGATCGACGATCCCAGCCTGACCGCACTTATCGAGGGCTGCGGCGCTTTGGTCGTTTCCGACCGCTACTGCTTCGGCTCCGCTCCCGGCCGTGAGGTCATCGAGCTCAATGACGAGGAAGACGCCCTCACCCAGCTCTGCCGCCACGTCATGGAGGTCTCCGAGTGCGCCCGCTACATATCCGACGAGAAGGTCCACCAGCGCCGTGAGACCGCCGACCGCCTTGCCAAGGAGTTCAAGGCCGACGGTATCATCTACGAGCAGATGAAGTACTGCGACTACTGGGGCTTCGAGCGCGCTCTTGCGTCCCACATCATGCACGACGAGTACGGCTGGCCCGTCCTGTCCGTCGACCGTCTGTACAATAACGGCAACTCCGGTCAGCTGCGTACCCGTGTTCAGGCCTTTGTTGAATCTCTCGAGATCAAACGCATCCACAAAGAGGAGGGTAACAAGTAATGGCTAAGAAAGAAAAGATCCAGTACCCCAACCCCGCATTTTTCCGTGCCAGAGATGAGATAAACTGGAAAGCCCAGGGCGAGAACCTCAAGGAAGTCTGCGGCATTTTCGGCGATATGCTCAAGGAGACCGACTGGGCAAAGGTCGGCAGAGACTTCATTGAGAGCGTAAAGTCCGACGGCCTGCGCGTAGCCGACGAGTACAAGGCCTTCATGGCCCTCTCTCCCGAGGAAAAGAAGGACCGCATCGTCAACGGTGAAAGAAGCCTCGGCCGCCTCTACCGCAAGGGCGCGATGGCTACCGTCCGCCGTGAGTGGCGCGGCGTCAAGGACACCGCATACGACTTCTATGAATGGGCGCGCATGTGGGGCATGCTCCTCGCGACCTTCTCCAAGGATCTCGTCCCCGCGCTCAACAGCGCCCTGCACTACCGCTGGATGATCTCCTACTTCTGCTGCCACGGCTTCATGGATAAGAACACCATGGGTATGCGCGGCTCCAACCTCCGTATGAGCCACGAGGCCATCTATCAGATATTCCGCTACGTCGCCGAGAACCTCGTCCTCCTCTCCAAGGCCGACCGCAAGAACGGCAACAGCGAGGCTCTCAACCAGAAGCTCGTCACCTTCGACGAAATGACCATGGGCCAGATCATGGCCGGCTTCCCCGACCTGTGCGGCATTCCTCACCAGCTCCTGCCCGTGTTCCTGGTCTCCGAGATCGACCAGCTCACCTGTATTCCTTACATCGACGCGGTCGAGTCCTTCGGCCTGCCCGCTGACTGCTGCCCCGTTCCCTCTTCCGAGTGCGGCGCGCTTGTCAACGACTCCCTGCCCGACATGGGCGCGTGCTTCATCTCCAGCTCCATGCCCTGCGACGGCTCCACCATGGCCTCCTCCTACTTTGCACGCCGCTTCCCCAACACCCCCGTGTTCCACCTCTGCTTCCCCGTCCGTTATCTGGATGAGGAGACCGTACAGATGGGCGCCGAGGATATCAAGGCCTGCATAAAGTTCATCGAGGAAAGGACCGGTGCAAAGTGGTCCTGGGAGAGCTACTTCACCTGCATGAAGCGCTTCAACGCCGAGACCGATCTCGAGCTTCAGAAGTGGGAAGTCAACAAGAGCGCACGTCCCCAGTTCCTCGGACCCTGCTACGAGCTGTTCCGCAAGTGGAACTACGAGATGGACGGCGGTATCGATCCCCGTATCCTCCCCTCCATGCAGAAGGTCAACAAGATGCTCATGAGCGCCTACGAGAACGGCGAGACCGCATGGCCTGAGAGAAAGATGAAGTACCGCGGCATCGTGTGGTCCTGCCCGGCTCACTACTACGCCAACTTCTCCAACTGGCTCGCCAACTGCTGGGGCGTCGACATCCTTGTCGAGATGGAGTCCCTCAACTTCACCAAGCACCTCGAGACCGAGGACAAGGAAGAGGCTCTGCGCGACCTCGCCCGCCTGTACGAGCGTATGGTCATGCGCCGTCACACTAACGGCGGTTACCAGAACGTCGTCGACGAGCTGTGGAAGCAGTGCGAAGACTGGAACGCTCCCCTTATCATCATGTACCAGAACGTGGCCTGCAAGAACATGGCTACTGTTCAGGGTATCCTCGATGAGCAGGGCCGCGCACGCGGCTACGACCTCATCTGGGTCGAGCATGACCTTATGGACCCGCGTACCGTCTCCCGCCGCACCATGCGCGACAAGGTCAACGAATACATGCGCACCGTCCTTCAGGCAGAGCCTGTCGACCCCTCTCTGGTCGAGTTCGAGGACGAGGTCTGCATGTGACCGCATAGAGGACCGATTTTTCGGCGATCGAGCGAAGAGTATTTTAAGCACTTAAAACAGAATTAAAAATACAAAACGGAGGAAAAAACATCATGAAATATTTCGGCGGCTGCGACGTAGGATCCACCTTTACGAAGGCGGTCATACTTGACGAGAACGGCAAGATGGTAGCCGATACCACCATCCGCAGCAAGATCAATTCCGAGCAGAGCGCGATAGCGGCGATGGCAGACGTGTGCCAGAAGGTCGGCCTGAAGGACAGCACGGAGCTGGAGTACCTCATCGGTACCGGCTACGGCCGCAACAAGGTCCCCTTTGCGGATGAGAACATCTCCGAGATCTCCTGCCACGCAATGGGCGTACACGTCACCGATCCTTCCGTCAAGGCCATCATCGACATCGGCGGCCAGGACGTCAAGGGTATCGCCATCGACACCGACGGCACCGTAAAGAACTTTGCGATGAACGACAAGTGCTCCGCGGGCACCGGCCGTTTCTTCGAGGCGATGGCGCGCTCCTTCGAGATGGAGCTGCCCGAGTTCTCCAAGCTCTCCCTGAGCGCGAAGAACGTCATCCCCATCACCGCACAGTGCACCGTTTTCGCTGAGTCCGAGGTCATCACTCTCGTCGGTGAGGGCAAGCCCATGGACGAGATAGCTGCCGGTATCGAGATGGCGGTCGCAAAGCGCTGCTTCGTCATGGCCAAGAAGGCCGGCGCCACCGACAGCATCACGCTGACCGGCGGCTGCGCGAAGAACGACGGCCTCAAGGAAGCCATCGAGAAGGTCCTGAAGCTCAAGGTCATCAACCTCAAGACCGACCCCCAGCTCATGGGCGCTCTGGGCGCTGCCGAGTATGCTCGCCAGAAGGGTCTCGCAAAGAAGTGATCACAGCTTCTTAAAATTCTGAAAGGAGCCTATTAATGCAGAAGTTTCTGAAATTCGTTCTCAGCCTTATTAAGGTCCTTGTTATCACCGTTGTGGTCCTGTTCGTGGTCTATTTCTGGAACCTCGATCAGAAGGTCCTTGGCTGGGCGTACAAGCAGGTCAACGCCATGTTCGACCGCAAGAAGGTAGACATAGTATTCTAAATGGAACTTTTTAACTCCCTCATCAAAGAGACCAAAGAGCTTATTAAGGGCGAACCCCGCGTATGGGCTTATTCCGAGAAGGAGATGTGGAAGGATCTGGGCGCCAGCGAGCTGGTCCTGCAGAAGGACGCGGCCTACGAGCTTGGCGCGCAGGGCAAGGGTTCGGCAAACTATGTGCTGTTCACCTCCAGCTCCGAACTCGTGGATAAGGATCAGGTCCTGCTCTACGGTCCGGACATGAAGGACATCAAGGGCGACTGCGATTTTGCCCGTATCGTTCTTCTTCGCGTCGGGATGATCGACGGCGACGACGAGACCGTTTACCGCACGCTCAAGGATATCGAGTTTGCGAAGTACCATGTCTACCCCGAGGGCTACATGGTCCGCATGTCTCCCGAGTCCTACCGTGAGCAGGTGCGCGTGAGCAGGCAGGCCGTCAGGCAGGGTATCAGCTTCAGGAACGTGGGCATGAACTACATCCGCGAGTATAAGAAAAACGCGAACGTTCTCAATGCCACCGTCATCTACCTGACCGCACCCGGCTTTGACTATGCAGCCATGCGCGATCTCGCCAAAAAGTGCAATGCTGCCGCCAGCACGCTCTCTCACATCATGGAGGGCCTCCCCACCGACTGCTCCATCTGCTCGCTCAAGGGCATATGCGACGAGGTGGAGGGCATGAAGGAGCTGCACTTCGGCGTGGGCGACAAGGGCGCTTCATCCCATCACTAAGCAAAAAATACCCGGACGGATATCTCCGTCCGGGTATTTTTCTGTCCCGAGACCTGTGTCATGCCTCGGCTTCCTTCTTCTGCTGACGTATGCACAGTATGTAAAATACGATGGCGAGCGCCTGCACGGCGACCGATACGGCGGCGAGCCGCACGGGGTCGATATCGTACAGCTCGCCTATGCCGGAGACAAAGCCGATCGTCGCCGCCGACGCTCCGGCGAGATTCAGGTATTCGCCGAGAATGCTCCTCGCACCCTCGTGCGTCATGTCCGAAAACAGGCTGACAATACCCATGAGGGTAATGAAAGCCATCGCGCCGCTCAGGCGCTTTTTACCCTGAGTACTCATATTACGCCTCTCTGTGAAAAAATATCGCTCCGCGGCCGGAACTGCCGTTAAAGCCGTTTCCGCTGACGAGTATAGACCCGTGAGCTTCGTTTGTAAACCGCTCTTTACTCATATTCCCGGCGCACGGCGCATATATTGTCCCATGGGGAGGTGAAGCCATTGGCATATGATATGGTGCCTAAGGCTCAGGACAGACCTTACGGGATGAAAATGAGCGGGCGCGAGCGGATGGAGCTGAGCGGAGTCAGCGACGTTTCCGGCTTCGACGAAAATACGGTGGTGCTTACGACCGCGGGCGGCGATCTGACTGTGCGCGGCTCGGAGCTGCATATCGAGCGTATCGACCTTGATGTGGGCGAGCTTGAGCTGCGCGGACACATCCAGGAGTTCTGCTATGAGGACAAGGCCGCGTCGTCCTCGCTCTGGACGAGACTTTTCAGCTGATGGAGACGTCGGTTTCGTTACAGGCTGCGGCAATGGGACTTGCGGCGCTCATCGGCGCGGGTCTGGGACTTGCCTACGATCTGCTGCGTCCCCTGCGCCGCAGGGCCGGGAGGACCGCGGCAATACTGCTGGATCTGCTGTTCTCGGTCGGCTCCGGCGTCGCCGCGTTCATGTACGCGATGGGCGCGGGGGAGGGCCGGCTGGGCGTATGCCAGCTCGGCGCGATGACGGCGGGCTTCCTGCTGTACATCTATATCGCCGGAGACACCGTCTGCAAAAAGCTCGATAAACGCAAAAGCGGCACGGAATCCGAAAAAAATTTCTGAAATGGAAAAAATACTCTTTATTATTGAACTATTTTATATTATTATTGAAGCAATGGGGGAAGTGTCCCCGATACGGAGGAGAAAATGCGCGACCGTCCAAGCCTGATCTCATTTGTCGCCGTGGCGCTGCTCGTCTATTCGCTGTGCAGCCTTGCGGCGGCGTCACTGAAGCTTGATTCGGCGGAAAAGGACCTTGCCGCGCTCGAGGAGGAATACGCGCTCCTCGTGAGCGAGCAGGAGACGCTGACCGCGCGGCTCGAGAGCGGCCTTTCGGACGACGAGCTGGAAAGGCTCGCGCGGGAGCGTCTGGGCCTTGTGATGCCCGGGGAAAAAATATTTTATTTTTCAGAGAGATAAAGAGGATTTGATATGGCAGCAATCGAAGTCGGCAGCGTACTGGAGGGAAAGATCACCGGCATTACCAAATTCGGGGCGTTTGTCGCCCTGCCGGAGGGCAGGAGCGGCCTTGTCCACATCTCCGAGATATCCAATACATATGTGAACGACGTACACGACCACGTTCAGCTCGGGCAGAGCGTCACGGTGCGTGTGCTGAACGTAGCCCCGGACGGCAAGATAAACCTCTCCATCAAGCGCGCCGCAGAAGCGCCCGCGCCCGCGAGAGTCCCCGCCGCAGGACAGGCCGCGCCGAAAAAGCAGCCGCGCTCCGCCGTCCCCGCCGCCGACCCTCCGGGGAGCAACAGGGAGTTTGAGGACAGGCTGAAGAAATTCATGCAGGAGTCGGACAGCCGCATTGCGGATAACCGTATCTATTCGGAGCATAAGCAGCGCAGCCGTCGCCGCTGAAAAAATAGAGGAGATACAGATATGACTGATTTCAAAGAACTGTACGCATCAAAGCTCATGAGCGCCGAGGAAGCGGCGCAGCGTGTGGAGGACGGATGGCTCATCGGCATGGACTCCGGCCCCTCCCAGACCCCGGCTATCATTTCCGCCATGGCCGCGAGGGCATATAAGGACGAGCTTCGCGGCGTCAAGGTACAGGCACTGCTGGACGCGTATCCGCTGGAGTATTACGCCGACAGCGCACTCAAGGGCAAGATCACCGGCCAGTCGTGGTTCTCGCTCGGCGGCGCGCGCAAGGCCATCAACGGCGGCTGGGCGGACTATATCCCGAACTACTACCGCGACATCCCCTCGATAGTCCGCGAAAGGTACGACTATGACGCGGTGTTCGTGTCCGTCTCGCCGATGGACAGCCACGGCTGGTTCAGCATGGGCGCAACGTCATCTTATGAGGCGGCCATGCTCGACAAAACAAAGCGCGTTTTTGTCGAGGTCAACGAGTTCCAGCCCAGAGCGGTCTGCGGCCAGCAGATACATGTCAGCCGCGTCGACGCCATCGTGGAGAACAGCCACGAGCTGCCCGTCCTTCCGCCGGTGAAGCTTGACGAGGTGAGTCTCACCATCGGCGGCCTTATTGCCGAGGAAATATGCGACGGTGCATGCATACAGCTCGGCATCGGCGCCATACCTGACGCCACCGGCATGGCGCTCAAGCAGAAGCACGACCTCGGCATCCACACCGAGATGTTCACCGACTCCATGGTCGAGCTTATCGAGTGCGGCGCGGTCAACAACAGCAGAAAGCAGATAAACCGGGGCAAGAGCGTCACGACTTTCGCGTTCGGCTCGAAGCGCATTTACGACTTTATAGACGATAATCCCGGCATCGAAATACTCCCCGTGGACTATGTGAACGACCCCAACATCATCTGCCGCAACGACAACATGATATCCATCAACGCCGCCGTCGAGGTCGACCTGTGGGGTCAGGTGTGCGCGGAGTCCGTCGGCACGAAGCATTTGTCCGGCACCGGCGGGCAGGTAGACTACGTCCGCGGCGCGTGCCAGTCAAAGGGCGGTAAGAGCTTTATCGCCTTTGCCTCCACCGCGAAGGGCGGCACCGTCAGCAAGATACAGCCCATACTCACCCCCGGCGGGGTCTGCACCACAAGCAAGAACGACGTTGACTGCATAGTCACCGAGTACGGCATTGCGCACCTTCGCGGCAGGCCGCTTTCGGAGCGGGCAAAGCAGCTCATCTCCATCGCACATCCGGACTTTCGCGACCAGCTCACCTTCGAGGCGAAAAAGCGCGGCATGATGATCTGAATGTAAAAAAGCTCTCGTTTCAACGAGAGTTTTTTTGCGCGTAAATGTTCACACTGTCGGGACTTGAACATGCGGCGATTAAGTGATAAAATAAAACATCACGTTTAGGAGGTGCTGTGTGATGATAGCGATAGCGAGCGATCACGGCGGCTTTGAATTGAAAAAGGAGATCATGGCTCACCTGCGTGAGCGCGGTCTTGAATATAAGGATTTCGGGACCTACGACGGCGCGAGCTGCGACTACCCTGACTTCGGCCGCCCCGCGGCGGTGGCCGTGGCGGCAGGGGAGTGCGAAAAGGGCATACTCATCTGCGGCACCGGCATAGGCATGTCCCTTGTCGCAAACAAGGTGAAGGGCATACGCTGCGCGCTCTGCGGCGACTGCTTTTCCGCCGAGGCCACCCGCCAGCACAACGACGCGAACATGCTCGCCCTCGGAGCGAGAGTCACCGGGGCGGGGCTTGCCCTCATGATAGTGGACACGTTCCTTGATACGCCCTTCTCCAACGACCCCCGCCACATCCGCCGCATATCCAAGATCGAGGGCTGATCTCCGTCCATAGGAGGAAATAACTTGCCAAGAATACAGGAATTTTACAAGGGAAGGCGCAAGAGGCGCAATTACGCCATCGTCCCCTTTGTGATCGTGCTGGGTATCGCGGTGCTCACCGTCGTCCTCTTCTACAGTATGCAGCAGTACGCCGTCATAACCAAGGAGGGGATCGCCGTCGAGCTGCCGCTGCTGAACGAGGAGAAAACGGTCGTCGACAGCGAGGGCAACGAGGTCAAGGTCTTTGACCCGGTGGACGTCACGCTGCAGTTCGACGAGCCGGACTATAGCAGCGTCAAGGCGACAGCCGGCAGCAAGGCGCGGGGGCTTCGCGCGATATTTGTCCCGGCGGACAATATCAACAAGGAAAAGCTCACCGAATACGCCAACCGTCTGAACACCGGCAACGCGCTCGTGCTGGAAATGAAGCCGAGAAGCGGCGTCCTGAAATGGAACTCGCAGGCCACGATGGCCGTGAACTACGGCATTTCTCAGGAAAACGAGGCCACGCTGCAGCTGCCCACGCTGATAACCGAGCTGAAGGCAAAGAACATTTACCTCGTCGCCCAGCTCAGCTGCTGTCTGGACGAGCTGCTTGCCTCCCGCTGCACCTCCGTCACGCTGCGCAACGAGTACGGCGGCAACTACACCGACGACTACGGCACATGGCTCGACGCGTACAACACGGATCTCAGGAACTACATCGTCCAGCTCACGCGGGAAATGTACGACATGGGCTTCGACGAGGTAGTGCTGGCGGACGTGGCGCACCCCGTATTTGCCGAGCCTGTCGCGCTCACCTATACCCGCCAGATGTCCACGCAGCCGAGTGCCGTCAACGCGGTGTGCGGCTTTGCGATGTATGTGTCCGACGCGCTGAGAGAGCGCAGCGTAAACCAGCTGTCGATATATATCGACTCCCCGCAGGCGCTGGTAAAGGCCGTGGACAACGGCCAGGACGCGCGCCTTTTCATCAAGGTGTTCGACAGGGTCTATCTCAGGACCGACAGGTTCGCGTACTCCTATAACCTTGCCGACCTGAAGCCGCAGATAACCATCGGCACCGATCAGGACAGGCTCATCCCGGTCATGGAGAACTACCTCTTTGAAAACGCATCCGAGATGTCGTGGGTGCTTGTGGACGTAGCCGAATAACAAAATAATAAAAGCCCGCCGTTTCGTTAAGAAACGGCGGGCTTTACCATCGTTTTGACGTTTATTTGGTGCCGAAGATACGGTCGCCGGCGTCGCCCAGACCGGGGACGATATAGGCATGCTCGTTGAGATGATCGTCGAGCGCGGCGACAAAAATGTCGACGTCGGGGTGATCCTGCTGCATGCGGGCCACGCCCTCGGGAGCGCCGATAATGCACATGAGCTTGATGTTGTGCGCGCCGTCGTCCTTGAGGAACTGAATGGCCGCGGACGCGGAGCCGCCGGTGGCCAGCATGGGGTCGACGACGATGATGTCACGCTCGGTGATATCGGGGGGCATTTTGTAGTAGTATTTTACGGGTTCGTGAGTTTCGGGGTCACGGAACAGGCCGATATGGCCGACTTTGACGTTGGGCATCATGCTCACCATGCCGTCGACCATGCCGAGACCGGCACGGAGAATGGGAACGACGGCCAGCTTCTTGCCGGCGATACGCTTGCACTTTGCAACAGCGACGGGAGTTTCGACTTCAACCTCCTCAAGGGGCAGATCGCGGGTGGCCTCGTAGCACATCAGCATTGCTATCTCGGAGATAAGCTCACGAAAGACCTTGACGCTGGTGTTCTTGTCACGGAGTATAGACAGCTTGTGCTGAATAAGGGGGTGGTCGAAAACGCATACTTTGCTCATGTTTCACGAACTCCTTTTATATATGAATTTTGGTCAAACATGTTTATCCGCGGCAAGGCGCTCCTGCCGCTCGCGCTCCGCCTGGGATAGACGGAGATATACCGGCAGCAGCTCGTCTGCCGAGCCGAAGCTCTTGTCCCGAGCCGCCATTGCCACGCCCCACGCGCTCTGCCAGCGGATATTCTCCGGGGCGAGAGTGAAGGCGATACCGTTCGCGGAGAAGTAGTCCGCCGTCAGCCCTGCGCCGTCCCCGAGGAGCAGCACCGGCGCACCGAGCGCACGGACCTCATCGGCAAGCTCGGAAAGGGCGATGGGCCTGTCCGGCGCGATACGGACGGGGCGGCCGTCCTTTATCTCAAAAATGGCGTTGTAGACCTGTGAGCGGCGGGCGTCCATCACCGGGCAGACATAGCCCCCGGCGCACACGCCGTTCCACGCGAGCGCCTCGAGAGTGGACACGCCCACGCAGGGCTTGTCCGACGCCCACGCGAGTCCCTTCACGGCTGACACGCCTATGCGTATCCCGGTGAACGAGCCCGGACCGTGAGCGACGGCAAAGCCGTCCACGTCGGCTATCGTGAGCTCGGCGTTTTTCAGCATGTCCTCCGCCATCGGAAGGAGCGTGCGGCTGTGGGTAAGGCCGCTGCACTGGCTGTACTGGGATATGAGCTGCCCGTCGCGGCAGAGCGCCACGGAGGCGGCCTTCGCGGAGGATTCAAAAGCGAGTATCAGCATTCCTCTGCCCCCTCGATAGTTATACGGCGGCGGGTGTCGCCAAGCTTGTCGATCCTGACGGTGATCTCGTCTCCGGCGAAGGCGTCGCGGACGTTTTCGCTCCATTCGACCGCACAGACCGCACCGCGATCGAGATAATCCTCCCAACCGATGTCGAAAAGCTCGTCCGCGCCGGAGAGACGGTACATATCAAAGTGGATAAGCTCACGTTCTCCGAGATACTCGTTCACTATCGTGAACGTGGGGCTGGAAACGCGGCAGTCAAGACCCATGCCGCGGGCCATGCCGCGCACAAAAGCCGTCTTTCCCGCGCCGAGATCGCCGTACATCGCGACCACCGTGCCGCCGGGAAGCTTCTGCGCAAAGCGCGCGCCCAACGCCTCGGTCTCGGCTTCGTTTTCAGTGATATAAACCAAAATTATCCCGCTCCAATAATGTAAACTTTTTTCCTCCGGTTATTATACACTCTTTATACCGTTGCGTAAAGAGAAATTATGTGATAAAATGCACGCAGTAAAAAGGCCGGGATTTGTAAAAAATCGCTTCCGGTTCTCCGCGTTATACGGAAAGGCGGCGTATCGATATAAAAAAATTAAAGGGATATATAGACGAGTTTGTCCACAGGGCGGACATGTTCCTGCTCGTCGTGTGCGTGATAAGCTCCCTGTACGGAATAGTCATGGTCTATTACGCGGCGGCCGGCATGGAGGGTACCGTCTGGGTGGATAACCCCACGAAGTATGTGGTCGTTCAGGTAATGTCGATGTTCATCGGCATAGGCGCGTTCGTGGTATTCACGATAATCGACTCGGACATTCTGGGCAGCAACTGGAAGGTGCTGTGTGCGATAAACGTGCTGCTGCTCGTAGCGCTGGTGGTTTTTGGCCAGGACGACGGCACAGGCAACAAGAGCTGGATACGCTTCGCGGGCATAGGCATACAGCCGTCGGAGGTCATAAAGGTGCTGTACATCGTCGTCTCCGCAAAGCAGATGACGGTACTAAAGGAATACGGAGACATAAGCTCGTTCATGTCCGTTGTTCAAATGGCCGGGCATTTCGTGCTGGTGTTCGGCGCGATCGTCGTCGTCTCCTCCGACCTCGGAAGCGCGACCATCCTGCTGCTGATATTCCTCATCATGTTCTTTGCCGTCGGTGTGAAGCTTTACTGGTTCGCGGCGGGCGCGGCGGCTGTGGCGGCGATGATACCGCTGCTGTGGAACTACTTCCTCAAGGATTATCAGAAAAAACGTCTCATTGCGCCGTATGACGCCTCCGTCGACCCGGAGGGCTACGGTATACGCTGGCAGACTACGCAGAGTCGCCTGACGCTCGCCTCCGGCCGTCTGACCGGCGTGGAGGAGGGGCATACGACCACCGCCTTCACCGGCAAGCACACGGACTTCATCTTCGCCTGCGTGGGCGAACAGCTGGGAATGATCGGCTGCATTCTCGTACTTATACTGCTGATCATCATCATCGTCCACTGCTTTCGCGTCGGGCTCAAGGCCGGACGCACCTACGACATGCTCATCTGTATCGGCGTGGGCGCCGCCGTGGCGAGCCAGACCTTCGTCAACGTCGGCATGTGCATAGGCATAACGCCGGTCATAGGCATCACGCTGCCGTTCTTCAGCTACGGAGGCTCGTCGATGGTGACGATGTTCGCCGCGATGGGGCTTGTCTCAGGCGTGAAGTACAAGCCGAAGCCACAGCAATTCATAATCGCATATTGATAAAGGCACCGGGGACGTTACCGCCCTCGGTGCCTTTCCTTTTCTTTTGGTGTCGGATGTGTTTTATTCCTCTGCTCTCGCGTCGGAGACAAGGAGCGTCGCCTCGTTTGCGGCGATATTCGCTATCCCGCTCTCAAGCAGGACCATGCCGGAGTCTCCGTTTTCGCTGCGCCAGCGTAGCCGCCCCTTTTCGACGGCGCAGAGGATAGGCGCGTGGTTCGCGAGTATCCCGATGGAGCCGAAGGCGGTCGGGAGATTGACATATTCAACGTCACGCTCAAAGGCCGTGCCGTCGGGGGTGATGACGCTCAGATGTATTCTGTCGGCCATGGCGCACCTCGTCAGTAGGAGCCGCGTTTGGCAATGACCTCGTCGATGGTGCCGCACATGAGGAACGCCTGCTCGGGCAGGTCGTCGACGTCTCCGCCGAGTATCGCCTGAAAGCCCTTGATGGTGTCCTCCAGCTTGACATAGCGCCCTTCGATCCCCGTGAAGTGTTCGGCCACATGGAAGGGCTGGGACAGGAAGCGCTGTATGCGGCGGGCGCGGTTGACGGTGGCTCTGTCCTCCACGCCAAGCTCGTCCATGCCGAGGACCGCGATGATATCCTGCAGCTGCTTGTACTTCTCAAGCACGACCTGCACCGCGCGGGCCGTCTCGTAGTGGGAGCTGCCCAGAATGGAGGGCTGGAGGATACGGGATGTGGATTCCAGCGGATCGACGGCGGGGTATATGCCCAGCTCGGATATCGAGCGGGAGAGAACGGTCGTGGCGTCCAGATGGGCAAAAACACTCGCGGGGGCAGGGTCGGTAAGGTCGTCGGCCGGGACATAGACCGCCTGAATCGAGGTGACGGAGCCGCTCTTTGTCGAGGTTATACGCTCCTGAAGCTCGCCCATTTCGGTGGCCAGCGTGGGCTGGTAGCCGACGGCGGAGGGCATACGTCCGAGAAGCGCGGAGACCTCGGAGCCGGCCTGGATAAAACGGAAGATGTTGTCGATGAACAGCAGCACATCCTGTCCGCTCTCATCGCGGAAATTTTCGGCAATGGTGAGGCCGGAAAGAGGAACGCGCAGGCGCGCGCCGGCCGTCTCGTTCATCTGGCCGAAAACGAGGGCGGTCTTGCTGATGACGCCGGATTCGTTCATCTCGTTCCAGAGGTCGTTGCCCTCGCGGCTGCGCTCACCGACGCCGGCGAACACGGAATATCCGCCATGCTCATACGCGATGTTGCGGATAAGCTCCATGATAAGCACTGTTTTTCCGACGCCTGCGCCGCCGAACAGACCTATCTTGCCGCCGCGAGAGTAGGGGCAGAGCAGGTCGACGACCTTGATACCGGTCTCGAGCAGCTCTGACGAGGGGACGATGTCGGAAAAGGGAGGCGGCTCACGGTGGATGGGCAGCCGCTTTTCGGCGTTCACCGCACCCTTGCCGTCTATGGGTTCGCCGACGACGTTGAACATGCGGCCAAGCGTAGCTTCGCCAACGGGCATGGTTATGGTGCGGCCGGTGTCATGAGCCTCGGTGCCGCGGGAGATCCCATCGGTAGGGGAGAGAGCTATGCACCTGACGCACCCGGAGCCAAGCTCCTGGACCGCCTCGAGAGTGACCTTGCGGCCGCCCAGATCGACCTCTATCGCGTGATAAAGCTCCGGCAGCCTGCCGGACGGAAAGCGTATGTCGACTACCGGGCCGATGACCCGGGTGACTATGCCGTTTGCCATTTGAAAACCTCCTTTGAGGTGGTGTTATGATTGCATGCCCGCCGTGCCGCCCTCGATCTCCGATATCTCGGTGGTGATGGCGGACTGGCGCGCGTGGTTGAGCTTGAGATTAAGCTCGGCGATGAGTGCTTCCGTGTTGTCGGCGGCGGCGGTCATGGCCGTCATGCGGGAGGCGTGTTCGCCGGTGCGGGCCTCAAGCAGCGTGGAATAGACGGTGCTGCCGATATACAGCTCGACAAGAGAATCGAGGAGGGAGGCTCTGTCCGGTTCAAAGATATACTGCCTCGTGCTGCCGGCGCTATCGGACGGCGCGATGGGGAATAGAACGCTGTGCGTCGGGGACTGGGAGAGGACGGAGTTGAATTTCTGGTAAACGAGTATCACCTCATCAACGCCGTCGTGAACGAACGCGTTCTTGAGATAATCGGCAAGCTCCGCCGCGTCGGGCGCGGAGGGCGTGTCGCTTATCTCACCGAAGGTGCGCACCACGTTCAGCTTCGCCGCGGCGATAAGCTCGCCGCCCCAACTGCCGCAGACCACGACCTCGCTCTCACGCTCATCGTTCTCCGCAAGCTCGCGCATATACTTCAGCACGGCGTGGTTATATGTGCCGCAAAGCCCGCGGTTGCCGACGAACAGAACGTACATGACCCTGCCCCGGCCGCTCGCGGGCCGAAGATAGGGATTCTCGTTTTTCCCGGGTGAGGCGAGAACGGCGGAGAGCATTTCGCGGCTGCGAATGGCATAATCGCCGAGCGCGCGCCCGAGGGACTGCGTCCTGCGCAGCTTGGACGCCGCCACCAGCTTCATGGAGCGGGTTATCTGCCGGGTGTTTTCGATGCTGCGGATACGACGCTTTACGGCATGCATGCTTTCCACTTTTCATGCCCCCTTTCCGTTTGTCCGCCGTCTCCGCGCGGGAGGCGGCGGGAAGTAAGATCAGACAAATATGCCGCTAAACTGACCGATCAGGCCGCGCAGCCGGTCAAGCTCTGCGGAGCTCAGCTTTCTGCCGGAGAGAATGATGCCGTGAAGAGCGGGCCATTCCTTGGTCACGAAGGCGACAAGCTCGCGCTCGAAGCGGGAAATGTCCTTCAGCTCCACGGAGTCGGTGTAGCCCTCGCTCGCGGCAAAGATGGAGACGACCTGATCGGGTGCGTCCACGGGACTGCACACGGGCTGCTTGAGCAGCTCCGTCATCCGCTCGCCGCGGCGGAGCGCCGCGCGCGTAGCCTTGTCCAGATCGGAGCCGAACTGCGAAAACGCCTCCAGCTCACGGTACTGCGCAAGATCCATCCTCAGACGGCCGGAAACCTGCTTCATCGCGCCGAGCTGAGCGCTGCCGCCCACACGGGAGACGGAGAGACCCACGTTGACCGCGGGGCGCACGCCGGACTCGAAGAGGTCGGTCTCAAGGAATATCTGACCGTCGGTGATGGAGATGACGTTCGTCGGAATGTAGGCGGAGATGTCGCCCGCCTGCGTCTCGATGATCGGCAGGGCCGTCATGCTGCCGCCGCCCTGCTCCGGGCTGAGACGCGCGGCTCGCTCAAGAAGCCTTGAGTGCAGGTAGAACACGTCTCCGGGGTATGCCTCGCGTCCGGGGGGACGGTGCAGCAGCAGGGAAATCTCACGGTATGCCACGGCCTGCTTGGAGAGGTCGTCGTAAACAATAAGTACGTCCTTGCCCTTATGCATGAAATACTCGCCCATGGCGGCCCCGGCATAGGGCGCGATGTAGAGCATGGGCGCTGGATCGCTTGCGTTGGCGCAGACGACGATGGTATAGTCCATCGCACCGTGAGCGCGCAGGCTCTCAACAAAGCCCGCGACCGTAGACTCCTTCTGACCGATGGCAACATAAATGCAGAGCATGTCCTTGCCCTTTTGGTTGATGATGGTGTCGAGGGCAATGGAGGTCTTGCCGGTCTGACGGTCGCCGATGATGAGCTCACGCTGGCCGCGTCCGATGGGTACGAGTGCGTCGATGGCCTTTATGCCCGTCTGCATGGGGACGGACACGGGGCAGCGGTCGATAACGGCGGGGGCGGGACTCTCTATGGGGCGAACGCCGGCGGCCTTTATCTCGCCGAGGTCGTCGATGGGACGGCCAAGCGCGTCCACAACGCGGCCGATGAGCGACTCACCCACGGGGACCTCGATGACATGGCCGGTGCGGCGCACCTCGTCGCCCTCCTGAACGTTCTCATACTCGCCCAGAAGGACCACGCCGACGTCGTTTTTCTCAAGATCCATGACCATGCCGCACAGCTCGTCGCCAAACTGCACCATCTCGCCGGCCATGACGTCGCTCAGCCCTCTGACACGGCAGATACCGTCGGAGAGCGAGGTCACACGGCCGATCTGGTAGCTGTCCAGCCCGAGAGGCACGGAGGAAAGCTCACGCTCGATGCTCTCGGCGGCGCTCTCGGAGCGCAGGTCGGTCGTTTTGACAGCCTCCTTTACGCGCGCGAGAGCGTGCGCGGCGCTGCCGTCATAGACGCTGTCGCCTATCTTCACGCGGATACCGCCCAGAAGGGAGGGATCCTGCACAAACGTGTAGTCGAGCGAGGCGGCAGGGTAGACGCTCTCGATGATAGCGAGCAGCCCGCGCCGCTCCTCGTCGCCGAGGACACCGACGGAGGAGATCTTCACCGGCAGTCTTTCGCCGGCAGAGAGCCGTGAGCTGTCGCAGGGGGTCATGGCGAGCGAAGCCTTGAAATCGGATATAAATTTCTTGCTGAGGCGGCCGTCCGCGCCGCTGTCGCTGCGTATAAGCTCCGCAGCCTCGCGGGTAATGCTGCCTGCGGCGGAGCGGGCAAGCTCACGGCGCATCTGGGCGCGGAGCCTCTCCTCGTCGCCGAGGACGGAAGCCTTCATATCGGCCTCGGCCTGCGCCTCGGCTTCGGCGGCGGCGCGGCTGCGCTCATCGGCGGCGGCATGCGCTTCACCGATTATGCTCTCACGCTCTCCGGCGCTCTTCTCCTCGGCGGAGGCGATGTCGCTGAAGATCTTTTCCGCCTCGCCGTCGGCATTTTTGGCCTGATCGAGTCCCGCGGCTATCCTGTCGCGGTGGTCGCGGTACATTTTTATGACTATCTTCTTGCCGAACAGGTAAAGGACCACGGCAAGTATGACAAAGTTTATAAGTGCGTAGATGATATTCCATCCGCCCATATGTCAGTTTCCCCTCCTTTCTGCTGTTTTTTGGTAGAAGTTACTTGTTTCCTGCCTCGGAGAGGAGCCGCGAGGCGAGAAGCCCGGCAAGAGCCTCGCGCTTTTCGTCAAGCTCCGCGCTCTCCTCATTGCGCAGGGTCTCGATACGCTCCCTGCTCTCCTGCATGGCGCGGCGTCTGCTCTCACGCAGCTGCCGGACATGCTCGGTGTGGACGGAGTCCTCGGAGAGCTTTTCGTCGGCGATTATATGCACCGCCTCCTCACGGCTCTTCCGCAGCTCCTCGTCCATGTGCGCCTCGCTTTCGTGTACGGCGTCAAGGGCCTTCTTCTTCACGGCCGCTCCCGCGTCTATGCGGGCCTGACGCTCGTCCATGAAGCGGATGAGCGGGGTGTACAGAAAACGCTTCAGTAAGTAATACAGCAGAAAGAAGTTGATGACGGTCAGAACGACCTCTGATACGTTGATTGTCAGCATACTTCTTACCTCGGATCAAAGAGGCGGCTCAGATCTTGCCGACGAGCATGAAGCCGATAAGCAGACCGTAGATGGTCAGCGCCTCGATAAGGCCGAGGGCAAGGATCATCGTGGAGCGGATGTTTCCGGCGGCTTCGGGCTGACGGGCGATGGCGTCGAGCGCCTTGGAGGCGACAAGACCCTGTGCCAGCGCGGGGCCGACAACGCAAAGTGACATCATGATAGCGACTGCAAGTGCGATACTCATAACTGTTTCCTCCGAAGAATGTTTTGGGGTTTTCTTTTTATTTTCAATGCTCCGTCGCTATGCCCTCGGAGACATAGATGGACAGCAGCATAGTAAATACCATTGCCTGTATCATGCAGAACAGCAGACTCAGCACCTGCATGATTAGAGGGAGAAGGATGGGGAAGATCTCGTAGAGCTTGTCCGTTACCTGCTCCTCGCCGTAGAGGTTGCCGAACAGACGCAGGGACAGCGAGAACGGACGGACGAACTGCTCGATGAGGTTCAGCGGCAGAAGCAGGGCGACGGGCTTCGCAAAGGAGAGGAGATAGGCCTTTGCGCCAAGCTCCTTTATGCCGATGGTGTGGGTGGTGAAGAAGGCCACGATGCCCAGCGCCGCCGTGATCGAGAGACACGCGGTCGGGACGGCCATACCGCTCAGATGGCCCATGCCGGGCAGCAGACCGGAGTAGTTGCTTACTATTATAAATATGAAGAATGTGGCAAAGATCGGGAAATACCGCTCCGCGTGCTTCCGGCCGAGGATACCCCCAAAATAATCCCGGAGCTTGCCGACGGCCAACTCCGCTGCGGCCTGTATCGGGCCGGGTACATCCTTCAAATTGTGTGTAGCGATGGCGGAAAAAACCGTCAGCACCAGAATGATCGCCCATGTTGTGGTAACGGTACTCGTTATCTCGAGCGGGCCTATGCTGAACAGAACGCTTGACGCATGCTCCATCACCTGTCACCTCCGATTGCAAGTAGACGGGAGGAGCAATATTAGCTCCCCTCATATTCTGTGAATTATACTACAGGCAAATTGAAAAGTAAATCTACTTTTTATACAAAAAAGCGGAAAATGCCTAAAATGCCGCGGACATATCCTGCTTTGACTTGACACGGCCACGGCGGAATGATAAATTGATATACACGCCGGTGTGGTGGAATGGTAGACACAAGGGACTTAAAATCCCTCGCCCCTAAAAGCGTACCGGTTCGAGTCCGGTCACCGGCACCACCGCGTCAGAGGGAGCAAACACCGTTCCGTTTCCGCCTTACGGCGAAAACTGCACTATGTTAGCTCCTTCTTCCTTTCCGACTCAAACCCACTTCGTTGGGCTTTGAGTCGGCGTTAGAGGTAAGGGCGCTCCCTTGCTCCTCCTTTCCAAATCAAACCCGCCTACGGCTGGGCTTTGATTTGGTTTATATTACGTCCTCAAGATTTGCAGACCCCGCCACGTCAGAGGGAGCAAACACCGTTCCGTTTCCGCCTTACGGCGAAAACTGCACTATGTTAGCTCCTTCTTCCTTTCCGACTCAAACCCACTTCGTTGGGCTTTGAGTCGGCGTTAGAGGTAAGGGCGCTGCCGTACTCCTCTCACATTCAGAAAAGAGACATCACTATGAAACGGACAGAGATCAAGGCCGCCGTTAAGGCGGCGGTACCATATTCGCTCCCGATATTAGCGGGATACCTTATACTGGGCTTCGGCTTCGGTCTGCTGCTGCAGAGCAAGGGCTACGGTATCCTCTGGGCGCTCGGCATGTCGGTGGCGATATACGCCGGAAGCATGCAGTTTGTGGCCATCGACCTTTTGGCGAGCGGAGCGGGCCTTATCACCACCGCGCTAATGACCCTCATGGTGAACGTGAGGCACCTCTTCTACGGCATATCCATGCTCATACGCTACAGGGATATGGGCAGGGCGAAGCCGTTTCTTGTCTTTGGCCTTTCCGACGAGACGTACTCCGTGGTCTCGCACGTCGACCCGCCGGAGGGCGTGGACAGGAAATGGTTCTACCTGTCGATCACGCTGCTCGACCAGCTCTACTGGATCGCGGGGAGCGCGCTGGGTTCGGCGTTCGGTATGCTCGTCCCGATAAACACGACGGGCGTGGACTTCTCCATGACGGCGCTCTTCATGGTGATCGTCGTGGACAATCTCATGAAAAAGGAGAGCAGGGCGACGTCCCTGATCGGGATAGGCTGCTCGTTCGTCTGCCTGATGATATTCGGGCCGGAGCGGTTCCTGATACCGTCAATGCTCGCCATCACGGCGGCGCTGATGATCGCGAGACCGGCCCTTTCAGGGCCGACCGCAGGGAAGGAGGACGAGGCGTGATGAGTACGACGATACACGGCATAGGTATAGTGGCGGTGGCGGTGATAGTGACCGCCGCGATAAGATTTCTCCCATTTATTCTCTTTCCGGATAACCGCGAGCTGCCAAAAACGCTGGTTTATCTGAGCAGCGTGCTTCCCGCGGCCATTATGGGCATGCTGCTCGTGTACTGCTTCAAGAGCATATCCGTCGTTCAGCGGCCCTATGGCATACCCGAGCTTATCGCCTCGGCGCCGGTCGTGGCGATATACATATGGAAGAAGAATTTCCTCGTCTCCATCGCGGCGGGAACGGTGGTCTATATGCTGCTCCTGCAGACGGTATTCGCATGAAGCGCCGCGAGACGGAGAATGAAAATATAACGCCCTCCTGATTTGACGTCGGGAGGGCGTTGCCGTTATTTCTTAAGACGCTTGTCAAGCCTCTGCGAGAGACGTGTGCCGACGCTCTGGAACACCTGTACCAGCAGCACCAGCACGATCACGGCCAGCAGCATTACCAGATACTGGTAGCGGTAGTAGCCGTAATTGATGGCGATCTTGCCGAGACCGCCGCCGCCGATTATGCCGCTCATGGCAGTGTAGCCGAGGATGGTGGTAACGGCGATGGTGCCGTTGGAGACGAGCGAGGGAAGCGCCTCGGGCAGCATGACCCTGCATATGGTCTGCATGGGAGAGGCCCCCATGCTGCGGGACATTTCAAGGATATTGGGGTCGATCTCCCTAAGGCTGCTTTCGACAAGGCGGGAGACGAAGGGAAACGCCGCAATGCTCAGCGGGACGATGGATGCCGTGGTGCCGACCGCCGTGCCGACGATAAGGCGGGTGAGCGGGAACACCATGATCATCAGTATAAGAAACGGAATAGAGCGCAGCAGATTGATCAGTACGTTCAGAAAGCGCAGCAGCCACTTCGGCAGCGGGAGCAGGCCGTCCGGCTCACCCACGACCAGCAGCACGCCAAGCGGCAGACCGATGAGGAATGCGGCGAGCGTGGCGGCGAGAGTGACGTACAGCGTCTCCCACAGCGCCAGCGCGAACTGCGTCCTGACGATCTCCAGCGCGTCGGCAATTGCCTGCGACGCGAAAAGGTCATTGAGCATTCACATTCACCTCCTGCGCGATAACGTCGCTCGTGCGGGTCAGAAAATCAATGGCGCGCCGCACGTTGTCGTTTTCGTCGGTCACGCTCAGCAGCATGGAGCCGTAGGTCCTGCCGTCGATACCGCGGGTGGAGGCATAGGCGATGTTGGCCTCTACGCCGATCTCGGTCGCCATGCGGGCGATGAGAGGCGTTCCCGTGGCGTCCGCGCCGTTGAACACGACTCTGATGAGCCGCGCGCCCGGGGCGGTACACAGTATGCTCGAGTTTCCCTCGGGGAACACCAGACTCTGCGCCGCGGCGGACTTCGGGCTGGAAAAGACCTCGCCGACCTCGCCCGTCTCGACTATCGTGCCGCTTTCCAGAATGGCGACATGGCGGCAAATGCTCTCGACCACGTTCATCTGGTGGGTGATTATGATGATGGTAATGCCGAGCTCGCGGTTTATTTCCCGCAGCAGCTCGAGTATCGAGTGGGTCGTGCTGGGGTCAAGGGCGCTGGTGGCCTCGTCGCAGAGCAGCACCTTCGGGTCGGTGGCGAGCGCCCTCGCGATGGCGACGCGCTGCTGCTGTCCGCCGGAGAGCTGCGAGGGATAGGCGAGAGCCTTGTCCCGGAGTCCGACTATCTCCAGCAGCTCGAGCGCGCGCTTCTCGGCCTCGGCCTTCTTCACGCCGGACAGCTCCATGGGGAAGCAGACGTTTTTCAGGCAGTTTTTCTGCATGAGCAGATTGAAGTGCTGAAAGATCATCGTCACGTCCCGGCGTACCCTGCGCAGCTCCTTCTCGGAGAGCGTACCGAGATCCTGACCGTTGATGGAAACAGTGCCGGAGGTGGGGCGCTCGAGGAGGTTTATGCAGCGCACCAGCGTGCTTTTGCCCGCGCCGCTCATGCCGATGATGCCGAATATGTCTCCGTCCTCAACGGTGAGGGTGATATCCTTGAGCGCGTCCACATGGCCGTCGGCCAGAGTGAAGGTCTTTGAAAGGTTTTTTATCTCTATCATGGCTTATTTCAGCGCATCGAGAGAGGTCTGCCTGCCGCCGTAAATGCCCAGAGGCTCGACATGGATGGCGGCGACGGAAACGATATGGGTGCCGTTCTCGGCGTTGAAGTCCTCAAGGTAGGGGAGGTGCTGGAAGTAGTTCGCGTCCACGGTGCCGTCCTCGACGACGTTGTTGGGGATCACATAGTCGCTGAACTCCTGGATGTCAAGGGTGATGTCCTTCTCGGCCAGTATTTCCTTGGCAATGGCAAGGATCTCGGCGTGGGGAGCGGGGGAGGCGGCGACGGAGATGGTCTGACCGGCCAGAGCCGCGTAGTCAATGCTGCTGTCAAAGCCGTCGGTGGGTTCGGCAACGACGGAGACGACGGAGCCGTCATACTTCTCGGCGATGAAGTCGGCGACCCTCTGGCTCTGGAGCGCGGCGGCGAGAGCCTTCACCAGCGGGGCGTCCTCATTGCCTTCCCTGACGCAGAGGATGTTTGCGTATGCAGAGGCGGACCCCTCGAGCGCGAGAGCGTTCTTTACGGGATTGAGTCCGGCGGCAATGGCGTAGTTGGAGTTGATGACGGCGTAGTCGACGTCCTTGAGGACGTTGGGGAGCTGCGCGGCCTCGACCTCATTGAAGGTTATGTTGTGGGGATTTTCGGCGATGTCCATAACGGTCGCGGTGATACCGGCGCCGTCCTTGAGCTTGATAATGCCCTGATCCTGAAGGAGAAGGAGCGCGCGCGCCTCATTGGTCGTGTCGTTGGGGACGGCGATGGTGATACCGGCGGATTTGCTGCCGCAGGCGGTGAGCGAGAGCGCGAGAACGAGAGTCAGCAGAACGGCGATAAGGCGGATGGTCTTTTTCATGATATGTACTTCCTTTCATAAGTCGAATGTATCTTTTTATATGTAAGCGGGATGATCGAAGCGTTACATTCGGTCGTTCCGGAAGTTTTCGCGCAGCAGGCGCGGGAATACAAACAGCATGGCTTAAGCCCTCTCTTACAAAAAATAAAACCGGGAAGCTCCGAAAAGCTTCCCGGTCAGCGTCGTATGTTTCAGGTCCGGCTTACTCAACATCACGACGGGAGAACTGTTCGGAAAAATCCGCAGCAGAAAACATGCACATGCGGCGCATGTACATCCCCATCATCATGTTCATAACGGCGGTCTGCTTTTTCATGGATGTTCTCCTTTCGTCGGGCGTTCTTTAAGTTGTCCGTAGTATAAGCCTACCTAAACGCTCTGTCAATACCCGCGCGCAAATATTGAAATTTTTTTGACTTATGCCCAAAAAAAGAAAATCTATTTCTATCTGTTTTTGTTGCACATGATAAAAGCGTATGTTACAATAGTGGTGTGTATGCCAGCGCGGGACTGCTTCAGCCGCCGCGCGGCGCAGAAATTTATAGTCGAAAGGATGGGACAGAAGTGAAAAAACGGCTTCTTTGCGTTCTTCTCCTGCTGAGCATGACGCTCACGCTGCTGCCCACGGCCGCGTTTGCGGCGGACGGAGAAACTGCCGCTCTCTCACCGGACACAGGCGGCCTGTGCGAACACCACACGGAGCATGACGAGGCCTGCGGCTATATGCCCCAGACAGAGGATGCCGCGGGGGCGCCCTGCGGCCATATGTGCGAGATCTGCAGATCTGAGGACGGCGGCACAGACCCGGCCGGCCCGGCAGGAGCATCCGGCGATGCGATGCCAACGACTCTGCTCGGGACAGCCCGTCCCGCTGCCACCCAATACACCTATACGCTGCATTACGATGCCAACGGCGGAAGCGGCGCGCCGCCAAGTCAGAGCGTGACCAGCTCGGAATTTAATGTATGGGTTCCCATATCAGAAATAATTCCAACCCGTGACGGATATACCTTCATGGGTTGGGCGAATTATCGGACTGGTAAGCCGATATATGGCGGAAACGGCGGTTATACCGAGTGTCTGGTAGTACATGGGGTTGATATGAGCACAACCATCTACGCCATATGGGAGGCGCACGACCATAGCTGGGGCGAATGGACCTCCAACGGCAACGGAACGCATAAGCGCACCTGCAACACGGACAGCAGCCATACCGAAACGGGCAGCTGCTCCGGCGGCAAGGCTACCAGCACGGAGAAGGCTGTCTGCGAAACCTGTAATACGGCTTACGGAGAGCTTTTGCAGCCTGCCAAAACGGTGATCACCACCCCGCCCACGCTGCCCCTTCCGGGGTATGTCGGCGATGAGTATACCGACGCTGCCCTCATGGGCGGCGAAGCGAAGGCCGAGAATACGGGCGTCCCCGTCCCCGGTTCGTTCAGCTTCAGGGACTATGAGGGCGGCAGAGTACACCCGGGCGAAAACCGCATGGTGATCCTCTTTACCCCCGACGATACTGAGGCATACGCCACGGCGGAATGTATCATCACCATGATGGGGACAAAGCGCACGATCACAAGTGTTCCATACGACGTATACATCAACAACAAGCCGCTGGGTACGGCGTTTGAGGACCTGGGGCTTCCTTACGGCGTCAACGTAGAGACCAACACCGGCGCGAACTACAGTATCATCCCCGTGACATGGGACGGCTCCGCCTATGACCCGAACAGATATGGCGAGCAGATCATCACCGGCGAGCTGCATGTTGAAAGAAGCAGCTACACGGATAGGCTTGAGCCGACAAGCACGGTCAGGGCCACCGCAAGGATAACGCTCATTGATAACCGCGTCTTTACGCCCACGCTGGAGCCTCCCACCTATTCCAAGCAGCTCTACGGCGGCGATCTGTGCTTTCTTGTCTTTTACGACAAGTACCTCTCCGGCGGAACGGCCACGGCGAACGGCGAACCGGTCGCCGGCAAATTCACGCTGGACAAAGATCAAAAAATATACGGCCACTCATTGACGGCGAGTACGCTTTTGCAGGCGGGGCCGCTGCAGCTGAAGGTCATCTTCACGCCCGACAACCTGAAGCGGTACACCAAGGCGGAATGCACCGTTGATGTGAACGTCATCCCCCGCACATTCAAGGGGGCCATAGTCGGACACATTCCAAACAAAAAAATCGGAACGACCTTTGAGGAGCTGAATCTGTCGATGTCGTTCAGTTTCTCCGCGGTCAGCAACGAAACGCCCCCCGGAGAACTCGAGGGTTATTCCATGTATGTCGTCACCTCGTGGGACGCTTCGACCTACGACCCCAATTCGTTTGAGGAGCAGACCATCTACGGCGAGGTCAACCGCGCCGAATTGGAGAAGTATTTCACCATACCCGAGGACGCCGACCTCCGAGCCGTGAAAAAGGTCCAGCTGCAGCCCGACCCGGCCGAGACGGAGATCACGCAGGTGCCCGTATTTCGTTGGAGGAACGGCAATTATACGCTGCCCGACAACACCATATTCACATGGCGAAAGCTTCAGGTGGGGACCTACAACGCGGAAGTCGGCACGCTCGTCGGAGGCGTGGTAAAGGTCAAGGGTACGGATACCGTCGCCCCCGGCACGTTCTCCTTCAAGAATGCCCCGCCGTTCTACCTCCGGACTCCGGGCGAACACGATGTGACGGTGGTATTCACGCCGGACGACCTGCGTCTCCACAAGCCGACGGAGACCACCATCAAAATAAACGCCATCAAAAACACCATCAAGGATATCGACGAACCGGACCCCATTACCGATAAACCGCTCGGCACCCCCTTTGCAGAGCTTGGCTTGCCGGAAAATGTGTGCATCAACGCCGTTGACGGCGCTTGGCGCTGGATCGAGGCGGCATGGGATGAATCGTCCTATGACGCGGAGTCCTCGGATTGGCAGACCATCACCGGCACACTGGTGCTTGGCGAAGATGACGAAGGAATTTTTCAGCAGCCGGAGCCTCCGGTAACAGCCGCGATCAGGGTAAAGCTCACCGTTCCCGACAGCCCGCCGATCGTCACCACCGAGACCCTGCCCGGCGGCACGGAGGGCGAGGCATACAGCCAGACCCTGACCGCAAAGGGTACTGCGCCCATCACATGGAGCATTGCGAGCGGCACGCTTCCCAAGGGACTCAGCCTGAACGAGACCACCGGAGAGATAAGCGGCACACCCGCCGGGGAGGAGACTGCGGTCTTTACCGTCAAGGCGGTCAACGCTCTGGGCGAGGACACAAAGGAGCTGTCCATCACGATAGCCAAGGCTCCCGAGCCTGAATACTCCGTCACCGTCAGGGACGACGGCCACGGCACGGGCAGCGCGGATCCCGCCTCGGCGACGGCCGGGACGGAGATAACCCTCAGCGCCGTACCCAAAGCGGACTACCGCTTCAAGGAGTGGAAGGTGACAAGCGGCGGCGTCACGATCGCTGACGGAAAGTTCACCATGCCCGGCTCCAACGTTGAGGTCATGGCGATATTTGAGCTGATACCCGCTGTCAGGCACGATGTCACCGTCAGGGACGACGGCCACGGCACGGGCAGCGCAGACCCCGCCTCGGCGACGGCCGGAACGGAGATAACCCTCAGCGCCGTACCCAAAGCGGGCTACCGCTTCAAGGAGTGGAAGGTGATAAGCGGCGGCGTTACGATCGCCGGCGGAAAGTTCACCATGCCCGACTCCGACGTGGAGGTCATGGCGGTGTTTGAGCCGATCCCCGCTGAAAAGTACGACGTCACCGTCAAGGGCAGCTATGCCTCCGCCTCCGGCACGGGAAGCTACTCCGCAGGAGAGACCGTCACCATACGCGCCGGCAGCCGTAAAAATTACGCGTTCAACGGCTGGACCTCCGACGATGTGGACATTGCCGATCCCGGCAGCGCCAACACGAGCTTCGTCATGCCCGACGGCGACGTGACCGTCACGGCGAACTGGCGCTATACCGGCAAAACTCCCAAGACCGGCGACAGTGAGGACCTCGCGCTCTTTGCCGCGCTCCTTCTTATGAGCGGAGCGGGACTTGTATCCCTCGCGCTTTTCGGGAAAAAGAGACGCGGAGCGACCAGATAAAACACATTTGACCAAAACCGGAGGCTCTCACGAGCCTCCGGTTTCATTGCCGCGAGGGAAACTCCTTTACACGGCGCGGCGGATATCATATAATCAGTATGATCTTACCCGAAAGGGAGTACCAAAAATGAAAAAGCTACTGTGCATACTTGTTTCGGCTGCCATGCTGGCGCTTTCCGCCTGCGGTACGCAGAGCGCCCCGGACGGCACGCCCGTAAGCCCGGACACGCCCGTGACCACGGCTGAGGCGGCCCTGCCGGAGAGCTGCCGCCTTTATTTTGACGCGGCGGAGACCGGCGGCGCGTCTGACAGGGACGACGGCCGGCCGTTTTCCGCACGCGCCGACGAGGGGCTGAGCGACGTCTACGCCATTCGCATGCCGGACGGCAGCTATACCGACCTCAAGACTCTTGATTTCGGCGAGGGTGTGAGTCTCGAGGAGTTTTCCGGCGGCGCTGCGGCGCGTCTCGACTCCACTCACGCGCTCGCGTGGGAGGGAGAGAAATACTACTCGTTTTCCGTCGGCGCGGATAACTGCGCCATTCCAAACCTCAGCCCGGACACCGGCGGCATACTGCGCCTTGACATCAGCGGCGACTGCTGGGTCGACGGCGGGGGAGAGGAGTACGCGGTGTTCGAGGGCTTTGACTGCGTCCTTGTGACTGGCAGCGGCTCGCTCACTATCCGCGATACGAGCGGCCTCGGCTGCGGCGGGCGCGGTCTGCCCGTTCCGGCGCTTATCATCGACGGCGAGGTAGAGGTCTATGCTGACAGCGTGTACTGCGCCCCGAACGAGGGCTGCACGCTCAGCACGGCGGTGCTTCGCGGCGCGCTTTATACCGAGCGGCTCGACACGGGCGGGGGAGACGTCCTCGTCGCGGACGGTCTTTTGCTGGCGCGCGGCCTGAGCGGTGCGCCGAACGCCGTGTTCCGCGGCGGCACGGCGCTCATTGACGACATGGGCGGCGAGCCGTCCACCTTCATCCTCAGCGGCGGCGAGGCGTACATCTCGGGCGACATCACCGAAGGAACGGCGGTGGAGTCCGGAGCCGGTACGCTCTGTGCCGGTAATATCGCCCTCGCGCAGGTGAACGGGGACGGAGCCGAGCTTCTTGACCGCGACGCGGACGGCAGCCGCTACCTTGCGACCGTGTACAGCGGCGAGTGGTTCCCGGAGCGCGGCGCGGCATGGAACAGCCTGAGCGCGTACTGCGTCGGCGGGAAGTATTATTTTGCCGGGACAGCGGAGCTTGACGGCTCGGCCGTCGGTTCCATGAACGCGTGGGGAGCGCTGCACGCCGCGCTCAGCGGCAGCAGCACGGCGGATGAGCTTGGCGCGTCGAGCCTCCTCTTCACGGGGGACGGAGAGCTTACCGTGCGGCAGTGCGGCGTATGGGGCTGGGGCGCGGTGCATGGACCGGTCATGGCGGTGCTTGACGGCGCGTCGGTGACGCTGCTGTGCGACGAGTTCGCGCTCGGCAGCGAGGCCGGGGACGAGGGACTCTTCCTTGCCGACGGAGGCAGCTTTACCGCAAATGACCTCTGGCTGCAAAACTCCGTGCTTGAGGTGCGCAGCGGGACGCTCCATGTGAAAGGGAACCTTTCTATGGAACGCGGCAGTATCCTCGTGACCGGCGGAACGCTCGTCGTTGACGGCTCGATATGGCTGGGCGAGGGCAGCGTCACGCTCACCGGGGGAGAGCTTATCATACCCGGCGGCGTGGACGCCGTCGCCCTTGACGCGGGCGAACTCACGCAGTCCGGCGGCACAGTGCGTGAGCCGTGATATATTAAAACGAAACCACCCCGCCGCGGCGCTGTTCTGCCGCGGCGGGGTGGTTCTCATATGTCGGACTTATCCTAAAAAGAGACTGCGCCCCTCGCGGGCGAAGGCTTCGGCCGCAGCGTTGTCACGCATGGCGAGAAAGACCGTGTCGTTCCCCGCGAGCGAGCCGACGAGACCGGCAATGATGATACCGTCGATAACGGTGCATACCGCCGGGGCGAGGCCCGGCAGAGTCTTTATAATGACGAGGTTCTGGCAGGCGCAGATACCGGTCACGGTCTGGCGGAGGCTGTCCTTGAGCTTCTGGCTCATTTCCTGCGATGGGACCGCCTCGGCCACGGTGTAGCGCGTGGAGCCGTCCGCAGTGCGCTGCTTTACGAGGCGAAGCTCGCGTATGTCGCGCGAGAGCGTCGCCTGGGTGCTGTCGATCCCGTACTTTTTCAGCTCCTCGATGAGCTGGTTCTGGGTCTCGATGTTCTGCTCCGAAATGATCTTGAGTATAATGTCGTGCCGTCCGGATTTCATTCGTTCGTCTCCTTTGCGCTGTCGGTCTCGTCTGCGGCCTTGCTTCGCGATGAGCGGCGGCGGCCGCCGCGCCCCTTGCCGCTTGCCTCGCTGCCGTCCGTGCGCTGGAGCGTTATATGCTCGCGAAATTCGGTCGGCGTCATTTCCTTGAAGCGGTAAAAATTCATATTGAAGGTCTTGATATTGCTGTAGCCCACGGCGACGGCGACGTCTATCACAAGATAGTCGGTGGAGGCGAGCATTTCGCACGCCTTGTTTATGCGCGTGGAGTTGAGGAGCGTGTCAAAGTTCTTCTCATTGTAGTAGAGGAGCAGACGGTTCATTTCCGGCACGGATATGCCGAACTCCGCCGCGACGCTCGCGGCGGTGAGCCGTTCTGTCTCGTAATTCTTGTAGATATAGTCCGTCAGCGCGAAAGCGATGGCCTTGTCGGAGATGTTGAACTTTGTGACGGCCTTTGAGTATATCTTCCGGTACTGCATGGGCGTGATACCGACGCGCTGGGCAAAGTGCTTGGACACATGCGACGCGTCCACGAAGCCGCACAGACCCGCTATCTCGTCTAACGTGAGGTCGGTGTATATGAGATAGTCCGAGGCCTTCTCAACGCGGATACTGCTAAGCAGCTTTGAAAAGGTCGTGCCGGTCATCCCGGCGATCTGCTTTGAGAGCGCAGATTCCGAGAGGAAAAACGCCTCGGCGACCTGGGAGAGCGTAAGCTTTTCGGAGGAATGGGCGTAGAGGTAGCTGAGTATGGACTGCTCCTTCACGCCGCTGTCGCGCCCGGCGTCCAGCTCGCCGCGGTGGGACATGATATAGCGGCGGTAGACTATCGTCAGGTCGATGAGCTTGTTGACGGTATAGAGCTGAGAAAAGGGCTTGTCGGGCTTCTTTACGCGGTTGGACTCCACGCCGAGCTCGGCCTTGAGATGTTCCATAATGCCGTCGACGTACTCCGCCTGTACGCTGTCGAGGTACGCGACCGGCTCCACGGTGAGAAAGCGCAGAGGCTCAGAGGATATATCGCCCGCGCCGAGAACGCTCTTGAACACGGAGTTTAAGTATGAATAATCGTAGATCACCTTGATGAACTGGAGAGTTTCCGTCACCTCGACCATGTCGGTGATCTTCCACGGAGTGATGGCGATAAGGGTGTTGGGCTGGAGGACGTATTCCTCGCCGTCGATGACGAGCTTGCCGCGGCCCCGCTTCACATACAGAAAACGGGCAGCCTGATGGATGATGGCACGGGTAGGCTTGTCAATGGCCTCGTAATCGAAGGAGCATATCACGGCCGGGTCGGACGCGGAGGCGCGTGCGTCCTGAAGCATAGCGCGTTGGGGCATTTTTTCACCGTCCCTTTGAAGAGTATTCGCCATGAGAGGGAAATACCGGTTGTACGCATATTGGAACGTACAACCGGTATTTTACATTAGATCATTGAATTACTCAAGTGGAAATTCAGCTCAGGACCGCCATAGCGATGGTGAGGACCACGCCGACGACCACGAACAGGGTGACGAGAAGCTTCCATGCCCACTTGACCCAGGTCTCATAGGGAACACGGGCAAGTGCAAGGCCGCCCATGATGAAGCCGCAGGTCGGGGTGAAGAGATTGACGAGGCCGTTGGCGGCGACGTTGATCATGATGGAGGTCTCCACGCTCCAGCCCAGCTTGTAGACGATGGGGGAGACGATGGGGCTGGAGAGGCTTGCAAGGCCGGAGGAGCTGGGAACGAGGAAGCTGAGGCCGACATGCAGGATGTAGTCGAGCAGGCCGAACACGCCGGCGGAAACGCCGGACTGGCTCAGAGCGGTGACGGATGCCTCAACGATCCAGGTGCCAAGGCCGGTGGTGTTCATAATGACGGTGGTGGCGCGGGCCATCGCGATAACGAGGTTGACGGCGACCATATCGCCGAAGCCGGAAACGATGAGCTTCATGAGCTGGCTTCTATCCTCGAGACCGACGATACCGATGATGATACCCATGAGCAGGAACCAGGTAGCGGCATCATAGAACCACCAATCGCCAAAGCCGGCTCCGGTGAGCCAGGAGGAGGTGGAAGCAAAGACATCGTAAGCACCCTCGCTGAGATCGCCCCAGGGGATGAAGCCGAGGATCATGACGATGAAGGACAGGGCAAACAGCCACAGAACGGCCTTCTGACGGCCGGTGAGCTTGACCTCGCCGATGGTATCCTTGCCGCCGTACGCCTTCTTGCACTCGTCGAGCTGCTCGGCGGTGAGGATGGAGCCCTTGGTGGCGCGAACCTTCTTCGCGTATGCGGTGACAAAGAGCGCGGAAATAACGTATGCAAGGAGCCAAATGATGATGCCGATAACATAGGTGGTACCCATGTTGACCTCAACGCCGACATCGACTGCGGCGGAGACGGCGGCACCGGTGGCGAAGGGGTTGATGGTGGAGCCGAGAACGCCGGTGCCTGCGCCGAGCAGAACGGTAGCTGCGCCGACGACGGGGTCAAAGCCGGCTGCCATCATGGTAGCGGCAAGCAGGATGTAGAAGCCGACGGTCTCCTCGCCCATGCCGTAGGTGGTGCCGCCGACGGAGAATACGAACATCAGTACCCAAACGAGGACGAGCTCCTTGCCGTGGAGCTTACGAACGAGGGACTGGATACCGGTTTCGAGAGCGCCGGTGCCGTTCACGATCGCGAGGAATGCGCCGAGGCAGAACACGAAGGTGATAACGTCGGACGCGTCAGCAAAGCCGTTGACAGGAGCCATGAAGATGTCGCTGGAGGTCGCTCCGACGACCTCGGCGGCGTTGCCGTCGCCGTCAGTGTAGGTTTTGCCCGCGCAGATCCAGGTGGCTATCGACACGAGGAGCAGAACGGCGAGCAGGATTGCAAATGTGCTGATTGATCTCTTTGCCTTTTTAGACATGATTGATCCCCTCTCTAAAAAATTTTGTTTGGATTCCGCCGGTAATAGGTCTTGCGAATATAAAAACAAAAATGCTTACTTGGTAATCACGGTGCCGGTCTTGCCCTCGAGGGCATCCGCGGCACGGGCAAGGGAGGTGATGAGCGCGACACCGCCGTGGTCGTTGTTCTTTACGAACTCCATGCAGGACTCGACCTTGGGCAGCATGCTGCCGGGAGCGAACTGACCCTCGGCGATGTACTTCTCGCACTCGGCGATGGTCATGGAGGACAGCTCCTTCTGCTCGGGCTTGTTGTAGTTTATGCACACCGCGTCAACTGCGGTGAGGATGATGAGACGGTCGGCGCGCACGTCCTGAGCGAGCAGGGAGCTTGCGCGGTCCTTGTCGATGACGGCTGCGACGCCGCAAAGGCCGTTCTCGGTCTCGACGACGGGGATACCGCCGCCGCCGACGGTGATGACGATGTCGCCCGCGCGGACGAGCTGATCGACGACGTTCAACTCAACGATACGCTTGGGGATGGGGGAGGGGACGACACGACGGTAGCCGCGTCCGGCGTCCTCAACGAAGACGAAGCCCTTTTCCTCGGCGATCTTCTCGGCCTCTTCCTTGGTGTAGAAGCTGCCTACGGGCTTGGTGGGGTGCTGGAAGCCGGGGTCCTTCCCGTCAACGACGACCTGCGTCACAACGGTGGCACATTCCTTCTCGATGCCGCGGCTCTTCAGTTCCTGCTGGATGGCCTGCTGGAGATGGTAGCCGATGTAGCCCTGCGTCATTGCGCCGCACTCGGGGAACGGCATGAACGGGGTGCTGCCGCCCTTGTTGGCGGAAAATTCCATTGCGAGGTTTATCATGCCGACCTGCGGGCCGTTGCCGTGGCCAATGATGACCTCATAGCCCTTCTCGACGAGGTCGACGATGGGACGAGCGGTGTTGCGAACAAGCTCAAGCTGCTGCTCGGGGGTCTTGCCGAGGGCATTTCCGCCGAGAGCAACGACGATTCTCTCTGCCATAACGATCAAAATCCTCCATGCGGTATTCCGCAAAATAAGTTTATGAAATCCTCACACACGGAGGATCACTGCCGCGCCAGACAGCCGCCGCATGAGCGGCGGGTCTGACGGGCCTTTGTTGAATGATGACGGAAGCTTACTTGAGGGTCGCGTACATGACAGCCTTGATGGTGTGCATGCGGTTCTCGGCTTCCTGGAACTGACGTGCCTGATGTCCGAGGAACACGTCGTCGGTGACTTCCATGGCCTCGAGGCCGAACTTCTGGTAGATGTCCTCGCCGACGGTGGTCTCACGGTCGTGGAAGGAGGGCAGGCAATGCTCGAAGATGGCGGTGGGCTTTGCCATGGCCATGACTTCCTTGTTGACCTGGTAGGGGCGGAGGAGCTTTATGCGCTTCTCCCACAGCTCTGCGGGTTCGCCCATGGAGAGCCAGATGTCGGTGTAGAGAACGTCGCAGTCGCGTGCGCCGACGGCAACGTCATCGGTGAACTCGAGAACGGCGCCGGTCTCGGCAGCGATGGCCTGGCACTTCTCGATGAGCCACTCTTCGGGCATGAGCTCCTTGGGGCCGCATGCGCAGAAGTGCATGCCGAGCTTTGCGGAGACGACCATCAGGGAGTTTGCAACGTTGTTGCGCGCATCACCGAAGAAGGTGAGCTTGCGGCCGCGCATGTCGCCGAACTCTTCGCGTGCGGTCATGATGTCGGCGAGCATCTGCGTGGGATGGAACTGGTCGGTCAGGCCGTTCCACACGGGAACGCCGGAGTAACGGGCGAGGTCTTCAACAACGGACTGCTTGAAGCCGCGGTACTCAATGCCGTCGAACATACGGCCGAGAACCTTCGCGGTGTCTGCGAGGGATTCCTTCTTGCCCATCTGGGAGGAGCCGGAATCGAGGAAGGTGACGCCCATGCCGAGGTCGCGTGCGCCGACTTCAAATGCGCAGCGGGTACGGGTGGAGGTCTTCTCGAAGAGAAGGACGATCTGCTTGTCGGAGAGCCACTTGTGCTCGATGCCGTTGTTCTTCATGCGCTTGAACTCGGAAGCGAGGTCAAGAAGGTAGTTGATCTCTTCGGGAGTGTAGTCGAGAAGAGTGAGGAAGCTTCTGCCGCGAATGTTAAGGCCCATGATAATTCCCCTCCTAAAGGAAATGATTCAAATTTGATTTATATAACGGTCGCTTCTGAAATAATTATTCTGCGCGGATGATAGGCATAGACATGCAGCGCGGGCCGCCGCGGCCGCGGGAAAGCTCTGCGGAAGGCATCTCAAGTACCTGGAGACCCTCGTCGCGGAGGATGGCGTTGGTGACGTCGTTGCGCTCGTAGACAACGATCCTGCCCGGCGCGATGCACAGGGTGTTGGAGCCGTCGTTCCACTGCTCACGGGCAGAGGCGATAAGATCGTCGCCGCCGCAGTTGATGAGCTTGACGTGGTCGGTGCGGGTGTACTTGGCAAGGATGTCCTCCAGCTTGGAGTCTATGCGGCGGATGTGCAGATCGGCGGGATCGTCGGCGCCCGGGGTGATCTCGTACACGGTGAGGGGTCCGAGGATCGCGGGGTGGATGGTGTACTTGTCGTAGTCGATCTGGGTAAAGACGGTGTCGAGGTGCATGAAGGCGCGGCATGCGGGGATGTCGAACGCCAGAACGGTGCGGATCTTTGCCTCGGGATCGGTGAAGAGGTTGCGGGCCGCGACCTCGATAGCGTCGGGGGAGGTGCGCTGGGAAATGCCGATGGCAAGGGTATCCTCGGTGAGGTTGAGGACGTCGCCGCCTTCGATGTTGGCATGGCCGTCGCGGTCGTAGTAGCGCTTTACGAGACCCTCAAAGTCGGGGTGGTAGCGGAAGATGTAGTCGGCGTACAGAGTCTCGCGGCAGCGGGTCGGGAAGCGCATCTTGTGCAGGAACACGCCGGTGCCGACGGACGCGAACGGGTCGCGGGTGAAGTAGAGGTTGGGCATGGGGTCGACGACGAGGTCGTCCGCGGGGGCGATGAGGTCCTGCAGGGAGTAGGCGGAAGCGCCGCCCATTTCCTTGAGCGTAATGCCCTCCATGGTCTTTTCGACAAGAGCCTTGCCCTCGAAGTTGCTCATGAGGTACTCGTAGAGCTTATCCTGCCAGCGGCGGGTCTTGATGTTGCCCTCAGACAGCCACTGATAGATGAAGGGCTTGGTCAGCTCGGGGTGGAGCTTGAGGACCTCGGTCATCAGGTCTTCGAGGTAGACGACCTCGGTGCCGTTGCTGCGCAGGATCTGCGCGAAAGCGTCATGCTCCTGCTGGGCGACCTTGAGGAACGGGATATCGTCAAAAAGAAGCTCCGGCAGACGGTCGGGAGTCAGGTGAAGAAGCTCACGGCCGGGACGGTGGAGAAGTACCTTTTTCAGCGGCTTTATTTCGCTGCGAACGCAAATACCTTTCATTGTTAAGTCTCCTGTTTTTTTGTAGTTAGCTGCGCCGGCCCTGCGCGCATAGTTCCGGCACAGTGATTCACTGTAAATATCATATCCGCTGAACGATAAAATATTGGAACAATCGTCCGCAGAAAATTGTATATTTCTGCAAATATCCTTGTATGGAAAAAGTCATTTTTTACACCTAATTTCTGGAAATGATCTTTGTTAGAGATAAAACAAACAACGGCGGATTTGTTTAACAAAAGAAAAAAACAGGTAAAACTCGGCAAATAATCAATAAAAAACGTGTTAATAAAAGTCTCTTTTCGTAAAAATCCCAAAAAACAAGAGAAAGGCCGCCATACGGCGGCTTTTCTCTGCTGCGCGGCCGGTTTTACCGGCCGCACCTTGATATGCACGGAAGTTTTTTCTTAAGATTGTATATTTTGTGTTTTTGCTCAGTTCGTGAAAATGCACATACGGGGCATCACATGCTCTCCGGCGCGGATACGCCGACGAGGTTGAGCGCGTTCTTGAGGGTTATCATCGCGGCCTTGATGAGACCGATACGCTCGTTGGTGAGCTCGGGGTCGTCGGGATTGTTGACCTTGGTGGAGTTGTAGTAGCTGTGGAACACCTTGACGAGGGAGATGATATACTCGGTCATCTTGTTGGGCTTGCGGTTGAGCGCGTCGGCGGCGACCTCCTTGGGGAACTCGCTTATCATCTTGAGGAGCTGAAGCTCCTTCTCGTCGGTCAGGCGCTCGTAGGAATCGACGCTCTTGAACTCAGGGATCTGAGGATTCCTGAGGATGGAGCACATACGGGAGTAGGCGTACTGAGCATAGTAGACGGGGTTGTTGTTGTCCTTGGAGCGGGCGAGCTTGAGGTCGAGATCCATGTGGGTCGCCACGTCCTTGGAGGCGAAGAACCAGCGCGCGGCGTCAACGCCTATATCCTCGCAAAGCTCGCGGATAGTGAGGGCGTTGCCGGTACGCTTGGACATCTTGACCTCCTTGCCGTCCTCGACCATACGGACCATCTGGATGAGGTCGACGGAGAGGGTGCCTTCGGGATAGCCGAGAGCGGTCATGGCGTTCTGCATACGGGTGACGTAGGAGTGGTGGTCGGCGCCCCAGAGGTTGACGAGCAGGGGATAGCCGCGCTCCACCTTGTAGACGTGGTTGGCGATATCCGGGGTCAGGTAGGAAAGGGTGCCGTCGCTCTTGCGCAGGACGCGGTCCTTGTCGTCGCCGTAGTCGGTGCTCTTGAACCAGAGCGCGCCGTCCTTTTCATAGGTGAGACCCATGTCGGCCATGCGCTTGAGGCAGTCGTTGATACGCTTGCAGTTATCCTGATAGAAGAAGGTCTCGTGCATCCAGCTCTGCATGGTGACGCGGTAGGTCCTGAGGTCGCGGTCGATCTTCTCAAGCTCCTTGGTCTTGCCGTAGTTCATGAAGTACTCGAGACGCTCCTTGGGGTCGGCGGTGAGCCACTTGTCGCCCTCTTCCTCGGCGAGCTGTGCGGCAATGACCTTTATGTCGTCGGCGTGGTAGCCGCCCTCGGGCAGGGGGTATTCCTTGCCGAAATACTCAAAGTAGCGCGCGGTGAGGGATTCGCCCAGCATAACGATCTGGTTGCCGGCGTCGTTGACGTAGAACTCGCGCAGCACGTCCCAGCCGCTGGCCTCCATCATGCGGCAGATGCAGTCGCCCCACGCGGCGTTGCGGGCGTGGCCGCAGTGCAGGTCGCCGGTCGGGTTGGCGGACACCCACTCGAGGAGGAGGTGCTTGCCCTTGCCGGAGTCGTTCTTGCCGTAGTCGTCGCCGGCGGCGATGACCTCGTTTATAACGGCGGTGAGAGCGCTGGGCTTGAGCTTGAAGTTGATGAAGCCCGGGCGGGCGACGGTGATGGACTCGCACTCGGGGAGAAGCTCCGTGAGCTTCGCGACGAGAGGCTCGGCGATTTCCATCGGGTTACGTCGGAGAGTGCGCGAGAGCTTCATGGCAATGCTGGTGGAATAGTCGCCCAGCTTGGTGTCCTGAGGCGTTTCAATGATAAGCTGTCCCTCTGCCACGTCCAGATCGTAAACGTCCTTTACGGCCTGCTGTGCGGCAGCATAAATCTTGCTTCCAAAGTCGTTCATGCAAATACTCTCCTTACAATTCAATACCGTGAGACCGCTGCGGGTACACGTCTTGTCATTATATCATAAAATCGCCCATATGCAAGCACTTTCTGATGTAAAATGTCCTGTTGAAGTGCGCGCGGCCGAGTGCTATAATCATACGGCGAAATTTTACGGCGGCGGCCCCGGATATCCGGGTGCCACGCGCAGTATAGATAGATCGGAATGGTATGGTATGAAGGCGGACTACAGGAGCAACGGAAACGATTTTACACAGGGAAAGGTGAGCGAAGCCATACTGCACATGGCCATACCCATGATGATAGCGCAGCTCATCAACGTCCTCTACAGCGTCGTGGACAGGATGTACATCGGACATATCCCCGGCGAGGGCGGCCTTGCGCTCACGGGGATAGGGATAAGCTCGCCCATCCTTGTCATCATCGCGGCGTTTTCCGTCCTGTCGGGCGCGGGCGGCGCGTCGCTCTTCTCCATAGCGAGGGGCAGAGGCGACGAAGAGCAGGCCGACGAGATAATGGGCTGCTCGCTGACGCTGCTGCTCATCTTCTCCGTCGTACTCACCGCCGCGGCGCAGATATTCCAGAAGCCGCTCCTTTACCTCTTCGGCGCGAGCGAGACCACATATCCCTACGCCGCGAGCTACACCCGCATTTACACCGCCGGGACGGTGTTCGTCATGCTGAGCCTCGGCATGAATTACTATATAAACGCGCAGGGCTTTTCGCGCATGGGCATGTTCACGGTCGCGATAGGCGCGGTGGCAAATATAATTCTTGACCCGATATTCGTTTTCACGCTCAAGCTCGGCATTGCGGGCGCGGCGATCGCGACGGTGATCTCTCAGGCGCTGTCGGCATTTCTCGTCATGCGCTTTCTCCTGAGCGGCAGGGCGCTCCACCGCATACAGGCGAAGTATCTGCGCCTGAACAAAAAGACCGTCGGCAGCATCCTCTCCCTCGGCATCGCAAATTTTACGATGAACGTGACGACCTCGCTCGTGACTATCGCGTGCAACGCCCAGCTGCGCCGCTTCGGCGGGGACATATACCTCGGCGCGATGACCATCGTCGGCTCGATACGGGACGTGGTGCTGATGATGATCCACGGACTCACCCTCGGCGCGCAGCCGGTGCTTGGCTATAACTACGGAGCTGGCGCCTACGACAGGGTGAGGAGCGGGATACGCTTTACCACGGCCGGCGTCCTCATATACGCGGTCCTCATGTGGGCGGCGCTCATGCTCTGGCCGAGGACGTTTATCAGTCTTTTCAACAACGAGGCCGAGCTTAGCTCCCTGACCGTCAGGTGCATACGGATATACTTCGCCGGCTATTGCCTCATGTCGCTCCAGTCGGTGGGACAGTGCGTCTTTGTCGCGCTGGGCAGGACGAGGGAGGCGATATTCTTTTCGCTCCTGCGCAAGGTCGTTATCGTGGTGCCGCTGGTGTATATCCTGCCGTGCTTTTTCAAGGCGGACGGAGTTTTCGCGTCGGAGCCGGTCTCAGACCTCCTCGGCGGCGCGGCCTGCTTTATCACGATGTACCTGACCGTGTACAAAAAGCTTGAGGAGGCGCCCGCCGTCCGGAGGGCCGACACCTCGGAGACGGCGGGATGACGCCGCTGCCGGGAGATATGCCCGCTGATCGTTTTTGCTGTTTTTGATTATTTTCAATCTCAGCGCCAATGCTTGAAAAGCGCTGGGACATGATATAGAATATCGCTGTATAAAAGGCCGGAGGCGCTCTCCGGCCGCAGATAATTAAAGAGAGGGGCGCGATCAGCCTTGAGCGAAAACATAACAAAAATGTACGATACCCCGCAGGAGCTGGGTAAATATCTTGACACCCGGCTGGAGTGCGGCTGCGGCAGGACACACTATGTCCCCATAAAGGGCGTGGAGATAGGCCCCGGCGCCATTGAAAAGCTCCCCGGCTATGTCAAAAAGCTGGGCTACACGAAGCCGCTCGTCCTGTGCGACTCCATTACCTATAACATCGCCGCCAAGCGCTGCGGCGAGCTGCTGGCCGCGGCAGGTATCGAGCCGTGCGTGCATGTCCTCACCCATCTGGGCTTTGACGAGGCCACGCTCGGCGAGATCGTCATCAACACGCCAAAGGGCTGCGACCTCATCATCGGCGTCGGCACCGGCTCCATCACCGACATGACCCGCTACTCGAGCTTCAAGCTCCGCCTGCCCTGCTTCACCGTGGCGACCGGCGCGCCCATGGACGGCTTTGCCGCGTCGATCGGCATAATGAACGTCAATAATCTCAAGGCGACCATGCCCGCCCACTGCACGGAGGTCATCATCGGCGACACGGACATACTCCGCACCGCGCCCTACCGCATGACCGTCGCGGGCTTCGGCGACCTTATCGGCAAACTCACCTGCCTCAACGACTGGGAGCTTGCGCGGATAATCAACGGCGAACACTACTGCGCCAGCATAACCCGCCTTGTCCACGAGTGCGTGAGCGATATACTCAAGGAAGCGCCGAAGATAAAGGAGCGTGACCCGGAGACTCTCGGCAGCGTGATGCGCGGGCTGGTGCTCTCCGGCGCGGCGATAAGCCTGTACGGCGATTCGCGTCCCGCCTCCGGAGCCGAACACCACATGTCCCACTACTGGGAGACGATACTTGAGCAGCGCGGCGAGCGCCCCGCCATGCACGGCGAACAGGTCGCCGTAGGCACGGTGCTTGTGCTTATGCTTATAGAGGAACTTCTCAAGGAAAGCGTCGACTTCGACGCCGCGCGCCGTGCGGCAGGGGAGTACGACTATGACGCATGGGAGGCAGAGATACGCGCCCACTACGGCGCTGCCGCCGGTGAGGTCATCGAGATGGAAAAGCGCGTGGGCAAGAACGACCCTGCCGCCCGCCTGCGCCGCATAGACAGCATGGAGAAAAACTGGGACGCCGTGCGAACTCAGCTTGAGTCCCTGCCGTCTGCGGATTCCCTCCGCGCGCTCCTCGCGGACATCGGCTGCCCCTGCACGCCCGCGCAGATAAACGTCGACGATATGCTCCTGAAGGAGACCTTCCTCTACTGCAAGGAGATACGCCCCCGCTACACCGTGTTCCAGACCGTGTACGACCTTGGCCTTATGGACAGGCTCTCAGACAGGGTCATCGCCCGCGTGAACGCGGAGAAGTGAAGGGGGAGAATGTCATGCTCGAAAAACTGAAGCAGGAGGTCCTTGAGGCAAACCTGCTGCTGCCTGAATACGGACTCGTCACCTTCACATGGGGCAACGTCTCCGGTATCGACCGCGAGAGCGGGCTTGTCGTCATCAAGCCCTCCGGCGTACCCTATAAGGGAATGAGCATCGAGGACATGGTGGTGGTAGACCTCGACGGGAACCGGGTCGAGGGCAAATGGAAGCCCTCCAGCGATACCCCCACACACGTTGAGCTTTACAAGGCGTTCCCGGAGTGCGGAGGGATAGTCCACACCCACTCGCGCTGGGCGACGACCTTCGCTCAGGCGGGGCTGGATATCCCGGCCATGGGAACGACTCAGGCCGACTATTTCTACGGCGACATCCCCTGCACGCGCATGCTCACGCCCGAGGAGATCGCCGGCGAGTACGAGAAGGAGACCGGCTCCGTCATCATCGAGACCTTCAGGGACAGATCCCCCACGGACATCCCCGGCGTCGTGGTGCATTCCCACGGCCCCTTTGCGTGGGGTGCGAGTGCCCATGAGGCCGTCCACAACGCGGTGGTCATGGAGGAGGTCGCCTTTATGGACTGGCACGCCATGATGATCGCCCCCGGCGCGGGCCGCATGCAGAGCGAGCTTCTCGACAGGCACTATCTCAGAAAGCACGGCAAAAACGCCTACTACGGCCAGGGCTGAACGCGAATAATAAAGCGCTCCCGCCGTCCATGATCGTTGGACAGCGGGAGAGCTTTTTATTTATTTTAGCAGCCCGGAGAGACATTCCCGGAGCTTTCTGTAGTCGTCCACGCAGATAAATTCAAAATCCGATCTGTACACCGACTCGTCGTTCCCGCCGAGACCGTAGTCGTCGCCCGCGTACACGACGTTGTCGTGCGTATAGCCGTTATCGCGGCAGAACTTATCAAGCGCGTAGTATTTATTGTAGGGGTAGGGCGCGAAATCAAAGGATGACGAGCCGCCCACGAACACCGTGTAGTCGCTGAAGGTGTTCTTCACGTCCTCGTAAAAGGCGCGGCGCTTTTTCCTGTCCGGGTCGAAGCGGAGCTTGTCCCGGATGTCAGCCTTTGTCCCGAGCAGCGGGAACGTGACGCAGCCGGAGACGTGGTACTCCACGTTGTCGCCCACATAGTCGGTGTAGCCGTATTTCTCGCGCAGCATGGTTATCCTGCGCTCGACGCTCTCCCTGTCGCAGGGCATGCGGATGTCGTAAACGGTGTCTATGTCGCCGCTCTGCGCGTTGTAGGCGCAGTACTGCATGCCGTAGTTGCCGATGATGTCGATGGGGTAATGCTCCATCTGGTCGAATATGCGCCGGCACTGTCCCGCGCCGACCATGAGCAGCCTGTAGCGCGCGGACAGCTCGTCGAGCAGCTCGCGGTTCTCCTTTTCGATGTGGGTCTTGTGCTGGGTGAGCGTGCCGTCCATGTCGAAGGCGATGAGCTTGATATCTTTCATGAGCCGCCGGTCCTTTTCTTTTTCTCACGCTGATTTTAGTATAATTTTTATCGCATTTCAAGTCACGGCGTTTACATTGATAATTGATCAAAGTGAGCGATCAAACGAAAAAACGGTGGAAGCCAACGCTTCCACCGTTTAAGATACGGAGTCTCAAGAGAGAGATTCAGCCTATGTTTATGATCACCGCGCGGCCGTCCACGGCCACCATCCCGGCGTGTACCTCGACGGTATCGCCGCTGATAAGGTCGGTGTAGAGTCCGCCGGGCAGGGCGGCGTCGACAAGCGCGCTGCCGCCGCTTACCGGGAAGATACCGACGCAGCGTCTGCCGCCGCTGCTGTGGGAGGCCATGAGCACACCGCCTGGGAGTGCCCTGACCTCGTAGCTGCTGCGGGCAAAGAGCGGATCCTTCTTGATCTCGTGCAGGCGCGACATGAGCGCGGAGAAGTCGCGTCCGGTGTCCCATTGGACCCTGTCCGCGTCGAACAGGCTGGGAAGGTGCTTCACGCCCTTTTCCTGCCCCGCGTATATGAGAGTCATGCCCTTCTGGAAATAGACGAACGCCGTCCACGCGAGAAGCCTCCCCTCGTCGGGCAGGAGGAACGCGGCTCTCGGCCGGTCGTGGTTCTCAAGGAAGCGGAGCTTCACATAGTTTTCGGGATATATGTATTCCTGACGGCAGATGTCCCCGGCGTAGCGCTCGAGAGTATTTTTGCCCGTCAGGCAGCCGCGGAAGCTGTCGTAGACGTCGTATTCGTAGGCGGCGTCGAACGCCTGATAAAGCTCCGCGTCGGAAAGGCTCGCCATGCCCTGCGCGCGTGTCGAGGTGATGAACTCCGGCTCGACGGACTCGCAGAGCCAGAAGCAGCCGGGTCTGACCTCCTCGACCTCGCGCCTTGCCCTCAGCCAAAATTCGAGCGGGACGAGCGGGGCCACATCGCAGCGGAAGCCGTCTACTATCTCCGCCCACATTTTGAGCGTTTCTATCTGGTAATCCCACAGCTCCTTATTGCCGTAGTCGAGGTCGATAACGTCGCTCCAGTCGCCGATACGGTTGCCGAAGCTGCCGTCCGGCTTGTGATAGAACCACCCCGGGTGGTTCACGGCAAGCCATGAATCGGGCGAGGTGTGGTTGTACACGACGTCGATCACGCACTTCATGCCGCGCTCGTGTATGGCGGCGACGAGCCGCCTGAAGTCGTCCAGTGTGCCGAACTCGGGGTTTATCCCGCGGTAGTCTGAGATGGCGTAGGGACTGCCGAGAGTACCCTTGCGCGCCTTTTTCCCGACGGGGTGGATGGGCAGCAGCCATATTATATCGACGCCCAGCGCCTTTATGCGGTCAAGGTCCTTTCTTACGCCCTCAAAGGTACCCTCCTCGCTGTAGTTTCGCACGAATACGGAGTACATTACAAGCTCGCGGTATGACTCAGAGGTGTTGACGGCCATGGAAGCTCCTCCTTTTACATATATAATATACATGCCGGCGCAGGGACGCCCGGCATAAGACAAAAAATGCCTCTATCCGATCTGATGATATATTTTTTGCGTTTGTTTGTCAATGAGGAGGACATGTGCGGACGAGAAAAATCTGCTGTTTACCGCGTGACAAAAATATGCTAAACTGTCTCCAGCGATACGGTGATACATCAAAGGAGGTCAAGCTATGAAACGAAGTGAAATGAACGCGGCGCTCAGGGAGCTTGAGGCGATGTGCGCGCGCGAGCATTGCTATCTGCCGCCCTTCTGCGGCTTCACGCCCGGGGAGTGGGAGAATATCGGCCACGAGTACGACGAGGTGCGCGAGTGCATGCTGGGCTGGGACATAACCGACTACGGTCTCGGCGACTTTGACAGCGTCGGCATGTCCCTCATCACCATCCGCAACGGCAGCCGGGCCATGCCGGACAAATACCCCAAGGTCTACGCCGAAAAGCTCCTCTATATGAAGGAGGGGCAGTACAGCCCCAACCACTTCCACTGGTACAAGACCGAGGATATCATCAACCGCGGCGGCGGCAACATACTCATCAGGGTCTATAATTCGCTCCCTGACGAGTCAATCGACCGCGAGAGCGACGTGACCGTACATACCGACGGGCGCACCTACACCGTCCCCGCCGGGGCGCAGATACGTCTCACCCCCGGCGAGAGCATACATATCCAGCAGTATATGTACCACGACTTCTCCGTGGAGCCGGGTACGGGGGCGGTGCTGCTCGGCGAGGTGAGCCAGTGCAACGACGACAATACCGACAACCGCTTTGAGCCGCCCGTCGGCCGCTTCCCGACCATCGAGGAGGACGAGCCGCCCTACCGCCTCTTGTGCAACGAGTACCCGAGGGCGAAATGAGTGTAACGGAGGACGAGATATGTACGATGTTGTCGCGCTGGGCGAGCTGCTGATAGATTTTGCGGCCGTGTCGTCCGACGGCGAGGGCTATCCCACCATGGCCGCGCACCCCGGCGGAGCGCCGGCGAACTTCCTTGCGGCGGTGAACCGCTTCGGAGGGAAAACGGCCATGATAGGCAAGGTCGGGAACGACACCTTCGGGAAGCTCCTGCTCGGCACCCTTGAAAAATGCGGCACGGATATTTCCGGCATGCGAGTCACGGACGAGTTTTTCACAACGCTCGCGTTCGTGACCTTTGACGGAAGGGGAGAGCGGAGCTTTGCCTTTTCGCGAAAGCCGGGCGCGGATACCCGGCTGAGCTTTGAGGAGGTCGACACGACCCTCATCGACAAGACGCGGGCGTTCCATTTCGGGACGCTGAGCCTGACCCACGAGCCGGCGAGGACGGCCACATACAGGGCGGTCGAGTACGCGAGAGCCGCCGGGAAGCTCATAAGCTTCGACCCCAACCTCAGGAGACCGCTGTGGAGCAGCCTTGACGAGGCGCGAGGGCAGATGGAGTGGGGGCTTCATCGGGCGGATATAGTCAAGCTGAGCGACGAGGAAGCGGAGTTTCTCTGGGGCATAGCTCCCGAGGAGGCCGCGGAAAAGCTCGTGCGCGAATACGGCGTGAAGCTCGCGTTCGTCACCTGCGGCGCGGAGGGCTGCGTGTACCGGAACGTGCGCTGTTCGGGAGCTGTCCCGGCGCTCGGCGGTCTGAGGGTTATCGACACCTGCGGCGCGGGGGATATCTTCGGCGGCAGCGCAGTCTGGGGCGTACTGAAAAGCGGCATGGCGCCGGAGGAGCTGGACGGAGACGAGCTGAGGAAAATAGTTGAATTTGCCACCGCCGCGGCGGGCCTCTCCACGGAGCGCAGCGGGGGTATCTCAAGTATCCCGTCGCCGGAAGAGGTCGAAAGCAGAATAGGGCTGGGCTGATAAAGCTTCACCGCCGCGGGGCCAAACGGCCCCGCGGCGGTGAGTTTTCAGCAGGCTCAATTTGAAAAATTCTCTTCAAGCGGAGTAGACGCAAATGCGTCTTTACCGATATTTATCACACTGTCCGGGATCCAGACTTCCTCAAGATTGGTGCAATCATAAAACGCTCCGTCACCGACATCTGTTACGCCGTATGGGATATGTACGAAGCTAAGGCTGGTGGCCCGAAATGCGCCAATGCCGATCGTTTTTAATCCTTCTGACAGTTTCACCTCGGAAAGCTCAAGACAGCGGTAAAATGCAAAGTTTCCAATCTCCGTCACGGAATCGGGTATACTTATCTGCCGCAGACGGCTACAGGAGGCAAAGGCACTGTTACCAATGCTTTTTACGCTGTCGGGTATTTCTACGGAGGTGAGATAATCCGAACCTGTAAACGCGGCATCACCTATTTTAGTCACGCCGTCCTCTATTACCACTTTTTTAATTTTTAGGTCAAACCACGGACGTTCTCCCCAGCCGCTAAAATCAGGCATTGGGCCGTCGTATTTTATATAGAGCGTCTCCGTTGAAGGAGAGTATGACCATGGGCTTTCCGCCGAGCCGGAATTTCCGCCGGCGCGCCCCAATAAAAGTACCGCAAATATTGCGAGTATGACTACCGCCGCGGCTATAAACGCTTCGACCGGCAGACGCGAACGCTTCGGGGCCTCGGCCTGAGGCTCAGAAACGGGGCCCTGACCGTTCTCGGGTCCTGGCGAGGAGTCGACCTCGGACGCGGGTTCGGGAGCGGCCTCCTCGTATACCGGCTGGGACTCCGGGGCAGGCTCGGGTGTGGAGTCCGTCTGCGGCTGAGGCTCCGGGATGGATCCCGGTATGGGATCCGGCTGTGGCTGTTCCGCGGCGGGGGTCGCCTCGGGCCGGGAGAAGTCGAACGAGCGGGCGGACGGCTGCTCCGGGGCCTGACGGACGGGCTTCGCGCCGAGTCCCCCGGCAAGCTCTCCCATCCTCTGGTAACGCTCGGAGGCGCTTACTTCAAGCCCTTTCAAGAGCGCGTCCTCGGCCGTCTTGCTTATCTTCACGCCCAGTGTCGTGGGCGGGATAAGCTCGTCCTCGTCCATGCGCTCTATTGCATCGGGCGGAATCTTGCCGGTGATGGCGTAGTAGTAGGTCGCGGCCATGGCGTACACGTCCGTGAACGGCCCCTGACGGCCGCGGCGTATGTACTGCTCCTTGGGCGCGAAGCCGTGCTTGAGGATGACGTCGAGGCTCTTGCTCTTCTCGCCGGTGCTGTAGCGCGCCGCGCCGAAGTCGATGAGCTTCGCCCTGCCGTCCTTCGTGACGATGATGTTGTCGGGGGCGATGTCGCGGTGGACTATGCCCTTGGAATGTACCCAGTCGAGCGCCTCCATCACCGGGATGAGCAGCTCGTTTGCCTGCTCGACCGTGAGACGTCCGCCAAAGCGGCGCATGTATTTGTCGAGGCTCTCGCCGTCTATGTACTCCATGGCGAGGTAGGCCGTGCCGTATTCCTCAAAGTAGCTGTAGATACGGACGATGTGATCGTTGCCGATGAACTCCGCGAGGGTCTTTGCCTCGGCGAGGAACTGCTCCTTGCCGTATTCAAAATTCTCCCGCCTGTCGCCAGAATAGACCTGCACGGCGTAGGTCCCCGTCGTTCTGCCGGCAAACTCCGTGGGCAGATATTCCTTGATGGCGACGAGGCCCTTCGTCTGGTAATCCTGCGCAAGGTAGGTTATGCCGAAGCCGCCCTGCCCCAGTACGCGGCCGACGATGTACCTGCCGTTGAGGATGGACCCGGCGCGCAGGGCGATGGGGTATTTCCCCTCGTCCGACGCGGGATCATACCCGCAGTGCGGACACGTCCCGGCTGTGCTTTTCTCCGCAAAGCACGAATAACATATTTCTCCCACTTTTATCTCTCCCTGATAATAAATTCCGGTGCCTGTCAGCCCTCGGCCGCAAAAACGGTGATCAGCGTCAGATTGTCGTGTCCCGGCTTGACCCGGTCAATGGCGCGCAGGAGCATTAGTCTTGCCCACTGGCGCGCGGAGGAGGCCTTGAGATAATCGACAAGTATTTCCTCGTCGTTGACATACTCCCAGAAGCCGTCCGAGCAGAGGAGGAACGCGTCGCCCGGGACGACGCTCTCGACCGTACCCGTCTCCGGCTCCCAGCGCTTGGTGCCGCCGAGAGCCTTCAGCAGGCGCGACTGATCCTCGTCCGCGGCGATCTGACGCTTGGTTATTTCACCGGACTGATACTTCTTATAGGAAACAGAGTGGTCGTTCGTCGTCAGGGTGAGACGGCCGTCGTGGATACCGTATATCCGCGAATCGCCCGTGTGCGCCCAGAACGCGCTCTCGCCGCGGATAAGGAGCGCGGCGACGGTGCTTTTGGCCGTGCAGTTCTCCCTGCTCTGCAGCTCGAGTATCGCGGAGTTCGCCGCCGCTATCCCGCCGCAAAGCTCTTCGAGGCTCTGCGGCTTTTCTCCGTTAAGAAGGGTCGTGACGACGCTTTCCGCGGCAAGTCTCCCGTTCGCGTGACCGCCGAGACCGTCCGCCACGACGTAGAGACCGCAGCCCTCGCCCTCCAGCTTTCCTGCGGCGTCCTGATTTTCATCGCGGCCGCCAGCCGTAGAAAAAATGAAGCTGTCAAAAACCATTTTACTCGACCTCTACGCGGATCGTGTTGGCTCTGTCGCCGAGATAGAAGGACTCGCCGGGCTTGAGACGGTAGATCCTGCTGGGATCGAGCTTCATGCCGCTGTCAAGGTAGGTGCCGTAGGTGGAGCCGAGGTCCTTGATGATGAATTCCTTCCTGTCCGCGTCCCACGCGATGGCGCAGTGACGGCCGCTGACGCCGGGAGTTTTCTCATCGTAAATGAGCTTGCAGTCTCTGCCTCTGCCGGCTATGAGAGGCTCGGAGCCGATCTTGACCTTCCTGCCGCCGTGCTTGCCTCCGTGCTGCTCAGCAAGGGATCTGGCGACCGCTGTGAGGGCGGGCGGCGTATTGACGGCGACGGTCTTGTTCGCTGCTGCCGCCGCTGCCGCTGCCGCGGCTTCGGCCTGCTTTTTCGCCTTTGCGCTCTTACTTGCTTTGACTACGGCGAATATTGCGAGGGTAATGGCAAAAACGAAGATCGAAACGGTAAGCGAGGAATCGTCCTTTTCGGGTGCGGCTTCGGCCTGCGTGGGTTCGGTCTGTGCCGCGCGGTCGGACGCCATTTCAAACTCGATGTCATTCTTTTTGAGCAGGTCCACGACGCGCTCGATATTGACGCACATATTCATATGATCGGCGGACGAGCTGCTGTCGACGCCCCGGCACACCATGCCGAGGACGTCGCCGTTCTCGTTGACGAGCGGGCCGCCGGAGGCGCCGTTGGAGATTATCAGGTCGGAGGACTGTATCCACTTTGCGTTCGTGCCGGACTCGGTGACGAGACGGCCTATAGTTCCCTTGGTGACGAGAGAGTCCTCGGCGCCCCATACGCTGGTGGGATTTGTAGAATCGTCGGAGTTGCCGGGGTAGCTCACGATATACACGGGATCGCCGACCATGTCGTCCGTGGGTATCCGCAGCGCGAGGGAGGAACGCAGGTCGGTGTAGCCCTCAAGCTTCAGAAGAGCGATATCCTGATTTTGATCATAGTCAACGACAGACGCCTCGAGGTAGCTGTTGGCGTCAAAGTACACGCGCAGGGACACCTGACCCGTGTGCCTGTAGCCGTAATCGTCCCGGAATTCAAAGACCGCGCCCTCGCCGTTCTGGACATAGTCGCTGACGACGTGGAAATTGGTCATAAGATAGCGGACGTTCTGTCCGCTTTTTCCGACGAAGAAGCCGCTGCCGAAGATATACGCGGAGTCGACGCCGTCGATGTTGTGGACCTCGACTATTCTGACAACGCCCTGACGTACCGAGTTTACATCATTGGCGGCATAGGCAAGGGAACCCAGGCTGAGCATGAGCAGCAGCGTGAGCGCCAGTGAAACGATCCTTTTTTTCATGATTTTTACCCCTCAATTCTCTCTTATTGTATGCACTGAAGCACCAGTGCCGTGTAGTTGTCCTGATATCTGCTGCCGACGTTCTGTACCTCTTTTTTCAGCGCCGCGCACATGTCCTCGGGGGAGCCGTGGCTTATGCATTCGGCGATACACTTCTCACTCAGCACTCCGCCTACTCCGTCCGAGCATAGGAGTATAACGTCGCCGGCCTGCAAGTGAAGCGGTCTGCGGAAACGATCTATCTCGTCAAAGTCGCTCATGCCGAGAAACTGGGTGAGAGCCTCTTTTTCGGGATTTCTTTTTGCCTCGTTGGGGTCGAAGCCGCCGCCGCTTATCTCCTCGAGGAGGTCGCGGTTCAATACGTTGTGGCTCCTGTTCAGGCGGACAAGCTCCATATCGCGAAGAAGAAACGCGTAGCTGTCCCCGACGCTTGCCATGTAGAGCTTCTGCTGAAAGACCACGCCGACGACCACGGTGCTGCCGCCTCCGCCGCCCAGAGCCTGCTCCACCGCTTTTCCGGCGGAGAGAATGATACTTTCAAGCTGTGAGGGGACGTCGTCGGAGGGTTCCATGGAGTGAAAGCCCGCGCGTATCCGCTCTATCGCTGTCTGGCTTGCGAGCCGTCCGTCCTTCATCCCGCCCATTCCGTCCGCGACTATCATCAGCAGACCGGATTCCTCCGCCGCGTTCGCGTCAAGAGCGTTGCCGAAGGCAAACGAATCCTCCTGCCGTTCCCGCTGACCGATCTCCTGCAGGTTTGCCGCGCGGTAGCTCATGCGCGGCGCGCCCCGGAGCTTCGGCGCGGTGGTCCTGGGTATGGCGTCCTGCTCAAAGGACTTTTGCTCTTTATTCTCTTTTTCCTTTTTACGAAAGCACATAATTACCTTTCACCCTCGATGGGCCATGTGAACCTGTCGCAGCAGAACGGGACGAACAGAAGCTCGCTCTGACCGAAGCGCAGCCTGTCGTATGGGTTGAGGCGCTGCGCCGCGTAGAGGGGCGCGTTGTTCACATAGATGGTGTTCCTGTTGTTCGCGGGAAGCAGATAGAAGGCGTTGTTCAGCACGTCGTAGTCTATCTTCGCGTGGATGTTGGAGGAGATGGTGTCGTCGCCCTTGATTCTGACGTCCATGTCCTCGCCGCGGCCGATGGAGTTCGTCTTGGCGCACAGCCGGTAGTCACAGCCCTTGTCATGCCCCTCGACGCAGACGAGCCAGCCGACGATGGGGTCGAGGCCTGTCTTCTTCGCGAACACGCCGACGGTTTTTTTCAGCTGCTCCTGCTCACGGATGTAGCTTGTCGGGGCGGAGGTCTTTTTGATGTCATCCGGCATGACCGTTGAATACGCGATAGACTTGCCGAGTCCGGCCATCTGGTCGTTCGCCGTGCCGAAGTCGATAGTGTGTCCCGCGCCGCTGTCACAATACGGACAGGAATTTCCGTATATCTCCGTATCATAGATGTGACCTTTACTGCAGCATACCTGTGCCATTTCTTTTTTCTCCTTATAAATTATTTGTAGTAATAGGTAGCGTCGAAGGAATATGTATACTCTGCGCCGCCTATGCCCGCACATATCGCGAGGTAGTCGAAGGTCTCCGCCCCGTCAAATTTCAGGTCATAGGTGACATATTTGCCCACCTGATCCTCCGATATGCTGAACTGCGCTATGTGGTCCCAGTATCCGTTCTCCGTCTTGGCATAGAGATAGAACGTGCCGAACGGGAAGTTGCCCTTGTACTTGGTTATGTTCAGCTTCAGAATGACGCCGGTCAGATTCCTCGCGGTGCTGTCAAGCTTGAATGGGCAGGTGTAGCCGTTGTGGACAGCCTGCGACTCAATAAATTTGCCGGGGATCACGCTGCTCTCTGTGGCGATCACAGCGTTATTGCCGTCATCTCCGAGGTCGATCAGAGTGCCGCTGAAGGCGTTGGCTTCGATCGTCACGTCGGTTCGTGCCGTGACGTCCCAGAGCTTGTAGCAATTCCTGAATGCCCCACAGCAGATACGCGTCACGCTGACAGGTATATCCAGGCTCGTCAGTGAGGTACACGAACTGAACGCACAGGTTCCTATTTCAGTCACGCTGTCCGCAATCGTTACATTTTTTAGGTTTGAAAAGGACGAAAACGCACGGTTTCCTATGCTCGTCACGCTGTCGGATATAACGAGATTTTCGGCTGCATAGCGGTAGCCGTTCCACGGACGGGCAGATTCGCGGTCGTAATCGGGCATTGGACCCTTGTAATTGATGTACAGTGTCTTGGTGGACTCGTTATAGCGCCAGCCGTAGCCGGAAGTGCTGTCGGTCACATCGGTCATGGCCGCGACGTATATTATCAGTGATATAAGCGATATAATTGTGAGTACCCACCCCGTCGTTTTGCTCTTTTTCTTTTTCCCGGTCTTGGGCGGGGCGGACTTTTCCGCGGCAGACGGCGCGCTCTTCTGTGCCCCGGCCGGAGTCTCGCTCGCGGGGGCGGCAGCCGGAGCTGCGCCGGTGCTATCGGAGCCTTCAAAGCGGCCGGCTTCGTAGGCATGTCCCTTTGAAAAGCTGCGCTCCTCCGCCTGCGCGGCGGGCTTGGGTTTTGCCGCGGCGGGAGCCGCCTCGGGCCGGGAGAAGTCGAACGAGCGGGCGGACGGCTGCTCCGGGGCCTGACGGACGGGCTTCGCGCCGAGTCCCCCGGCAAGCTCTCCCATCCTCTGGTAACGCTCGGAGGCGCTTACTTCAAGCCCTTTCAAGAGCGCGTCCTCGGCCGTCTTGCTTATCTTCACGCCCAGTGTCGTGGGCGGGATAAGCTCGTCCTCGTCCATGCGCTCTATTGCATCGGGCGGAATCTTGCCGGTGATGGCGTAGTAGTAGGTCGCGGCCATGGCGTACACGTCCGTGAACGGCCCCTGACGGCCGCGGCGTATGTACTGCTCCTTGGGCGCGAAGCCGTGCTTGAGGATGACGTCGAGGCTCTTGCTCTTCTCGCCGGTGCTGTAGCGCGCCGCGCCGAAGTCGATGAGCTTCGCCCTGCCGTCCTTCGTGACGATGATGTTGTCGGGGGCGATGTCGCGGTGGACTATGCCCTTGGAATGTACCCAGTCGAGCGCCTCCATCACCGGGATGAGCAGCTCGTTTGCCTGCTCGACCGTGAGACGTCCGCCAAAGCGGCGCATGTATTTGTCGAGGCTCTCGCCGTCTATGTACTCCATGGCGAGGTAGGCCGTGCCGTATTCCTCAAAGTAGCTGTAGATACGGACGATGTGATCGTTGCCGATGAACTCCGCGAGGGTCTTTGCCTCGGCGAGGAACTGCTCCTTGCCGTATTCAAAATTCTCCCGCCTGTCGCCAGAATAGACCTGCACGGCGTAGGTCCCCGTCGTTCTGCCGGCAAACTCCGTGGGCAGATATTCCTTGATGGCGACGAGGCCCTTCGTCTGGTAATCCTGCGCAAGGTAGGTTATGCCGAAGCCGCCCTGCCCCAGTACGCGGCCGACGATGTACCTGCCGTTGAGGATGGACCCGGCGCGCAGGGCGATGGGGTATTTCCCCTCGTCCGACGCGGGATCATACCCGCAGTGCGGGCATGCCCCGCTTGTGCTTTTCTCCGCAAAGCACGAATAACATATTTCTCCCATATCTTCTCTCCCGGTCTTATAAAATCCTTTGGTGTACTGTGTTCACAAAAATCAAAATGTGTGTAAAAAAGGTTTCAGAAAATTGGATGCTTACTCGGAAAAAGCCGGTTTTCCGGCATATATGGAAAGGCATTCTGCTTTAATGGAAAATGCCAAAATATACATATATCAAATTAAGTATAGTAAATATGTTTACTTAAGTCAACAAAAAAAACGGACATTTTCACGGGCGGCTGAGACGGCCGCACGGCGCTTTGCAGGGAGCTGAAAAGGGGCGCTTTTTTCGTTTGTCACGGCAAAAGTGCTTTGCAGCGTGTATGGGTCCAAACGCAGTAAAGTGCCTCCTCCGGCGTGGAAGTCAGCAGTATAAAAGGAGCATTTTATCCCTTGAAAAGACCAAATAAATGCCGGAAAAAAATAATTTTAGTAAATATATTCACTAAACTCAAGTGTAAAAAAGTTTACTATACTATTCTATGGGCATAACTTTTCTGTGAGGTGCCTATGAATTACCGTCAGAGGATCCGCGACCTTCGTGAGGACCGCGACCTTACCCAGCAGGACGTCGCCACGGTCCTCGGAACATCGCAAACCATGTACGCACGCTATGAGCGCGGGGCAAACGAGCTGCCTATACGGCACTTAATTACGCTTGCCGACTTCTACGGCGTGACGACGGACTACATACTCTGCCGTAAGACCGCTCCGACGAAGGCAAAAAAGACATCGGAGGTATTGGTATAATGAAACTGATGGCCGCGCGTCCCTTCGGACGCGCGGCCACATTTGCTTTATACGGTTTTTCAGCCGCCGAAGATGGCGAGAAGGAAGCCCGCGGCGACGGCGGAGCCGATGACGCCCGCCACGTTGGGGCCCATGGCATGCATCAGCAGGAAGTTGGTGGGATTGGCGCGCTGGCCCTCCTTCTGGGAGACGCGGGCGGCCATAGGCACCGCGGATACACCGGCGGAGCCGATGAGCGGATTGATCTTGCCGCCGGAGAGCTTGTACATCAGCTTGCCCAGCAGCAGTCCGCCCACGGTGGCGAACTCAAAGGCTATGAGTCCCAGCACCACGATGAAGATGGTCTGCCAGGTGAGGAAGCGGTCAAAGCGCGCGGTCGCGCCCACGGAGGTGGAGAGGAAGATGGTGACGATGTTCATCATGGCGTTTTGCGCGGTGTCGGAAAGACGGTCGGTAAGGCCGGATTCCTTGAAGAGGTTGCCCAGCATGAGGCAGCCCAGCAGCGGCGCTACCGAAGGCAGGAGCAGGCAGACGAACACGGTGACGATGATGGGGAAGAGGACCTTCTCGGTCTTGCTGACGGGGCGGAGCTGCTCCATCTTGCACTCGCGCTCCTCCTTGGTGGTGAGAAGCCTCATCACCGGCGGCTGGATGAGCGGGATGAGCGCCATGTAGGAGTAGGCCGCGATGGCGATGGGCGCGAGATAATCGGGGGCGAGCTTACTGGTGAGCCAAATGGCGGTGGGGCCGTCGGCGCCGCCGATAATGCCGATGGAGGCGGCGACGTTGGGGGCAAAGCCGAAGAGGCCGATAGCCATGAGGAACGCGGCAAAGATACCGAGCTGTGCCGCGGCGCCGAGAAGAAGACTCTTGGGGTTCGCGATCAGGGGGCCGAAGTCGGTCATCGCGCCGACGCCCATGAAGATGAGCGAGGGATAGATACCGGCCTTGACGCCGATATAGAGTATGTCCAAAAGCCCGCCGTCATGGATGATGTCGGTGAGTCTCAGCTCGCCGGCGATATAGGCGTCCCAAAGCTCGGGGTGGTACATCTCGGAGCCGGGCAGGTTGGTGAGCAGCATGCCGAAGGCGATGCCGACCAGCAGCAGCGGCTCGAACTGCTTCACAAGACCGAGATACAGCAGCACGCAGGCAATGGCGATCATCACGATCTGCCGCCAGTCAGCCATGAGCATATGGAAGCCGGAGGTCTCCCACAGGAGGGAGAGGGTATTCAGTATATCCATACTTCCTCCTCAGATGACCAGCAGGGTATCACCGGTGGCGACCACCGCGCCCTTGTTGACGAGTATCTGCTTTACCACGCCGTCACAGGGGGCGGGGATCTCGTTTTCCATCTTCATGGCCTCGACGAGTACGAGGACGTCGCCGGCCTTGACGGCCTGTCCGACGCTTGCCTTGATGGAAAGAACGTTTCCGGGCAGGGGAGAGGTAACGGGTGTCCCGGCAGCGGCAGTCACGGGAGCCGCAGGAGCGGCAGGGGCGGAGACGGGCGCCGCGGGGGCAGCAGCGGGAGCCGCCGCGGGGGCGGGGGCGTAGGCCGCGTATTCGTCGGTTATCATGGCCTCGCCGTGTTCGACCTCGACCTCATATGTCACGCCCTTAAGAGTCACTTTATATTTCATGGTTTACTCCTCAACTTTCTTTATCGACTTGAACCGCAGTTCGTTTACGGGATATCCCAGATCGTCCGCGACGATGGCCATTATCATGGCGGCGGTGCGCGGCTCGGTATCGTAGAGCTTCAGCTCGCCGGCGCTGCCGGGGGCAGCCTTGGGAGGCTCGGCAGGAGCCGCCGCGGGGGCGGGGGCCGGTTCGCTCTTTTTCCTGTCGGTGAACAGTGTCATCACATGGATGATGAGCATGAGCAGTACGAGCGCGAAGAACACGACCGCCATGCCGAGGAGCGAATAAATAAAGGCTTCAAGTATAGTCATCATTCTACCCTCTCAATGCTGTAATTGCAGACGTTTTCCTCCGCGGCGCGGCGGGCGGCGAAATAATTCTCCGCTACCTGCGGGAAGGAGATGTAGCTGAGTACGTCCTCCTCGCAGCGTGCGTCCTCGCCCAGCGCGGCCTCGGCCTTTTCAAAGGCGTCGGCGGGCAGGGTGGCCGCATAGCGCCCCTCGATGGGCTTCTCGCCCTTGAGTATCTTTGCGCGCACCTCTTCGTTGATGGGCGCGGGGGTCTTGCCGTATTCGCCGCGGCAGTAGGCCTTTATCTCGGCGCCCACATTCTTGTAGCGCTCGCCCGCAAGGACGTTCTGCACGGCCTGGGAACCGACGAGCTGGCTGGTCGGGGTCACGAGGGGAGGATAGCCCATGTCGGCGCGGACCTTGGGGGTCTCGACAAGGACCTCCTCGAACTTGTCGATGGCGTTGAGCATTTTGAGCTGGCTGAGGAGATTGGAGAGCATGCCGCCGGGTATCTGATAGGTGAGGCAGCGCGTGTCGGTGGTGAGGGAGATGGGGTTGAGAGTGCCGTCTGCGAGGAAGTCCGCACGGACGGACTTGAAGAAGTCCGCAGTCTTATTGATGACGGTCTCGTCGAGTCCCACGTCGTAGCCCATCTCGCGCAGCGCGTAGTACAGCGTCTCGGTGGCGGGCTGGGAGGTGCCGCCGGAGAAGGGGGAGATCGCGGTGTCGATCACGTCCGCGCCGGCCTCGATCCCCTTGAGATAGGTCATGAACGCGAGACCGGTGGTGCAGTGCGTGTGCATGACTACGGGCAGGTCGACCGCGTCCTTGATGGCGGAAACAAGGTCATAGGCCCTCTGCGGGGTGAGGATACCGGCCATGTCCTTTATGCAGACGGAGCCGACGCCCATCTGAGCCATTTCCTTGACCATCTCGACGTACTTGTCGAGAGTATGCACAGGGCTGGTGGTATAGGAGATGGCGCCGGAGGCCGTCGCGCCGCACTTCACGGTCTCCTCGATGGCGACCTTCAGGTTGTCTATATCGTTGAGCGCGTCGAAAATACGGATGATGTCGATACCGTTTCTGACGCTGGCGCGCACGAAGCGGCGCACGACGTCGTCGGGATAGTGCTTGTAGCCGAGAATGTTCTGGCCGCGAAGCAGCATCTGGAGCTTGGTGTTGGGCATCTTCTCGCGGATCTTGCGCAGTCTTTCCCACGGATCCTCGTTCAGATAACGCAGGCACACGTCAAAGGTTGCGCCGCCCCAGCACTCGACGGAATAAAAACCCGCCTTGTCCATGGTCTCGAGCACAGGCTCAAACTGATTGTAGCTCATCCTCGTCGCCACCAGCGACTGGCTTGCGTCACGAAGTACCGTCTCTGTAAATTGTACTTTCTTCATGTCTACTCCTGTTTTTATAAATTAAATTTATAACGAGCCAATAATAGCGTATCCGCGCGGAAAAGTAAATCACCGCGCTCATACCGCTTTGGGATTTATCTCATATCTAAAAGGCATGATACCATCAATTGACAAGGACACACACGGTTTTGACGGGCAGAAAAACGCCCATGCCGCCTCAAAGCCCTTGCCAATACACAAAGTATTGCCTGCGGGCTTTTCATTGCCTGAACGCTTTTCTGCTCCGGCAAAACTGCTTGCACCTGACAGCTTTGGATTTTTCGAGTGATTTTTGTTTTTTGAGACGCAGGCGGGCTGACGCCCGTCAAGGCGAAAAGGGCAAAAAGCGCCGAAAAGACATGCTGTCAGGCGTGTGTGCTCTTGTCGATTGATGGTACCTACATCCACTGAAGGTCGTCCTTCGGTATCTCCAGCGCGCAGCTGATGAAGTCCTGTATGATGGCGCGGCTGCCGGTATCCTTGCGGAAGAATATCCACGTTTTGCGCGTGAGCTTCGTGCCGTCGAGGAAGGTCATCGGCATATAGTAAATGTTGTTCATCCGCTCGAGATATTTCGAGTCGAGAACTATGCAGCAGCCAAGCCCATGCTCCGCCATGGAAACGCACGCGTCCGCCGTGGCGACCTTGTAGCGCACCTTCATCTCCCTGTCGAAGCGCTCGTTCCACCAGCGCTCTATCGCCGAAGCCGAGCCGGGGTTCTTCGGAAACTCGATGAACGGGATATCCGGCAGCTCGTCGAGCGTGAACGGGCGGTTATATACTATGGCGGCCTGTCCCTCACAGAAGGGTATCCGCTCCAGCGCCGAGTCCTCCGCCCCGTAGCGGGCAAAGCAGAGGTCGAGCGTGCTGTCCTCCACGCACTTTACCACCTCGTGGCTCGGGAGCGTCACAATGTCGATGTCAACGTCGGGGTACCGCTTCGTAAAGAGCGTAAGGATGTTCGGCAGGGCGTACCTAACAAAGGAATACGGCACGCCTATGCGGAGCTTTTCCGGGGTACCTTTTCCGGAGGCGGCCTCACTCTTGGCGTCGTTTATGGCGGAGACTATCCTCTCGGCCTTCTTTGCGATACGCTCGCCCTCGGGGGTGAACACCGACCCCTGGCGGCTGCGGATGAGCAGCGGCACGCCAAGCTCGGTCTCTATGGCCTGTATCCTTTTTGTCAGCGCGGGCTGTGAGATAAAAAGCAATTCGGCGGTCTTCGTAATGCTCTGCGTGCTGTGGAGCGTAACGAGGATCTGCCAGTCGTAATCACGCATATCTTCACCTCATCTGAAACTTGAATGAGCCGAACACTATATTATGCGATAATTCCGAAAAACTCAACAGGATATTTTCCGGCAGCGGGGCATTGACACGCTTTTTGTTAATTTTGCAACAACCGGAAGGGTGCATTTCGTCACAACTATACAAAATTTGTTGACGCTTTCAATTAATTGTTGAAATACGCCGCGCCGCGTAATATAATTTCAGTCAGAAAAGGCTGAACGAAAGGACAGATACAAATGGAAAAGAAACAGATAATAACCGCAAACGCCCCCTCTCCCGCCGGACCCTATTCCCAGGGGATAGCGGCGGACCGCTTCGTGTTCGTGGCCGGTCAGCGCCCCGCGGACCCAAAGACCGGTGAGATAGCCGAGGGTATCGCGGCGCAGACCAGACAGGTCATCGAGAACCTTGCCTCCGTGCTTGAGGCGGCGGGGTCCAGCCTCGAGGACGTGGTGAGAAGCACCGTCTACCTCTCCGACATCAAGTATTTTGCGGAGATGAACGCGGTCTATGAAAAGCTCATGCCGAAGCCCTACCCGGCGCGCACCACCATCGGCACCCAGCTCCGCGGCATACTCGTCGAGATCGACGTCATCGCTATCAAAAAAGATTAAGGAAGGTTTCAGCCAATGAACTCCATAGAAGAGATCCTGCCCGTCCTCGAGGTCCTCATAAAGGGACTCGGAAAGCACTTCGGCGAAAAGTATGAGTTTGTCGTTCACGACTATCTCAAGGATTTTTCCTCCTCGGTCGTCGCGATAGAGAACGGCGAGCTTACCGGCAGACGCGTCGGCGACAGCGGCACGAAGCTGGGGCTTCGCATTTATCAGGGCGTGGAGAGCGGGGACGGACAGTTCCATCACACGATCCAGGCATGGAACGGCCGGCGCTTCAATTCCAGCACGATATACCTCAAGAACGACGAGGGCGAGGTCATAGGGAGCCTCTGCATAAACTTCGACGTGTCTGAGCTCCTCGCCGCGAGGAACACCATCGACTGCCTCATCGGTGCCGAGCAGCAGAACGCCCCTCAGGAGGAGCATGCCGTCATCAGCAGTATCGAGGACATGCTCAACGAGATGATAAAGGAGTCTCTCGAGGCGATAGGCACGCCTGTCGCGAACATGACCAGAGCGCAGAAGATGGAGGGCATACAGTACCTAAACCGCAGGGGAGCCTTCAAGATCAAGAACGCGGCGAATATCGTGGCGCAGTGCTACGACATCTCCCGCTACACGGTATACAACTATATAAACAACGGTGAACTCGGTATCTGATCTTTATCAAGCAGTGAAAGGAGAGAAAAAATGCTTAATCAGGAATTGATCAGTAAGGAATTCGGCTTCCTCGGGGACGACATCTTCCTCAACGTCTCTCAGGTGTGCATGCCGCCGAAGAGAGTACAGGAGGCATACGGCGGCTTTATGGCCGGGTATGTGAAGAAGTTCGGTGAAGGCGTGGTAGACGAGGCGTGGGGCATAGTCGCCGACTGCCGCGAGAAGGTCGCCGCGCTCGTGAACGCCGAACACAGCCACGAGATAGCCTTCGTCAAGAACACTGCCGAGGGCATGTCCATACTCGCGTCCTGCTATCCGCTCAAGGCGGGCGACAGCGTCGTCATCGCCGATCAGGAACACCAGTCGACGCTCTTCCCGTGGATAAACGCGCATGAGCGCCGCGGCGTAAAGCTCAACGTGGTCAAAAGCGTCAACGGCGCCATCCCCATGCAGGCCATGATCGACGCCATCGACGAGACCACGAAGGTGCTTGTCGTCTCCAGCGCGCAGTTTTCCACCGGCTTTATGGCCGACCTCGACCTCCTCGGCTCCGTGTGCCATGAGAGGGGGATAATCTTTGCCGTCGACGGCATACAGACTCTCGGCAGGATAAAGCTCGACGTCCGGAAGTCCCACGTCGACTATCTCGTCGCCGGCTCCAACAAGGGTCTGCTCGGCTCGCTGGGCTGCGGCTTCGTCTACTGCAGCGACCGTATCGTGCAGGACATCATCCCGTACTGCGTCGGCTACCAGAGTACCGTGAGCCACGTCGCGCCTCCCTCCGTCACCACGAACTTCGAGACGCTCGAGTGGTATCCCCACGCAAGAAGGTTCGAGAGCGGCAACCTGAGCTATAACTGCATACTCGCCGTCGACAAGGGCGTTGAGCTTATCCTCGAGCTCGGTATCGAGAACATCGAGGAGCAGGTCCTTGACGTCGAGAGATATCTCCGCGAGAAGCTTGCCGGCATTTCCCTCCACGTCGTACAGCCCGACGACCCCAAATACTGGTCCGGTATCGTCTGTATCTATTATCCCAAGGAAAAGGACGAGCAGGTCATCAGTATACTCAAGAGTCACAAAATACACTGCACCATGCGCGGCGGGTATATACGCGTCGGCATAGACTTCTACAACACCCGCGAGCAGATGGACGTCGTAGCAAAGGCTCTGTTTGAAGTGGCAGAGCTTGCGAAATAAAAAATCTGAGAAAAGAAAGAGGTACGTTTATGAATCTGTGGCAAAAGTACAAAAAGGTTCCTCTGCTGAGGAAGCTGCTTGTGGCGATGATTTTGGGCATACTGCTCGGCATCATTTTCGGCGAACCCATCAACGTCATCAAGCCCTTCGGCACCATCTTCCTCAACCTGCTGAAGATGGCGGCCCTCCCCCTCGTTATAGTCAACCTTATCTCCGGCATTGCCTCGCTGGACGACCCAAAGAGCTTCGGGCGCATCGGCGGCAAGATCATGATCTACTACTGCCTGACCACCGTGGGCGCTATCGCAATCGGCCTCATCGTCGGCTTCCTGTTCAAGCCCGGCGTGGGCTTCCAGCTCACCGGCTCCTATGAGGGAACCGTCTCCGAGATACCCGGCATCGGCCAGACCATCGTGAACCTCATCCCCTCGAACATCTTCGCCGCGCTCTCCGACGGCAGCTTCGACAAGATCGTCGTATTCAGCGCCTTCGTCGGCGTCGCGATACTCTTCCTCCCCGCGGACCAGAAGCAGACCCTCTGCACCGGCGTCAACGCCCTCGCGGCGCTGTTCAACAAACTCGTCGGCATAATCATGGGCTACGCTCCCATCGGCGTGTGCGCGCTCATGGCCTGCACCGTCGGCACCTACGGCGCGGATCTCTTCGGCTTCCTCGCGAAGTATCTGGGCGCGTCCTACAGCGCGGCTCTCATCCACTTCTGCGTATACCTGATACTGCTCTTCGTCTTCACGCGCATGAAGCCCCTCGCTTTCCTCAAGAAGGCGTCCCCCCTCATGGTCACTACTCTCTCCACCAGCTCCTCTCTTGCCGCCGTCCCCGTGAATATGGAGTGCGCGGATGACCTCGGCGTCTCCCGCAAGGTCTCCGGCTTCACCATTCCTCTCGGCTCCCAGATCAACAAGGACGGCAACGGCATAATGCTGGCCGTGACCTTCCTCTTTGCCGCGCAGTGCGTCGGCGCCGACACCAGCATTGCGACCCTCCTGCGCGTCATCCTCATCAGCCTTATCCTCACCACCGGTGCTGGCGGCGTTCCCGGCGGCGGAATCGTCACCATCGCGATCATCGTCGACGCCTTCGGTCTTCCCCTTGAGGTCGTTGCGCTGGTCTCCGGTATCTTCACGCTCATCGACGTCGTGTTCACCACCATGAACTGCGTCGGCGACCTTGTCGGTACCGTCATCGTCGACCACTCCGAGAAGAAGCGCGAAAAGAAGCTCGGCAAAGCCGCATAAGCATAATACATAGTGTAAAATACCCGCCCGCCGCGAGGTCCAGCGCCCCGCGGCGGGCATTCTTCACGCCGGAGCATTTGAAAAGCCGCCGTATCAGACGCTTGACAATCGCCGCTGAAGATGGTATATTCCTCCCAACGAAATATCGTATCTGCCACCGGGCAGAGAGGTGCTTAACGCACCCGTAGTACATCGTAGGACTTTGAAGATGTACCGCGGGTGTTTTTTTGTTGGAGGTTTATTACCATCAGTTGACAAGAGCACATACGCCTGACGGCAAGTCTTTCCGGCGCTTTTTGCCCTTTTCGCCTTGATGGGTAAGGACACATCTGCGGCTCAAAAAGCAAAAATCACTCGGAAATCCCAAGCCGTCAGGTGCAACGCGTCAGAAGAAGCTCGCACCGTTCCGCTTTCGCCTTGCGGCAGAAGCTGCACTATGCGATCTCCTTCTTCCTTTTCAAATCGAACCCACTTCGTTGGGCTTCGATTTGAGCTGGAGAATTGCCGGAGCGGAAATGCGTTCAGGCAATAAAAAGCACGCAGCCGATACTTGGTGTCTCGGCAAGGGCTTTGAAGCTGCTTGGGCGCATTTCCGCCCGTCAAAACCGTGTGTGTCCTTGTCAACTGATGGTATGAAAACGTAATGAAAAGAGTATCCGGTTATTTCACACGGGGAGAGCTCATCCTCTGGTGGTCCTCCGTCACGCTCATCATCGCGCCCTCGTTCGCCTACTACGGGGAAATGATCACCTATCTCGGCATGACCATGCCCATGGCGGCGTTCTCTCTCGCCGCGTGGCTCAGACACACGCACGAGGGGCGGCGCTCGGAGGTGAAGGTATGCTCCGTGTCCGGCCGCGAGACTGTTTTTATGCTTCTCGCGTCGGCCGCCGTCACGTTCGGCTTTTACTTTATCCTCAGGTATTTCCGCACGGCGAACATCGTACCCAGCACCGTCTCCGTGACGAGGAGCTGTCTCGCGGTCTACCTCACGTTCCGGAGAAGCCCGTACTTTAATCTGGCCTACGCGGTCAACGACGTCGTGCTGATAATACTCCGGACGCTCGCGAGCCTTGACGAAAGCCGCTATATCTCGGTGACGGTATGCTTTGCGGCCTTTCTCATGAATGACCTGTACGGATTTATCAACTGGCGGAGGATAAAGGCCCGTCAGGGCGCGGCGCTCGCGTAACGGATGGGCTGCCGCTCGCCGAAAATATTTATTTCACGCCGTTAATAAATTGCTTGACACGGGCGGGGTGCACAACTTAATATAGTAGACAGATATTAATTTTAACATGGAGGCGACGGAATGTTTGATATCTGCACGGATAACGGCGTCGAGCTTCGCTTTGACGGCGTTACGCTCCTGCGGCACACGAAGGAGGCCCCGTTTGCCGCCGCCGTGAGGCAGGAGAAAAGCTACGCTTCCTCTCGCGGCACGGTCCGGGTGAGCGTCACGGAGGCTGAGCGTATCCCGCTCGTGAACGCGGAATATTCCGGCGGCGCGGTCACGTTCAGCGCTCAGGGACATTCGCTGCGCGCCTCGATAGGGGAGATACACGGCGGCCTCCGTCTCGAGCTTGAGGGCGAGGACGGCTGGGCATACGAGTTCAGGCTCCCCGCGCTTGAGGGCGAGGCTGTTTTCGGCGGAGGCGAGCAGTACCGCAAGGTGAATCTTCGCGGAGAGACGGTCGTGAACTTCGTCTCCGAACACATAAAGGCCTCGACGATAATCGAGAAGGCGCTCCTGCCGAAGGCGCTCTATCGGGAAAAGCAGCATTCGGAGATAGGCAGCTACGCCCCAATGCCGGTTTTCGTGACCGACGGCGGCAGACGCATAGCCTTTGACACAGAGGCGGACGGCAAAGCGCATTTCGGCGATGAGTGCTATGCTTTTTCCTTTGACTCCTGCCCGAGAGCGCTCACGCTCCAGCACGCCGGCTCGTACAGGGAGCTTGCGCTGCTCGCCGCGGAGAGCGTTCCCAACCGGCAGTACATGCCCTCGTGGTGCTTTGACGGGATGATACTCGGCGTGCAGGGCGGCACGCAGACCGTGCTTGAGAAGGCGTTCGCCATGCTCGACGCGGGCGCGAAGGTATCCGCCGTGTGGAGCCAGGACTGGTCGGGCGAGAACCGCACCGTCATGGGCAAGCAGGTCTGGTGGAACTGGGAGGCGGACGAGAAGCTCTATCCCGGTCTCGGCGACGCGATAAAGAGGCTCAACGCGCGCGGCGTACGCTTCCTCGCGTATATAAATCCATATCTTGTCAAGGACAGCCGCCTCTACAAGCACTGCGCCGAGCGGGGATATCTCATCCGCCGCGCGGACGGCAGCATATATCACATAAAATCGACGACCTTCGACGCGGGCATGATCGACCTGACGAATCCCGAGGCGGTGCGCTTTACGAAGGACGTGCTTATAAAGCGGAACATGCTCGACCTCGGCGTCTCCGGCTGGATGGCGGATTTCGGCGAGTATCTGCCCGTCGACTGCGTCCTGCACGACGGCGACCCCGCGCTGCTCCACAACAAGTGGCCGGTGCTGTGGGCGAAGCTGAACCGCGAGGCGATAGAGGAGTACGGCAGCGGCGACGTGATGTTCTTCATGCGCTCCGGCTATACCGGCATCCAGGAATACGCTCCGGTTCTCTGGAACGGCGACCAGCATACGGATTATACCCGTGACTATGGGCTGCCCTGTATCATGCCGGCATGCTTCTCGCTCGGCTTTTCGGGCGTTACGATGGTGCATTGGGACATCGGCGGCTTTTTCTCCTTCGGCAAGATGAAGCGCGACGGCGAGCTGTTCACCCGCTGGATGGAGGCGGGGGCCTTCTCGCTCCTCATGCGCAGTCACGAATCCATACGCCCGTGGGCGAACAGCCAGTTCGACGCGCCGGATGTGATCGCCCATACCGTGCGGCTCACCCGCGTACATGCGGCGCTCAGGCCGTATATCGAAAAGTGCGCGGCGGACGCCGCCAAGGGCATACCCGCCATCCGCCCCGACTTCTGGGAGGCCTTCGGCTACAAAAACAGCCGCGACGAATACTCGTACTTTTTCGGCGACGATATGTTTGTCGCCCCGGTGATAGATAAGGGCGCGAGGACGCGCACGCTGTACCTCCCCGACGGGGACTGGGTGCATTTCTGGTCCGGTGAGCCGTACAGCGGCGGCAGGACATATACGGTCGATTCCCCGCTCGGCAGACCCGCGGTGTTCTACCGCAGGGACAGTGAATTCGCCGCTCTCTTCCGCAGAGCGGCCGGCGAAAACGCATAAACGGAAGGAGAAATAAGAAATGGAAGAAAGCTGTGTTGCCCGCACGAGCGGCATCGGCACAAGGGATAAGATAGGCTACGCCATGGGCGACCTCGCGTCGCTGCTGGTGTTCGGCCTTGTGCAGAGCGTGCTGCAGAAGTATTACACGGACGTTCTCGGCATAGGCGTCGTGAGCATTATGGTCATGTTCGTCGTTGCGAGGGTATGGGACGCGATAAACGACCCCATCTGGGGCCGCATAATCGACCGGCTTGAGCCTGCGCCCGACGGGCGCTACCGCCGCTGGCTCAAGTCGCTGGCCGTGCCGGTAGCGCTCTCGGCGGTGCTGATGTTCGTGAAGATACCGGGGCTGAGTCAGACGGGCTACCTCGTCTACGCCTATATTACCTATATCCTCTTCGGCATGCTGTACACCGGCATAAACATCCCCTACGGCTCTCTTGCGCAGGTGATAACCTCGGATGAGCGCGAGCGCTCGTCCCTCTCGGTGTTCCGCTCGATAGGCTCCACCTTCGGCGCCATGCCCGCGATGCTGCTCATAAGCTTCTGCTATGTCAGATACAGCGGGGGCGTCTCCGTCATGTCCTACGGCAAGATACTCGCTGGCGTTATAGTCATCTCCGCGCTCTCCGTGCTTGCCTACCTCCTCAGCTACCGCTGGACGGCGGAGCGCGTCCGCACGAAGCCCGCGCCCAAGGAAAAGGGACAGACGCTCAAGGTCATAAAGATACTCCTCCACAGCCGCCCCTATATGGCGGTATGCTTCGTCGGCATGCTGTTCCTTGCCGCGCAGATGTTCAGCCAGAGCTACAATACTTACCTCTTCAACTATTACTTCAACGCCCCCGGCCTTTCGATGATGCCCACCGTGTGCCAGTACCTCCCGGTCGCCGTCATTATGCTCTTTGCCGGTAAGCTCGGCTCACGCTTCGGCAGACGCGATGTATGCGCCTACGGCATGCTGATGGCGGGCGTGTGCAACCTCGCTTTGTATCTCGTCGGCGGGACGAGCGTGTGGATGTTCCTCGCGGTGTGCCTGCTCTCGGGTATCGGCAACGCGTTCATCTTCCTGCTCATCTGGGCGATAGCGACCGACGCCATCGACTATAACGAGCTTCAGTACGGCCTGCACGACGAGGCGACGAGCTACGCCTTCTTCACCTTCATGCGCAAGCTCGGCCAGACCGTCGCCGCGGTACTCGTCAACACCGCGCTGCTTCGTATCGGCTATACCGACAACGTCCTCAACACCGCGAACATAACCGGCGATACGCTCAGATCCATGTTCACCGACGCCGTGCTTATCCCCGCCGTGCTGTATCTGCTCATCTTTGTGATACTCCGCTTCGTATACCCTCTCGGCAAGAAAAAGATAGACGAGCTCAGCGCGCTCAAGGAATCCCGGCTCGGGACCCCCGCTGAGGAATGAATAACGAAAAGCGCTTCCCGGTAAAAACGGGAAGCGCTTTTGCGTACTCAGATAACGGTGACGGAAGCCTTGCCGGTGTCGATCTCGGGCGGCAGCGGCGCGTTCGCGATTATGTGATCCACCCCGCTCACCGGCAGGAGCATGTACGGCCCGGATTTCATGAACTTGCTCTTGTCGATGAGAAAGACCTTTTTGTCGCTCTGAGCGAGGACCCTGCGGCGCAGAGAGGTGCTTCTTGCGCTGTAGTCGGCGATCCAGCCGGACGGCGTGAGCGCCGAGGAGGAGAAGAACGCGATGTCTATCCCGAAGCGTCCGATCATGTCCTCCGTGTCCGGGCCGTAAAAGCTCATCGTATCGTAGCTCGTCTCGCCGCCGAGGCATATGGTCGGCACGCGGTATTTCCCCGCGAGCTGCAGAACCGAGATGTTGTTCGTGACTATCGTTATATTTTTATATGCAGACATTTGGTCGACGATGTGCAGCGTCGTGGTCGACTCGTCGAGAAACACCATGCAGTTATCGTGCAGATAGGCCGCCGCAGCCTTGTCGAGACGGAGCTTTTCACCGGGGTTCACGCCCATCCTGAACGCCGCGGGCCCGCCGTCCGTCTCGCTCCGCCGCCGTATGACCCCGCCGTGGCTGCGCACAACGAGGCCCATGTCCTGCATGGTGTTGAGGTCGCGGCGTATCGTCGGCATGCTCACGAACAGCTGCTGGCTCAGGCTCTCCACGCTCACGTAGTCATTTTTAGATAAAATGTCCAAAATTTTCAGGAATCTTTCCTCTTTCACTTTGATCGAACCCCCTCAAATCGTGATCGTTATTGATCGTTTTTCAATATTAGCGCCAAAGCTTGCATAAGTCAAGTCTTATGAGTATAATGACTCTTACATTATTTATGGCAAATTGCTGAAAAGCGGTTTTGTCTTGCCGAAAAACCTGCGGCGGCATCGTCAAACTGACAAAAAATTGACGAAATTTTCCGTTTTGATTTTTTGCTTTTGATTAGTCATTTTGACAAGCGCTATTTTATGAGGGAGACTGTACGGGATGTTTGTTGACTGCAGAACATACGGCGGCAGCTGCGGCTGCGGCAGAGAGCATTATATGGAGACCAAGGGCGCGATCATCGAGCCGGGCTGCCTTCTTGAGTTTGAACGTCATATGGCCGATTTCGGTATTTCTGGCAAGCGCTGCGCGCTCTACGGAGAGAACTCCTACGCCGCCGCGGAGGGACGACGTCCCCGCGCCGAGCAGGAGATAGTTCTTGACCCCCGCGGCCTGCACGCGGACGAGCGCTCCACCGCCGAGGTCCTCTCAAAGCTCGACGGGGATATAGAGGTCATCATCGCCGTCGGCAGCGGCACCATACACGACATTGCCCGCTACTGCGCCCACGAGCGTGGGATACGCTTTGTCTCCTGCCCCACCGGGGCGAGCGTGGACGGCTTCTGCAGCACCGTCGCCGCGATGACGTGGTACGGCTTCAAGAAAACGCTCCCCGCCGTCGCGCCGGAGCTTGTCATAGCGGACATCGATATAATAAGCAAGGCTCCCGCGGAGCTTGTCCGCAGCGGCGTCGGCGACATCATGGCGAAGTACACCGCCCTTGCCGACTGGCGTATCGCGAACCTCCTCACCGGCGAACACCTCTGCCATAGGATATACGACATCATGAAGTCCGCCGCGGACACCGTGATGGACAGCGTCCCCGGCATTGTCCGCGGAGAAGCGGGCGCGTACACGAACGTTACATACGCCCTCGTCATGAGCGGTATCGCCATGCAGATGATGGGCAACTCCCGTCCCGCCTCCGGCGCGGAACACCACATCTCCCACATGATCGAGATGGGGCCGGAGAGCTTCCCCGTGGCCTTCCCCGCCATGCACGGCGAAAAGACCGGCGTCGGCTCTCTCCTTGCGGTCGCGGAGTACAAGCGCCTTGCGAAGATCGAGGACATCGCTCCCTATGTCAGGGACTACGCCCCCGTTCCCGACGAGCATTTCAGGAGCTTCTTCGGCGAACGTCTGGCCGGCGCGCTCATAAAGGAAAACGAGCATGACTGTCTCGCCGCGGTCACGAAGGACGCCCTGTGCGAGAACTGGAGCGGGATACGCGAGGTGATCGACGCGCTTCCCTCCGTCGAATACCTCTACGGTCGGCTCGAAGCGCTCGGAGCGAAGCGCACTCTCGGGAGTATCGGCGTTTCCGATGAGCAGCTCCCGGAGCTTCTCACCAATTCCCCCCTCATACGCAATCGTCTGACGCTCATGAGAGCGCGCCGGATGATGGATATAGAACGTATAAACAAAGAATCTTGCATGGAAGGGAGACAGGACAAGTGAGCGAAGAAATAATCATTAAACACGCTCTTAAAAAGTACGGTGACAACGTCATCATCCCCGATCTTAATCTGGACATACATGAGGGCGAGTTTTTTACGCTGCTTGGCCCGTCCGGCTGCGGCAAAACCACCCTGCTCAGAATGATCGCGGGCTTCAACAGTATCGAAGGCGGTGACTTCTACTTCGGTGAGAAGCGTATCAACGACCTTGACCCGGCAAAGCGCAATATAGGCATGGTTTTCCAGAACTACGCCATATTCCCGCACTATACGGTCCGGAAGAACGTTGAATTCGGTCTCAGAAACAAGAAGTTCCCCAAGGACAAGATCAAGGATCAGTCCGAGAAGTTCATGAAGCTCATGCAGATCGACCAGTACGCCGACCGCATGCCCGAGCGTCTCTCCGGCGGCCAGCAGCAGCGCGTCGCCCTTGCCCGCGCGCTGTGCATAGAGCCTGACGTCCTGCTGATGGACGAGCCGCTCTCCAACCTCGACGCGAAGCTCCGCGTGGAAATGCGCACAGTCATCAAGAACATCCAGCACAATGTCGGCATCACCACCGTTTACGTCACCCACGATCAGGAGGAGGCCATGGCCGTCTCCGACCGTATCGCCGTCATGAACGCCGGCGTTATCCAGCACATCGGCACGCCCAAGAGCATTTATCAGCGCCCGGCGAACCTCTTCGTCGCGACGTTCATCGGCCGCTCCAACGTTATAAAGGGCAAGCTCGTCGTCGAAAACGGCAAGACCTTCCTCGAGACTCTCTCCGGCTACCGTGCCGAGATCGACACCGTCCGCCCCGAGCAGCAGAAGGCTCAGGACATCGTCCTCTCCGTGCGCCCTGAGGAGTTCCTTCTCGACCGCGACAGCACAGAGGGCATTTCCGCCGTCGTGGACGACTGCGTGTTCCTCGGATTGAACACCCATTACTTCGTACACCTCTCCTCCGGCGAGGAGGTCGAGATCATTCAGGAGTCCTCCATCGACAGCATTATCCAGCCCGGCTCCGAAATAAAGCTCCGTATCAACACCGAGAAGGTCAACCTCTTCACCGCCGACGGCAGTGAGAACATTCTCACCGGAGTCTGCAACGACTGCGCCGCGGTCTGACGGAGGGGCAGCTATGGCAACAAAGAAACGTTTTGACGGCTGGCTGATCGTCTCCGTGCTGCTTCTGCTGCTGTTCATCGCCGTACTGATCTACCCGATGTTCGGCGTGATAAAGCAGGCCGTCATCATGCCCGACGGCAGGTTCTCATGGGAGCAGTTCGATAAGTTCTTCAGCAACAGCTATTATGTAGATACCATCTACAATTCCTTCAAGATCACCATTTTCGTCACTGTCCTTACGCTCGTGATCGGCATACCCTTCGCGTATTTCTACGCTTTCTATAAGCTCAAGGGCGCGAAGATACTCTTCGTCGTCAGTATCCTCTGCTGTATGTCCGCTCCGTTTCTGGGCGCGTACTCGTGGATAATGCTTCTGGGCCGCGGCGGCGTCATCACCAAGTTCGTCAAGTCCGTTTTCGGCATCACCATGCCCAGCATTTACGGCTTCGGCGGTATCGCTCTTTCCCAGACGCTCAAGTTCTTCCCGCTGGTGTTCATCTACATGAACGGCGCGTTCAAGAACATCGACAACACCCTCATGGAGGCCTCCGCAAACATGGGCTGCACCGGTGTGAAGCGTCTTTTCTCCATCGTGCTGCACCTGACCATGCCCACCATCCTCGCGGCGACGCTGATGGTGTTCATGCAGGCCTTTGCGGACTTCGGCACCCCGACCATCCTCGGCGAGGGCTTCAAGACCTTCCCCGTGCTGCTCTATAACGAGTATCTGGGTGAAAACGGCGCGAACTACAACTTCGCGGCCGCGCTGGCCGTCATCGCCGTTCTCGTCACCGCCATCATCTTCTTCCTTCAGAAATGGGCGACCGGACGCTTCAAGTTCTCCATCAACACCCTGCACCCCGTGGAGAAGAAGGAGGCCAAGGGTCTCGGCGGCTTCCTCATGCACCTGTACTGCTATCTGCTGTGCGCGATAGCTATCCTTCCCCAGCTCTATATCATCTATCTCAGCTTCCGAAACAGCAAGGGCTCGCTCTTCGGCGTGGGCTACTCCCTCGTCAACTACCGCAGCGCCATCAAGAAAAAGCTCCTGCTCGCCTCAAGCAACACCCTGCTCATGGGTATCATCGCCCTTGCCATCATCATCGTCATCGCGGTCATTCTGGCCTACCTCGTCGTCCGGCGCAGCAGCACGCTCAACCACTCTCTCGATACCATCGCCATGCTGCCCTACATAATGCCCGGCGCGGTCATCGGTATCGCCCTGCTGATAGCCTACGGCTCCAAGCCCATAGCGCTCACCGGCACCATGGCCATAATGATAATGTCCTTTGCCATCCGCCGAATGCCGTACACCATACGATCGGCGACGGCAACACTTATGCAGATACCGATAAGTATCGAGGAGGCGGCGATAAGCCTAGGCGCGTCCAAGCTCAAGACGTTCGCCAAGATCACCGTCCCGATGATGTCCAACGGTATCCTCTCCGGCGCCATCCTCAGCTGGGTCGCCATCGTGACCGAGCTTTCCAGTTCCGTCATCCTCTACAGCAACAAGACCACCACCCTCACCATGCAGGCCTACATCTACATAGGCCGCGGCGAGTACGGCACGGCCGCGGCGTTCGCCGCCATACTCACGGTCATCACCGCACTAAGTCTGTTCCTGTACATGGCTATCAGCAAATCCGAGGACGATATCCAGATCTGATCTACCCATAATGATGCGAAAGCATCCGGGAATATATTGAAAAAGGAGTTCAAAAATGAAAAAAATCCTTGCACTCGTAATGGCACTGTGCATGATCTTCGCACTGTGCGCATGCGGACAGACCGCCGCTCCCGCAGAGCAGCCCGCTGAGGCTCCCGCAGAGCAGCCTGCCGAGGCCCCCGCTGAGGAGACCCCCGCAGAAGAGGCAGAGGAAGACCTGGGCAACACCCTGGTGCTTTACTCTTCCATGACCGAGGCCGACCTTGACGCTCTCAAGACCTGCTTCAACGAAGTCTACCCCGACATCGAGATCGAGGTCATCTCCGGCTCCGCCGGTGAGTTCACCGCAAAGATCCAGGCCGAGGCCGGCAATCCTCAGGGCGACGTTACCTGGGGCGGCCTTGCCGACTCCGACGGCGTGAAGTATCAGGACATCTTCGAGCAGTGGGTCTCCATCCACGACGACGAGTCCCTTGAGGGCTACAGCACCCCCAACGGCTTCTACAGCATGGACCACCTGTCCACCGTCTGCTTCTGCGTCAACACCGAGCTCGAGAAGGAGCTTGGCCTGAACATCCAGTCCTACGAGGACCTGCTTGACCCCGCACTCAAGGGCAAGATCGTTTTCTCCGATCCCAACAGCTCCTCCGCTGCATGGAACAACCTCTGCAACATCTTCTCCGTTTACGGCGTTGACACCCAGGAGTCCTGGGACTACATCGACAAGCTCCTTGAGAACCTCGTCGTTGTTGAGAAGTCCTCCGTCTGCTTCAACTCCGTCTCCGACGGTGAGTACGTTGTCGGCCTGACCTACGAGGACGGCGCCATCAAGCTCAACCAGAGCGCGGCTGAGCTCGGCACCGAGGCTGTCACCGAGGTCCGCTACCCCTCCAACGGCACTTCCGCTTCCGCATTCGGCGTTGCAGTCATCAAGGGCGCACCCCACATGGCAGCCGCAAAGGCTTTCGTCAACTGGGTCTGCTCCGCTGAGGGCCAGAGCGCAATGGCAGAGTACATGGAAGGCACCCTCCGCTTCACCAACGCCAACTACACCTCTCCCGAGAACGCATGGCTGAAGGCTTCCAGCGACATCAAGTGGGTCAACCGTGACGTCCCCACTCTTACCGCTCAGAAGGCTGACCTCCTGGCAAAGTGGAACGAGCATCTCGCCGCTGTCCAGGGCTGATAATTCCGAGTAAAAACTAAGGCAAGTCCGCTTCCGCGGACTTGCCGGAAAAAGTCTGAGATCGACAAGATCTCAGACTTTTTTGCGTATTTACGGTAACAGGCGCCGCTCATTCCTCGCCGCGGAGGGCAGTCTCCATGAGAGAGCATATCCTCGCGGAGTCGTAGCCCTTGCTGAAAAGGTAGTAGAGCTTCGCGACGGCAGCCTCGGTGGTCATATCCCTGCCGCTCACCGCGCCCGCCTGCTTGAGCGCGCTGCTGGTCTCATATGCGCCGAGAAGCACCGTACCCTGCGGGCATTGCGTGCAGACCGTGACCACGGTACCGTTTCGGAACGCCTTTTCGATTATCGGCAGCAGGGACTCAGAGCTGCCGGGAATATTGCCCGCGCCGAAGGTCTCGATGACGACGCCGCGCAGACTCTCGGTCATAATGTTGCTGAACAGCTCGAACTGTATGCCGGGGAACACCTTTATAACGCCGATGGGGATATTCTCCAGCCGCTGGAAGCGAAAGCTCCCTGAGGGCTTGGGCAGGAGCAGGGAGTCATTGTACGCGATGACTATGCCGGCCTCCGCGAGAGGGGGGAAGTTCGGCGACTTAAAGGCAGTGAAGCCGTCGGCGGAGTATTTTATCGCCCGGTTCCCGCGCAGAAGCTCGCCGCGAAAATAAATGCAGACCTCGTTCACTCTGCCGCCGGCGGCGATCATCATGGCGGCTATGATGTTGTCCTTGCCGTCGCTGCGAAGCTCGCAGATGGGTATCTGGGAGCCGGTTATGACCACGGGCTTTCCGAGATCTTCCAGCATGAACGAGAGCGCGGAGGCGGTATAGGCCATCGTATCCGTGCCGTGGAGAATGACAAAACCGTCGTAAAGCGCGTAGTTCCGGTCGATGATCTCGCCGATCTTGTTCCAGTCGTCCACCATCATGTTCGACGAGTCAAGAAGCGGGTCCATGTCGACGATATCCCAGCGGCATATCTCACCGTCCTGAAGTTCGGGCATTTTATTCAGATTTTCATGGAATCTCTCAAGATTCGGGACATAACCCTTCTCCGCCTTGACCATGCCGATGGTCCCGCCGGTGTTGATTATCAGTAATCTGCTCAACTTCTCAGCTCCTTTTGAGGTCGTTTACAGACGTATTATACCATATCGCTATATTTTTTCAAACCGGAAGTTTCGTTATATTGAAAAGAACACCCCGTGGAAAAGGGGTGTTCTTCGTTGAACCGCTGTGTTATACGGGCTTCTCTGCCGTCTCGGCGGGGCGCGTCCGGCGGAAGGTCTCGGTATAGCGCATGAGCTTCTTTGAAAGCGCGGGGCTTATCGCGTCGGGCAGCATGCGCCAGACCCAGTTGCCGCACTGTGTGCCGGGAGTATTCATGCGGCACTCGCCGCCCAGCTCCAGCAAGTCCTGCATCTGCATGACGAAGAGGTCGGAGGCGGTACCCATGCCGGTGCGGATGAGGCCCCAGCACCAGCCCTCGTCCTCGGTGATGTGCATGTAGGAGCGTGCGAAATCCCTGTCGGCGCGGCGGATGTTCACGACCCAGCCGTTGACGGTCTCGTTGTCATGGGTGCCGATGTAGCATACGCTGTTGCGCTCGCAGCGGTAGGGGAGGTAGTCCGACTCACCGTGAGGGTCAAAGGCGAACATGAGTATCTTCATGCCGGGCAGGCCGGAGTCGGCCAGCAGCTTTCTGACCTCGGGCGTGGTGTAGCCCAGGTCCTCCGCGATGAGGCGCAGGTCACGGAACCAGCCCAGAAGCACGCCGATGAGGTCCATTCCGGGGCCGGGACGCCAGCGGCCGTTTTTCGCGGTGGTGTCGCCGTAGGGGACGGCCCAATAGCTCTCGAAGCCGCGGAAATGGTCGATCCTGATGATGTCGTACAGCTTTTTCGCGCCGTCGATACGGCGTATCCACCAGCCGTAACCGTCGGCCTTCATCGCGCCCCAGTCATACAGCGGGTTGCCCCAGAGCTGCCCCTCGTCGGTGAAGGCGTCGGGCGGGACTCCCGCGACCTCGGTGGGGACGTTATCCTCGTCGAGCTGGAAGAAGCGTGACTCGCTCCACACGTCGGCGGAGTCAAACGCCACATATATCGGCAGGTCGCCGATGAATTCTATGCCCTGAGCGTGCGCGTAGTCGCGCAGCTCGTTCCACTGGCGGAAGAAGGTGAACTGCATGAACACATGGAAATCTATCTCGTCGGCCAGCTCCGCGCGATATTTTTCGACCGCCTCGGCCTCGTACCGGCGAATGTCGTCCTCAGGCCACTCTGTCCAGCTGATCATGCCGAAATGAGCCTTGAGCGCCATAAAGAGCGCGTAATTCTCGACCCATGCGTTGGCGCGGCGAAACTCCTCAAGCTCCGCGGCGTACTTCTTGCGGCCGCGGCCGAAGGCGATACGCAGCACGTCAAAGCGGTGCTGATATATCTTGCCGTAGTCGACTCTGGAGGCGTCATCGCCCCAGTCGATGCCGGAGAACTCCGCCTTTTTCAGGAGCTTATCCTTTACGAGCAGGTCGAAGTCGATAAGGTAGGGGTTCCCCGCGAAGGTGGAGAAGGAGGAATAGGGGCTGTCGCCGTAGCTCGTGGGACACAGCGGCAGGAGCTGCCAGTATCTCTGCCCGGAGTCGCGGAGAAAGTCTACGAATTTGTATGCGCTTTTGCCCATGGTACCGATACCGTAATTCGACGGCAGGCTGCTCATGGCCATGAGTATACCGCTGCTGCGGTCCATAAAAATCACCCGCTTTGCGTGTTATTTGGCTCAGCCCTTGACTGCGCCGGCGGCGACGCCCTTGATGATGTGCTTCTGGCACGTCAGATAGAATACGATGACCGGGACTATGCTCAGCATGATGAGCGCCATGGTCGCGCCCATATCGACTGAGCCGTAGCTGCCCTTGAGGTACTGGATGTGGATGGGGATGGTCATGTACTGCTTTCTGTCAAGGACGAGGTAGGGAAGGAGGTAGTCGTTCCATATCCACATTATCTCAAGCACGCCCACGGAGATGAGCGTCGGCTTGAGCATGGGCAGCACCACAGAGAAGAACGTGCGCAGAGGACCGCAGCCGTCTATCGCGGCGGCCTCCTCGATCTCGAGAGGTATGCTCTTGACAAAGCCGGAGAACATGAACACCGCGAGTCCCGCGCCGAAGCCGAGATATATAACCGGTATCGTCCACGGGGCGTTCAGCTTGAGCGTGTCGGCGGTCTTTGCGAGGTTGAACATGACCATCTGGAACGGGACGACCATAGAGAACACGCAGAGGTAGAACACTATCTTGCTGAAAAGCGTACCCACTCGCGAGATGTACCACGCCGCCATCGAGGTGCAAATCAGTATCAGCGCCGAGGACACCACGGTGATGAGCAGGCTGTAGCACACGGACTTGATGAACGGATAGCTGCCGAAGGTCATGCCCTTGGCATAGTTCGCCATGCCGACGAAGCTTTCCTCATTGGGGAGGGCGAAGGTGTCGGTGTTGACGTAGGCATTGGCCTTGAAGGAGTTCATAAGCACGAGGAAGATGGGCGCGAGGTAGAACACCGCGATGAACACGAACACTACCGTCAGCACCAGCTTTTTCCTGTCGCCCTGATTGAGCCGTTTGGGCTGCTTTTTCGTGATTTCCGACATTACTGCTGAACCTCCTTTTTCTTGTTTGCGGAGAGCTGGAGAATACTTATGGACGCCACCAGTATAAAGAATATCACGGCCTTGGCCTGACCTACGCCGCGGTTCGTGGTGCTGGCGTAGAAGGAACTGTAGATATTGAGCGCGAGCATTTCCGTGGTCTTTACCGTCTCACCCGCGTTCTGGATGAAGGGACGTCCGGCGGTCAGCGCGAGGTTCTGGTCAAAGAGCTTGAAGGAGTTCGTCAGCGTGAGGAAGGTGCAGATGGTTATAGAGGGCATGACGTTTGGGATCGTGACCTTCCATAGCGTCTGCCATGCGCTCGCGCCGTCGATCCTCGCCGCCTCGAGAATGTCCTCGGGGACGGCCTGAAGCCCGGCAATATAGATGATCATCATATAGCCTATCTGCTGCCACGCCATGAGTATCTGAAGCCCCCAGAAGCCGTATTCGGTCCTGAGGAGGACGGAGGTGCCGTAGCGGGAGAGAACGCCGTCGAAGATCATCGCCCATATGTAGCCCAGCACGATGCCGCCGATGAGGTTCGGCATGAAGAACACGGTACGGAAGATATTCGTGCCGCGAATGCCGCGCGTCAGGGCATAGGCCACCGCGAAGGAGAGAACGTTTATAACGACCAGCGACACGACGGCAAAGAGAGCCGTGTACCAGAACGCGTGGGCAAAGGAGGCGTCCTTGAAGGCATTGACATAGTTCTCAAGCCCGACCCACGTCCACTTGCTCGTGGTCTTGAAGCGGCAGAAGGACAGGAATATACCCTTCACGAACGGGTAGAGGAAGCCGAGGCAGAACGCAGCGAAAGTCGGCGCAAGGAACACAAGGTACAGCCGCTGTATGGGCCGGCGGATGAGCCGCGAGTTGAGCGCGGCGCCGTCACGCTTTTTGGATTCAACGCCGTTGAGTACGGCGCCGATGAGCAGCAGCCCGACCAGTGCGAGCGTGGTGTTGTTCCACACAGGCAGCTTCTCCATGGTCTTGGCAAAGCCGAGCAGTCCGCCGTCCACGCCCACCAGCTCAAGGAGCTTATCCATGTCTCCGGAAGCGCTGAGCATGCCGACGATAGTCATCAATGCGCCGAGAATGACTATCAGGACGCCAACGGCTTTTCCGGAGTTCGTCTTTTTCTGATATTGCATAAGCCATCTCCTCCCGAAAAATATCACATGAAAGACCTGCGGCTGCCCCACCGGGGGGTGAAGCACCCGCAGAGCCTTCAGATCTCCGCCTGCGGTGCGGTATAAGGAAATAAGGGCGAGCGGTAAGCTCGCCCTTATGCTTAGGTTACTTGATCGAATTGAGCTTCCTGAGAGGATCAGGCGTGCTCAGCCGCGTACTGGGCGGCCCAGCCGTCGACAAATGCCTCGACGACAGCGTCCCACTCGCCGGTGCCGGCGGTGTACTGGCTGAGAGCGTCAACAACAGCGGCGCGCCAGTCATCGACTGCGGGAGTGTAGTTGAATGCCCAGGTCACAACGTACTTGCCCTCAGCGGTGAGGTCGTTCGCGTCAGCAAAGAAGACGTTCTCGGGGGTCTTGGCGTTCTTGAAGGGGCAGGGACCGAACTGCTCTGCGAGCATGGTGGTGCCTTCCTCGGAGGTGACGACCCACTTCATGAAGTCGAGGGTAGCCTTGATGTCGGCCTCGTCAGCCTCAACATTGACTGCCCAGCAGTTCTCGGTGCCGGAGCAGAGACCCGCTTCCTCTTCGCCTTCAACACCGCAGTAGATGGGGATCATCTGCAGGTCGTCAGCGTTCATGCCGTAGTTGCCGGTGAGTGCGGAGTACTCCCAGGAACCGTTCTGATAGAAGACAGCCTGGCCGTTGCCGAACTCAGCCTCGGAGGCGTCGCCGGTAGCGGTGAGGAGGTCAGCGCCGGTGGTAGCGGAATCGGTGATGTACAGATCCCAGATGGCCTTGAAGTTGTCAAGGTAAGCGCCGGTGATGGTGGCGGGCTGTGCGGTCACGCCGTCATCTCTGAACTCGTAGTAGAGAGGCATGTTGGCAAGGTGGCCGGAGAAACGCCAGCTGGAGGAGCCGTCCAGACCTGCGGAGGAGAAGGCGTCGAAGCCAAGCTCTGCTGCACGGGCGTGGATGTCGTCAGCGACTGCCTTGAGGGACTCAAAGTTGGTGATCTCGCCGATGCTGTGGCCGGCCTGCTCAAGGAGAGCCTTGTTGACGATGATGCCGAAGCACTCGTAGCAGTAGCCGATGGAGTAGGTGAAGCCGTCGGCGTTGGTGAGGTCGAAAGCGTGGGTGGTCATTTCGTTCCAGACGTCAGTGCCGGTGAGGTCGTAGCAGTACTCGCCCCAAGTGGCGACTGCGCCCTGGTTGCCGACCTGGAACATGGTGGGAGCTTCGCTCTTGTCCATCTCGGCGGTGAGGATCTCCTGATAGGTGCCGGAGGCGGCGGTGACTACCTTCACGGGAACGCCGGTCAGCTGGGTGTAGGTCTTGGCAATGGACTGCCAAGCCTCATCGGCCTCGGGCTTGAAGTTGAGGTAGTAAACGGAGCCTTCTGCGGCGGGTGCGGGTTCTTCTGCGGGCTGCTCTGCGGGAGCCTCGGCAGGCTGCTCTGCGGGGGCTGCGGGCTGGCCGCAGGCGCACAGGGCAAATACCATTACCAGTGCGAGAAGCATTGCAATGATCTTTTTCATTTTTTTGCGATCTCCTTATTAAAATATTCCCTCGTTTAGGGGGTGGTATCTTCATGCCTTGCGGCAGGAAAATCAAAGCTTTCTGACCGACGCGCCCTCGCGCAGCCGGGCCTCGAGCCGGACATGGCGCGTCTGAGCGCCGTTTTCCAGTATCCCGAGGAGTATACGCACGCTCTCTCGGCCCATCTCGTCGGCGGGCTGGGTCATGGTCGTGAGCGTGGGAGTGACGTATTCCGAAACGGGCAGCCCGTCTATCGCGATGACGGACACATCCTCCGGTACGCGCAGCCCCCTGTCGGAGAGGGCCTTCATCGCGGCGATACCCGTGGTGTCCGAGAGCGTGAACACCGCCGTGAACGGCGCGCCGCGGTCAAGAAGACGGCACATGCCCGAGTAGGTCTCCGGCATTTCAAAGCAGCCGCCCGTCTCCATCACAAGCGTCTCGTCAGGCTCGATACCGTGGGCGCGCAGGGCATCGCAGTAGCCCTTGTAGCGCAGCTCGCTTATCGAGCGGTCGCTGCGGCTCGGCACGAGGGCGGCAATGCGCCGGTGGCCGAGAGCTATCAAATGCTCCACCGCGCGGAAGGCGGTCTGGTGGTCGTCGATGGTGACGGAGGAATAGTCGCTCTCGCAGAGAGAGCCGAAGCAGTTGCTGTATGAGCAGCACACATACGGTACCCCTATGAGCGAAAGCTCGGCCGGGGTGTAGTCGAAGCGGCCGCCGAAGAAAATAAGTCCCTTGAGCTTTTTCTCGCGCTCGAGTATGGCGCCCGCCTTGACCTCGTCCGCGTCGGAGTCGATCTGGTGGAGGACCATGGTGTAGCCGCTGCGCTCTATCTCGGAGGAGACGGTCTTGAGCATGTCGGCAAAAAAGAGGTTGCCAGTGCCGCGCACCACGACGCCGATATTGGCCGACTGGCTGCGGACGAGGTCGCGTGCGCTGTTATTCGGTATGTAGCCGTATTTCTCCACGGCCTCGAGCACCCGGCAGCGGACCTCGCCGCTTACATCGGGGCGTTCGTTGAGGACGCGGGATACGGTGCTTATGCTCACGCCGCAGACCCTTGCGATATCCTTTATCGTCACTTTGCCGCCGCTCTCCCTAAAAAATTCAGAAAACAGTAAAGAAAACGTTTCCGGTAACGTTTCCGAAACTCTTCATACAAAATATAGCAATTTGCCAAAGCAATGTCAATATAATTGCGTCGAGAGCGAAAAACTTTGGAGTTTTAGCCAAAAGTCATTGCAGTTTTTTGACCATTATCACAACAAGCGATTTGAAGCGTTAAATAAAAAAAGCCCCATCCGCGGAAAAACCGGCGGATGGGGAAAAGGCGGATATTTATATGCCGCACTGTTCGCGGCGGGAGCCGTATTATCGGGCGTAGTCAAAAACCACGCCGGTCTCGTGCAGGCTGTCAGAGTCTCCGGCGTCTCCGGTGGTGACAAACTCACGCATGTGCTTTTCCTCAAGATAGTAGTACAGCAGACAGCGCCGTTCGCGCCGGTCGCCCTCGTGCCAGTCAAAGACCTGCGAGCTGTCCTTCCCGTCCAGCAGACGCTGATATGCCTCCTGGAGGTCAGCGAATGAGATGGGCGCGCCGTCGATCTGCATTTCGGGATGGGTCTCACCGATGCCCTTTATCAGGAGCGGCGGATTAAAGCGGTGCGTGGCGGGGGAATACTTCTCGCCGGGGAGCAGTTCCCGATAGCCGTGGTCGGCGGTGATGATGATGGCGGAGTTGTCGTACACCCCGGACTCCTTCAGCCGGCGGAGATAGAGCGCGGCTATATGGAGCGCGGAGGCGATCTTCTCGTCGTATGAACCGTTCTCGACCTTCTCCATGTCGTTGTTGAGGGAAAACGGCACATGACCGCCCTCAAAATGGATAAACTTGAAGCACTTGTCTTTTGTGACGGTAATGGGATCTTCGGCCGAGAGCTGCCCATACAGGGGCAGACTCATATAGTCGTAGTAGTCGAAGGAGTCCGCGTTGTTGACCACGCGGATATGGCTGTTCCAGTAGGGAATGTTGTAGCTGTAGTATTTGAAATCCCACGGTGCGTATTTGAGCATGGACATTTTGACTATCATTACCGCCATGTGAAACGGCGAGCGGACGCGGGCGCTCTCACGCACGCAGTTCACGGCTGTCCCCTCGTAGAGATCGGCGCTGAGCTGATAGTCCGGGAGATAGATCCCGACATCATAATCCTCATCCCACAGACGGTTGAGGAGCCTTGATGTGCCATAGCTCCGGTTCTGGTATTCCTGGAAAGGCTCCCTGTTCTCAAACCACTCCCCGGTGAGGGTAAAGGGGAGAGAGCGGGACGTGAACGGATAGGCGCAGAGCGTGTCGTCAAAATACCGGAAGTCTGTGAATACCTCCCGATATTCGGGGTATTTGTCCAGAACACGTTCAAATGCGTCGGCGCTGACGGCGTCCATGGAGAAAATGATAAGATTCCGGTCTGAGGACATGACGTACTTGTCCTTTTCGGTAAAGACAAGGTCGTATGCCGTATCATCCTTCAGCGGCGTGGTCAGGCGCAGCGCGGCGGCGGTCAGCGCAAGGACGCCGAAGAGGCCCAGTCCCACATAGCCGCATAGCCTCACGAGCCTGTCGGAGCCAAGCTTTTTCCACAGCACGGCGAGTACCGCCGCGACAAGGAGCCAGAGGAGGACGCACTTTATGCGTTCCGCGGGGTACGCGCCGAAGTCGACTGCCGTGCCGTCGAGCGGAGGAAGGTTCCCCGCAAGGAAATTGCCCTCCGCGTAAAAGCAGATAAATATGCCGAAGGCCGCTACGAGAACGACGCGGTATATCTTGACACTGAGCTTTTTCAGCAGCAGGAGGAGCGCGGAGCAGAGCGCGGTGCAGACGATGAACATCACCCATGCTGCGGGCAGCATGTCACGGAGCTTAAACCAAAACTCGTTCTGATTGCCGAGATACAGCTCCAGCGGCGCATATACGCACATGAGAAAGCATGCCGCTGCGGAGACGAATACCGCCGGAGCCATGCCGCGCAGAAGGGAGAGCCTTTTATTTTCCATCATATTTCCTCCGAAAACGAAAGGGTATACATCAGTATGACGCATGGGTGTTGAAAGCAAGAGCAAAACGGTATATAATACCCCGGACGATGAAAAGAGCGGGTGAGACGCATGAAGAAAAGCATACGGCGGCCGTACTGGCTGATACTGGCGGTCATATTTATCGCATGCTGGGCGGTATCGAGATATCTCTTCCAGCTCGCGCTGGTGCAGGGCGCATCGATGGAGCCGGCATACCGCAGCGGCCAGCTCGTACTCGTGGATAAGACCCGCGGGGAGCTTCGGCGCGGGGACGTGGTACTCTTTTACAGCGCGGAGCTTGATACGACGCTCATAAAACGTATCGCCGCCGTACCGGGAGACCGCGTTGTTATAATGAACGGACGGCTCATCGTGAACGGCGCCGCCGTGCCGGAGTACGGCAGCATAAGCTACGCCGGAGAGGCTCAGAGCGAGCTTACCGTACCGGAGGGCTGCTACTTTCTGCTCGGCGACAACACCGAAGAGAGCAAGGACAGCCGCTATCCGTATATCGGTGTAGTAAATGAAAAGGATATATTGGGAAGGGTGGTCTGACCGGCTCGCGCCGCGGACCGCCCTTTTCCGTTACGGCGCGGAAGCAGCGGTCATTCCCGCCGGTACGACCGTGCGTCCTTCAGGAAGCTTGCGACGATCAGTATCATCACGATACCGATGGGGAATGCGGCTATAATGCTCACTGACTGAAGGTTGCTCATTGAGCTTTCGGAGAAAGTCAGCGCGATGGGCAGGAGAATGAGAAGTATGCACCACATGAACTGCACGGGCTTCCCGGGAGCCTCATCGGCCTTGAGACTGTGATAGCTGTAGCAGGAGGCGATCATGGCGATGGAGTCAAAGGACGTAGCGTAAAATGTCATCATCGTCACAAGCAGAAGAACAAGCACCAGTCCGCTGCACGGAAGAGTGCGGATGACGGATATGATTATACCGTAAAGATCGCCGTTTGCAAGATACATCGACACAAAGTCCGCCTCCCCGGAGACCTGAAGAGAGAGCGAGTAGTTGCCGAGGATGATGAAGCTGGTCACGGTCGAGCCTACGCCGAACACATAGCCGCCCAGAATAGTCTGCTTCACGGTCCTGCCGCGCGAGATGGAGCCGATGAAGAACGGTGTCGCGACACACCACACCATCCAGTAGGCCCAGTAAAATATGGTCCAGTTCTGAGGGAAAAACGTCGTGCGCTGGGGGTCTGTATACGTTGACAGCTCAATGAAGTTCTGCACGAGCCGCCCCAGAGAGGAAAAACCGAGTTCAACGATATACCGCCCACGGCCGCCGAACGCCAGAACATAGAACAGCAGCGCGAAAAAGAGGTAAATACAGCCCTTTGCCAGAATATTCACGCCTTTCATCCCGTGCAGGAGGGAATAGGTGTATACGGCGCAGGTGACAAGGAGAATGGCGATGGTAACGGCGGTGGTATCGAGCGAGACATGGAAAAGCGCGTTTATGACGTTTGCCATCAGCGGGGTCGCCAGACTGAAGGTAGTAGCGGTCCCGGCCAGCAGCGCAAAGACCGCCAGAAGATCCACGAGCCTTCCGGCAAAGCCGTCAGTATGCCGGCCGAGAACAGGACGGCATGCTTCCGAATACCGCTGTCTGCCGCGCTTCCTTACATGGAGCATGAAGGCGAAGGCAACGGCAAGAACGAGATAGAACGACCATGGTATCATGCTCCAGTGAAAGAGCGGGTATACGCTCGCCCAGTCCTGCATGCTGCCCATTTCGGCGATGTGCGGATCTGCGGCGTACATTATCCATTCGGAGAAGGAGTAAAAGAGTATATCCGCCGCGAGGCCCGCCGTAAACATCATAGAACCCCACGAGAAAAAGGAGTATTTCGGCTTCTCATCCTTCCCGCCGAGGACTATCCTGCCGTAGTCGGAAAAGGCGAGATAGAACGAAACGACGAGCATTCCGAGGCCTATGACAAGATAGTAAAGCCCCATCGTATCTCCGAGAAAAAAGCGTATCCCGCTCAGCACGGAGTTCGAGCTTTCCGGCCGGAGAAAGAAGCATATGCACATGATCACGATGCTGCACAGCGGGACAAGGGTTATCATCCAGTCGATCTGTTTTTCTTTCATATGGTCTCCTGTTCATATATATCTTGCATAGCGGCTGTCGGCGGCGGCAAGCTCGCGCAGGCTGTCGATCTCCTCGACGCTGCCTCTGCGCATTTCCCGTATACCCAGCCTGTACTCGCCGGGGTAGCAGAACAGCGCGATATCGTCCCAGTATATCTGACGGTTCCCCTTGACCTCAAACTCAGCTTCCAGATGTCTGCGGAGGCGGCGGCCGTCCTCGGCGCTCCAGCGGGAAATGCTGTAGAGCTGCCAGCCGTTCTTGCCACCCGTCCTGCTGCAATGCGTCACGATGCCATCCTCCACCGTCAGGAGCCATTCGTCTGTGGACTCGCCTGTCCATACGCAGTTATAGCCGGAGCGGTCAAACTCGGGAGAGAGGACTGAGCTGTCGTAAATGATCTGGTCGCCGTCGAGTATGATACAGTTTTCCAAATGCTCTCTCGCCGCGTACAGCGAGGAGATATTGTTGCAGCTGCCGTAATAGGGATTCTCTATGAGCGTGAGTCCGGGGTAAAGGCTGCGGAGGCGCTCAAACTGTGCGCCGAGATAGCCGGTGACCACATATATTTCGTTTATGCCGTTCTCGATAAGCCCGTCTATCACCGTGCATATCATCGCCTTACCGTTCACCTCCACAAGAGGCTTGGGCGTATGGAGCGTGACGGGGCGCATGCGCGTGCCTGTTCCCGCCGCGACGATCACTGCCCGTTCAACTCTGTATTGCATTTTTCCGCTCCCTTTCAAGATATTCGTGTACGGAGGCGGAGTACTCCCGTGCGTACACATACTGACAGACCGAATACTCGCCAAAGTCCACCCCGCAGTGCATTTTGTATTCGCACCAGTTGCTCCACAGCAGTCCGCACATGGCGATGTAGGCGTAGATCTTGTATCTGGTCCTCTCGTCTGCGCCCTCCGGGAAATAGGCGCTGATGGCGCGGTCAATACCGCCGCGGTCATACATCGAATAAATGCAGAACATCGCGATGTCGACGTGGGGGTCCTGCATGGCGGCGTACTCCCAGTCGATAAGCACGATCCTTTCGCCGCCTATCCCGTCCGGGCAGATGAGAAAATTATCGGGAACGGCGTCTATATGTGTGAGGCAGGCTTCACAGTGAAAGCTCTCGATAAACGGACGCAGGGAAAGGACGCTTTCCTTCGTGGACTCGTAGTCACGGTACGCGGAGGCCTCTCCCTCCCTGAGCGACTCGTAGAAGTCTATCTGAGCGAAGATATCAAAATAATGCTCCACGGAAAGACGCAGCTCGTGAAACCTTCTGAGGCGGGCCATGCAGAGGGAAACGTCGCCGGGGCTTTCCGCGTCGCAGGTCCTCGCGTTTTTGATAAATCGTGTGATCTTGAAGCCGGTCTCGGGGTCGATGAGTACGATATCGTCACAGATGCTATGATCCCCGATGACCTGGTATACAGCCGCCTCCTGCCGCCGGTCTATGAGCCGGTCCGTCCCCTCGCCGGGGACGCGCATTATGTACTTTTCTCCGCGCAGCTCAAAGAGGAACGAACGGTTCGTCATGCCCTTTTTCAGCGAGCGGATGTTGACGACCTCGTCGGGGGCGGCGTTCAGCGCCCTGCATATGGCGTTTATTGCGGGAGATCTCAGGTGATTTGAGTTCCCGTCGAGATCGCGCAGCTGCTCAAAGGTGTTTATCTCGACCACGCTGCCCTCGGGAACGACCTTCGCCGGGAGGGAAAGACCGCGCTCGACGGTTATCGCCTCCTCCCAGTATGCCTTGTTATACTTTGGCTGAGTACCGAAACGGACAAGCCTCTCGCGGAGCTTTGCCGAGTCCCCGCCTTGAACGTAGCATATACCTATCATGGCGCTGCCGCGGCCGGCGGGGGCGCGGAGAAGCTCCAGCCTCCTGCCAAGCCTGACGGTACTTTCGTCATCCTGCCAGGAACCCACCATATACCACGAGCGCAGCTCGTGCCTGCTGTACGGATTGTCGCGGCACCAGACGTCACAGGGGATGATATAGGTGTTCCCGATATACTGTTCAGCCCTGAGAAGCGAATGAAGATTGTTCCTGACGGTGTATTCGGGATTAAAGACGAATCTGACACCGTATTTTTCGCGGAGATATTCGTACCATTCCTTCATGAAGCCCACAACGACGGTGATGTCGCTGACACCGGCCTCGATGAGCTGCACGATGGTGCGCTCTATCAGCGCTTCGCCGTGAATCTCCAGCAGACCCTTGGGCTGGACATGGTTGATAGGCAGCATTCTCATGCCGAAGCCTGCCGCGAGAATGATCGCGTTCGAGGGAGAGGTCTTTTCCGCCTCTCTCTGCGCGCAAAGCGTGGGCGCGCCCGTCCCTGCGTCGAGATACCCGAGCGCCTTGAGCGCCCTTATGCACTTGTTCACGCTGCCGACGGAGCAGCCTGCCATCTGCGCCAGTTCCCGCTGACTCGCGGAGGGAGCGTCCAGAATGGCCTTTAATACGTCGCATTCCAAGGTGTTCATGATCTTGCACAAACCTGCTTTCGCGAATATGGATACAAAGCTTGTTTCCGCCGGTCCGGGAGGATATCCTCCGCCGTGCGGAAACAAAAGACCTGTTTATTTATCCTCCTTTTCCTCTTCGGAGGGCTGCTGCGCGACGACTATATCGTCGGACTCGACTTCCTTGTTCCTGTTCTCGTCGATACCGAGAGCGGTGTTGACCTTCTTTTTCGCCCTGCGCCAGTATATACCGATCACCGCGCCGACGGCGATGACCACGCCGGCAACGGCCTGAATGAGGTAGGTCATGACGGAGGGATCGATATAGGCGTTTGCGTTCGCACCGAAAAGAAGCATGAACGCGAAGGCGGCGTAGGCCGCGCCGAATACTTTTACCGCTTTTTTCATTTAAGAGTTTCTCCTTCTCTCTTCGATTTTTTCCTGGATAGCCGAGATGATATACTGTGCGCCGACCTCGGCGCTTCTGCCCAGATTGTAGACGTATTGCTCTCTCGAGCGCGTGATGGCGTCCCGGTAATCGTCCTTCGCGGCAAGGAGCTGCCCCACGGCCCCGGGTACGAGACCGATCTCGTCAAGATCCAGCGCGCGGCCGATCTCATTGCGCACGGCGATGTCGATGGGGACCTCCGCTATCTTGTCGTAATCAGGATTCATGACCTTCATGGGGGTATTTATGAACAGCACGGGCTTGAGCGTTGTGTACGCGAATTCAAAGGCAATGCTCGACCAGTCCGAGATGAGGACGTCGGCGCCGAATACGGTCGAGTCGGAGGAGAAGTCCAGCTGTATCTCCACGTCGGGGTCGCTGCGGAATTTCTCCGCGAGAGCCTCCATGTAAGCTCTCTTGTGCCTGATATGCTGCGGATGCGGACGGACGACAACATGATAACCCTTTCCGGAAAGGCCGGTGAGAATGTCGTCAAGGCAGCTGTCCACGATATTGCCTTCCTGCCAGGAAGGCGCGATGAGGATGACCGGCTTTGCGTGCTCGGGCTTGTCCATGGCCTCGTAATCCCGTATCATGTCGTCCAGCAGGCAATAGCCCCACTCCACGAGCTTCTTCCTCGGCGTGTTGTCAAGCTCCTCCATCTGCCGCAGCTCTCTCTCGTGGTGTTCACCGCAGCAGAAAACGGTGTCATAGTGGTCCTCTGAGCCCTTTCTCAGCGTGAGATTTATGCTTCCGATACCGTGCTGGATATAGATGTACTCGATGTCCTTGCGGACGTAGCTGCGCTTGATATGGAAATTTTCAAGGTCCGGCATGGTCATCACCATCACGTCGCAGTCGAGCTTCATCATAAGGGTGATGAGCTTCTTTTCCGTGATGTAATAGGGCTTGAGCGCGGGCTGTGTCTTTGCTATTTCAAAAACCTGATCGTTGGGGTCATTCGTGATATAATGGACGGCGATGTTAGTGTTTTTCAGAATGTACTCGATAACGCCCCTGTAATATTTATAGAAGCCGCTCTCCTCGGAGTGAAAAACAAGATGCTTGTTGACAACAGAGAAAAAGCGTCTGTAGTCCTCGCGCTCACGCTTCGCCTCGGCTCTCGACTGGCGGGCGCCCCTCTTTTTACCGAGGCTCGTAAGCTCGTCAAGCTGCCGCTTGCTCTCCTCAAGCCGGTCATAGTCCACATAGTCGCGGGGATTTATCACCCGGTTGAGAATGTAGAGCTGCGCCACGGAAAGGAGGTTGCTCGCTATCCAGTATACCGCCACGCCCACAGGGACAAACCAGCCGAGATACACGCTCAGCGCCACGGAGAGGACCAGCATGCCCCACTTGTTCCATCCGGACTGCTCGCTCTGTAGGACGTTTGCCGAATTCGTCGCGGCGCACATTACCCATGCGGACGCTCCTGCGAGAATGGGGGAGAGAATGAGCCAGCCGCCATACTCGGAGGGAACAAGGCTCATATCCACGCCGAGAAAGCCCATATCCACGCCCGGGTCATTCATGCCCGCCCTTATCGCGCCGATCACCGCCATAAGGAGGATCACCTGAATGGCAAGAGGGATAAGAGAAGCCAGGGGGTGATAGCCTTCCTCCCTGTACAGCTTGCTCTGCCCCTCGGCAATGGAGTCAGGGTCGCCGAAATGCTTCACCTTCAGAAGGTTGACGTCCGGCTGTATCCTCACCATCTTTATCGAGTTCTTCTGCACCCATACGGACACGGGGAGAAGTATGATCTTCGTCAGAAATGTGAAAAGAATAATGGCAAGACCGTAATTACGGCAAAAAAAATAACACTGTTTCATTATCCAGCCGAAGGAGCCGTTCAGGATATCCATTTTTCCCTCCCGAGGAATATGTTTAGACACAAAGGAAAACAATATAAATATTCGGCAGTATGTTAACACTTTAGGAAAACCGTGTCAACAAATAATAAAATAAACATGCAATAGCATGGAACTTTTCCGAAAAACAAACGTCGATAAAGCCGGACAGATACAAAGCCCGAAAGGAGAACTTGAAATGAAAAAGACATTACTCTGCACCGCGATCATTTTTGTACTGCTGTTTGCCGGCTGCGGCAAGGCAAACGAACCCGTAACCCTGCCCATGCCCGAGGAAGACGCCAAACCAGTCGTCGGTCCGGAGGAGACGCCCGCCGACACCGCCGGGGATGACGGCGCGGTCATCGACGTGTATCTCAGCGACGACGCGGCGGAGCATTTCGTCGTCCGTCAGGAGAAGGCCGAGACGGTGGACGAGAACACCGTGTTTGCCGCGCTCAAGGCTGCCGGCGTGATACCCGAGGAGACGAAGCTCCTCTCCTTCGCAAACGACGGCGGCGCCCTGACGCTCGACATGAGCGGGGAGTTCGCGGCCTATGTGAACACTCTGGGGACGAGCGGAGAGTATATGGCGCTGGGGAGCGTGGTGAATACTTACCTCACGGCGTTTGGCGCGGACACGCTCACGCTGCTCTCCGACGGCGCACCGCTCGAGACCGGCCACAATGTCTACGACCAGCCGATGAGCTTTTATAAGGATAACGCATGACCGCACAGCGGCAGTAAGCAGCGGAAGAAAAAACTCCGGAAGCTAAGCCCCCTGCCGGTGAGACAGTAAAGGCAATTTTTTTGGAACAGGCATGGTTTCGGTCATGCCTGTTCCGTTTTTAGCAGCTCGTCCCCGGCCAATTCGATAATATCTTTATCGCGATCATCAAGAATATCTTTCATATGGTACATTACATACCGAACACAAGATCGTCGCCGTCCATTTCGGCAAGCTTTTCCAAATCTGTTCGTAAAGACATGGCATCATTTCTCCGATCCAAAGGTCAGCCCATCGTATTTCTTTCCGTCAACTCCCGAAGGACGGTGTTTTCAAATTCGATTCTCATAATTAACTCCTTCAAGTTTAGCCCAAAGGATTGTATTCAGCAGCTACTTCGCTCTGCGCCATTCGCCAGACTCGCCGTCCTTGTACAGCTCGAGAGAATAGCCGCCGCCCCCGCGGTAAAAAAATACCTCCGTGTCGTCGGGATGAAGTACAAGAATGTATTCGCCCGCTGCCCCGAGGGAGCTGTTGAAGCCGCCCCACGCCGAGTAGAATTTCAGGTAATGGGGCTTTACTCCGCCGCCCTCGTTCCGAAAGCCGCGGACATATCCCATCGGCGAGCCGATGCCCACCGTGAGGATGAGCTTGCCTCCGTCGTCGCTCACGGCAAAGTCCTCGACATACACGTCCGTTCTTACAATAAATCCGGAGCCTATCGTCCACGCGGCAAATATGCACAGCCCAGACAAAAGAACGATAATTGTCTTTTTCAGCATTACTGTCACCTCATTTATCGGTATAGCGTCCGCCACGCGGACCGGCCACTTCTGCCGGGGCGGGTGAAGAGCGCAGCGATAATGAAAACGAATATGACGATAAATATCGCCGCGATCACCGGCGTCACGCAAACACCCCCATTGTTCCTTCTTATAGCAGTACTCTACCGGATACTATACCAGCCGCGGAGAGGCCGCGCAAGACAAAAAAGCTCGGCGTTTCTGAGCTGATGCCGCTCTTCTGCGAGCTGGACGAGGTCATGATAACGCTCCAGCACGGCGTGCTGCACCGCAGACAGACTCTTGCCGACGGCGGCGAGTACTGCGATTATTACATCAAGGGAAATAAAGAGTGAACCGACAGGAACACATAAGCGGCAAAAAGGCCCCGGTCTGTAAAGGACCGGGGCCTTGGCGTCATTCAAGTATGGTCTGCAGATATCCGCAGAGAGCGTCGGCGAGCTTTTTAACGTCGGCTCCCGACGTGTTTACGAGCAGGTCGTAGTTTTCCTTCGCGCCCCATTTCTGCTCGCTGAAGAATTCGTAGTACTTCGCCCTGCCGCGGTCGATATCCGTCATCCTTTTCTTCATCTGCGCCTCGCTGAGGCTCTCATCCTCCGGCTTGCGCTCCATGCAGCGCTTCAGCTTGCTCTCTGTGTCCGCGTAGACGAAAACGCGGAACGGCTGCGCATCGCGCAGTATGTAGTCCGCACAGCGCCCGACGATTATGCAGTCCGACTTTTTTGCCAGCTCGAGCAGCAGCTTGTGCTGCTCCGAGTATATGGAAAGGCTCTGCTGCAGCATAGGGTTCGGGCCGTAGTAAAAGCTGTGCCTGACATGTATCGGGAAGGAGATGACGGGGCTGCTCTCGGAGACCTGCCGCACATATTCCTCCGACATGGAGGTCCGCTTCGCGATCTCCGTTATGATCTCCTGATCGTAGTAGGCGACGTGCAGCTTTTCGGAAAGCCGTCTTCCAAGCTCGCGTCCGCCGCTTCCAAACTCGCGTCCGATGGTTATGATCCTTTTCATACCGTACTCCTCTCGTTATAATGCTCTGGTGTATTTTACTGTTGCCGAGGCGGCGTAAAGCATGACCAGCAGCTCCGTGACCGGCATAGCGAACCACAGAGAGTCCGCGCCGGCAAGAGCGGGGAGGGCCATGATCAGGACGCCGCTGACGACAAGTCCGCGGGCCACAGATACGATGAACGCCGCCTTCGCCCTCATTATAGCCTGAAAGTAGTAAGTTGAAAAGATGTTAAATGGCAAAAGCAGGAACAAAAGTGCGTATACACGCACGATCGATGGAGCCGTTTGCAGTATTTCCGGCGTAGGGGACATGAATATGCGGATGTAGAGGTTGGGACAGGCCATGCTGAGAGCCGTCCGGAACACGGCTTTTTCTGTAGATCGTGTGCGGATGTCGGTCTGCTTGCTGCCACATGGAGCAAAAGGCTTGATTTCAAACACTTTCGTCACATAAAACGGGAGTACAGCTTTTTTCTTCCCGCCCGCAATGAAACAATTTATCTCTCAGGCAAATTGCCTTGTAAATAATGTACAATTTACGGTCCGGAAAGCGAAAGTTAAAAATATTTCACTTTCCCTATTGACGTTCGCAAATTTAAGGTAACATTACGGGAGCTGCTTATCGCCCGTATCGTATTGGCAATTTGTATTGCGGTCTATTACTGGTGCTGGGCCAGAAACGGATGGGAAAATTATTTCAGCTCCATTCAGACGACGGTTGCGATCTTTGCATTTTTCTTTTTCTGCTTTTTGGGTATGCGGGAAAGGAAATACAAGAAAGAGGTCGTGGACGAAATGGCAGCGGCAAATTTGAAACGCTGTGACTCGGTCTGCTATAAGATCACTATGGTGTTGATCGTCTGCATCGGGTTTATGTCCGCCATTCTTCGGTTTGATATATCCTCGGAGGTAATTGGCTACCTGCTGATGGGTGTGCTGATACTGACATCCATCATAAGAACGATCCTGTTCTGCTATATGGACGCGAAGGGGGCTTGATCGTGCTTGTGACCAAAATCAAAGAATATCGGGAGCAGGCGGGGTATAAGCAGAGCGAACTGGCCGAGCTTGTCGGCGCAAGACGGGAAACGATCGTCCATCTGGAAAACGGAAGATATAATCCATCCCTTAAATTGGCTATGGATATTGCGAAAGTGTTCCATGTGACAGTCGAGGATCTGTTTGAATTTGTCGATGATGAGAAGTAAGGTGCTTATTATGAATTTGAAAAGAATTTTTGCGTTCTGTCTTTCGGCCGCAATTTGTCTCGCCCTGCTTACGGGGTGCGGCAATAAGAAAGCAACTGTATCGGCAGATCCATCCTATACGCGATCCGATATAGGGACGCTTTCCGTACCCGCCGATGTACAGATCGTCGGGTCGGGAGAAGCAAGTCATGGCGCGGCGCAGTACCATCAAATGAAAGCAGAGGTATTCAAAGCGTTAGTCGAGAATAATGGCTGCCATACTTTCATCATAGAGGGCGATTTTGGCGGGGCGCTCAAGGTAGACCGGTATATCAACGGCGGGGATGGAACCGCTGAAGAAGCCGTTGCGGAAATAGGCTTTGCCATTTACCGTACACAGGAAATGGCTGATTTAGTAGAGTGGATGCGCTCCTACAACGAAAGTGCCTCAAACGAAAAAGCACTGCACTTTTACGGCATGGACGTACAACGATTTGATAATAACAAAGAATATCTGTTCTCTGTCCTCGATCAAACTTACCCGGAATTGAGCGCAGAATATTCAGTATCGCTTGCACAGCTTACAGATGAAAACAGAAACTCCTTAGACAAAACAACGCTGAACAGCACCAAGGAAAGCGTCTCGGAATTGATCGATAAAATGGATGCCGCCGAAACTGATATTACAAACCTTTTGGGTCGATCTGCCTTTGATTTCGCAAGGGAATGTGCAAAAACTATTTATGACTATTGCGAGCTGCAGCTGAGCGATAACTACAACGCTGCCCGAGGCCGGTACATGTATGAAAAAGCAGAATGGTTCCTACAGCATGGCGACAATACTGTTCTGTTTATCAATGGACATAATGGCCATATCGGGAAAACTTCTGTTGCGGGATATACCTGCTTGGGAAAATTGCTCTCAGAAAAACTCGGCAGTGGGTACTATTCGATCGGAACGGACGCGCAGAAGACGCGGTTCAACTCTCAAACGGACAATGGCGGGTTTGAGGTCATGGAGGTCAGCAACGCAAATGATTTGAATAGCCAGTTCTCCGACGAAGACAGCGGTCAATTTGGCATATTTATTATTGTCGCAATTTGAGTTGTTTGTGGTATAAGCGGATTCCATAATGCGACAAGCAACACACCGGCTTATGTGAATATTGACGGTATCGAGCAAGAACTTGACCCTGATAATCATCCGCTTGAATTACCATAAGCGATTCGTATTTTCCGTACATTGAAAAATAGATGCAGACGCTTATCACATAGTATTTGCTATGGTAGGGATTGACGGGTTGGCAACAAAATTCCTGTGTGACGGATTTTTATAGTCTGCGTTATATATTGGTGAGAACAAAAGAAAGGAGGCAATGATATGGACGACAAAAGCATAGTTGACCTGTACTGGCAGAGAAGTGAAAGAGCGATTCAAGAAACAGAAGCCAGATATGGCAGCTATTGCCGTATTATTGCGTACAATGTACTCGCCGACAGCGAGGATGCAAACGAGTGCGTTAATGACACTTGGCTCAAAGCATGGAACTCCATGCCATCGAACAGGCCATCACTGCTTGCTCCCTACCTTGGTAAGATAAGCCGCAACTTGGCAATAAGCAGGCTTAGAAAGAGGAATAGCCTAAAGCGCGGAAGTGGTACGGACAACCTTGCCTTTGAGGAACTAAGCGATTGCTTGGATTCCGGCAGCAATGTTGAGCATGAAATTGAAATAAAAGAACTTACAAGGTTTATCCGGGACTTTTTGGCAACGCTGGAGAAAGAACCACGATACATTTTTATTGCCCGATATTGGTATGTTGCATCTATAGAGGAAATTGCTAATAAATTCGGCTTTACTCCGAGCAAGGTGAAAATGTCCTTGATGCGCACACGAAATCAGCTTAAAAACTATTTGGAGGTAAATGGGCTATGCTGAGAGAAAAGTTAATATTTGCTATGACAGACATTGACAGCCACGATATAGATGCTGTGGGGGAAATACTCGGTTATAAGAAAATACGTCAAGCAGTTCGGCAAAGTACAACTACCATTCGCCGCGCCTTGATGATTGCCGCAGTAATTGCTGCGTTCCTTGCTCTTAGTGTCACCGCATACGCCATTGCAACAAGGCTCTTCATGAGCAGACAAGCCCTTGATGAAAGCCCCGAACCCGGTATAGATCAGGTAACTTATAATTTTGAGCCTGCCGCCGATGAGTTTATTGACTGCAAACACTGGATGCCGTCTATTATTCCCGGAGACTACGAACTTGATTTTGTCAGCGATTATTTTGAATACAATGGTTCTCAGAATATTCGTTATAAGAACGCTGTTGGAAAAACAATTGAGTTCATGTATGGTAAACCCGGTCCTGGCATGAGCGTCACATTTGACAATGTAATTTCAGAGAAAGACATTACAATAGCTGAACATACTGGGGTGCTGACAAGAACGGCTTCCTACAACGCATTGCTATGGACTAATGATGCTGCGGGATATGCCTTTACGCTGTCATGCACAGATACTGGACTTGATATTGTAGCTATCGCAGAGAGCGTCATTGGTCTGGATGAGCCTGTGACAGCAACAAATGCAAACAACACAGCCAATGCAATAGCAAGTCTTGGTGACTACAAGCCCACCTATCTCCCCGAAGGCTATGTGGAAAACGGGTACTACGGAAAACCCGAAAGCGGTGAAGGAGATTCCTACAGCTACGGTTATGTTCGCAGATACTATGTGAACAAGGATACTAATAGGAATATAAATTTTGCATACGAAACCTATCGTTTGGAAGACATGGAGAACACAGCAAGAAATGTGCTTTCTCTGTATGCAAGCGGTGAAAGCGTAGAAGTAAATGGATTTCCCGGTGTTGTTGAAGTAAACGCTAATGGGGCAACTGTAGTATGGGTAGATACCGGGAACATGATAGCGTATACCCTGTACACTGATGACGTACAGCCTGATGAACTGTTAAAAATTGCAGAGAGTATAAATAACAAATGACAATAAAAATACCCACTGGCTGCAGTGTCCCAAGTGTCACAGCAAAGCCAAAACGAAATCACCTAGTCCGGATAATAAAACTTAAAATGCACATGAGCAACGAGCCAGATGTATAACACAGAGCCAGCTCTCCCCTCAATGGGAGAACTGGCTCTTTTCCTTATCAATTTGAAAAATCGACAACTTTTTCAAAAAATGATATCATTAGCGTTAGATATTGGTTATGAGTTCCGTCTATATGTGTGAGGGCCCAATAAAGACCGGAGGTGAAAACATTGGATGATGAAAGAATAATTGAATTGTTCTTCCAGAGAAACGAAGATGCCATAAAATATACCAATGAGACTTATGGCAAAAGGCTTTTTCATCTGGCAGACAATATTACAAAAAATGATGAAGATGCAGAAGAGTGTGTCAACAGCACATACATGAAGACTTGGAACACAATCCCTCCAAAGTGTCCCAGCTTCTTCTTTGCATACATCGCAAAGATTTGCAGACATCTTGCTTTGGATAAAGAAAACGATTTTATTTTCAAATGGCCTAACGGCAAGCCCTTTTCCCCGGATTACATATCCTCGCATTTTTCCCTGCTGCTGAAAAACAATCACTTGCCGCACATCCGTTTCCATGAGCTTCGGCACAGTTGTGCAAGTCTGCTTCTGAACAGTGGCTTTACCTTGAAAGGCGTGAGGAGTACATGGGACATTCGGATATTCAGATGACCGCCAACATTTACGGCCACCTGGACGTGCAGAGAAAGCAGCTTTTGACCGAAAAAATGGCGGCCAGTATCTTCTGACCCGGTTAGAAGGGCGTTAGAAAAGTGTTAGAAATGGGCCGTTTAAAGGAAAGAAAGAAATTGACAACCGCAAAAACTTTCCTCGAAACGTTTAGAAAAAGCAAAAAAAGACCCGAAACCTTGCGGTTTCGAGCCTCTTTTATGGTGCGCGAGGCGGGACTTGAACCCGCACGCCCGGAGTGAGCACTAGAACCTGAATCTAGCGAGTCTGCCAATTCCACCACTCGCGCATATCTGGAACGCCTGATAATAATAGCATTACAGCATTGCCTTGTCAAGGAATTTTTATGAGAATGTTCATATTTTTTGCTTTACATACATAGAACGGAATGATATATTTGACCCACAGAAACATTTCGGAGGGAATAGAATGAATGGCAGCGAACTGAAATACCGCGCCCGGTCATATATGGCGCAGTCAAGCCCGCGTCCCGTGCTTATCGGGCTTGCGTATATTGCTCTCACCGCGCTTATCGCGTACCTCAGCGCAAGGATACTCGGCGGCGGGATAACGCAGGAGAACCTGACCCAGTACACGGAGCATGTCATGAACGGCAACTATGAGTATGCCGTGGAGTATCTCGACCGCATCCGCCCGCCGTTCTCGGCGTATACCGTGGAGTTCCTGCTCAACATGGTCATGACCATCGTCTCGGTCGGCTTCATGATATTCCTGCTCAACACTGTCCGCGGCACGGGCGCATGCTTTGAGAATCTGCTGGACGGCTTCGGCTTTTTCTGGAAGATAATACTCCTCAGCATACTCCAGAGTATCTTCATCACGCTCTGGACGCTCCTTCTCGTGGTACCCGGACTCATAGCCGCATATAGATACCGCATGGCCTATTACATCCTCATCGACCATCCGGAGTACAGCCCAATGCAGTGCATACGCGAGAGCAAGCGCATGATGGACGGCCATAAATGGGAGCTTTTCGGACTGGATGTAAGCTTCATCGGCTGGTGGTTCCTCGGCGCACTGCCCGGAGTGGGGTATCTCGTTCAGGTGTGGACGAGACCGTACTTCGGCCTGACCTATGCGCTTTATTACGAGCAGCTGCGCGTGAACAGCGGCGCTGCAGGCTGGAACACCGTGGAATTCTAAATACAGTTCAACAGTACACAAAAAGCCCGTCTCCGACGGGCTTTTTACTTATATGAGGATGCCGACGAAAAGACGGCCGCATTCACAAAAAAGGTAGTAAAAAAGTTTGCTAAAATCCCTTGCGCTACTTGCTTTTTGCGTTTCTCTTTATTATAATGACATGTGTGGTATTGGGCAAAAATGGTCTATGCCGCACCGGACATGAAACCTGCGCTTCCCGTCGGGAGGCGTGCGGCCGGATGAAGAGAGCTTTTCGGCGGCGGCAGCACCGTGACCGTTGAATACGGCAGTGAGTTCGAGAGCGACAGCGCGGCCGACAGAGTGACCGTTACGCTCTATGCCAAATGGACGCCGAACCGGTACACCATCGTGTACGACGCGAACGGCGGCGAGGGCAGCATGGAGAATACCTCCGCGAGCTACGGCAGCGACGTCCCCCTCCGCGAGAACGCCTTCACCAAGGACGGCGCGGGCTTCGTCGGCTGGAGCACTGCGGCCGACAGCAGCGGCACGTCCTATGCCGACACGGCGTACATCCGTATCCCCGACAACATCCCCACCAGAAGCGAGGCCCTGTTCCTCGGCTGGTCGACCGAGAAGGACGGCGACGTGGTCTATCGCCCCGGCGACGAGGTACCCGTGGCCAATGCGAATACGACCCTGTACGCGGTCTGGCAGAAGAGCTACCAGTACACGCTCTCCTACGACCTGAACTACGAGGGCGCGGGTGTGACGACGACCCTGCCGTACTCAAACACCGTTTCCTATATCGAGGTCAACATCATCTCCAGCGACGCCGCCCGCGAGGGCTACACCTTCCTTGGCTGGGCGGAAACTCCCGACGCGACCGAGGCGGCCTACAGCTATCCCGCGAAGGAGGGGACGTCCGAGACCATCGTCCTGCGCGCTACTGTCCCCAACGAGACTGCCGCAAAGACCCTCTATGCGGTGTGGAAGGAGAACGCTCCCGAAGGCGGCACACAGGGTGACGCGGCCGGAACCCAGTCCGTGAATGAAACGCCTGCGGCCCTGGCGCCGGAACCCGTTCAGCCGGAGGTGCCGGCCGAGGGCGACGTCAAGTCCTCCGATACAGATAAAACCGAGCCGCCCAAAGCGGAGGCTCCCGAAAGCCCCTGAATAAGCTTTATGCCCCGGATACCAAAGACGGTATCCGGGGCATTTTCCGTGCCGTGCGGCATAAAAAAATCCCTGCCGGTTTGAACCGGCAGGGCGTTTTTGACGGTGTTTTTACTTTGCGTAATCCACGGCCTTGGTCTCGCGCAGGACGTGGACCTTGATCTGGCCGGGGTAGGTGAGCTCGTCCTCGATCTTCTTCGCGATATCGCGGGCAAGCAGGACCATCTGATCCTCGCTGACCTCTTCAGGCTTGACCATGATACGAATCTCGCGGCCGGCCTGAATGGCGTAGGAGCTTGCGATACCGGGGAAGCTCTTGGAGACCTCTTCGAGCTTCTCAAGACGTTTGACGTAGTTTTCGATGTTCTCTCTGCGTGCGCCAGGGCGGGAGGCGGAGATGGCGTCCGCTGCCTGTACGAGGCAAGCCTCGACGGTGTGCGGCTCAACGTCGCCGTGGTGCGCCTCGATGGCGTGGATAACGGCTTCGCTCTCCTTGTACTTGCGGGCGAGACCGACTCCGATGGTGACATGGCTGCCCTCGACCTCGTGGTCGATGGCCTTGCCGAGGTCGTGGAGAAGGCCCGCGCGCTTTGCGACATTCACATCGACTCCCAGCTCCGCGGCCAGAAGGCCCGCGATATGGGAGACCTCGATGGAGTGGTTGAGAACGTTCTGACCGTAGCTGGTACGGTACTTCATGCGGCCGAGGAGACGCACAAGCTCGGGGTTGAGACCGTGGATGTTGGTCTCGAACACTGCGCGCTCGCCCTCTGCCTTGATGGTGGCGTTGACCTCTTTCTGAGCCTTCGCGACCATCTCTTCAATGCGTGCGGGATGGATACGGCCGTCCTGGATGAGCTTTTCAAGGGCAAGACGGGCCACCTCGCGGCGGACGGGGTCAAAGCTGGAAACGGTGATGGCCTCGGGGGTATCGTCAATGATGAGGTCGCACCCGGTGAGAGTTTCGATGGAACGGATGTTGCGTCCTTCACGGCCGATTATGCGGCCCTTCATTTCGTCGTTGGGGAGAGGAACGACGGAAACGGTTATCTCGCTCGCATGGTCGGAGGCGCAGCGCTGGATGGCGGTGGCGATGATGTCGCGTGCGCGGTCATCGGCCTCCTCCTTGTACTGGGCCTCAATCTCCTTGACCTTCATCGCCATCTCGTGGGTGACATCGTCACGGATGTTGGCGATGAGGTAAGCCTTGGCCTCTTCAATGGAGAAGCCGGAGATCTTTTCCAGCATTTCGAGCTGGCTCTTCTTGATCATCGCCACTTCCTGCTGCTGGGCGTCCACGGCGGCGATCTTGCTGTTGAGGTTATCGCTCTTCTTTTCTACGGAATCGATCTTGCGGTCAAGATTTTCTTCCTTCTGCTGCAGGCGGCGTTCCTGCTTCTGCAGCTCGGCACGGCGTGCCTTTTCCTCCCGCTCGTATTCGGAGCGGCTTTTGTGTATTTCTTCCTTTGCCTCGACGAGAGCTTCACGTTTCTTACTCTCGGCACTCTTTATTGACTCATTTATTATTCGCTTGGCTTCTTCCTCCGCGCTGACTATCTCGCGCTCACCGATCCTTTTTCGGTACTGGATGCCAAGCAGGAATGCAACGGCCGCAGCGGCGGCCATAATAACGATCCACAAAGCAACTGGCATAGTAAGTAAACACACCTCCATTCTTTAAGAATTTTGCGGTGGTTTAGTGGGTTTGCGCAGACCGGAGCAGACGCTCCGACCCGGGCTGTGTTAAGTTGAAATCTAAAACAAGACAGGCCATAAAACGCACCCATCGTACTTGAAAAGCAATACCTGTCCCATGTCTCCCCTGACAAAGAACAAGATATTATTCAATATATTCTATCCCGAAAACGGCGTTATGTCAAGTGAAACCGCAGATATTTTTTTCCAGCTTCAGGAAAAGCGCCCGCAGCGGCGGAAATCAGTTGAAAAGAGGGCGTACATATAGTATAATATACAGAGATTTTGGCACATGGAGGTGAGACGGTGAACGACACGGAACTTTTGAACAGAACGGACGACGCGGATGACGACGTTGTCGTCTACGTTCCCAAGAAAAAGTCTGCTTCCAAGGTCGAATATATTGACGACGAGGGTGTCCGCGTAGTGGCGGACAAGGCGCCGTCAGAGAGCGCGGAGAAGCCGCGTCCCGCCGCGAAGGCGGAGCGCGCGGCACCGTCGGCCGCGGTGAGGAGCGAGCCTGTGCGTGACCATACGCGGCGTATGAGCGCGTTTTCTCCCGGAGCGGAAGCGCCGGAGGAGCCCGTACCCGTCGCCCGGCGCGAGAGGGGCAAGACCACCAAGCGCGCCCCGAGGGGATTCGCGGCGCTGCTCAGAAAGACCAACATCTCTCCGCGTACCCTTGCGGGCGCGACGGCGGCGATCGGCGTGATCGTGCTGGTGCTTGCCATGGTGCTGAGCGGCGGGAAAGAGTCCTCGCTCCCCGGCGCGTCTGAGGCCGGTTTCGTTACGGACGGGGGGGCCGCGTGCGCGCCGCTCTCCGGCGGTAAGTACGTCACGGTCGAGGGCGACGCCGAGGTCTGTGCAGTCAGCCCGGACAAAAAGAGCCTCGTCGTGCAGGAAAAGGATGGGGCGCTCTTCTTCTGCGATACGGCGCAGCAGGACCGCCGCGACATATCCGCCGACGCTCAGCCAAAGACCGGTATCATCGCCGTGAGGAACAGCGGCGTTCTGTACATCACCCGTGACGGTCAGCTGCACAGATTCACGTTCTCGAGCGGAGCCGATCATACCGTGGGCGGCACCGCGAGCTTTGCCGTCGCGAAAAACACGCTCAGCGTACTCTATTCCCTCGGCGATAAGTTCTATATCCTCCCCGACGGGGCCGAAGAAGCCACCGAGGCCGGCGGCTATTCCGGCACGCCGAGGGCCGTTGCGGTGTCGGACGACGGCAGGTGCGCGGTCTGGACCGACTGGAGCAACAACGCGCAGAATATATATCTGTACGACCTGCACGGGAGAAGCATACTCGAGACTCTTGTCGGCACGACCGCCGCGACCAAGGCGGTGTTCAGCGAGAACGGAAAATTCCTTGCCGTTACGAACCCGGACGGCGAGTGCGCCTATCTCTGGAACAACGGCACCGTCAGCCGCGCAAAGCTTGGCGGGACCCCCGTCTCGGGAGAGCTGTATACCGTCTCCGGCCTGCTCGGCGAGGACGGCGGTGAGAACGCCGGCGGGGTGTACGTCCATGTCTCCGGCAGCGCGGGAGGCAATATCTACTATCTCGACCTGCTCGGCGACAGGGAAAAGCTCATATCAAAGGTCAGGAGCTTCCAGCTCCGCGGCGGCGTTGCCTGCTTCACCGCGAGCGACGGAAACATGTATTATGTCGAGGTCAGCGGGGCAAACGCGTCCGAGCGGGTGCGTATTTCCGCGGACGTGCAGAGCTTCATTCTCTCGCGCGACGGTAAATATGTCTACTACCTCAAGGATGTCAGCGCCGGGGTGGGCAACCTGTACGTCTACCGTATCGGGGACGAGGAGCCGGTGAAGATCGCCTCTGAGGCCTCCGGAACGTATCTCCCCTGCGAGAACGGCAGCAGCGTCATCTATTACCGCGAGGGCGAGAGCACCAACGCCTCCGGCACGCGCATAGCCGTGATGTACCTGTACAGCTTCGGCGAAGGCTCCAACAAGATCGCGAGCGACGCGGTCATAGGCCGGGTCAGCAGCGGCAGCGGAGACCGGATCGAGGCGGACAGCTTCACCTATCTCAAGTATCTCTCCTCCGACAGCGCCGGGAGAGTGTACTCGAACTGCGTCTACTTTGACGGAAAGGAGAGCAGCGCTCTCCTAAAGGACGTCTACTATGACGCCGCCGGCAGATGGACGCTGAAATAAAAAGCGCGGAAGTAAAAATGAAATGTAAACGCCCCATGTGCATTGCACATGGGGCGTTTGATGTTGCCTGAGCGGTCAGACGATCCTTCTGTCGCGGACCTGAGAGTCATAATGCTTGTTGAGCAGCGGACGCACGACGTAATATATGAGCTTGTTCTCACCGTTGGTGATGTAGAGGCCAAAGGTGACGACGAAGAAGATGAGTGCGACAATAAGGAGTTTGCCGACTATCTTGAAAAGAACCTTAAAGAATTTCTTCATAACGCGATCCGCCTTTCTTAGTATGCCATGGAGTCGTCAAACTCTACGATGGTCGGGTCAAGCGGCTTCTCGTTGAGAACGACGGACATATAGTTGTTGACGCAGTTTCTCATATCCTGACGGGAGACGGTGCGGCAGTCCTCAAGGTCATGCTCGATAAACACGAAATGGAAGCCCAGCTCGCGGGCCTGCTCCTCCATGAGCGCATGGACGCCGAGCATGCCCTTGCAGGCGATGTTGTCGTTGAAGAGGACCATGTCGCAGTTGAAGTTCTTCGCCCACTCCCAGATGGCGTTGACGTTCTCCCAGCCGCCGACGGCGTGATGACGCATGGTAGCCTTTTCGGAGAACAGGGCGAGATCCTTGATGGCCTGCTCGGGATCCTTGGTGTCGATCATGTTGTGACCCATGGTGGAGTCCATGTTCAGCACGATATTGATGCCCCAGCAGTTCTGCACCCATGTCGGGAAGTCGGTGTAGTAGACCGCGGAGGGTCCCCACAGGAAGGCGCGGTGACGGGTCTTGCCGGCGAAGGGTTCGTACTTCTCCTCATATGCCTTGCGCATGAGACCGATGACCTTGCGGTCGACCTTGTTGAAGTAGGGGTCGGTGCCGTTGACGGAGGCCCAGGAGTACAGACGGTAGAGCGTCTCGGCAATGCCGACGAGGGCGGAGTACGGGGTCTTGAAGTAGTCCCACTTCTCAAGCTCGATGGTGTTCTGCTCGTTCATAAGCTCGGCGTACTTGAACAGCTCGTTCCAGTCGTACTTTATGCCGTATTCCTTCTCGATGAAGGCGATACTGTCCTTGAGGACCTGCGTGGAGTAGGGGTGCGCGCCAGGCTCGTTGTGGATCATTGCGAGAGTTACGGGGAAGTCGGGCAGATTCACGCGGCGGCGCTGTATCATGGAGGTACACTCGGAGGCGTTGCAGGGCATATTGGTGGTGAGGAAGGCCTTGCCGATGATGGGGAAGGCGTCGTCTATGGCAACGCCGGTCTCGGCCGCGCAGCGGGAGCAGACGTCAGCCGGCAGACCGAAGGACTCAGCCACGTCGATGTAGTACGGCTCGATGTGCTGGTCGACGTCGCAGATGATGAACTCGGGAAGAGTCTGGAGCGGGAAGGGGATAAGCCCCTTGAAGCCCGTCATGAACAGCGGAGGCAGAACCTCGTCAAAGGGGATGAAGTCGTCGCTGCGGGGGCCGCCGCCGAGACGCTTGTCGTTCGAGAGGACGAGCGCGATACGCTTCGTGAGGCTCCGGACGATGGCGTGCATGTTGGCGTGGGCGGTGCGCAGCTCGTAGCCGCGGTAGCCCTCGAACAGGCGGTCGATGAACATGAACGTGCCGAGGTAGGAACCCATCCAGCGGTACTCCCAGAAGCCCTTGAGGCAGGGGATGGGGGCGGAGGCGACCATCTGCACCATGCTCATGAGGTTGTTGAGCCACTGGGTGTAGTCGTAGAAGGTGTCCTTTACGCCGCGCCATTCGCGCCACTTCGCGACGCCGGTCTTGTCATAGTAGCGGGATCTCTGGCCGCCGACGCCGTTCTCTGCCTGCCAGATGGGGTCGAAGCGCTTGAGCTTGCTGTCGATGGCGGCTATAAGCTTATCAGTTGCTTTCATATCTCACTTGCCTCCCTGTATCTGCTTGATTTCCAGAGACTCGATAAAGGCCTGGAAGCGGGTGCGGAGCTGCCCGGCCGCGCCGAGAGCGTATTCCTTTTCAATGGTGCAGGTGGGGATACCCATCTCGTTTGTGAAGATGTGGTGGCAGAGGACCTTTTCATAGCTCCAGAACTCGCAGAACTTCATGTTCTCGTAGATAACGCCGTCGGCCTTGAACTCGTAGACGAGGCGCTTGACCTCGCGGTGGCGCTGGTCGATCTTTTCGCCGTCCATGAAGCGCGCGCACTGGTTCCAGTGCAGGTAGTGGCGGCAGATAGCGTCAAAGGCGGTCTCGCCGTCGCGTATCTCTATCTGCTCGCGTCCGGGGAAGGAGCCGAAGCAGTAGCGGTCGGCCACGACCATCGCGCCGCAGCTTTCGATAAGCTTGGTGAATTCGGGGTCGTCGACCTCGGAGCCGACCAGGACGACCTTTGCGCGGAAGGGGAATTCCGCCTCCGGCTCACGGGTCTTGAGTTCCTCGAGCGTCTCCTCGAGGTAGGGCTTGATGAGGTCGTGGGGGCAGACCTGGCTGACCAGCTCGATGACGTGGAACTCGTAGCCGGTGATGTTGGGGTTGTCGGCCTTGCGGAAATTGCCGATCTCGGTGATTATGCGGCTGATCTCGTTGTGGTCCTCGATGGCCTTGCGCATGGCGGCGTCGGAGGTGTCGATGCCGTACTCGTCATGCAGCTTGTCAACGACCTTGAGCTTGAGCTGAGCCTTGTAGTAATCGAGGTTGGTCTGGTCGCCCTTCATGGGAGGATCGATCTGGGTGACGAAGAACTTCTCGTTCTTGACGGGGTTGATGAGGAAGAAATGCTCCTCCATACGCTCCATCGTTGCGCAGCACTCCGCGCCGAAGAGAGCGTTGAGGTAGTTGTAGCCGCCCTCGATGGCGCGCTCGAGGATGGAGCGGGCATAGGGGCAGGTGCGGGTGGTCATGTAGTAGCTGGCGACGTCGGTGGACGTGCAGCGCGGCGCTCTGAGCCTGGAGGAGAAGCAGCCGGGGAGATTGAGCAGCGTCTCGGGTATGTAGTAGCAGTTGTAGCCGAGAGCGTAGCGTCCCTCGTTCACTGCCTGTACGACAAGCTCGTTGTTTGCCTCCTGAAGCAGATTCTCAAAGTAGATAAGATGCTTTAGATCTTTCAAGCAATACACCTCTTTTTGTTGTATTTCGGTCGATTTTCCGGCTGTGTGCGCACTGCCGCGGGCGCAGCCGCTCTATGTCGAAAGTTTATCACAGTGCAGGTCAATAGTCAAGAAAATCACCATATATGTTGTTATTTATCTTTTCCATGACTCCATGACTCAGCCGCCCCGCGCTCGGCTGAGCGCGGGGCGGCTGCAAGCATATCAATAAAACTGAAGCGACCCTGCACGGAGGGCTATACGGCCTCGGCGTCGGGGGCCTTTTCCACGCGAAGCTTAAGCTCCTCGCCGCGTACCTCGGCGATCACGGCGTCGCCCGCCTTCATGCCGCCGTCGAGCATAAGCTCTGCCGCCGCGTCCTCAATACAGTGCTGTATCGTCCGGCGCAGGGGGCGCGCACCGAACTTGTCGTCGTAGCCCATGCGGGCTATCCACTCGACGCTCTCCTCCGGGACGGACAGGCTGATACCGAGCTTTTCAAAGCGCTCCTTCACGCCTCCGAGCATTGAGGCGCTTATCTCCGTCATATTTTCGCGGCTGAGGCGGTGGAATATTATCGTCTCGTCGATACGGTTGAGAAATTCGGGACGGAAGGTGGCCTTCAGCTCCTCCGTCACCGCGAGGCGCATGGTCTCCTCGCTCTGCCCCTCGCCGCTGTGAAAGCCGAGAGGGGGGCGGTTCTCGGTGATTATCCGCGCGCCGATGTTGGAGGTCATGACGATCAGAGCGTTGCTGAAGTCGACCCGCCGTCCGCCGCTGTCGGTGAGATGGCCGTCGTCCATTATCTGGAGAAGTATGCTCCACACGTCCTCGTGGGCCTTCTCGATCTCGTCGAAAAGCACCACCGACCATGGGCTTCGGCGCACCTTTTCGGTGAGCTGTCCGCCGTCCTCATAGCCGACGTAGCCCGGAGGCGAGCCGATAAGGCGGCTGACGGCGTGCTTTTCCATGTATTCGGACATGTCGATGCGGATGATGGCCTTCTCGTCGCCGTAGACCTCCGAGGCGAGAGCGCGGCAAAGCTCCGTCTTGCCCACACCCGTCGGACCGAGGAAGAGAAAGCTGCCCACCGGTCTGTTCGGGTCGCGCAGACCGACACGGCTTCGCCGTATGGCGCGGGACACGGCGGAGACGGCCTCGTCCTGCCCGATGATACGGCGGCACAGACGCTCCTCCATGCCGCGAAAGCGCTCCGCGTCGTCGCTGTCGAGACCCGTCACCGGGATGTTCGTCCACAGCGAGACCACCTGCGCTATTTCCGCCGCCGTCACGACGCCTCCGGGGCCGGGGGCCACGCGGACGGACGCCGCCGCCTCATCCAGAAGGTCGATGGCCTTGTCGGGAAGAAAGCGGTCGTTGATGTATCTCACGGAGAGGTCGCAGGCCGCAGTCATCGCCTCGTCGCTTATCTTAACGCCGTGGTGACGTTCAAGCCCCTCGCGCAGACTCCTGAGCATTTCGAGGGTGTGAGCCTTGTCAGGCTCTGCGACCTTGACGGGCTGGAAGCGGCGTTCGAGCGCGGCGTCCTTCTCAATGTGGCGGCGGTATTCCTCCGGCGTGGTGGCGCCGATTATCTGCACCTCGCCCCGGCCGAGAGCGGGCTTGAGTATGTTGGCTGCGTCTATCGCGCCCTCGGCGGAGCCGGCGCCGATGATGGTGTGCAGCTCGTCGATGAAGAGGATGACGTCCCCTGCGCGCTTGACGTCCTTCAGTACGCACTTGACGCGCTCCTCAAAGTCGCCGCGGTACTTCGTCCCGGCGAGCATAGCCGGGATATCGAGCGAAACTATGCGCTTTCCGGACAGCCCCTCCGGAGCCTGTCCGCCGGCTACCCACTGCGCGAGACCCTCGGCGACGGCGGTCTTGCCGACGCCCGGCTCGCCGACGAGTACGGGATTATTTTTCGTCTTGCGCGAGAGTATCTGCACCGTGCGCAGTATCTCGTTGCCGCGGCCCACCACGGGGTCTATGCGGCCCGCGGCGGCAAGCTCCGTAAGGTCGCGGCTGTACTGGTCAAGTACGCGCGTCTCCGCCCTGCGCAGCACTGAGCGTGCGGTGCCGGTCTGCTGCTTCCCGCGCGCATCGCCGCTGCCGAATACGTTCATTATGTCCGTGTATATGTCGTTCGCGTCCGCGTCGAGGGAGCGCAGCACCTGCGAGCCGCCGCAGTCGCTCTGGCGCAGTATGCCTATGAGCAGATGCTCCGTGCCTATGCAGCCGTGGCGCAGGGCGAGAGCCTCGGCGGCGGCCTTCTCCACGGCTGCTCTTGCCCGGACGGTCAGCCCCTGACCCGGCACCGCCGGCGCGCCGCAGCCGTCAAGCTCCGCGACGGCCCTGCGCAGGGACTGGAGGTCGAGACCGTTGCGCTCAAGTATCCTCGCGCCGAGTCCGTCCTTTTCCATCATTATGCCCAGCAGCAAATGCTCCGTTCCCACGAAGCTGTGACCGAGACTGCCCGCGGCGTCTCTGGCATTTTCGATGGCAAGCTCGGCCCGCTGCGTAAATTTTTCATTGCTCTTCATGGCTGTACCTCCCCGCGAACAGCATCGCATACGCTGTATTATACCCGCCCCGGAACGCCGAAAGCGGCGAAAAAGACCGGGACACACCGGGATTATTGCCACGAAAGCGGTAATTTATATTGCGCGCATAAGGATATTTTTGAAATTAGAAGATTATTATTGATTTTTAACGAAGATGTGTTACAATAACCCTGCAATGGCCCAGTGGCCAAATACATATGGAGGTAACATTATGGCTTTTGTTATTACCGATGAATGCCTGTCCTGCGGCTCCTGCGCAGCTCAGTGCCCTGCCGAAGCGATCGACATGGGTGAGATCCACTACGAGATCGACCGTGAAAAGTGCCTTGATTGCGGCTCCTGCGCAGCTCAGTGCCCCGCCGAAGCTATTGTCGAAGCAGACTGACGATTGATTTGACTGATGAACCTGCGGGCGATGGCGCGTGCCATCGCCCGTTTGGTCTCTTTATGGAGAGAAAATGCCGGAATTTAACGAACTGTGGACGGGAGGGCCGTTTTTTGCCCAGGCGGAGCATTTTCGCCTGAGTACGGATTCGGTCCTGCTTGCCGACTTTGCGAATATAAACGGCGCGAAGCGGGGGATAGACCTCGGCTGCGCCTCGGGTATCGCGGCGCTCCTGCTGCTCTGCCGCGCGGAGAAGCTCCATATGACCGGGCTTGAGATAGTGCCGGCCGCGGCGGAGCTTGCGCGGGAGAACATGGAACGGAACGGACTCGGCGGCAGGAGCGAAATGCTCTGCGGCGACATACGCGATCACAGGAGCCTTTTCCGCACCGGCTCCTTTGACCTCGTCGCGGCGAACCCGCCGTACTTCCCGCTGGGCAGCGGCGCGCTCTCTCCCGACAGGGACAGGGCGGGGGCGCGCGGCGAGACGAGCTGTACGCTCGAGGACGTGTGCGCGGCGGCGGCATATCTGTGCCGCACCGGGGGGAGCTTCTGCATGGTCTACCGGCCGGAGCGTCTCACGGACGCGCTGTGCTGCATGCGCGCATCCTCACTTGAACCCAAGCGTCTGCGCTTCGTGTGCCACCGCGCTGACAGCGCGCCGAGTCTCGTCCTTATCGAGGGGCGGCGGGGAGGGAGACCCGGCCTCACGGTCGAAAAAAGCCTCGTTCTCCGGGAGCCGGACGGCAGCGAGACGGACGAGGTCATGAGGATATATCACCGCGGCGGCGCAGAATAAAAAACGGCACAGCCCGGTACAGCACCGGCTATGCCGCTTGACGACGCGTGATAAGAGAAACGACGGGGAAGCTCACCGAAGCTGTCTCAGCTTCGCGACGCAGTCGGAGCAGACGTTCTTCCCGTTGAACTCGATTATGTCCCTGCCCCTGCCGCAGAAAACGCAGGCGGGCTGATATTTGCGGAGGATGATATTCTCGCCGTCGACGTATATCTCGAGAGTGTCCTTTACCGCTATGTCCAGAGTGCGTCTCATCTCGATGGGCAGCACGATACGTCCCAGCTCGTCGACTCTGCGTACTATTCCGGTAGACTTCATATCCAATATCTCCTTTGACGCTTATGCGCGCATAGGCCGAATGACCGCCGACAAGCAAAGCCCAGCACGCAAACAATATATCACAAAATCAAATCCTGTCAATAATAATCTTGTTTATTGACGGAAAAATGATAAAATGCGGGAAATATGTTTTGCTTTCCGCACGCCCAGCAGCCGACGCCTTCACCGCAAAAGCGGCGAAACGACAATTTTTTCCGAAAGAGGTAGTCATGAAGAAATTTTTGCCCGATATATTCTTCACCGTTATCGGCAGCGCCCTCGTGGGCATTTCCCTGCCGATGTTCACCATCCCGAACGACATCGCGCCCGGCGGTGTGTCGGGTCTCGCGACGGCGCTGGCACATATCACGCCGTGGCATGTGAGCGTCTGGACGCTGCTGCTGAACGTCCCGCTGCTCATCGGCGCGTGGAACCTGCTCGGAAAGAGGAGCCTTGTGTTCACGGTCATCTCGACGCTGCTCGTCTCGGCCTTTATCGAGCTGGGGGCGCGCTTCCTGCCCGAGTACAGGAACGATGTGCTGATGGCGGCCTTTTACGGCGGCATACTCGGCGGCGCGGGGATAGGCATGCTGTTCGCGCGGGGGATAAGCACCGGCGGGACCGACCTGCTCGCCCTCATGCTCAAGAAATATATGCCCAATATTTCGAGCGGGACGCTGCTGATGGCGGTCGACCTGTCGGTGGTCGTGTTCGCGGTGTGCGTGTTCAGGAATATCGACGTGGCGCTCTATTCGGCTGTGACGATCTTCGTCATGTCGCGCGTTATCGACGCGCTGACGCAGGGCGTTGACTACGCGAAGGTCGTGTATGTGGTCACGGCGCGGGGACGCGAGGTGGCCGACGCGCTCATGGGCCAGCTCGACCGCGGTACGACCATCGTCCCGGCCACGGGCGGCTATACCGGCGAGAATAAGCAGCTCATCATCACCGTCACGCGGCGCAACGTCCTCTCCCGCACGCTCAAGCTCATAAGAGAAACGGACCCCGACGCCTTTATCTACGTCACGGATTCCACAGAGGTACACGGCGAGGGCTTCAAGCTCGACCTGCCGGAATAAAATCTGAAAAGGCTCTCACCGCCGGTGAGAGCCTTTTTATATTCTGCGGCAAGCACCTTATCCTCAACGGAAAAGCCGCCGCTCCCGGATACCGTATACAAAAATTCCGCCGTCCGCGCGGCTTCAGCAGGGCTGCTTCCGGCTCGGCTCCAATTCGGATACGCTGAGCTGGAACCTGTTGCGGGTGACGACGACATGCTCCATGTTGAGTATGTAGTCTATCTCCATGCTGCCGCCTTGTTCGTTGAAGCTGTGGCGTATTTTGCGCGTGTCGACGCCCATGGCGGCATTGCCGTAGGGGGTGCTGTAAATGAACGAGTTTCTCGCGCCCTCGCGAAAGACCATGCGGCTCTTCATGCTGCCGTCTCTGTCGACGACGATCTCGTCGGGCTTCACGACGACGCATGTGCGCGTTCCCTCAAGACCCGTGACCTCGCTCTCATAGTAGCTCATTGTGCCGACGCCGCTGTCATAGCTGTACAGGCCGTCGGTGGTGAAATCCAGCGTGTCCTCGTCCTCGCGGTCGATGGCGTGGACGCTGTGTATGGATATTACGACTTCCTTCATATCAGTGGGGGGACCTCCATCACCGGCACCGAAACGGCGCCCTCTATAGCGTGTCCCAGCAGCATTGCGGCCTTCTCGTCAAACTCACGGGCGCTGCCGCTGGTGTAATAATCTGTTTTGCCCTCGCCCCCGGTCATGCCGCTGTCCGTGAGCATACGGGAGACGGCGAGCGCGGTGCATTCCGAGGCGCTGACGAGCGTCGTTTTGCCGCCGAGGTAGCGGTCTATGGCTTCGGATATAAGGCCGTAGTGGGTGCAGCCGAGAAGAAGCCCTCTCACTCCGGCTTCCTTCATCGCCCGCAGATATTTTTCCACGGCGGTGCGGACGACGGGGTCGTCGGGGGAGAAATGCCCGCTCTCTATCAGCGTCACAAAGTCAGGGCAGGCAGCCGTGATGATCTCCCTGCCGGGGCAGAGTGCGCGGAGCCTTCGCTCGAACATCCCGCTCCTTATGCTCGCGGCGGTCGCGATTATGCCGAGAGGCGCCTCCCCGGGAAAGACGCTCATCGTCCGAACGCTCTCCTCAAGTACGCCCACCGAGGGGATATCGAAATCCGCTATCACGTCAGGCGCGTTGGCGGACACCGTGCCGCAGGCGGCGATAATGGCCTTTACGCCGAACGAGGCCACAAATTCCAGATTCTGCCGCGCGATGACGCGAAGCTCTTCCGCGCTGCGCGCGCCGTAGGGAGCGCGGGCGCTGTCGGCAAAAAATATGATGTTTTCGCCCGGCATCAGCCTCCGCAGAGCCGTCAGCGCGGTAAGCCCGCCGAAGCCGGAGTCGAATATGCCGATAGGTCTGTTGTCCATCAAAAGCTCCTTAACCGTTCACACTGCCGAATTGACAACTTAATATATCGCATATCGCCGTATATTACAAGCAAAATTTGTTGCGGCAAATATGTGGAATTAAAACAGGCAGTGTGCTATAATGAGTACAGGGGAAAGCTATTACCCGTATCAGGGAGGCGACAGGTATGAATATTGAGCTGAGCGAAAAGGAATTTCGGCGGCTGCTGGATATGGTATATATCGGGAACTGGATACTCAACTCCGCCCGCGGGAACGACAGATTCGAGGACTATGATCTTCTGCAGGAGAAGCTCTTCGCGCAGTGTCCGGCACACGGCATGCGCACGCTGGTCGAAAGCTGGCACGGACATATCTTCCCGTCGAGGGCCTACGAGGACGGCGGCATACACGAGGCGATAGCAGACTATGAGGACGCGGTGTTCTACGACATCCTCGCCGAGGAACTTGCGCGGCGCGACCTCGGCCTTGAGGACAGCGACCCTGCGGACTATACCGAGCTTACCGCCCGGATGGACGAATATCTGGACGAATTTGACAAAAACGGTCTCAGCACCATCAACATCGACATATGAGGTAGGATCATGCGCGACGAACTTACAAGAGAAGACATCAGAATGATGAGAGAGGAGCTTGAGCAGCTCCGCCGGGATATGCCCGCGATACTCGAGGAGGTAAAGCGCACCCGCGCTTTCGGCGACCTGAGCGAGAACTTCGAGTACAAGGCCGCGAAGCAGGCGCAGAACAAGAACCGCAGCCGCCAGAGATACCTTGAGGGCATGATAAAGACCGCGAGGGTATTTGACGACCGGGCCGCCGAGGACGAGGTCGGACTTTTCGACAGGGTCGAGATATACATGTCCGAGGACGACGAGACGGAGATCATTCAGGTCGTCACCACCGTCCGCTGCGACCCCATGCACGGCCTCATCAGCAAGGAATCTCCCTTCGGCAAGCAGGTGCTTGGCAAGAAGGTGGGCGACAGCTTCACCGTGCAGGTGAACGAAAGCTACAGCTACAGGGCCGAGATACGCTCCATCACAAAGAGCGAGGACGACGGCTCCGCGCCGCTGATGAGATACTGATGATGAATATCAAAAGGCACCCGCATACATGACGTATGCGGGTGCTTTGTTATGCTGCACCGGTATTTGCACATTTTCGCGGGGCGGCGCTCATGCATGAGGCTTTATGTCAGCCCTTTGCATTCGGCGCGCTCCCGCGCGTCGTCAACGGGTTCGCGCCGCGCGGAAAAGCACAGTATCACTCCCCACGCCGCTGCCGCGCAGGCAAGGTATGGCAGAACCAGCTGCCCGGTCAGCCCAAGGCAGGCGAGCGGCGCTTCGGCAAGCGCGGACGAGGCGAAAAGCGCAGCCGCGGCTATCGCGCCGCAGACGATATACCGCCTCCTCGGAGACGGGCTGTGCCACCTCCTGCCGAGCAGATACGCGCCTGCCGCGCCGGTCAAATGCACCCCTGCGGCCAGCGCGAGGATAATGCCGAGATCCGTCCCGTCCTCTTTCAAAATATATCTGAGAGAAGAGGCGGAGACGGAATAGCTTCCGACCGCCGACTCCGAAACGATCTCCTGCACCTCGCCGTATGCTTCGCCGAAATCCCCAGTGCGCACCTTGAGCTTTCCGCTCGTCTTATTGGCGAGATGTATCTTCTGCGTGGTATATTCGCGGGTGCTTTGCGGCGGGTCGATGAAGGCAAGGCTCGGCAGCACGACCACGTTGTCCAGCGGGATATACAGCGCCGACGTCGAGATCGCGCAGCCCTTATCCAAAAACCCGACTATTTCAAACGTGAACTCGTCGAACAGATACTTCGCGCTGAACCGCTCGCCGACCCCGTATATCCCGGAGTAATCATATCCCATCAGCACCGGCACGGCCTGCGCTCTCCCGTGCTGAAAGTCGCTATCGTCAAGAGAGCGTCCCTGCGTGACATTCAGCGAAAAATCCTCCTGAACGTTCCGGCTTATCTGGACGCTGTCGGCCCATTCGCTTGTCCTTGACGCTTCCGCCGAATAAAGACCGAAAAACATCCCCTCGGAGGCTGAGCAGTCCAGCGGCTGGTGGTATATTTCATAGTAGTCAAAGGGCAAAGCCTCCAGCGCGTCGTATATGCTTTGGAAGCCACGAAGGGTTTCCGGCGAGTTTTTCAGCTTCAGCGGATTGTATTCGTGCTGAATGCCGATGTATATGCAGCCGCCGTTATATGTTATCTCGGCCCTGTCCGTCCTGAGAGTGTAGATGAGACCTATGACCAAAGCAAGAGCCGTCAGTGCGGCGGCAAGTATCCCGGCAAGCGCGAGCGGGAAAATGAGCTTATTTTTCATGTCCTCATCCCTATAACAATTTTGATATAATTGTATATAAATAATAACATTTATTTTTGGGTTTGAAAAGTAAAAATATAGCTATAAAATTAGTGTATTTTGCACAATCGCCACCCGCGCAAAAGCGGCATAAAGGCTCTTGGACGCAAAAAACGGGCGGTACCTGACCGCCCGTTTATATGAATTTTTCCGCGTGAGTGCGGCTCAGTTCCCGAACACCCACAGGTGCGTCACGCCGAAGGCCTCGCGTATGAAGAAATTCAGCATGACCAGCGGGTATCCGGGGTAGCCCGCCACGCCCGCGGCCTCCACGCCGAGATCTTTCGCCATCTGCTTCGCCCTGTAGAGGTGATAGGAGCTGGAGACTATGGCGACGTTCCCGTCAGGCTCGTCTCCGCGCCCGCGGATCACGTCGAAGGAAAAGCGGAGGTTTTCAAGCGTCGAGGTCGACTTGTCCTCCATGAGTATGCGGCTCTCGTCAAAGCCATGCTCCACCAGATAGTCGCGCATGCACTGCGCCTCGGTGATACTCTCGCCCTTGCCCTGACCGCCGCTGACGATGGCGATGCTGTCGGGATATTCAAAAAGATAGTCCATTGCCCCGTCCAGCCGGTTCTGCAGGGAGAGGGAGGGAACGTCGCCGTAAACGGCGGCGCCGAGGACGATGAGATATTTGCGCCCCGGCTCAGGGTCGGTCCTTGCCGCGCCTATTATGAGGCTCTCGACAAAGCAGAAATACGCGAAGCCTATGCACACCAATATGACGATAACGCGCCACAGCACCGTGCCCACGCAGTGATACGCGATAATGAGCGCCGCGATGAATACCAGCGCGTAGGCGAGGTAGGCATAGCCCCTGAGCGTGAAGCGGAAGAAGAAAGCGATGACGCCCAGCACGGCGCAGAGCTTCCCCCAGCCGGGTATGCTTTTGAGTTTTTTCATGAGTTGAGTTCTTCCCACCTTTCATACATGGGCAAAAGCGCCTCGTTCAGCTCAGCCTTCTGCCCGTCAAGCTCCATGAGCTTCTGATAGTCGCTGGAATATTCCGCGCAGAGACTGTCAAGCTCGGCGAGCTTTTCCTCCAGCTTTTCTATCTCGCGCTCGAGCTTCGCGATGGCTCTGTCGTTGTTCTGCGCCTTCAGCGGCTTGCCCTTCTTCTCGCGCTGGGCGGCCTTTTCGGCCTGTTCGTATACGGCCTGACGCTCCTTCCAGCGGCAGTATTCCGTGTAGCTGCCGCGAAAATCGGTTATCATGCCGTCCGCGAGCGCCCAGACGCGGGTCGCGAATTTTTCGATAAAATATCTGTCGTGGGAGACGAACAGCAGCGTCTCCGTGTAGTCCGAGAGCGCGTCCTCCATCCATTCGCGGCTCGCTATGTCGAGATGGTTGGTCGGCTCGTCGAGTATGAGAAAGTTTATGTCGCTGCCCATCAGCATGCAGAGCTTGAGGCGGCTGCGCTCGCCGCCGGAGAGCGCGCCGACGGGAGTCATCACGTCCTCGCCGCGAAAGCCGAAGGCGCCCAGCCGGTCACGGGCATCCTGCGGCTGGCACTTGCAGTCGTAGAGCATGGTATCCAGCGCGCTGCGGCTGTCGGAGGAGAAGGAGACTATCTGCGGCAGATACGCCGTGCGCACGGCGGGGCCGCGGTAGAGATATCCGCTGTCCGGCGTCTCCTCGCCCATGATGAGCTTTACGAGCGTGGATTTTCCCGTGCCGTTATCGCCGATGAGGGCGATACGCTCCCCGCCGGTGACGGTCATCTCAAGACCGGAGAAAAGCCTCCTGTCTCCGAAGGACTTCGATACGTCATCAATGACAAGCACCTCGTCGCCGCTGAACTCCCGCTGCCGGAATTTTACGCTGAGCTTTTTCTGCTCAGACGGCTTTTCGGTGTGTGAGAGGCGCTCAATGCGCTTTTCCATGGAGAAGGCGCGCTTGTGGAGCTTGTCGTTGCCCATGAACGCCCAGAGGTGCATTTGCTCCGCCGCGCGGGTGAGCTGCTCTATCTTGGCCTGATCCTTTTCGTATTTTTTCAGCTTTTCCTCAAAGCGGTGCTGCCGCTCCTGAACGTAGAAGCTGTAGTTTCCGCTGTAGAACTCCGCCTTGCCCTCACTTATCTCGATACAGCGCTCGACCACTCTGTCGAGAAAGAAGCGGTCGTGGCTGATGGCCAGCACCGTCCCCTTAAAGCGCAGGAGATAATCCTCGAGCCATTCCGTCGCGTGCAGGTCGAGATGGTTGGTCGGCTCGTCGAGCAGGAGGATGTCCGTATTTTCGAGTATGAGGCGGGCGAGATTGACGCGGGTCTTTTCCCCGCCGGAGAGGCTGTCAAAGGGCTGCTCGCGCATGGCGGCCGGGATGTCGAGGCCGTTTGCGACGCGGTTCATGTCGGTCTCCATGTCGTAGCCGCCGAGCCGCCGGAAGTCGTCCTGAAGCCTGTCGTACTCCGCGAGAAGGGCGGGGGACTGGTCATGCTCCATTTTCCCCGCAAGCTCGTCGATACGCGCGCTTATGCGGTACAGCTCCCGGTGGGCGTGGCGCAGGACGTCCTCGGTCGTCCAGCCGTCGGGGTAGACGGGTATCTGGGAGATGAGGCCGATACGCTTGCCCGGCGCGGTCATCACCTCGCCCTCGTCATAGCCGAGCGCGCCCGTGAGTATGCGGAAAAGCGTGGTCTTGCCGCAGCCGTTATGGCCGAGTATGCCCACGCGCTCGCCGGAGTTGACCGTAAAGCTCAGCCCGTCAAGTACGTTTTTCCCTATTTCAAAGGATTTTACAAGTTGGTTTACCGCTATGTCTATCATCGTATGCTCCTTGGTGTGCTAAGGAACCTCTGAATAAATCCCCGCGCCCATCTTCACGGCATAAATCCCCGCTGGTCTTCGTCAGAAAAGTTTGAAATACACAAAGTATTCCTGCACTTTTCTTCCTCGCCAGCGAAAATTTCTGCCGCAAATCTGAGCACCTTGATTTAATCAGATTTTCCCTATGTCTCTTTTACCGCCGCCTGAAGGATCTTGTTCGCGGCCTCTCCCGCGACGCTAAGACCGCCTCCGCCGCGCTCCACCAGCACCACAAAGGCGTATGGGTGTTCCTCGTCGTCGAGAAAGCCGGTGAACCACGCGTGGGAGGTGCCGTCGCCCAGCTCCGCCGTGCCTGTCTTGGCGCAGAGCCTCAGCCCGGGGAAATTCTCCTGCCCGTAGTGATAGCTCACGTTGAAGCTCATCATCTGCCTGAGCTTGTCGGCCGTGTCGGCGTTTACGAGACGAACGGTCTCCGGCGCGTCCTCGCTGTGGATGAGCCTCGGCTCGCAGAGCATGCCGCCGTTCGCCACCGCGGAGACGAAGCGCAGCATGGAAAACGGACACATCATGTCGGTGGACTGGCCTATGCACGACCACGCAAGCTCCGGGTCTCCTATAAACTCCGTAGGGTAGCTGCCGGCCACGGTGCCTATGCCGTCAATGCTGTGCGTGTCGAGAAAGCCGTAGTCGCGGACGTATTTTATCATGTTCTCGTGACCTATCTTCACCGCTATCTGCGCAAAGGCGCAGTTGCAGGAATTGGCCATGGCCTCCTCAAAGGTCTGCGTGCCATGCTCGCCCGTGCAGTTTATCTCCACACCGGCAATATCATATACGCCCTCGCACAAAAACGTGCGGTCGTACATGTTTGGCACCGTCTCTATCGCGGCGGCGGCGGTCACAAGCTTGAACACCGAGCCGGGGACGAAGGAGAGGGAGATACCGCGGTTGAAATACGCCCCGTCGGGAGGATCGGCATCCGCACTGGCGGGGTCTACGGATGGGGAGGACACCATGCACAAAAGCTCGCCCGTTCTGTAGTTGACGACCATCGCCGCGCCCCTGCGGTTCGCGCCCAGCGCCTCGAAGGCCGCGATGTTCAGCTTTGAATCTATGTTTAGCGTAAAGCTCTTCGCCTGCCCATGGGTGGTTCCGGTAAAGGGGCTGTAGTCGAGTATGTCGTTCCAGAACCGGGTCAGTACGCCCGTACCCGTTCGGTTCCAATAGTCGCCGGTGACGTGGTAGCAGGATATGCGCGTCAGCCAGTCGGGAGAGAAGGCGTTCTGCGTCGCGTCGAAGCGGGCGAGAGTCACCCCGTTGCGGTCGAACACCTCGCCGGAGGAGCCGGAGTTGGCGTTTGCGAACGAGAGCGCCCATTTGCGCCCGTCCGTGAGATAGCGCGAGATAAAAAGCCCCAGCCCGCCGATGACGAGCGCGGCGATGAGAAGGACGGATACCGCCCTTGAGCTGATCTTTTTCAATCCGCTTCCTCCTCTTCCTCAGGCTCCTCATAGCGCCGGTGGTCCTCGGTGAAGTATTCCGGTATCTCCTTTACCGGCGACACGGCAAAGCTCGCCCCGCGGCGGTTGTCGGCGCTCTTCAGGAACGCCATGAGCATCCAGCAGCTCAGAAGCGAGGAGCCGCCGCGCGATACGAACGGGAACGTAACGCCCGTAAATGGCAGTATATCCACCGAGCCGAATACGTTGAGCGCGAGCTGCACCATCAGCATGCTCACCGTGGCGCAGGCCGCGATGGCGCAGTAGGCCGAGCGTCCGCTGCGGGCGGTGCGCACGGCGAAGATCGCGAGCGTCAGCAGCGCCAGCACCATGCATATCGCGATGATGAGACCCAGCTCCTCGCACACCATGGCGAACACCATGTCCGTGTTGGCAGCGGTGATGTGATGGAGCCATCCGCTGCCCGCGCCCTTGCCGAAAAAGCCGCCGGCGGCGGCCGCCGACATGGCGCGCGACTGCTGGTAGCCCATGTCGTAGATGTCCTCCCACACATGACCCCATATGGCGAAGCGTCTGGCTATGTACGGCTTTATGCTCACGGCGAGAAAGCCGGCCATCCCCGCGCCCGTGACGGCCAGAAATACCGTCGCGATGGAGCCGGAGCGCATGAAGGATATCACGAGAAACGAGACGAAGAATATCAGCGCCGTGCCGAAGTCGCCGATGAGCGCAAGCCCCGCCACGCACGCGCCGGAGAAGAGGATAAAACTGAAGAGGTTCTGCCGCCGGTAGAGCCTGTCGAGCGTGGAGGCCCCGGCGTAGATGTACGCGGCCTTTATGAACTCTGAGGGCTGAAAAGAGTACCCCGCGAAGCTCAGCCAGTTTTTCGCGCCGAATACGGCCTCGCTGGTAACGGCGTTGAGCGCCAGCAGCATGAGCGCCAGCACCGCGACGGGTATGCGCATGGCGGCGGTGCGCCTGAGATTGCGGAGCCACCATCCGTTTATCAGAAACAGCGCCACCGCGGCGGCGGTGAGGACTATCTGCTTGTACATGTCCTCCGGCGTGGAGGTGGCGGCGACGCTCATGCCGAGCGACGTGAGATAGAATGCCAGAGTCTCGACCTCAAAGCCGCGCCGGTCGATGATCCGCATGGCGAGAAAGCATACCCACTGCATCGCCGCGAGCGCCGCGAAGGCGAGGACGATGGATGCGAGGTATTCCGCCTTTGCGCTCATCATGTGCTGCAGGACCAGCACGCACTGAAAGAGCGTCAGCTCGACGAGCGTCACAGCGGGGGAGACGCTTATCCCCGCGCCGGTGCGCGACGACTCGAGCTTCCTGCGCTTTTCTGTGTTTATGTTTATGAAGCGCACGCAGGTGCCGGCGAAGTTTATAATGTCGCTGTTCTCGACGACTATGCCGTTTCCGCCGACCTTGACGCCGTTTACCCATACTCCGCCCTTTGAAAAAATATCGTATATCTTCCACATGCCGTTGTCGCTGCGCGAGAGGACGGCGTGGACGCGGCTGACGTTCTCCTCCAGTATGCGTATGTCGGAGCTGTACGACCGGCCGATGATGTTTTCCCAGTGGTTCACGGGGATGTTCCTGCCCCCGATACGAAGATACGCCCAGACCTCCGGCTCATACCGCTCGCTGAGCATTGAGCGTATGCACCGCGCGATTATCGCGAGGGAGAGTATGATGAGCATATACTTTGACGCGGTCAGCATGTACTGACGGAACAGCTCCACGGAGGTCACCTCTTTTCTGCGTACAATACCATCAGTTGACAAGGACACACACGGTTTTGACGGGCGGAAATGCGCCCAAGCAGCTTCAAAGCCCTTGCCGAG
>CAKTMF010000005.1 GCA_934573855.1 uncultured Oscillospiraceae bacterium | reverse complement strand
TTGGAATCGGCGCTGAGCTTAACAACGGCCTTTTTCCAGGAAGCGGTCTTGCCCATGGGGTAAGCGCCGGTGCGCTTCGCCTTGCTGCGAACGTTGAGAGTAGTGACCTTGATAACGGTGACACCGAAGATCTCCTCGATGGCCTTCTTTATCTCGATCTTGTTTGCATTCTTGGCGACCTCGAATGCGTACTTCTTGATGTCCAGGTCTTCCATGGACTGCTCGGTGATGATGGGGCGAATGATGACGTCATATGCGGTCTTCATCAGGCGAACACCTCCTCGATCTTGGCGAGGGCAGCCTTGTCGACTACCATAACGCCGTTGGTGAGAATCATGTAGGGAGAGAGGATGGTGGCGATGGTGGTGGCCACGCCTGCGATGTTGCGGGCGGACTTGATGACCTTTTCGTCAACATTCTCGGTCACGACGAGAGCCTTGCCCTCAACGCCGACCTTGTCAAGGAAGCCCTTGAAAGCCTTGGTCTTGATCTCGTCCATTGCGAGACCGTCGACAACGATGATCTCGTTCTCGGCCGCCTTGGCGGAGAGAGCGGACTTGAGTGCGAGGCGCTTCACCTTCTTGTTGAGGGTGTAGCTGTAGTCGCGGGGCTTGGGAGCGAAGGCTACGCCGCCGTGATACCACACGGGGGAGCCTGCGTAACCTGCACGAGCGCGGCCGGTGCCCTTCTGGCGCCAGGGCTTCTTGGTGGTGTAGGAAACTTCGCCCTTGGTAAGAGCACTCTGGGTGCCCTGACGGCAGTTCGCCAGATGATTCTTGACGGAATCATGGAGAACGCTCTTGTTCGGCTCGATGCCGAAGATGGCCTCGGAGAGCTCGATCTCACCGATCTTCTCGCCTGCCATATTGAAAACATTAGCTTTAGGCATTTATGCTGCTCTCCTTTCCTTAGCGGGTACGCGCGGAAGCCTTCTGGGGATTGCCACGACCGGACTGCTTCTGCGGGTTGAGGGTGACTGCGCCGGCCTCGCCCTTCTTGACGGGAGTGACCTTGACAGTGTTCTTAATGTAGACGATACCGCCCTTGGGGCCGGGAACGGCGCCGCGGATGGCGATGAGGTTCAGCTCGGGATCGACCTTGACGATGTCAAGATTCTCGACCGTGACCTGCTCCACGCCCATGTGGCCTGCCTGCTTCTTGCCGGGCAGGATGCGGGAGGGGTCAGCGGAGGGGCCCATGGAACCGGCGTGACGGTGAACGGGGCCGCCGCCGTGGCTGGTGGGGGTGCGGCCCTGGCCGTAGCGCTTGATGACGCCGGCGTAGCCGTGGCCCTTGCTGATACCGGTGACGTCGACCTTCTCGCCCTCTGCGAACAGGTCTGCCTTGACAACGTCGCCGACCTCAAACTTTGCGCAATCCTCAAGACGGAACTCCTTGAGGTGCTTGAGCATGCCCACGCCCGCCTTCTTCAGGTGACCCTGCTCGGGCTTGGTGAGCTTCTTCTCGGTCACTTCCTCGTAACCGAACTGGACTGCTTCGTAGCCTTCCTTTTCCTTGCTCATCTTGGCGACGACCGTGCAGGGGCCTGCCTCGATGACGGTGACGGGAATGACCTTACCAGTCTCGTCGAAGATCTGCGTCATGCCGACCTTCTTGCCGATGATGGCTTTCTTCATCTGGAATTTTCCTCCTTCGGTTATTGGTTGCCCCGCGTAACGCAGCGCTTGGGTACGCCGCGACAGAGGCTGGCAACTTAACCCGTCCGCATTCGCAAGCTGCGGACAATGGGTTACTTACTTAGAATATTGTAGGGGTTCGCTGGTGTGTTCCGCGCCGATCAGAGCTTGATCTCGATCTCGACGCCTGCGGGGACCTCAAGGTTCATCAGGGCCTCGACGGTCTTCTGGGTGGGGCTCATGATGTCGATAAGGCGCTTGTGGGTGCGGCGCTCGAACTGCTCACGGCTGTCCTTGTACTTGTGGACCGCGCGGAGGATGGTGACGATCTCGGTCTTGGTGGGCAGAGGGATGGGGCCGGAGACCTTTGCGTCGGTGCGCTTCGCGGCCTCGACGATGGTCTCGGCAGCCTTGTCGATGAGCTGGTGATCGTATGCCTTGAGGCGAATACGGATCATGTTCTTGCCGTTGGTGCTTGCCATGTTTGTTTTCTCCTTTTTTCGTACGTTTCTTCGGCGGCATTGGCTCCGCCATTATGCGTACGGATGAAACCTGAAAATCTTATACACACAACCGTGCGTATCAGGCCAAGTCCGAAAAAGAAAACCGGCTGTTCAGCCGGTCAAAGCCCTTTTCGTCCATGCGATATACGCGTGTACTCGATAAGGTTTCAGCCGCCCGATTGCGTACCGGAAGCTGCCGGTACCGGACATACTCCACGGAAGTTACCTCGCGCGCGCGAGCAATCTCCCGCTTCTTCGCATAATACGCCCATGCTCTCGCACACGCGCTCGATTACTATACCAAGAGTTTCCCGATATGTCAATAGAAATTTCGTTATTTCCGCAAAAAATTTTTTATGTTTTTTGTGCAGAGTCCACGAATTTGTTTTGTGACTCTTTTCAGGTGTCAAACACTTCCCCGCGCGCCGCCTGCATATACTATAATAGGTAGAGAGCAGGCAGAGAGAGTGTGTAAACGCAGCCTTGTGTTTCCCGCTCTGTCCCCCGTCCCGGAACGGCCAGGCATAAAATAACAGCCGTCCTCCCGTAATGGACGGCTGTTATTTTTCCTGCTTATCAGAAATTGAAGATATGCGGCAGCAGCTCCGAGAGCTTATAGCTCACATAGCGGTCCCCCGCCTTGGAGCAGAGTATCTCGATGTCGGGCGCGAACTCGGCCAGAAACTGGCGGCATGCGCCGCAGGGGGTGGGCCAGTTCTGACTGTCGGCGTAGATGGCTATGCGGACAAATTTGCGCTTGCCCTCGCTGACGGCCTTGACGCAGGCCGTGCGCTCGGCGCAGATGGTGCTGCCCAGCGCCGCGTTCTCGACGTTGCAGCCGGTGAACACGCTGCCGTCGGCGCACTGGAGCGCGGCGCCCACCGAGAAGTGGGAGTACGGGACGTATGCGTTGTAGGAAGCCTTCTTGGCGAGGGAAATGAGTTCTCTGTCGGTCATGTCAGTCTCTCCTTTTAATATTAATCCATCTCGATTATCCAGTTCTCGAAGTTATAGAGCGGGTTGCCGATGTTCGGGTCCATGCCGCGGATGACGCCGCGGTGGGTGATCATCTGCTGCTTTTCAAAGCCGATTGGGATTATTATGGCCTGAGTGCTGACGTACTGGCACAGCTCGTAATACGCCTCGGCGCGTCCGGCGTCGGAGGCGGCAAGATAATTTTTGATGAGCTGCATGCATGTCTCGTCCTTGCTGCGGGTGTAATTGACGTTCCTGGAGCGGTTATCCTCGGTACGCTCCTCCAGAAGCTCGGTGATGTCGAAGTTGTTGCGCAGCTTCACCTCGCCGTAGTACATGTCGAACTCGTACTCCTCCTTGGGCTTGCCCTCATTGTCGAGCTGCTCCGAACCCTGGAGTATCTCGATATAGCGCTTCCATGTGACCTCCTGCACGTCCACCTTCAGGCCGATCTCGGCCATGTCGGCGGCAAAGCGGCGGGCGACGCCGGTCTTGGCGCTGCTGTCGCTGCAGACGACAAAGACTATCTCCGGCTCGTTGGAGGCGTCGAGATATTCGAGCCGTCCGTCGTCGTCATAGTCTCTCACGCCGGCGTTGGCGAGGACGACCTTGCACAGCTCAAGGTTATAGCTCAGCTGCTCGGCAAGGGTCTCTGGGTACGCCGCGCAGGTCGGGTACATGGCCACGGAGGAGGCCACGGCGTCGCCGTTGAGAAGCTCCTCCAGATACGCGCGGTCAAAGGCGAAGTTCATCGCATAGCGGAAGCTGGAGTCCTTGCCCATCTTGCCGTTTACATTGAAGGCCACATAGTGCATGTTCGTGGTGGCGTAGTTGTGTATCTCGTTGGTGCTGGCGTAGCCGAGGTTCGTATAGCTCGACGGGTCGTTGATGACAAGGTCGATGTAGGAGTCCTCGAACGCGCTGATGATGTCCGCCGCGGTGGGGTACTCCTTTATATATATTACGTCCAGCGGCAGCCCGTCGCGGTTGGGGTAATGCTCGTTGGGATGCAGCTCGGTAAAGTCCTCGTTATACGCATACGGACCGCTGCCGATGGGCCGGGAGCCTTCCTTGGAGTCGTAGGTACCGTTTTTGATGACAGGGATATTGAGGAGCTTTATGAACTGCTTGTCGCCGATACCGAGAGTGACCTGTATTTTGTCCTCCCAGAACGAAACGCCCTGAAAGCTGGAAAAGCGCCCGGTGAAGCGGTCGGCAAAGACGGCGCGCTCGAGCGAGTAGCGCAGATCCCTGCCCGTCACCTGCGTCCCGTCGGAGAAATAGTGGGGGTTCTCCTTGTCAAGGTACATCGTCCATATGCAGCCGTCCTCGGTACACTCCCACTCGGAGATGATGTTGGGTATGACCTCGAAGTTATTGTCCACCTCGACCATGTTCTCATACACGAGGGCGCAGACGATCTGGTTGGCGTGGTTCGTGGCGATGATGGGGTTGAAGCTGTACTTCGAGTTGCTGTTGAGCGAGAAAACGTTGTCGGCCGCCTCGGCGCGCACGACGTCTTTGCCCCCGGTGGACTCGGGTATCTTGTCGATGTTTATTTTGGTCGTGCTCTGGCAGCCGCCGATACTAACGGCCATTGCCGCGGCGCACACAAATATGATGGCTTTCTTTAATATCTTCATGCCGTCTCCTTTACTCGAGGACGATCGCCGCAGCCTGACTGCCGCGGCGGCCCTTTGTGTATCTGTGCGACCAGTACTTATCATGGCTGCACACGGTGCATTCGGCGGAAATGTCGATGTTCCCCGCGTCAAGTCCCAGCTGTACGAGCCGGCGGGCGTTGGCGGCGCGGAGGTCGACCATGGTCTTTCCGTCCGGTCTCCTGTCGAAGAGTCCGACTGCGCAGCCGCCGAGGTATTTCTCTATCGCCTGCGGCACGTCGTCGTCCGTCTCGAAGCAGCAGCGCCCGATGGCGGCGCCCATGGCGGCGTGTATGCTCTCCGGCCTCGCGCCGAGCGAGCGCATTTTCTCCACCGTCTCGCCCAGAATGTCCAGCGCCGAGCTGCGCCAGCCGCAGTGTACCGCCGCAATGACGCCGTTTTCGCCGTCCCACAGTAGCGCCGGCACGCAGTCCGCCACAAAGCACATTATGGGCAGGCCGCGGACGTTCGTGACGATCCCGTCCGCCTCATAGGGAACGGGGGACATGCAGACGTGCCGGTCGGCCATGGTGACTATTCGCACGGCGTTCCCGTGTACCTGCTTTGTCACGGCGCACTCGTCTATCCCCGCGCCCATCAGGGCGCAGACGCGGCGGTAATTCTCGCGCACGGCCTCCGGGTCGTCGCCCCGGTTGGAGCCGAGGTTCAGGGAATAAAACTCTCCCACGCTCACTCCGCCGTACCGGGTGGTAAAGGCGTGGCGCGTGCCGATCCTGTCCGAGGTCATGTAAATGAGTCCGTTTTCGTTTTTTTCTGTGAACATATATGTACCCTTATCCGGCGGAGGCGGACGGTCTCCCGCCGCGCCGCCGCGCGATCGTCATTCGTTTCTGCCGCAGCACTCTTTGTATTTGAGTCTCCGGCTGCCGTCTGCCTTCATTTTCCCGCAGGGGCAGGGGTCGTTGCGGCCGGGCTTGGGGACCTTTTTCACCGGCTTTTTCTTCACCGGCTCGCCGCCGACGTTCGCCGAGGCGTTCTTCGCCACGGCCCGGCGCTGTATGGGCTGCTGGGCGCGCACGCGCACGGTGAAGAGGCGGCGCACGGTCTCCTCGCGGATACCGTTGACCATGGCCTCGAACATCTCGAAGCCCTCCTGCTTGTAGGCGTCCACGGGGTTCTGCGAAGCGTAGCCGCGCAGGCCGATGCCCTGCTTGAGGTCGGCCATGGCGTCGATATGTTCCATCCAGTATTCGTCGACGACCCTGAGCATGATGACCCGCTCGAGCTCGCGCATCATGGGGCTGCCGTTGGGGCCGGGGCCGAAGGCCTTCTCCCGCTCGGCATAGACCTTTTCGGCAAGCTCCGTGACGGCCTCGATGAGCCTGTCGCACTTGACGGCTCCGCCGAAGCTCTCGATACGGAAGAAGCCTCTCGGCATGAAGAGCTTTTCAAAGGGCTGCAGCGCCTCGTCGAGCTGCTGCTGGTCCTCGGCCGTGCCGCCGCCCAGTCCGTCCGTTACGGTGGTGGTGATGAACTGGTGCAGCATGCTCATTATCTGCTCGCGGAGGTCGACGCCGTCGAGGACCTTGCGGCGCTCGCCGTAGATGATCTCGCGCTGCTTGTTCATGACGTCGTCGTATTCGAGGACGTTCTTTCTTATCCTGAAGTTGGTGCTTTCGACGTTCTTCTGCGCCTGCTCGATCACGCCGGACATCATCTTGAAGTCCATGACAGGCTCGTTCTCGTCGAAGTTCTCCATCATGCCCTCCATCAGACGGCGGTACCTCTCCCCGCCGAAGAGGCGCATGGTGTCGTCCGTCATGGCGAGATAGAAGCGGCTCTCGCCCGGGTCGCCCTGACGGCCGGAGCGGCCGCGCAGCTGGTTGTCGATACGGCGGGACTCGTGGCGCTCCGTGCCGAGGATGAAGAGTCCGCCCGCGGCCCTGACCTTCTCGGCCTCGGCGTTGGTGACCTTTTTATGCTCCTCGAGCTTTTCGGCGTAGAGCTTTCTCGCCTTGAGGATATCCTCGTCGTCGGTGTCGGCAAAGCCGGTGGCCTCGGCGATGACCGCGTCGTCAAAGCCGGCCTTGCGCAGGTCGGTCTTTGCCATATACTCCGCGTTGCCGCCGAGCATGATGTCGGTGCCGCGGCCGGCCATATTGGTCGCGATGGTGACGGCGCCGAGCTTGCCGGCCTGAGCCACGATCTCGGCCTCTTTCTCGTGATACTTCGCGTTCAGCACCGTGTGCGGCACGCCCCGGCGCTTGAGGAGGGAGGAGATATACTCGCTCTTCTCGATGGAGACGGTGCCGACCAGCACGGGCTGGCCCTTTTCATGGCACTCGACGATCTGCTCGATGATGGCGCGGTTCTTGCCGGTGTCGTTCTTGAACACCACGTCTGGGTGGTCGATACGGATGACGGGCTTGTTGGTGGGTATCTCGATGATATCCAGCCGGTATATGGTGCTGAATTCCTCCGCCTCGGTGGCGGCGGTGCCGGTCATGCCGGAGAGCTTGCCGTAAAGGCGGAAATAGTTCTGGAACGTGATGGTGGCGAGGGTGCGGTTCTCCTTCTGGACGTCGACATGCTCCTTGGCCTCGATGGCCTGATGGAGGCCCTCGCTGTAGCGCCGGCCGACCATGAGGCGGCCGGTAAACTCGTCGACGATGATGATCTCGCCGTCCTTGACGATATAGTCGATGTCGCGCCGCATTGTGCCGTGGGCCTTGAGCGCCTGGTTGATGTGGTGGTTGAGCGTGGCGTTCTCGATGTCGGCAAGGTTTTCGATGTTGAAGGCGCGCTCCGCCTTGGCGACGCCGCGGGCGGTGAGGGTCGCGGTGCGGGCCTTCTCGTCCACGATATAGTCCGCGTCAAGCTCCTCGTTCTCCTCCTCCTTGTCGTCCACGGTGGTGTAGACCTGCTTTTTGAGGCGGGAGACGAAGTCGTCGGCCTGACGGTAGAGGTCGGTGCTCTCGTCGCCCTGGCCGGAGATGATGAGGGGGGTCCTCGCCTCGTCGATGAGGATGGAGTCCACCTCGTCGACGATGGCGAAGGCGTGGCCTCTCTGCACCATGTCGTCCTTGTAGAGCGCCATGTTGTCGCGCAGATAGTCAAAGCCCATCTCGTTATTTGTGCCGTAGGTGATGTCGCAGTTATATGCGGCGCGGCGCTCCGCGTTCGTCAGGCTGTGGACGATAAGTCCGACGGACAGCCCGAGGAAGCGGTAGACCTTGCCCATCCACTCGCTGTCGCGGCGGGCGAGGTAGTCGTTGACGGTGACGATATGCACGCCCGCGCCGGTCAGGGCGTTGAGGTAGGCCGGGAGTATGGCCACGAGGGTCTTGCCCTCGCCGGTCTTCATCTCGGCAATGCGCCCCTGATGGAGGACTATGCCGCCGATGAGCTGGACGTGGAAGGGCTTCATGCCCAGCACGCGCCACGCGGCCTCGCGCACCACGGCGAACGCCTCCGGCAGCAGGTCGTCGAGCGTCTCGCCGCTGCCGAGGCGCCCCTTGAATTCGTCGGTCTTTGCGCGCAGCTCCTCGTCGCTCATGGCGGCGCAGCTGTCGCTCAGCTTTTCCACCGCGTCGGCGATGGGGTATATCCTTTTAAGCTCCCTGTCGTTGTAGCTTCCGAATATCTTGGTAAGAAGTCCCATTGTTACTGCCTTTCTGTTCACACTTATACAGTGTAGAGTATAGCATAAGATTGTGAACAAAAAAAGTATATTCTGACAATAAACCGGCGGAACGGCGGGCAAATTTTTTCTTCTGCCGGTTCTTGTCGATTTGTGGGAGTTGTGATAGTATTGAAAAATGTTGAATTACGGCGGCGTATAAATCCATACAGGGGAGAACAAAATGAGAAGGATAGGTTTTGATAACGAAAAGTACCTCAAGCTCCAGTCGCAGAAGATACGCGACAGGATAAGCCAGTTCGGCGGCAAGCTGTATCTGGAGTTCGGCGGCAAGCTCTTTGACGACAACCACGCCTCGCGCGTCCTGCCGGGCTTTGAGCCGGACAGCAAGATACGCATGCTTATGGAGATGAAGGACATGGCGGAGATCGTCATCGCCATCTCCGCCGACGATATAGAGCGCAGCAAGCGCCGGGGCGACCTCGGCATAACCTACGAGGACGACACGCTCCGCCTCATCGACGCCTTCCGCGGGATCGGCCTTTACATCGGCAGCGTCGTCATCACCCACTACCGCGAGCAGCCCATCGCCGACCAGTTCAAAAAACGGCTGGAAACGCTGGGTATCAGAGTGTACAAGCACTATATCATCCCCGAGTATCCCTCCAACGTCCCCCTCATCGTCTCCGACGAGGGCTTCGGCCGCAACGATTATATAGAGACCGAGCGCAGTCTCGTCGTCGTCACCGCCCCCGGCCCCGGCAGCGGCAAAATGGCCACCTGCCTCAGCCAGCTCTACCACGAGCATAAGCGCGGCATAAGCGCGGGCTACGCGAAATTCGAGACCTTCCCCGTCTGGAACCTCCCGCTCAAGCACCCGGTGAACCTCGCCTACGAGGCCGCCACTGCGGACCTTGACGACGTGAACATGATAGACCCCTTCCACCTCGAGGCCTACGGCGTCACCACCGTGAACTACAACCGCGACGTGGAGATATTCCCCGTGCTTGACGCCATGTTCAAGCGCATATACGGCCAAAGCCCCTATAAAAGCCCCACCGACATGGGCGTCAACATGGCCGGCAGCTGCATTACCGACGACGAGGCCTGCTGCGAGGCCTCCCGTCAGGAGATAATCCGCCGCTACTACGCCGCCTCCTGTTCCGTGCGTCAGGGTCTGTCCGACCCCGGCGAGGTGCGCAGGATAGAGCTCATCATGAACAGGCTCGACCTCAGCGCGGCCGACCGTCCCGTCGTGGGCGCGGCGCTCAGGCGCGCCGAGGAGACGGGCGGCCCCGCCGTCGCGCTCGAGCTGCCCGACGGCACCATCATCACCGGCAAGAACTCCGACCTGCTGGGCGCCGCCTCCGCGTGCCTCTTGAACGCGGTCAAGGCACTCGCCGGGATAAAAAAGAGCATGCTCCTCATCCCGCCGAGCATTATCGAACCCATACAGCACCTAAAGGTGGAGCATATGGGCAACCACAACCCCCGTCTGCACACCGACGAGCTGCTCATCGCCCTGTCCATCTGCGCCGTGACGAACCCCATCGCGGGCTACGCCATCGACCAGCTCGACAAGCTCAAGGGCTGCGAGGCGCACTCCTCCGTCATCCTCTCGCATGTGGACGAGGACGTATACAGAAAGCTCGGCGTCAACATCTCCTTTGAGCCGAGATATCAGGCCAAGAAGCTTTTCCATAAATGATCCTTTCCGAGGTGCCTCATGCCCCGATTTACCGACCCGCAGGCAAAGCATGAATTCATGCTCACCACTCCCATACCGCGCCTTGTCACCTGCATGGCCCTGCCCTGTATCGCGGGCATGATGGTCACGAGCGCCTATAATCTGGCCGACACGCTCTTCGTCAGCAGGCTCGGCACCTACGCCACCGGCGCGGTTGGCGTCAACGGCGCGATAGACAATATAATAATGATGGCCGGCTCTCTTCTCGCCGTCGGCACCGCCAGCGTCACGGCAAGGCTCCTCGGCGCGAAGGAGGACGAGCATGCGACGAACGTCCTCTCCACCAGCTATTTCGTCGCCATGCTGCTGGGCGTGCTGGTGCTGATATTCGGCACGGTGTATCAGGAGCCGCTCCTGCGGCTCCTCGGCGCGAACGACGCCATAATGCCCTATTCGCAGGATTACTGCCGCTATGTGCTGCTGGCGGCTCCGTTCATGGCGATGAATTTCGTTTTGAACCAGAGCCTCCGCGCCGAGGGCAGCGCCGTTTTTTCCATGATAGGCATGGTATCCGGCGCGGTTATAAACGTCGCTCTCGACCCCATCTTCATTTTTGTCCTTGACTGGGGCGTGGCGGGTGCGTCCGCCGCGACGGCGATCTCAAAGCTCATCTCGTGGGTCATCCTCATGACGCCCTACTTCCGCGGAAAGACTCTGCTGAAGATAAAGCTCTCACGCTTTCGACCCACCCGAGAGGACGCGTGGGGCGTCTGCTCCATGGGCAGCTCCAGCTTTTTCCGCAACGGTCTCGCAACGCTCGCCGCGATACTGCTGAACCGTATCGCCGTGGGCTACAGCGAATCGGCGCTTGCCGCCATAAGCGTCGCGAACCGCGTCACCATGTTCATGACCAGCGCCTGTCTCGGCTTTGGTCAGGGCTTTCTGCCCGTGGCGGGCTATTCGTGGGGTGCGAGGCGCTTTGACAGGGTGAAGGAGGCGTTCCGCTTCTCAAAGCTCGCCTGCGTCGTCGGCATAACGGTGTTCGCGGCGCTCGTCGCCGTCTTCGCAAGGCCGCTCCTGCTGTGCTTCACCGAGGAGGACGAGGAGCTGGTGCGTATCGGTGTTTTCTCGCTGAGGATGCAGTGTCTCGCCATGCCGCTCCACGGCTACGCCATTATTGTGAATATGCTCTCCTCCGGTATCGGCAGGGCGTTCAACGCGACGCTCATGGGGCTTTCCCGTCAGGGCATATGCTTCTATCCCATACTGCCGGTGATGAGCCGGTGCTTCGGCGTGTGGGGCATAGCCTCGCTTCAGGCCGCGGCTGATATACTCACCACCGCCATCGCCGTCCCCATCGACATCAGCACCACAAAGCTCGTCAATGAGAAAATGCAGACCGAAAACGCACCCGTACCGCAAAAGTGCGGCGCATGAAAAACCGGCTTCCCCCTTGAAGAGGAAGCCGGTTTTTATTTTCTCCGGCAGGGAGCCTCGGGCGCATTTCATGCCCCGTCGCTCCGTGCCGTTATACGCCGTATCAAATAACGCAGCTCTCGCACTCCTTCACCGCGGTGAGCTTCTCGCGCAGGAGCTTCTTGAAGCGCTCGCCCTCGTCACCCATGGGGTTGTGTCCGGAATTTTCAAACCATACGAGGCACTTGTCCGGCGCCTTTATGCTGTCGTACCAGCCCTGCACCAGCGCAGAGGGCGTATTGCGGTCAAGCACGCCGTCGAAAATATAGATGGGTATCTCAAACTCCGTGCAGTCGCGGTTGAAGTCGGTGCGTCCGACCTCCGGCCACATGACGTCCAGCACGAGGCGGTGTCCCTTTATAAGCCCCCACAGATCGGAGAGGCTGTATTCCCCGGAGCGGAGCATGGGGACGACGGTGGAGGAGGCGTAGCCGCGCTTCTTCTCGCTGGGGGAGTAGCCGCCGTACTTCATCATCACGTTGCGCTCCATCATCATGCCGGCGTAGTTCCCGCCCTTGTACACGCCCATCACGGGAGGGCCGCATTTTTTCAGTATCTCGATGGACTTGCTGTCGCCGGCCCTTTCGGCCTCTTCCATGCAGAATTCCCAGCTGAGCTGCTCGTTCTTCGCGCCGTCCACCACCTGGCCGAAGCCCACGAACGCCGCGATATGCTCCGGGTGGCGCTTTGAAAGATAGGTACCCAGCTCGCTGCCCCAGCTGCCGCCGATGACGAATATCTTGTCCTTTTTGAAGCGCTCGCACAGCCACAGCACCAGCTCGTTCGCGTCCTCGACGAGTCTGTCCACCGTGAGCGTCGAGACGTCCACGCCCTTATACGAGCCGCCGCTGCCGCGCTGATCCCATGTGGCCACGGTGAAGGTGTCCATCAGGTCGCTGTGGTCGGCGAAAATGGTATGGCGGTTGCACACACCCGGCCCGCCGTGGAGAAAAAGCAGCACCGGCAGGCTCTCGTCCATGGTCTTTATATGTATCTTCTGGGGAAAGCCGCCCAGCTCGATCTTGGTCTTTATCTCTGTCATATTCGTCCCTCCGTTTGATTTATTATGATGAAGAATTATACCCTTTCCTCACCCGGAAGGCAATAAAAAAAGCAGCCTCTCAGCTGCTTTTTTATACGGTGTGAGCGTTAACGGTGCATTTTGCGGCCTCAGCCGAGGAGCTTTTTGACGTCCTTTGCCCTTGGGATGCTGCCGGAGAGAACGATCCTGCCGTCAAAGGCGATCATGGGCATTTTCTGCGTGCCGATCTTCTTGATCTCGTTGATGTCGGTGACGGTCTCGGGTACGATGACCAGTCCCAGCTCGCCCAGCGCCTCGTTCAGTGCCTGAACACACTTTTCGCAGTCGCCCGCGTTCACGGAGAGGACCTTGATGTCGGAGGGGATGATCTTTTCCTTAGGCTCCTTTTTGCCGAACAGTGCCATGTGGTGTTCTCCTTTCCTTTTTCTCTTTACGTTTTCTTTACAGGCTATGCATACGTCTTAACAAATTCTTAGCGCCAAGTCCCTTTCCGCGTTTTCCTCGCCGGGATGAAAAGCCTTGACGCGGCAGGGCGCGAGAGGTATCATAGCATAAAAACGACCGCCCGGAGGCTTCGGATGAAGAAATACATTGACGCTCTTGTTGGATACGCGCTCTCCCGCGGCCTCATCGGGCCGGGAGACGAGATATACGCCTATAACGCGCTGCTCGCCGCGCTGGAGCTTGACGCGGCCGGGGGCGAGGGTACGGCCGAGGGGCTGACGCTCGCGGAGATACTCTCGGCGCTCACCGACGATGCGGTCAGGCGCGGCGTTATCGACGGCGGCATCACCGCGCGCGACCTGTTCGACACAAAGCTCATGGGCGCGCTCACGCCCTTCCCGCACGAGGTGCGGCGGCGCTTCGCGGAGCTTTACGCCGAAAGCCCCGAGGCCGCGACCGGCTGGTATTACGCCTTTTCCCAGGACACCAACTACATCCGCCGCGACCGTATCGCAAGGGACCTCCGCTGGAAATACGCCGGGAAATACGGCGAGCTTGACATCACCGTCAACCTCTCCAAGCCCGAAAAGGACCCGCGCGCCATCGCCGCGGCGAAGCTCGCGCCCCAGACCGGCTACCCGCTCTGCCAGCTCTGCGCCGAGAACGAGGGCTACGCCGGACGCGTGGATCACCCCGCGCGGCAGAACCACCGCGTCATCCCCGTGATGCTCTGCGGCGGCAGCTGGTTCCTCCAGTATTCGCCCTATGTCTACTACAACGAACACTGCATAGTCTTCAACGGCGTCCACACCCCCATGAGGATCGGCCGCGCGGCCTTCTCGCGGCTGCTGGACTTCGTGTCGCAGTTCCCGCACTATTTCGTCGGCTCCAACGCCGACCTCCCCATCGTGGGCGGCTCCATCCTCAGCCACGACCATTTTCAGGGCGGCTGCTACGAGTTCCCGATGGCGAAGGCGGAGATAGAGACGGAGCTGAGCTTTGAGGGCTTTGAGGATGTGCGCGCGGGCATAGTGCGCTGGCCGCTGTCGGTCATACGTCTCGCCTCCCCGTCAAGGGAGCGTCTCGTCGATCTTGCCGGCAGGATACTCGACGCGTGGCGCGGCTACACCGACGCGCAGGCGTTCATCTTCGCCGAGACCGGCGGCGAGCCGCACAACACCGTCACCCCCATCGCGAGGGCGCGCGGCGGGAGCTTTGAGCTTGACCTTGTGCTTCGCAACAACATCACCACGGCCGAACATCCTCTCGGCGTGTTCCATCCGCACGCGAAGCTCCACCATATAAAAAAGGAAAACATCGGCCTCATCGAGGTCATGGGTCTCGCGGTGCTGCCCGCCCGGCTCCGGGAGGAGCTTGGCACGCTGGCCGAAGCGATACTCTCCGGCGCCGATATCCGCGCGGACGGGCGAATCGCAAAGCACGCCGACTGGGCGGACGAGCTGTGCGGGAAATACCGCTTCACGCCCGAGAACATCCACGGCATACTCGAAAACGAGGTCGGCGCTGTGTTCGAGCAGGTGCTTGAGGACGCCGGCGTTTTCAAGCGCACCGAGTCCGGCCGCGCCGCGTTTCTGCGCTTTGCCGGCAGCGTGAACGGCAGCACGGCAAAATAACTTCGACGACCCGTTTTCTCCAATACGAAAAAACAGCCTCTCTCCGTCGCGGAGAGAGGCTGTCGGTCTTATTATATCGCCGTATCGCGTTACGCTTTCTTGCCCTTAAGCTTTTTCTGGAGCCAATCCTTGCCGTCCACATAGCGGGAGACGATGAAGGACACCACATAGTCGCCGGCCGCGTTGACCATGGTCGCGGGGGGGTCGATAAGCTCGCCGATGGCAAGCGCGATGGGGTAGGCGATCGCGAGGTGGTCGGGGAAGAACATGGAGCAGAGGACCAGCTCGCCGGTGCCGCCGCCGCCGGGGATACCGGACATCGCAACGGAGGAGAACACCGCGACGACAATGGCGAACACCGCCTCGCTCGTACCGAAGTCCATGCCGAACATGCCGAACAGGAACGCGACCTTGATTATCGCGCCCATCGCCGAGCCGTCCATGTGCATAGTCGCGCCCAGGGGGAGAACTATGTCGGTGACGTCCTTGGAAATACCGGTGGCCTCGGACTCTTCCATATTTACGGGAATGGTCGCGACGGAGGAGCAGGTGCCGAACGCGGTGGCCGCGGGGCGGAAGAGGTGGCTGAACATGAGCTTCGCCGCCCCCTTGCCGCCGCCGAAGCGGGCGTACACGGGCGAGGAGAGGAACATATACGCGAAGGATACGACGTAGTATATGATGATGGCGCGCGCGTAGTTGGAGACAAAGTCGGAGCCGTGGGTCGCCACCAGAGAAGCGAAGAAGCCGAAGAAGCCGACGGGCGCGTAGTAGGTGATGAGCTTGACGACCTTCATGAGGACATTCGTGACATCCTCAAGGAACTTCGCGGTCATGGTCTCGGGGCCGCCGGCCATCTGTACGCCGAAGCCGAAGAAGATACCCGCAACGATCAGGGGAAGAATGGCTCTGCGGCTCCACAGCTCGGTAAAGTCGGGCTTGGTAAAGAAGTTGATGACAAGCGTCGCAACGTCTACCCTGCCGACATCAGCCTCCTCATAGCTGGGAGCGGAGGTGTAGATCGGGATGAAGCGGACGATTATGTACATGATCACTGCGGCGATCGCGGCGGTCGCAAGGAAGGTGAGTATCGTCACGCCCATGACGCGGCCGGCCTTTTTCACGGACTTCATGTTCGCTATCGCGGAGGAGATGGAGCAGAACACCATCGGCACGACGACGCAGAACATCATATTGGTAAAGAGCGTTCCCAGCGGCTCGAGCACCGTGGCGCCGGGCCACACGAAGCCCACTATGCAGCCCGCGGCTATGCCCAGTATCATCGTCAGCAGGAACCAGTTGTTTTTAAAAAAGTTCTTCATATCATCAATTCTCCTTTATTGGGGGTTGTGTTGCTATTATATTTGCAAGCTAACGCAAAGTAAATTGCACACAGTGCTTGAAACATTGCAAAAAATGCTGTATAATCCATCCGAGTGAGGTGACACGCATGAAAAGCAGCGTCCCTGCGAGCCTGCAGGGCTATCTGAACGAGAATTACCGCTATTTCCACCTGCGCGACACGGCGGGGCAGGAGCGGGACTTTCACTTCCACGAGTTTGACAAGCTCGTGCTGCTCATCTCCGGGCGGGTGGACTACTGCGTGGAGGACCGGGTGTACGCGCTAAGGCCGTGGGACGTGCTGCTCGTGAAGCACCACACCATCCACAAGGCGCTCATCGACAAATCGGAGCCGTATGAACGGATAATAATTTATTTTGACAGAAAATATTTCGACCGGGCCATGCCGGGCGTACAGCTGATGGAATGCTTTGAGCGCGCGGGCCGGGGCGACTGTCTCCTGTCCGCCGGGCAGGAGCAGCGGCAGGAGCTGGAACGGACGCTCTCGCTGTATGAGGCCTCCTCCGAGGACGCGCGCGGCGGCGCGGCGGCCATGTGCGACACCTATATAATGCAGCTCCTCATCCAGCTCAACCTCCTCACGGCCGAGGGGACGGGCGCGGAAAAGCGCGCCGGAGGCACGAAGATAGAGCCGGTCCTGTCATATATAAACGAAAATCTCGCCCGGCGGCTGAGCGTGCAGGAGCTTGCCGAGAGGGCGTTTCTGAGCAAGTACCACTTCATGCGCCTCTTCAAGGAGCAGACCGGGGAGACGGTACACGCCTATGTGCGCCAGAAGCGGCTTTTGTACGCGGCACGGCTCATCCGCGAGGGTATCCCGGCGAACAAGGCCGCCGCGGACAGCGGTTTTTCGGACTATTCCACGTTTCACCGCGCGTTCCGCGAGAGCTTCGGCATAAGCCCCGGAGAGCTGAAAAAATGACCCAAGCCCCGGTGTGTGTCGGTGAACAGAACCAATAAAACGGGACAACAGACAAAATCCCCCCTGATGCAGGCCAATAAGCACAGGCCTGCACCCCCTTTGTCGGGCAGAATTACGGCGCGGCTTCGGGATCTCGCTCGCGCCGGCGCTGCTGACGATGCTGGGCGTGTGCGGCATACGCATTGCGTGGATAGAGTTCGTTTTCCCGCAGAGCCGGACCTTCCGCACGATCATGACCGTGTATCCCGTGAGCCTCTCGTCGACCATGCTGCTGATCCTCGCCGCCCTCATCTGCTTTCGCCCGTCAGGACGCTTCGCCCCCCCGGCAGCGGGAGAGCGCTCAGTAGCTCTCTCATATACCTCCGTATTTGTGTAAAAATATACATAAAAAGTCTCAGGAGCCGGTCTCCTGAGACTTTTTGTCAAATATCAAAGCTGCGAATCCTTCACGAAATAGTGGCGGGCGATCCATTTTGAAAGTCCGTCCAGGCCGGGATAGGCTATGCGCTCGCTTATGTCGAGCTGGTCGAGCATGTCCCGCACGCGCCAGCGCAGATCCTTGTCGATGACATACTTTACCGTGTTCTCCGTATGCTCGTCGAGGAAGCGCTCCACATCGTCCATGCCCATGGGGACGACGGTGAAGAACGCGTACTGGTTGACTATGCGGCTGTCGATACTGGGCGGCTCGACCACCACCATGGCGTTGCTTCCCATGTCCTCGTCGTACTTTGAGAGGCTGTCGGCCAGCGACGAGAGCATGCTGACGGAAAAGACCTCCGCCTTGTTCTCTCTCAGTACGCTCCTGTATTCCTCGGGCAGGAGGGCGTTGAGCTCGCTCATATCTATGCGCCACACCATGCAGTCGTGGTCGGCCATGGTCTCGAGGTTATCCTCGTTCACGGCGAAGTGCAGACCCACCAGCGCCGAGTGCGTCCAGTCCAGCAGCCGCGTGGGCAGGCCGTAGTGCTGGCCCATTATCATCTGCCGCCAGACGGAGTGCGTCACCGTCGCGTCCTCGATGACCGCGTATTTTGCGAAGTTGTTGAGTATGGACGGCTCGAGCCGCTTCTCAAGCGTCTTGCAGTTTCGCCGCAGGCTCGTTATCATCCTGAAATCCGTGTTCGGCATGCCCCGGTAGACATACGGACTGCGGTTGCGGTCAAGCTCGGGCCGGTATTTCTGCTCGGAGATGAGCGGCATAAGCTCCTCGAGCGTGGTAATCCTGACTTCCTTTATCATAAGTATCACTCACCTGCGCTTTTTTCATATTTTAGCATACCCGCGCATGGTCTTGCAATAAAAAAAGCAGGGAATGACTTTTGAAGTCATTCCCTGTGAGCTTTATCCCTCCATCTGATGGCCGAGGAAGTTTGCCACAGTCTGCGCCACTTTCAGCTCCGCCTCACTCGCGGGCGGGCTGTTTTTCGCCGTGACGAACATCACGCAGCCCATGATATCCCCCTCGGAAATGACCGGAGCCGCCACGGAAAGACAGAACCTGTCGTCCAGCGCCGTCACGGGCAGGCTGCTGCCGCCCCTGTCGTGGCGGTATACCCCGCGTCCGTCCATGATGCTGGTGAGCTGGGTGCTGACGGGCTTGTCAAGAAGCTCCTTTTTCGCGCCCCCGGCCACGGCGATCACCGCGTCGCGGTCGCACACCGCCGCAATGCCGTCGGTCGAACGGCGCATGCTGTCGCATATCTGCGAGGCAAAATCGGTCATTTCGCCGATGGGCGAATACTTCTTGAAAATAAGCTCTCCGTCCTTATCCGTGAATATCTCCAACGGGTCACCGTTACTGATTACATTGACATGGTAGACCTTGTCCGCATGCTTTTCCGAGCACTGGACTATGGTGACGGGTGAGTTATCTGCCATGCCGGGATCAAAATTTGCGGCGTCCTCCGTCTCCACCGGCAGCGTGCCGCTTCTGAGGATGGAGTCGATATCCGCCTTGAGCTGCACCTCAATGTGATCCTCGAACACGGTGATGCGCTCGATTATCAGAGTGAGATCCTGACGCTCAAGCTTCGGCTTTTGGAGGATATCGTCGAACACCTCCATCGCCGTTTTCGCCGCGCGGTTGACGCGGATGATGGTATTGCGCTTGTCGGCGCTCATGTCTATCTGGTTCCTGATACCCTCGATGCGGCGGGAGAGGTCGCTCTCCATCTCGTCGTAGGTCTCCTCGAGCAGCGTCTCCTGCTCCGGGTGCTTCATAATGTCCCGGACGCGCTGGCGCTTTGTGGCCTTGAGCTCGGCCTGAAGATCGTCGAGCACTGCGGTGAGGTTCTGTGCCGCCTTCTCGGTCTCTGCGATGTCCTCGGTCTCACTCGCAAGGTCGGCGTTCAAACGGTCGAGCATCTGCGCGGAGTTCTCCTTCACCTTGCGCACATAGTCCTTCACCAGCTCATCGAGCTTATCAACACGGATGTGGTGGCTTGTGCAGGCCTTGCGCCCGCGCCGATGGTATTCGCCGCAGCGGTAGGCGTCGCGGATGTTGCGGCGGCTCATGGCGAACATGGGGCTGCCGCAGTCGCCGCAGAAGAGGAAGCCGGAGTAGACATTGTCGTTTATCTTCACGCCGCGGTAGTGCGAGGTGCTGCGCTCCTCGCGCAGCGCCCGCGCGGTGGCGAAGGTGCGGTAGTCGATGATCTCCTGATGGTGGTGCTCAAAGACCTTGTGGTCGCTTGCGTCCTGCTTCACGTCCGCGCCGTTTATCTTGCGGCGCGTGTACTTGCCCTGACGCAGAGTGCCGATGTAAAAATCGTTGTCGATGATGCCCTGCACGGTGATGATCGCCCACTCGTTCTTGACCCTGCGCGTCGGCGTTTCGCCCTCGGCCTCGCGCCGGGTGCGCTCCGCCATGCGCGGCGTGGGTATGCCCTCGTCGGTAAGGTAGTTTGCGATGCGCTTATAGCCCCAGCCGTTGATGTAGAGCGCGAATATCTTCCGCACTATCTCCGCCTCGGTGGGGATGACCTCAAACTCCTGCTGCTTATTCACAATGTAGCCGTATGGCGCGGCACAGATCCAGCGCCCGTCCTCCTGACGGCGCTTCACGACCGAGCGCACCTTGCGGCTTGTATCGGTGACAGGCATTTCGTTCATGAGGAACTGAAACTGTATCTTCACCCAGTCGTCGTCATTCGGGAAGTCTATGCCGTCGCCGATGGAGATGATGCGCAGCCCCGCGTCGCGCAGATCCTCCAGCTCCACAAGGCCGCGGCTGTTGCGGCGCGAGAAGCGTGAGAAGTCCTTGACGACGAGGATATCATACTTGTGCGCCGTGAGCTTTCTGCGCAGCTCCTGATAGCCCTCGCGCTGCTCGAAGGTGTAGCCCGAGCGGTCGCGGTCCTCGTAGAAGCTGAGCGTGCTGTCCGGGAACGTGCGGCGCACGTAGTCCTGTATGATGGCTTTCTGGTTTTCGATGGACACATTGTCGCGCCCCGCCTCCTCGTCGACCGAGATGCGGCAGTACCCGGCAATGTCAAAGTGTTCTCTCATTTGCTTTCACCCTTGAGATACTTTTCAAATTCGCGGTCGAACTCGGAGACGTACTCCGCGTCCTGCTTTTTGCGGAACTCCTCGTATATGCCGCTGACCTTCTTCGCCGCCGCTTCGCGCGAGACGTGCCCCTTGCCATCGAGCACCCGGCGGCGGTTGTTCGTAAGGAAGCGGTCAGTCTCGTTGAGCCAGTCCTGCATGCTCATGAGCTGCTCGTCCTCCGCCATCAGTTCGGCATAGTCGATGAACATCGTCACAAGGCGGTTGAGACGCGTGACCTCTTTTTCGTTGAGGTAGTTTTTCGCGATGAGCGTGTCGCTCTTGAGTATCTTGCCGTCAGGCGCGCCTTTCCAAGTTGTCAGTCCCATCGTCGGACTGTCGAGCGTGGCGCGCTCGGAGATAAGCTCTGCTGCGGTCTTGCCGGTCACGGCATAGTGCAGCTTGTTCTGCACGAAGGCGTAGAAGGCTTTCGTCGTCTCGCTGTTCTTGTCATAGTCATAGCTGCACTGTTCAAACACATCGGCGATCTTCTGGTACGCGCGGCGCTCGCTTGCGCGTATCTCGCGGATGCGTTCGAGCAGCTCGTCGAAATAGTCCCTGCCGAACGGACGGCCGTTTTTCATCATCTCATCATTGATGACGAAACCCTTTTGGATGTACTCGCGCAGCGTCTTTGTCGCCCACTGACGGAAGCGCGTGGCTTTCTTGGAGTTCACGCGGTAGCCGACGGCGATGATAGCGTCGAGGTTATAGTGATCCACAGTTCGTCTCACCTGACGTTCGCCCTCTTGCTGAACTGTTTCCATTTTGGAAATAGTTGAATCACGCTCCAATTCGCTTTCCTCGTAGATGTTCTGCAAGTGCTTCGACACAGCGGGAACATTCACGTTGAACAGCTCTGCCATTGCTTTTTGCGTTAGCCAGAATGTCTCGTCCTTGAACACGACGCTGACGTATTCCTTGCCGCTCTCGTCGCTGTACAGCAGTACTTCACCGCGATTTGCGATCTCGTTGCTCATGCGGCGCACTCCTTTCTTACAACTATGTATATATGCGATTTTGTATTTGCAGATAATATTGTATCACATGAGCGCTCGGAAAGCAACAGAAAAGAATAAACGGACGGCTTATAACAGTCGTCCGTTTACATCACCATGCCCTGTTCCTTTTCCTGCTCTACTTCGAGCTCCGAGATACGCTTTCTGTTGTAACAGAGCAGGTCGCTTGTCAGAGAGTATAAGTCCTGACTGCCGGACATGAACACAGCAACGGTGTATTTCTTCCCAGCGTACTCTGTGTACAGCGGCTTGAGACGCTGCTGCACAGCGGAATCGTTTTTCTCTTCGCTCGAGAGCCAGACTTCGACTGTTCTGCGCTCGTCGTTTATGCTTATCTCCAATCATAGACCATCTCCTCTCGATAGGAATTTTTATCATATTTGTCGGATTCTAAACCGGGCAGGCGGTACGCAGCGCACCGGCTGCCGGTTGGGTCAGAAATTTTGATTGCCTGTATTCGACACTACTTCCCCAGGCAGGGCGGACTACTGAACCGCAGCTGGCGCTGCGCACGGGAACTTCACCCCTCCGAGGATCTCTCCGAGCTGCCCCCATTGCCTGAAAGCTGTGGCTGGACAGGAGTACCTGCGTGAATACAGTCATGGCGTGCGACCTGCCGGAGCCGCTTTTGAATGGATCTTACTCGCTCGTTGCCCCACCGGTAAAGGCAAGTCTTGGCGCATCCTTCGTCTCGCTCGTGCATTCACGGATGTTATTCGTAGCCGGATATGACCGGAAGTTCCGGTGTTTGTTAAGGTGCATTGAGGGATAAAATTTATGCCCTCATATGGTTAAGGGATAAAATTGGGCTTTTCTACAACCAAATCGAAAAAAATTTTTGTTCCCTCACTCAATAGCTCACAAAAACACGAAAACACAAGTCACTGGTTTTCTAAAATTTTTATGAACAGCACAGGAGGGAAAATATCCCCTCACTTCTTAAGCGAGCGAGATAGGCTGTTTCACGAAAGAATTTTCGGTTGTTCACAAAAAATTTGCATTTGAAAATCCTTGCGGCGCATTTCTCGCTGCGATCAAAAAACTCCCTCATATGGTTAAGGGATAAATCTTCACTTTTTTAGACACGTTTTCAGAAAAATTTTTCTCTTTTACTTCTAAGTGAGTTCAGCGGGCAAATGTGTAATATACTCAAACTGTTTTCTTCTCTCTGTACTAATACTTAGAGTATTCCCTTCAAGGGGGTTCATTGTGAACCGGGGCTGGGTGCAGCGAGTAAGCGCAATTCCCCCTTGGCGGAGACATGAGTTTGGATTGTTGACACGTAGGATGCGGATACAAAAGCGTCTGCCGTGCTTTGAGCTGTGGCAGACGCTTAGTATACTTGCCTTGGATAATTAGCAGGATCCTCATGATCGTCCTCGCGATGACCAAGAGCAATCTTCCACTCCTGCAATTCTTTGCGGCGCTTCTTGTCAAGCTGCAATCCACGGTAACCGGAAGCGCCTACGTTATCCCGAAAGATATTTCCCGTGTGGTGCAGCATGCGAATCATGCACGCGGCGATAGATTCGGGTGGCGGAGTTCGATGCTCTGGTACAGGCGACGTACTTTCAGGCGTGGGCTGACGCAGCTCATTGTAATCTACATTTGTTTCTTGTCGCTGCTCCATCATCTGCACGACTTCACGGATGACCATGTTTCTCACGGGTTTGAACTCCTTCTGCTGAGAGAGCGGTACACGCTCCGGTTTCGCTTTTGAGTAAAAGCTGAACACCTCATCGCGCATATCCTGCCAAAGCGAATAGGCCTCTGCTACGCGCTTATCACTTGCGAGCTCATTTACTATCGCATCGACTATGCGCTTTGTGGCTGGCGGAAGATAACCGTACACTTTCTTGCCGGAGTAGTTTTGTAGCCGCTCAGCAAGCTCGGCGATGAGCAACTCAATCTTCGGATTGCTGATCTCACCATTCTGCATTTTCTGAATCAAGGAATCCATGACCTCAAGTGCATTTTCTTGAAGCCGGTCTCTGTACGCGGTCTGCTGAACATAGATGTTCTTCAAGTCATCTTTGAATATTTGCCGCGTAAGCGCAGACCTTAACTCAAGTATTGCGGGTTTGGTGAGATAGCCTTCGTTTGAATCGGTAGAGAAGACGACCAGATGCACATGTACGCTGCGCTCCTTTTCGTGGAACGCAGCGTACCACTTTAAATGCGACGGCAGTATCTTATACGCTTTTGCTATCTGGTCTATCTCAGAGCAGATGAGTGAACGCCAACTCTCGGCTGAGTCATAACCAAGTCGCTCAGCGTCTGAACGCTGTATCGCAATGACTGGCGTCCAGACGTTGCCCTGATGGTGAGCCACTTCGTCAACTGCATTTTGCAGCACGGGCACTTTACCGTCTGCATTCCACAGACCATGCTCACCGAGCTTCTTCACGCCGGGGCGATTTGCAACGTAGTCAACGTAGTTCTCACGCTTGTCCAGCAGATATGCATAGTTCTCCTGCACCTGAGAGATGAACTCCGCAGCGTTCTTCTGAGAATGTTCTGCTTTGTAATCTTCATACTCCGGCATCTCACGAGTATCCGGAAATGTTTTTAGCAGCCGAGATATAAAGTCTTGCTGCTGTTTTGTCGCTGGCAAGCCGCTGTCGGTATCTTTGAGTAGTTCAACTCCTTCGCGTGTTGAAATATATTTTGTGAGGTTCGCGAGCCTCGCCGATTGCTTTCCACCTTTGAGATACGGCGAAGAGAAAAACACGCCGGCCATCAGTTGTCAGAGTTACCGCGCTGAATATCCAGAGCGGTATCGAAAGAAATATTTCCGTATGTGCGCTTCACCTCATCTGCGGAGTAACCTCGCAGAGCACGTAGGTCAGAGACGTCATCCTTGAAGTGCGCGGCGACTATGTGCATCATCATGTTCAGCTCCACGCTCCATTTGAACATGAGCTTTGAGATCCTGTTCGTATTCTCTGTCAGCATTCCACGGATATTTTGTGAGACAGACTCACAGACATATGAGCTGACGTCGTCTGTTGCAAGGTAGCCCATATAAAATCTGAGAGCCTTGCTGATGAACTCGCTTCTGTTTTTACAGTTGGCAGTCTCAAGCCAACCGTCCATACGGGATAACAGCTCCGGCTTGAGCCAGACTGCAATGCGTTTTACGTTTTTTGTGCTTATTTCTATCATCTCCTCCGCAAACGCAAATAACCGCTGAATCCCTTGAAACAAGGGCGGTTCGCGGCTTTGCGTTCACCTAAAATTTTGAGCTGCTTGAAAATGTGTACCTTGCCCGAAAGTCGAAAAAGACCCGCGTTGCGGGGCTTTGTGGGTGGGAGGTGCGCCCTTGGGTGTACCTCCCTTTATCATAGTGCCATTTTCGAACGGGCACACCCGGACGAAAATGCCGCGAAAACGCCCCCAAACGCCGCGCGTTCTCCTGCTGGGGTCCACGTCCCATCTGCTTCCGTAAAAGCGCACACAGCGCCTCACGTGGGGCGACAGCGAGTAGTTTCCCTGTTTCAATAAAATTTCCCTCCTTGATGTTTTTTGATTTTCAAATCATTCCTACCGATACATAGATTCTATAGTTTTACTCACCCCCTTTCGAGCACAGGCTAATAATGAAAAGCACCGCTCTGATGAGACGGTGCTTTTGAGATAAATTATCAACTTCACAAGTTTAAGCTAAAGAACGATTACAGTGTATAATTGCCTTGACGGGCGCACACGGTCAGATTAAAATAAAATTATATCAGGAGCAGGGGCGTTAGAGCAGAGATGGAGGAAAGGCTGAATGGATAATAACGGCGAGATCATTATTTATCAGACTGATGACGGCTTAACACACATCGACGTAAAGATGGAAGATGAAACCGTCTGGCTGACGCAGCAGCAGATGGCCGAACTTTACCAAACGTCCCGTACCAATGTAGTCGAGCATATCACCCACATTTATGAGGAGGGTGAGCTCGACGAAAATTCAACCTGTCGGAAATTCCGACAGGTTCGGCAGGAGGGCAATCGTCAGGTAAACCGTGAGATGGTTTATTATAATCTGGACATGATCATCTCCCTCGGATACCGTATCAAATCCTCAATCGCGACAAATTTCCGGCGCTGGGCTACGGAACGTTTGAAAGAGTATATGATAAAGGGCTTCACTATGGATGACGAGCGTCTGAAGCAGCTTGGCGGCGGGAGCTATTGGAAAGAACTGCTTGACCGCATCCGTGATATCCGCTCGTCAGAGAAAGTGCTGTACCGTCAGGTGCTGGATCTGTACGCGACCAGTGTGGACTATGATCCGACCAGCGCCGAGTCTGTCCGCTTTTTCAAGATCGTACAGAACAAGCTGCACTATGCGGCGCATGGCCACACCGCCGCCGAAGTGATCTATCAGCGCGCGGATGCATCCAAGCCGTTTATGGGGCTGAAGACATTCAAAGGTGAGATGCCTGTGCTCAGCGATGTGAAGGTCGCAAAGAATTATCTGGATGAAGACGAACTGAAGATCCTGAACAACCTTGTGTCCGGTTATTTTGACTTTGCCGAGGTGCAGGCAATGCGGCATAACCCCATGCACATGTCTGACTATATCGAACATCTGGACAGGGTACTTTCCACCACAGGAGAAAAACTGTTGGAGGGCGCGGGCACTATCAGCCATAAACAGGCCATGGAAAAAGCCGAGCAGGAATATAGAAAGTATCAGGTCGAAACCCTTTCCCCAGTAGAAGAAGCCTATTTGGAGACTATACGCGAGACAGAGAATCTGGCCAAGGGGAATGCGAGAGAATGAATACTGACTACAATTTGTAGTCAGTTGAAATGTGCAATGGTGGTGCGATACTCTGTATGCGCCTCGAGCTATATGTGATCAACGCGGAGACTATATCATGCCAGTGTGGATAGTGAGAGCGAAAGCATAGAGAGTACATCAAGAGGGAGGACAGCTATGAAAAAACCGTGGATAAAATGGTGCGCACTTGTTATAGGGGCACTTGCGGCAATCGTCGGTGTTCCGATCATAATTAACGAATGTTACAAAGCAAACAGCGGGTACATGACAATTTGGGGCGCTGCGGATGTGCTTTCTTATTACGGAACGATTTTAGGGACGCTTGTCACAGTCGTAACAATAGTTGTGACAATCAGCTTTACCCGAAAGCAAATTCAGCGGGAAAGCTATCTGAAAAACGAGAGTGATAAGTGGGCAAACATCGAAGCAATAATTTCAGATGCACTTGATAAGATCAATCCAAGGCGTATCTTGATGGCGAACATTAATGATACGGTAGTAGACAACAACTTCCCAGATGCTTTACTTATTACAATTCAAAAGTACCAACTAGATTGCCGAATTGCTACAGACCAATTGTTTTCATATTTAAGTTCAGAAGATTTTCCTAAGGTGAAAAACCTGTTAGACCAAATCATGCAGGCGTCAAATTCGTTTTCAACTATCTGCGAAAAGGAAATCAAAGCCTACAGAGGAATAAAAGATCTTAAAGCCAGACGCACTGCATTGGAAACGACTGAATTAGAAAAGAAGTACCCCAATTCCTTTTCAACGGGTGTTTTGGTTTATTGCACGGAAGTCCTTGAGCGAACCAAAGATTTGAAGTATGACGATATATGGAATGATATTGGTTCTTCAAACGGTGAAATGGCCGCAGCTTACGAACAGGTATACAGAAACTTGCTCGCCCTGAAAGGGCAAACTTTTGATGCTATTTATACAAGTATACGAAAAGAGGCAAACGAAATTTTGCGCTTCGGAGGTAAAAGATAATGCCGACGCTTGAATGGATAGGGAAAGCTAAAGTTGTGAATCATCATCTGGAAGTGCCGTACCGGGTATTGGAGCGGCAGTACAGTTATGATGAAAATGGTAGGCATGATGATGACAACGGCAGTGAGAACATGATCATCCACGGGGACAATCTGGAAGCGTTGAAATCCCTGCTGCCGAAGTATGAGGGACGAGTAAAGTGCATTTATATTGATCCGCCTTATAACACGGGCAATGAGGGCTGGGTCTACAACGATAATGTCAATGACCCACACATCAAAAAGTGGCTGGGTACAGTTGTCGGCAAAGAGGGCGAGGACTTGAGCCGTCACGACAAGTGGCTGTGCATGATGTACCCGCGGTTGAAGCTGCTGCAAAAACTTCTGTCGGATGATGGGGCTATTTTCATCAGCATTGACGATACGGAGTATGCCAATCTCAAGCTGATTTGTGATGAGATTTTCGGCAGCAACTGCTTTGTTTCCAATATTTCTTGGCAGCGTACATACTCCACACGCAATGACTCCAAGGGCATCGTCAATGAGGTGGAACATATTATTGTGTATAGCAAACGGCCCAATTGGAATCCAAGCAAATTGGCACGCACAGAGGAAATGGATCAGAGATACTCAAGTCCAGACAATGATCCGAGACCGTGGAAAGCCGGAGATGCAAGTGCCCCCGGAGCCGCAACTCACCCGGGCATGGTTTACGCTATTCAGCACCCAATCACTGGAAAGCTCTTATATCCGCCAAATGGGCGCCACTGGACATTTGGGCAGGAGCAGATGTTGCAGATAATGCTTCATTGGTCTTATTACGAATTGAGACCGATTGATGATTATGAAAAACGGGTCTCTATTTGTGGTCAGTCAAATACGGTTCCAAAAGAGATAAACGCTATCATGCTTTCTGCACCGTTGGAAGAACTGGCATCTAAAGCGGTTTTGCGCTATCAAATTGGAAAGTGGCCTGTGCTGTATTTCACAAGTGGTGGTCGTGGAGGCATAGCTTGCAAGCGCTATCTTGAGGAAATGGGTGGACGAATTGTAACCAACCTTTGGCCTTATGACGAAGTAGGCCACACGGATGAGGCTGCTAAAGTGCTCAAAGCGATTTTTGATGGGAAGTCACCGTTTGACACGCCGAAGCCGCCGCGCCTGATTGAACGCATTTTGCAAATCGTTGGTGACAACAATGCACTTATCCTCGATTCCTTCGCAGGCTCCGGTACAACCGCTCACGCCGTTCTGAACATGAACAAAGCCGACGGCGGAGATCGCAGATTCATCCTTATAGAGATGGGCGACTATGCGGACAGAATTACTGCCGAGCGGGTCAAACGCGTCATCGACGGCTACGGCGAGGGCAGACAAGCCATGGCCGGAACCGGCGGCAGTTTCAGCTACTATGAACTGGGCGAGCCTTTGATGTACGGCGATATGCTCAACGAAAATGTCGGCGTCGAGAAGATACGGGAGTATGTTTATTTCACGGATACCAAGAGCCGCTTGGAGGAACCGCATCCGGATGAGCCGTACTTCATGGGCGTCCATGTGAACAGCGCCTACTATTTCTACTATGAAAAGAAAAAGGCAACCACACTGAACCGCGAGTTTCTGCACACGGTCAAGACAAAAGCAGATGCATATGTGATCTACGCAGACCTCTGCACGCTCAGTGACGCGGAGCTGGAAAAGTATCACATTACATTCAAGAAAATCCCACGCGATATTACAAAACTGTGAGGAGGCTGACGTATGGAACTCAATAATTATCAGAAGCAAGTCATGCGTGACCTGTCTGCATACTTGAACTGTGTCAACCACAGCCCCAATCTGTTTGCCGCGTGGCGGGAATACTGGCTTGCCAAGGACATAGCTGTTGGCCTCGGCGGGGTGCCGTCTTATAACAATTCTATCGAGCGGGTGCCGCATGTCTGCATGAAGGTTCCGACGGGCGGAGGCAAGACTTTTATGGCCTGCGCCGCAGTCAAGCGGATTTTTGACGCCCTGCCCAATGGCAAACCGCAGGTCGTCGTATGGCTGGTGCCAAGCGATTCGATACTGACGCAGACGATCCGCAACCTGTCCGATGCGAATCATCCATACCGTCAACGGCTGAATCAGGATTTTAACGGGAATGTCGGAGTGTATACAAAGGAGCAGATGCTGATCGGACATGCCTTTTCGCCGGACAGCATCCAGGGAATACTGACCGTCTGCATAATGAGCTACAGCTCCCTGCGCATCAACAGCCGTAATCGGGATGTACGCAAGGTCTATCAGGAAAACGGCAACCTGTCTCGCTTTGCGGAGTACTTCAAGGATAAAGATGTTCTGCTGGCGGACACGCCGGACACGGCGCTGATTCAGGTGCTGCGGCATTTGGAGCCTGTCGTTATCGTGGATGAGAGCCATAATGCCGGTTCTGATCTCAGCACGGAAATGCTGAACAATCTGAATCCATCTTTCGTCCTTGACCTGACAGCGACGCCGCGGAAAAACAGCAACATTATTTCGTATGTCGACGCCCGCGAACTGAAAAAGGAACATATGGTGAAGCTGCCTGTCGTTGTGTACAACCGCACGACCCGGCAGAGTGTCATTCAGGATGCCATCCAGCTTCGCGGCAGCATTGAACGTGATGCAATTGCCGCGGAAGCGGCAGGCGGCAAGTACATTCGCCCCATTGTGCTGTTCCAAGCACAGCCGCGAACCGGGGACAACAGCGACACTTTTGACAAGATCAAAGAGATGCTGATCGGTATGGGTATCCCGGAAGACCAGATCGCGGTCAAGACGTCCAATGTGGATGACCTAAAGGGACAAGACCTGATGAGCCGGGACTGCAAGATACGTTACATTATCACGGTCAACGCCCTGAAGGAGGGCTGGGACTGCCCATTTGCCTATATTCTGGCGTCGCTGGCAAACCGCACTTCTGCTGTGGATGTGGAACAGATCCTCGGCAGGATACTGCGCCAACCCTACGCCATGCAACACAAATCGCCGCTGCTGAACACATCCTATGTGCTGACAAACTCCGTAGACTTTCACACCTCGCTGGAGAAAATCGTTGCGGGGCTGAACAAGGCCGGTTTCAGCCGCAGGGATTATCGAATCGGAGAAGCTGTCGAGCCATCCCATACGCCGACAGAGCCGGAAGCCGCGCAGACGAAAATCCCGCTGGATGCACAGACAGCCGAGGAAGACTCGTTTGATGACATCAATGTACAGGCAGTTAAGACCGCGCTGGAAAACGCGACTCCGACAGCTGCGGAAGTTTCCGCAATGGTGCAGGAAGCGGCTCAACAGGCCGCGGACTATACTGCGGCAATCAATGAACCAGATGATGGATTTATAGGAGGTGAACTGGGAGATATGCTGACACAGAACGCAATGCAGCCGCACCTTGCAGCTGAGGCTTCGGCGCTTCGTATCCCGCAGTTCTTCCTGAAGTCGGTTCCGGATCTGTTCGGCTCAGAGTATGAGCTGTTGGAGCCGGAGAATCTGTCGGAAGGTTTTTCACTTGCGGGACAGGACGCGCAGGTGAGATTTGAACTGGCTACCGGCGAGATGTATCGCATCGATGTGGCTGAAAACGGAGAGGCTGTTCCTAAGTACAAGCGAGTTGACAGTGAACTGAGCGAGTATATCCGCAACCGTTTAGCACAGCTGCCTCAGGAACAAAAGATACAAAGCTGCACAAATATGCTTTGCGCCCAGATCAACCGGAATAACCGTTATGCAGCGGCAGAGATCAACGACTATGTACGCCGTATCGTAGGCGGCATGACTGAGGATGAGTTGTCCGCTATGGAAACGGCGATCCCGACTTATGCGGCAAAAATTCAGGAGAAGATCAAAGGATTGGAGGAAGCATATCGGGAGGAACAGTTTTCCCGCTGGCTTGACGCCGGTAAGATCGTGTGCCGGGAGAGCTATGCCCTGCCGCCGGTCATTACGCCCGCCGATACGACGGATGCCATCCCAAAGCCTCTCTATGAGGCGGAGAAGGACGACATGAACGGCGGTGAGCATGAGTTGATCGATGCCGTGGTCGCCCCGGATAACATCAAGTGGTGGCACCGAATCATTGAGCGCAAGGGGTTCCGGCTGAATGGGTATATCAACCATTATCCTGACTTTATGGTGATGACCAAGTCCGGAAAGCTTGTACTCATTGAGTACAAGGGGGATGACCGGGACAACAGCGACAGCGAACGCAAACTGAGACTCGGCCGCAAATGGCAGGCGCAGTGCGGACAGAATTATCGCTATTTCATGGTGTTCAAGAACCGCGATTTCGGCATTGATGGCGCATATACGCTGGATCAGTTTGTGGAAATCATGCGGGAACTGTGATAGTATTATAAAAGGTTCTGTATATGGTTATCTTTGCAAGAATCTGAGAGGAGCATAATGTGAATACAATTACAATCACATCGTTTTCAGATTACATATCACATGTAGAACAGAATTATAGCAGGAAGCACTTATTTAGAGGGTTGAAAAGGAAAAGTTATCCTTTGATTCCTAAAATAGGACGCTCTAATTATGTTCAGAGATGTTTAGGAGAACCTGAGCAGCAATTATTTGCTCTACAGGACTTAGAAGAGCAAACGATGAACGACTTCATAAAAATGTCGGTTCCTCACATGGACCTGCGTGATATGAACCCATGGGATCAATGGACAATTGGACAGCACCACGGATTGCCGACAAGGTTTCTGGATTGGACTGAGAATCCCTTAATTGCAGCGTATTTTGCAACAGAGGATGTCGACGACGATGTGGCAGTCTGTGTAATAGATCGTACGTTGTTTAATGGGACAGATGATATTCCGGATGTTTTCTCCCTTCCAGATGATGATAATGTTTTGCTGCATATACCAAGCTATATAAATGCACGTATTATTGCTCAAAAGGGAGTTTTCACTGTTCACAAAGATCCGACTTTGCCTCTTGATCAAACAAAAATCAACGGTGAATTTTGCGACGTAGATCAACTGATTATCCCCAAATCAGCACTGCGTGAATTTGTAAAAGACCTAGATTGGTTTGGCATTAACCGCTCATTTATATATCCAGGTCTAGATGGCTTGGCGTATTACCTTGACTTTAAGGCTAAAGGAGGTATCGATTAATGTATGTTCCTGTAATGAAAAACCGTACTGTAGAGGTTAGCGTATTACAGCAGTTAAGTGCAATGCATGTATTTGACGGAAACGTTATTCCCTTAATGGAATTGATTCAGGCGAAAACCAGAAGTAATAACAAAAATACATTTATCCAAGACTTATGTGCTCTTCTTGAGAGTACGCCTGGAATGCACGTAATGGTCGATTTCTATAAATCAACTAAGTTGCGTAGTACAACGGATGCAATTCGGGAATATGTGACCATGTCTGTTCGTCTCCCTGACTTTGGTATAAATGAACTTATGCCTTTGTCTCAATATGGCGATTGTGTTGTGCCGGTTGTTTCCTATCTTCCAGAGAGTATATCTTTAGAACGTATAGAATTTGAAGCGACTCAGTATAGAAAACTTTTTTCTCATATAGCATTCCGAGTGAAAGTTCAAGAATTTGATCATGTATTCTCGTGTGTTGAGAATCTAATTTCGCCAAATGACTATCTGCTGCTGGACATTGAGTCTGCATCTCATATGAGCCCAGTTTTCAAAAGAGTATACAAGAGAATTGCCGAAAGCAAAAAAACATTTGGATTCACTTCCGTGATAATAAACGCACACCGCCCGGAAAGCCTTACAAATAAAGAGATGCTGGATGGCGAACCAATAGCAGACATTGATAATAGTCTAAAAGAACTCTATTCGTCTGCTTATATGAACAAGTTCGATGGTTTTGGAGATTATGCGTGTATTTCCGCTGCGCTACCATCCACGGGCGGAGCTATCAGTCCAGTTGGTATCTATTATTCCAATGAAAACAACTATTTTGTTGCCTACAAAGGTAGAGCACCGCAGCTATCTGAGTTTCCAGTCCATATTGCTCCCAGAATTGTTAGATCAGAATATTGGAAAGAATTTAGTGATATACATCATGAAAATTGCCCGGGGTGCAGAGAAATTGAAGAAATTTTATCCGGCGAGAAGAGTGGACGAAATCAAGCACAATGGAAAATGATAACCATGCTCCATTATATTTACACGATGTTTGAGACCGACGCATAAAGAATGGCTCAGTCAGAATAATCTGGCTGAGCCATTCCTTATTTTGTATATAGTAGGCATGGATCCATCTTAGATGCGAAAAAGCTCTGAATGTCAATAGGTAGGATTTGATCAAAATGCTGTGTAACAAACCACCACTGATCTGCATATTTGTGCTTTAGCAATTCCCGGTACTGCGTCCAGATTGATTGTGTATCGGATATCTGTAAGAGTCGTGTCAACTTTTCAGCTCGCGTTTTAAAGTCTTTCTCATTTAGTAGTCTGAGGATATAACTCATGTCGATACTTGATAGGCTGCTAAGACAGAATTTAATATCACAACGATTCTTTTGCGCTCGCTTTCGGTAGGAAAAGACCACTTTTTTGTCTCTAGTAATTCTATAGGAAATGATGCCGCAAGGCTCGGGAATAAGAGAATTTACATCGTCTAATTTACTATGTGGGACAATTACGTATACTTTTTCAAAGGTTCTCACATAATCCTGCATTTGAGTTCCCAATCTGTCAAAAGTATCATACTCTGTTTTTATTTCGTATGCGTATGAACTGCCATTTATTCTGCATATATCAATTCGACTATCTCCAATTGACATCTCAAAAGCAACGATATGATCTAATTTGCTTCTCAAATGGTTGATAAAATAATATTTAATAACTCTTTCACAAAAATAATAATTAAATATCATATCATTGACGACTCTGTTAGATAAGCAATTCTCTCGTAGTAATTTAATATCGTTTGGAGAAGTTTTATTAAGCACGTATTCGAGCTTTGCCCATCGTACATTTTCGGGATCGTAAATATTGTAGTCTTTATTTATGGCTTTACACATCTGAAGAAGTTCACTGTCAGAGTATTTATTTAGAATCGATTGAAGAAGTGCTAACACAGATTTCACCCCCTTATATTTTATCCCAACTGATTTTTAGACCGATTACAGATGCTATTTCGAGGACTTCAGAAAACTTGATTGTTCCTCGAGATAATTTGTTTGAAATATTTTGTACTGTAGTTTGCTGACCCAAATTTCGTTGCTGATTCATTCGATTGACAACTTCAGTAAGTGTAAGACCATTTTGGGCTATGAGAGATTTAATCTCATTATGTACTTGGTTGTGAGTCATATCATCACTTCCTACACTATAATACATATTTTTATTTATTATAGTGTATTATTCGCGAGCTGTCAAGGATAATGGAGAAGTCAATACACAAACAAAATAAGTACTGACTCGTTCCTTGGCTAATGAAATTAAGTGTGCCCCTGTCTTAATTCAAATGTTATTGTATACTACCCTCCCTGACATCATTGCCACAGATGAAAACGCCGGAAGACGTTGCTGCGCAGCGGTTTCCGGCGTTTTTGCTTGCTCTTTCAACCCTTGCGGATACCCACGGTAGAGCCCTATGTTTTAGTCACTATGTACTATTTCCACCCCTCCCGTCTCGCCAGATCGAGCATGCCGAAGCAGAACTGCTCCCACGGTGTCAATGTAGTCTGTAACGGGTCGCCCTCGCGGATACGCATGGTGCGGCGTATTTCCTTCGGGATCACCACCCGGCCAAGATCGTCTATGCGGCGCACGATTCCTGTTGCTTTCATGTATTTCTCTCCTTTGGCTCAATTTGTCTTCCCTGCTATTGTCTGCAAAGAACGGAGAAATATGCGCCTGACCGTTTCGGCCGCCGGACGCTTCCGGGCTGTCAAAAAATGCCGCGATTATATTTTAACTGACCGTACAGGATGAACGCGAGTCCGACGGCCAGCGCCGGAATAACGACGACGTCCGTCATTTCCGCGTTCCGACGCGCTATGGACCACGCCACGATCAGCGACGCGCCGATAATGAGCGTCCCCGTGCCGACGGCACGGCCGTATTTCGGGATGTCCTCCTCCTTCACCCGGCGGCGGTTATAGGCATGTATCGTGCCGATATTCCCGCCTATATTCACGATCCCGAGGGCCGAGATGAATATTCCCAGTATCAGCAGCACTATGTCGTCCATGATGACCTCCTAAAAATAGAATAATTCCTCGAATTTTTTATCCAGCGCGATACACAGCACGAGCGCCAGCTTGGCAGTCGGGCTGAATTGCCCGGTCTCGATGGAGCTGACGGTATTGCGCGACACGCCCACCAGCTCCGCAAGCTGAGCCTGCGAGAGGCCCTTCTCGCCCCTCGCCTCCCTGAGCCGGTTTTTAAGCTTCAGCTCATCGTTCATCCCCGCACCTCCGCCAGCCGCAGAGCAAGGAGAACAAGGCAGAGGACGAACATCGCGAGGTACAGCACCGTGAGCGTCAGGTCGCCCTTTCTCTTCAGCCTAACAAATTTCACCAGATAATGCGTGCCGAGAATGCCGAAAAAAATCACCCACGGGCTTACCGGCATGACCCCGGCGGCCCGGACGATCACGGCCGAGAGCAGACAGCACAGCCCCGCGCCGACGCGCCCCGCGATATTGCCCGCCTGCGCCGCCGTCTCCAGCTCGGCCAGATCCCGCCTCCCGTTCTCTCTCCGGCTCATCTCCAGAATGTCTTCCTTTTTCATGCTTCGCTCCTTGCATAGTTTTCTTGTCATCATTATAGCAGCGCCAAGTTTTCTTGTCAACACGCGTTTTCGGTTTTCCCTCTCCCGGCGAGGCCCTTTCCGCCGCGGCGGTGTTGACACGCTTTGGCTCCCACATTATAATTGCGCTGTAAAAACACACACGGAGATGGGAAATGAACATTATCACACAACGCGTTATCGCCTCCGCGGAGGCCGGAAACGCGGACTTTCAGGCGAAGCTCACGCCGACGCTGCCGCGGGAGCTTTTTCTCGGCGTGCGGACGCCGCGCCTGCGCGAGATAGAAAGAGAGTTCAGAGGCACCGAAGCGGCGGCGGAGTTCCTGCGCGCCCTGCCGCACGGCTATTATGATGAGAGCCTGCTGCACAGCATATTCATCTCCTGCATGAAGGACTACGGCGCGGTGCTTGAGGCGCTGGACGCGTTCCTCCCCTACGTTGACAACTGGGCGGTGTGCGACGCGCTGCGCCCCGCCGTTTTCAAAACACGCAAGGACGGCCTGATGGATAGGGTACGCGGCTGGATCGCGTCGGACGCGGTCTACACCTGCCGGTTCGGCATGGGCGTGCTGACGGCATATTATCTGGACGGCGATTTCTCCCCGGAGCAGCTCGAGCTGTGCGCGCGGGTGCATTCGGACGAATACTATGTGAACACGATGGCCGCGTGGTATTTTGCCACCGCCCTCGCGAAGCAGTGGGAGGCGGCCGTCCCGTACATTGAGGAAAGGCGGCTGGACGTCTGGGTCCACAACAAGACCATTCAGAAGGCCCGCGAGAGCTTCCGCATAACGCCGGAGCAGAAGGAGTATCTGAATACGCTGAAGATAAGATGAAAGACTGCAATGATTTTTTGATCGTCAGGCTCTCGGAGCGGCCTGAGCTTTGCGAGGCGGCGGAGTGGTTCTCCTCCAAGTGGAACATCCCGCGCAGCGCCTATGAGAGCAGCATGACGGAATCTCTCGGCGCGGCGGTGCCGAGCTGGTACCTCTGTCTCGACGGGGATAGGGTCGCGGCGGGGATGGGCGTTATCGAGAACGATTTTCACCCGCGAAAGGACCTCTCTCCCAACGTCTGCGCGGTGTACACGGAGCCGGAGTACCGGGGCCGCGGACTCGCGGGGCGGCTCCTTGAGCATGTGTGCGCCGACATGGCCGCGCACGGGATCGGCACGCTCTATCTTCTCACCGATCACACCGGCTTTTACGAGCGCTACGGCTGGGAATTTCTGTGTCCGGTCACGGGCGACGGCGAGGATGAGCCGAGCCGGATGTATGTACACCGGCAGAAATAAAGAAATAAGCAAACCGCCCCCGGCTGCCTTGAGCAGCCGGGGGCGGCGTATCAATATATATCAGATCAAATGGCTCCTGACCTTTTCGCTGACGCTCTCCGTGTCGCGCGAAATGCTCAGGACGAACTCGACATTCTCCCGCGCGGAGAAGTCGTCCAGCCAGTCGACGAACTTCTCCAGCTCCTCGGCCGACCTGTCGTCTACCAGCTTATAAAAATTATCGATAAACACATGAGTGATGTCATAATTTCCCGCATGGATACCGCTCAGGAGTCCCTTCATGAACTCATACGAGCCGATGGCATACGCCCCCGCGTCGATAAGCCGCGCCTGATAGGGGATGTCGTAGGTGAGCTTGCGTTCCCTTTCGATGCAGACCACGTCGCCGTGACCCTCGTTCACTGCCTCGCGCACCAGATTCACCAGCTTTTTTGTTTTTCCGGATCCCTTGAGTCCCATGATTAGCTTGACCATGTCGACCACGCTCCTTTTCGTTATATGTAATAGTACCAGTCAGCTGCGATAAATATTCACACTGACAGCTTATCATTTTTCTCCCGAAGGTGCAAGAGCGTACTTCGGTCAAATATGAACTCCCGATAAATTTTCCGCGCGGGGCCGTCCGCTGAGCATAAAACGGCTCCCCGGTACGCTGCCGGGGAGCCGTTGTCTGTCTCCAAACTCCGAAAATTTTATTTTGCGCCGGGCTTTCCGAGCATGCGGAACATGTTTTTCTTGTACGCCTCGACGCCCGGCTGGTCAAAGGGATTGACGCCGGACATGTAGCCGGAAATGCCGCAGGCCATCTCGAAGAAGCACACGAGCGCGGCAAGGCCCTCCTCGTTGCGCTCGGGGACGGTTATGGTGATGTTCGGCACGCCGCCCGCGATGTGGGCCTCCCTCACCGCGTCCGCCGCGACGCGGCACACGTCGGCAAGGTCGCGCCCGGCGATGTAGTTCAGGCCGTCGGAGTTCGCCTCCTCAAAGGGAACGACGAACGCGCTGCGGGACCTTTCAAAGCGCACCACGGTCTCCATGAGCGTGCGCGGGCCGTCCTGGATATACTGCCCCATGGAGTGGAGGTCGGCGGTGAACTCGACGGAGGCGGGGAAAATGCCTATGCCGTCCTTGCCCTCGCTCTCGCCGTAGAGCTGCTTCCACCACTCGGCCATGAAACGGAAGCTCGGCTCGTAGCAGGCGAGTATTTCGATCCCCCGGCCGTTTTTATAGAGGTGCTGGCGGGCGGCGGCATACTGCCGCGCGGGGTTCTCCGGCGAGCGGAGGTCGAGCGCCTCAAATTCGCGTATGGCGCTGTCGATAACGCGGCGGATGTCTATGCCCGCGACCGCCATCGGCAGCAGACCCACCGCGGAGAGTACGCTGTAGCGTCCGCCCACGTCGTCTGGGACGACGAAGCTCTCCCAGCCCTCGGCGTCGGCAAGGGACTTGAGAACGCCCCTGTGCGCGTCGGTGGTGGCGAAGATATGCTCATTCGCGCTCTCGCCGTACTTTTTGTGCAGCAGCTCGCGGAAAATGCGGAAGGACACGGCGGGTTCGAGCGTGGTGCCGGACTTGGAGATGACGTTCACGTCAAAGTCCATGTCACCGAGTCTCGTGAGAACGTCGCCGAGATAGTCCGGGGAGAGGCCGTTGCCGACGAAAAACACCTGCGGGTCGTTCTCGCCGTGGATGGGGCGGAGAAGCTCGATGGCTCCCCGCGCGCCGAGATACGAGCCGCCGATACCGACGACCACCAGCGCCCTTGAGCGTGAGCGTATCTTCACCGCCGCGGCGGCTATGCGCTCAAGCTCGGTCTCCTTGATCTTCTTCGGAAGCTCCGTCCAGCCGAGGAAATCGGCCCCCGCGCCGGTCCTGTTCGCAAGCGTCTCATGAGCCTTCGCGGCAAGAGCGTAGTCCGGCCCCTCGCCGGTGAAAAATCCGGCTGCGCCGGAAAGATCTATTTTTACCATTGTCCATGTCTCCGTTCATATTAAGATCAACGGAAACATTATAATCTTTTTTTCGCCGATTTCAACAGCGAATTGCGCCGCGCGGCCTACAGCCCGAACAGCGACAGCCCCAGCAGCGCGAAGGTGCCGAAGAAGCCTATGCGCTCCACATCCCCGGCCGCGACGATGGGGGCCTCGGCCACCGTTTCGCCGCCTATGCTCACGGTCAGCGTGCCGAGCCTGTCGCCCCGTCTCACCGGAGCCGCCGCCTTGGGGAGAAGCTCTATGTCATACTTCGCGCCGCTCCCGCCGCGCCGCACAAGGGCGTACTCGCTCCCGCCGTATTCCGCGCGGACGCTCTTTTCCTTCCCCAGCTCCACGGGTATCTCCGGCAGGTCCCCGCCCGCGCGCAGCGGACAGAGCGTGAAGCTCGCGAAGGCGTAGTTCAGAAGCGTCTTTGCGTCCTCGTTGCGCGCGTCTATGCTGCCGCAGTGCATGACCACCGCGATATACTCGACGCCCTCGCGCTCCGCCGTGGCCGCGAGACAGTACATCGCCGTGGAGGTGTACCCGGTCTTCAGTCCCGTGCAGCCCGGATACCAGTACACGAGCTTGTTGGTGTTCGTCAGCTCAAACTCGCCGCCGCGTATGCTGTCCATCCATATGGTGGTGTAGTCCTTGATGAGATCGTGCCGGATAAGCTCGCGCGATATCACCGCCGTGTCGTAGGCGGTGGTATAGTGGCGGCTGTCATCGAAAAGCCCGGTGCAGTTTGCAAAATGCGTGTCCGCAAGCCCCAGCTCCTCCGCGCGCTCGTTCATCCTCGCGACGAACAGCTCCTCGCTGCCGCACAGATGCTCCGCCATCGCCACGGCGCAGTCGTTCGCGGAGACCACGGCGATACACTTGAGCATTTCGCTGACGCTCATGCGCTCGCCCTCCTCGAGATATACGCAGCTGCCGCCGAAGGACGCCGCCCGCGCGCTGGCCGTCACGGTGTCGTCAAGGCTTATCTTCCCGCTCTCTATGGCCTCGACGATGAGGAGCATGGTCATGACCTTCGTCACGCTCGCGGGAAATAGGCGCTTGTGCGCGTCCTTTTCATACAGGAGCGTCCCGGTCTCCTTCTCCATCAGCACCGCCGAGGGCGCGGATATGGTGATGTCCCCGTCGCGCAGCGGCTCCTCCGCGAAGGCCGGGGCGGAGCCGAGCAATATCGCAAAGCACAGTAAAAAAACCAAAGTCCTTTTCATGTCGTCCTCCCATTTTGCTCTTACGCAAGCCTATGCCCTGTCCCGCGCCGCTATGCCCGGTTTACAAAATTATGTATATTTCGACACGGCAGGAATATGGCTCCTCCGCCCCGTGTATTGAAAAATCAATGAGTTTTGAACATTTTCAACCGAGTTTTCAACATGCCCGGAATGAATATTCACGGTTTATTTACCAATTCAGTTTACATAACACGCCAGTCTGTGAACAAATTTTAACAATAATTTATTTGACGCGCCCGCCGGGTGATAGTAGAATAAAGAAAAAAACACAGATATATGGGAGCGGCTTATGAAACGACAGTTCAAGTGGGATAAAAAGTACCTGTATTGGGGGATCACAGCCTTCTGCGTGATCGCCGCGGCAATACTTTTTTACATGGCGCTGCGGTATCTCCCTGCGCTTGGCAAGGGGCTGAAGGCGCTCGTCAAGATACTCAGTCCGTTCATCTGGGGCCTTGCGATAAGCTATCTCGTGCTGCCCGCGATGAGGGTGCTCGAGGGCAAGGCGCTCCTCCCGCTCTTTGAGAAGATGTTCAAAAAGAACAAGCGCTGGAACCGCAAAAGGACCGCGCGCGGCGTGTCCGTCCTCTGCGTGGAGATACTGTTCCTCGCGATACTCGCGGCGTTGGTGTATCTCATCATACCCCAGCTGTACCAGAGCATACAGACCATCGTATTGAACGGCAACAGCTATGTCGCTACCATCAGCTCATGGGTGGAGCGGCTCCTGCAGGACTATCCGGAGATCGAGCAGTACGCCGTGAGCGTCCTCGGCACCGTGAACACGAGCCTCATGTCGTGGCTCGAAAGCACCGTCCTGCCGAGACTCGGCATAGTCGTCACCAACGTTACCGCCGGGGTGTACTATGTGCTGACGGGGATATATAACCTCCTCATCGGCGTGATCGTCTCCGTGTACATACTCTCGAGCAAGGAGAGCTTCATAGCCGGCTGCCGCCGCATACTCTACTGCATTTTCCCCGTCGAGACCGCCGAGAAGATACGCCAGGGCCTGAGCTTCACCGACAAGACCTTCATCGGCTTCATAAACGGCAAGCTCCTCGACTCGGCCATCATCGGGCTTATCTGCTACATATTCTGCGCGGCGGTGAATATGCCCTACACGCTCCTTGTGAGCGTTATCGTGGGCGTGACGAACGTCATCCCGTTCTTCGGCCCGTTCATCGGAGCCGTCCCCAGCGCGCTCATCATCCTGCTGGCCGACCCGCTCAAGTGCCTCATCTTCGTCATCTTCGTCATTGTCCTCCAGCAGCTCGACGGCAACTTCATCGGCCCGAAGATACTCGGCAGCACCGTCGGCATAAGCGGCTTCTGGGTCATGTTCTCGATCATCCTCGGCGCGGGGCTGTTCGGCTTCTGGGGCATGCTGCTGGGCGTGCCGGTGTTCGTTGTGATATATACGGTCATAACGCGGCTCGTGAACAAAAAGCTCAGCCGCAGCTCCCTGCCCACGGACGCCGCCTTTTACGCGAACCTCGACCATATCGACCCCGAGACTCTAAAGGCCGTCAAGGCCATCGAGGACGCCGGCGCGGAGGATACTCAGGCCGCGGAGTGACCGGACGCGGAAAACGGCACAGCCGCGGCAGGGTCTTCCTGCCGCGGCTGTTATTTTGTCCGGGGAGACGTCCGAAACGCAAGCCTCCGTTTCTGCGCCCGTCCGCTCACCTGTGCGCGAGGGTGTCGTGCGCCTCGGCGAGTGCCGCGCACAGCGCGTCTATGTCCTCCTCCGTGGTGAAGCGGCACAGGCCGACGCGTATCGCGCCGTCGATCACGTCGCTTTTCAGACCTATCGCCTCCAGCACATGGCTTCGCCCGCCCTTCTTGCAGGCGGAGCTTTTTGATACATATACCTCTTTCGACTCAAGGTAGTTCATCAGCACCTCGCTGCGCCAGCCGGGCAGGGAAATGCTGAGGATGTGCGGCGCGGGAGTGTCGACATAGGTAAATTCCGGTATCTCCCGGCCGAGCCTTTCGACGAGCCTCGCCTTGAGCGCCGCCATGCGCGGGACATACTCGCCCATCTCCGCCCTCGCCTCGGCGCAGGCCGCGCCCATGGCAGCGATCTGGGGCATGGCCTCGGTCCCGGCGCGGCGGCCGTTTTCCTGCGAGCCGCCGACGATAAAGGGCTTGAGTTTCAGCCCCCTTTTGATGTACAATGCTCCTATGCCCTTTGGCGCGTGTATCTTGTGGCCGCTGACGCTTATCATGTCCGCGCCGAGCGTCCTTGCGGAAAAGGGGAGCTTCATGAACGCCTGCACCGCGTCGGTGTGGAGGAGGGCGGAGGATCCCGCCTTCTTCAGCGAGCGCGCTATCGCCGCGATGTCCGTCACCGCGCCCGTCTCGTTGTTTACGAGCATGAGGGAGACGAGTACCGTGTCCCCGCGCAGAGCGTTCATCACCGCCTCCGCGCTTATCGCGCCTGTCGCGTCCGGCATGAGCCGCGTCACCTCGAAGCCGCGCTCCTCAAGGATGTCGAGCGAGCGCCTTACCGCGTCATGCTCCACGGCGGAGCTTATAACATGGCGGCCGCGGCGCTTCATGTACTCCGCGCCGCCGAGGATGGCCCAGTTGTCGCTCTCGGAGCCGCAGGACGTAAAGACCAGCTCCTCCGGCATGCAGCCCAGCGCGTCGGAGACCTGCTTTCGCGCCGTGTCAAGGAGCTTTTTCGCCTCCCTGCCCTTCGTGTGGGTAGAGCTTGGGTTGCCGTAGCACTGCGTCATGGCGCTCAGCGCCGCCTGCGCCGCCGCGTCGGAGACTCTCGTCGTGGCGGAATTATCAAGATAGTGTTCCATAAACATACCTCCGAAAAAAGGAGCCTTTCCATGAAGTACATTATATCCACTCTTGGCTGCAAGGTCAACCAGTATGAGACCCAGGCCATGGAGACCATACTGCAGCAGCGCGGCTTTGACCGCGCCGCACCCGGCGAGCAGGCGGACGCCGTCATCGTCAACACCTGCGCCGTCACGGCCGAGAGCGGCCGCAAGTCCCGCCAGACCATCCGCCGTCTACGCGACGAGAACCCCGGCGCGGTGGTGGCGGTGTGCGGCTGCTATTCCCAGCTCAGCCCCGAGGACGTGAAGGAGATCGGCGCGTCCGTCATCTTCGGCAGCGGCGACCACGCGGGGCTTGTCGACGCGCTCGAAAAGGCGCTCTCCGCCGGGGAGCGCACCGTGAGCGTCGACGAGCCGTTCAAGCGCCGCAGCTTCGAGCGTCTGCCCGCCGGGGCGGTCGACGGCCGCACGAGGGCCATGCTCAAGATACAGGACGGGTGCGTCAATTTCTGCACCTACTGCATAATCCCGTACACGCGCGGACGGCTGCGCAGTCTGCCCCTTGAGGACGCCGCCGAGGAGGTGCGCCGCATAGCCGCCGAGGGCTACCGCGAGATAGTCCTCACCGGCATAGAGGTCGCGTCCTACGGGGTCGATCTGCCCGGAAAGCCCGGCCTTGCCGACGTCATACTCGTCTGCGCGGAGAACGCCGGGGACATGCGTATCCGTCTGGGCTCGCTCGAGCCGACGGTCGTCACCGAGGACTTCTGCCGCCGCCTGTCCGAGTGCGGGAAGCTGTGCCGGCATTTCCACCTCTCGCTCCAGTCCGGCTGCGACAGGACGCTCAAAAACATGAACCGCAAGTACGGCACGGAGTTTTTCTACTCCGCCTGCGAGCTTCTTCGGAAATGTTTCCCCGGCTGCGCGCTGACCTGCGACCTCATCACCGGCTTTCCCGGCGAGAGCGAGGCCGACCACGCCGCGACGCTCGGGTTTATCCGCCGCTGCGGCTTCGCGGATATGCATATTTTCCCATACTCCCGCCGCCCCGGCACCCCGGCGGACAAAATGCCCGGTCAGATAGTGAACGCCGTTAAAAACCGCCGCGCCCGCGAGGCGCAGAGGATCGCCGCCGAAATGCACGCGGAGTTTCTGCGCCGCAGTGTGGGCGGGACCCTGCCCGTCCTATTCGAGACGGAGGCCGACGGCCGCTGCACCGGCCACAGCGACACCTACATACTCGTGTCGGCGGAGGGGAGCGGCCTGCGCGGCACGGTGAGGGACGTCCGCATCACCGGCACCGACGGCGAAACGCTCACCGGCACGCTCATCTGACCGCGCCCCCTTTCGGCTCGTTTCACTCGCCACTTCCCCCTATGGGGGAAGCATGATACGACTCTCCCCCGGTGTGGGCGGGTACTCCCCGCACACTCTTTTGGCCGCTTCTCCCGTGGTGGAAACATGATATGGCTCCCCCTGTGGGGGAGCTGTCAGCCGCACGGCTGACTGAATGGGGTATCTCCCGTGAAATTTGAACAAAACCGTGAGCTTCTTCCATATGCCGTGGAAATGCGCAAAAGCATGACAAGGGAAGAACGCAGGCTCTGGTACGAGTTTCTCAGAGACTGTCCGGTGAAATTCCGCCGGCAGCAGATCATCGGCAATTACATCGTCGATTTTTACTGTCACAGCAAAAAGCTCGTCGTGGAGCTTGACGGCTCCCAGCACTACGACCCCGGCGGTGCCGAATACGACAGGCGCAGAGACAGGTTTCTGAGAGGCCGGGGCCTTACGGTCCTCCGCTACTCAAATTCTGATGTGGACCGGCGCTTTCGCTCCGTATGCGAAGATATACTAAAACACCTTGACCTGTTGTGATATCCGCTCTCTACATGTATCCGAGGGACCTTCACAGCTGCCGCCCTATGCTGCCATCTATCAAAAAGGAGTACACAAAAATGTCCGAACAGCGCGTATACAATTTCTCGGCCGGGCCGTCCGTCATGCCCGAAGCCGTCCTCCGGCGGGCGCAGAGCGAGCTTACGTGCTTCGGCTCCGCCGGCATGTCCGTGATGGAGATGAGCCACCGCGGCGCAGCCTTTCAGGAAATATTCGAGAGCGCGAAGAAAAAGCTCGCCGCCGCGCTGGGCGTTCCCGATACGCACGAGATACTCTTTCTGCAGGGCGGCGCGACGCTGCAGTTCGCCGCCATCCCCATGAACCTCATCGAGGGGGGCCGCGCGGACTACGCGGTCACAGGCCTCTTCTCCGGCAAGGCCGCGAGGGAGGCGGAAAAATACGGCTCCGTCCACATCGCCTGCGGCGGCCCGGAAGCGCTCTTTGACCGTATACCCGCGCAGGAGGAGCTGTCCCTCAGCGAGGGCGCGAAGTATTTCTACTACTGCGCCAACAACACCGCCTACGGCACCGAGTGGCAGTATGTTCCGGAGACTCCCGCGCCGCTCGTGTGCGACATGTCCTCCGACATACTCTCGCGCCCCGTGGACGTCTCGAAATACGGCCTCATCTACGCCGGCGCGCAGAAAAACATGGCCCCGGCGGGCCTCACGGTCGTCATCGTCGACAGGTCCCTCGCGGGCCGGGAGCTTCCCTGCACGCCCGAGATAATGAGCTACGAGACGATGATAAAGCACGACTCCCTGCTCAACACGCCTCCCTGCTGGTGCATTTACATGCTCTCGCTGCAGCTCGACTGGCTGCTCGAGCGGGGCGGCGTCGAGGCCATGGCGGAGCGCAAGGCGCGCCGCGCCGCGAAGCTCTACGAGCTTCTTGACTCCAGCCGCCTCTATATCCCCCGCGCGAAGGAGGGTTCCCGCAGCGACATGAACATCACCTTCCGCACGCCGAGCGCCGCTCTCGACGCGCAGTTCGTCTCCGGCGCGGCGGAGCGCGGACTCATGAATCTCAAGGGCCACAAGGCGACGGGCGGCATACGCGCCTCGCTCTACAACGCGATGCCCATGGAGGGCGTGGATGCGCTGGCGCGTTACATGCGCGAGTTTGAAAAGGAACACATATAAACAAAGAGGAAGCTGAAGATATGTTCAGGATAAAGACAATGAACAGCATTTCCCCGCAGGGTATCGAGGCGCTCACGCGCCGCGGCTGCGAGGTGGGTCCCTGCACAGAGCGTCCCGACGCTCTGCTCATCCGCTCGGCGGACCTGCACGGCGCGGAGCTTGCGCCGGAGCTTCTGGCCATCGCCCGCGCGGGCGCGGGCTACAACAACATCCCTGTGGAGGAGTGCGCCGAACGCGGCATAGTCGTATTCAACAGCCCCGGCGCGAACGCGCAGGCCGTCAAGGAGCAGGAGCTTTGCTCCATGGTGCTGGCCTCCCGCGACGTCCTCGGCAGTATACAGTGGGTCAGGAGCATTGCCGGCCGGGGCGGCGAGATACCCGCGCTGGTGGAAAAGGGCAAGTCCGGCTTCGCCGGTCCCGAGCTTCTGGGCAAGACTCTTGGCGTCATCGGTCTCGGCGCGGTGGGCGCGCTGGTGGCCAACATGGCGCTGGAGCTGGGGATGACCGTGTGCGGCTACGACCCGTTCATGTCCGTGGACGCGGCGTGGATGCTCTCGCGCGAGGTCATACGCGCCGAGACGCTCGGCGAGCTTTTCTCCCGCAGCGATTATATCAGCATAAACGTCCCCTATACCGATTCCACCCACCACATGCTGGACTCGGCGGCGTTTGCGCGGATGAAGCCGGGCGTGCGCATAATAAACGAGTCGCGCGCGGAGGTCGTCGACGACGAGGCCATGACCGCGGCGCTCGTCTCCGGCCGTGTGGCAAAATACGTCACCGACTTCCCGAACGAGACCATCCTCAAGTCCCCCAACGTCATCGCCATGCCCCACCTCGGCGCCTGCACGCCCGAGAGCGAGGACCGCTGCGCCGTCATGGCCGCAGAGCAGCTTTTCGATTACCTCCAGAACGGCAACATCAAAAACTCCGTCAACCTGCCCGACGCCTCCCTGAGCCGCATGGGCGTGTGCCGTCTGTGCGTGCTGCACCGGAACGTCCCCCGCATGCTCACCGGCATACTCGATTTTATCAGCGACCTGAACATAAACGTCGAACACATGATCAACAAGCCCCGCGGCGTGTACGCCTACACCATCATCGACCTCGGTTCCCCCATAGGCGAGGATGTGGCCGACGGCATACGCCGGATGGGCGACGTGCTGAGAGTGAGGGTTTTGTAATGACCGAAAGGCTCTATTATCTCGACAGCCATCTTTTTGAATTTGAGGCGGTGGTGACGGCCTGCGAGGCGCGGGGAGACGGCTTCCTCACCGCCCTTGACCGCACGGCCTTCTTCCCCGAGGGCGGCGGACAGAGCGCGGACACGGGCTATATAGGCTCCGTGCGCGTCACGGACGCGCATGAGCGTGACGGCGTCGTCTGGCACAGCACCGCCGCGCCCCTCGTCCCCGGCTCCGCCGTGAGCTGCCGCGTGGACGGTGAGCAGCGTCTGCGGCGCATGCAGGACCACTCCGGTGAGCATATCGTCTCCGGTATAGTCCACGGCCTCTACGGCTACGACAACGTGGGCTTCCACATGGGCGAGGAGTGCATGACGATAGACTTCAGCGGCGAGCTGACGGCAGAGCAGCTCGCGGACGTCGAGCGCCGCGCGAACGAGGCCGTGCGCGCGAACGTCCCGGTGCGGGCCTTCTTCCCCGACAGCGCCGCTCTCGCCGCCATGGAGTACCGCAGCAAGCTGGAGCTGACGCGGGACGTGCGTATCGTGGAGATAGAGGGTATCGACCGCTGCGCCTGCTGCGCGCCCCACGTCTCCCGCACAGGCGAGGTGGGTATCATAAAGATACTCGATTCCATGCGTCACCGCGGCGGCGTGCGCGTGAGCCTCATATGCGGCATGGACGCGCTCGACGACTACCGCGCGCGCCAGCGGAGCGTCACGGAGATATCCAATCTCCTGAGCGCCAGACGCGGCGAGGTCTCCTCCGCCGTCGGCCGTCTCGCGGAGGAGCAGCAGCGGCTCAAGGAAAAGTGCGCGCAGCTCGGCCGCGAGCTCGTCGGCTATATCGCCGCCTCCCACGCCCCCACGGACGGGAACATCTGCGTCTTTGAGGACCGGCTGGACGCCGTTTCTCTCCGGGAGCTTGTTAACGCCCTCGCGGAAAAATGCCGTATCGCCGCGGCCTTCACCGGGAGCGACGCCGACGGCTACCGTTACATAATTTCGAGCCGGAGCGTCGATCTCCGCCCCCTTACGCGCACCATCAACGCCGGTATCGGCGGGCGCGGCGGCGGCAGCGGCGAGATGATACAGGGCAGCGCCTCCAAAAACGCCGAAACGATACAAGAATTTGTAGCGTCTATGTTCGTTTAGACATTTTGCATGAAATTGTATAGCCAAACCGCCCGTAAATCGGGCGGTTTTCCTCTTTAACGGGCAAAATCGAATTGACAATCCTGTGACAATTTGTTAAAATACTTCCGTGACAGTGGGCATTTTGCGCCTTTTTGCGAGTGTCCCGAAAAGCAATCAAATTTGGGGGGTTATCTGTGAAAGATCTCAAGCATCTCATCTTCTTTGAGAATCTGCTTCAGGAAGCCAATAACGATTTGGTAAAGCAGGCAAAGAACGAGGGCAAATACGCCATCGGCTACACCTGCTACTTCATGCCTGAAGTCCTTCTCGACCTGCCCGGCTGCTTCTCCGTCCGTCTGAGAGCGCCGCGCTGCGTGTCTCCTGACATCGCGACCTACTACCTCTCCGGCCGTGTCTGCCACTACGCCCGTTCCCTCATGGAGCGCGCGCTCGAGGGCGGATTCAACTTCCTCGACGCCCAGATGGCTACCGAGACCTGCACCGCCACCTGCCGCTTCCAGGAACACCTCCAGCAGAAGCATCTCGACAGCGTCGACGATATGCGTATCATCGAGAACGACAGATTCTTCTGCACCTTCACCGACGTTCCGTTCAAAAACAACGAGAACGGCTACGCACACTACCGCGAGCAGCTGCGCGCCCATGTCCTTGATCCCCTGCGGGATAATTTCGGCATCGACACGAGCGACGAGGCTATCATGAAGGCTATCGAGGAGCATAACGAGGTCTGCCGTCTCATCAACGAGATCGGCGACTACCGCAAGCTCGATAACCCCACCATCACCGGCTACGAGTTCCATGTCATCCAGCTCGTTTCCCTCGCCTGCCCCAAGTACCTCATCCTCCCCTATCTGCGCGAGACCGCAGAGGAGCTCAAGACCCGTGAGGCCGACGATATGCGCCGCTTCCGCTGCAAGGTCGTCGTCGCCGGCTCCGAGAACGACGATCCCGGCTTCACCCAGCTCATCGAGAGCTGCGGCGCTGAGGTCGTGTGCGACCGCTACTGCTACGGCGCGGTCGAGTCCCGCGTCCCCATCGTGGTCAAGGAGGGTCAGGATCCTCTCGACGCCGTCTCCCGCCATTATCTCGAGACCTCCAACTGCCCCCGCTTCATGCCGCAGGACGTCATGCGCGCAAGAAAGCAGCGCCTTGCCGACCTTGCCAAGGAGTATCATGCCGACGGCATCATCGTCACCTCCAACAAGTTCTGCGAATACTGGAGCTATGAGCGCGTGATCGACACCATCATCATGCCCCGTGACTTCGGTATTCCCGTATGCTCCATCGAGAAGGAATACATAAACAACGCTTCCGGCCAGCTCCGTACCCGTTTTCAGGCCTTCGTCGAAAGCATTGAGATCAAAAAGATCCAGGAGGGCAAGTAATAATGGCAAAGAAGAACATAGACCTTAAAAAGCTTGCCAGCGATTTCTGGTACGGCAAGCCCCACACCGCCGAGGAAGGCGGCCGCCGTCTCGGCGAGCTGCTGGAGGACAAGACCGGTCTCTACAAGCACAGAGAGTGGCGCGGCGTAAAGGATACCCTTTACTACTTCTACATGATCTGGCTCTACAACTATGTGTTCATGGTAGCCGACATCATGAAGTTCGGCGATCCCATCTCCTTTGTCAAGGGCCTGTGGCGCTACCGCTGGATGGGTCAGACCTATCTGCCCGTTCTCCACTGGTTCGACCGCGGACTTCAGGGTCTGCGCGGCGAGGCGATGAAGGCCTCCGCATGGCACTACCGTGCGATGACCAGCGCCACCATCAAGCAGTTCCAGCGCATGTTCAGCGCCGACACCCGTCTGCACGGCGGCAAGGAGAACGACGTCTACAAAAAGACCATCGCCTCCAAGGAGACCGTATGGGGCGGCATGTTCTACCCCTGGGCAGACGCCGGCGTTGAGTATGTTCCTCTGGAAATGATCCCCTACTTCGTCACCTGCCACGTCAACTCCCACACCGTTCTCAACTACATCGACGCGGTGCAGTCCATCGGCCTGCCCGGCGACCCCTGCCCGATGTGCCAGGCTGAGGCCGGTCTGCTCGTCCTTGACGATATCCCCGATTACTCCCCCATCGTCGTCACCCAGAACGAGGCCTGCGACGCCTCCGTTTCCACCGCCATCATCCAGGACTGGCTGCTCGACAAGCCTCTCTTCGCTCTGCCCAGCCCCATGCAGTTTGACGATCCTCTGGTCAAGAAGCACGCTATGCGCGAGATCGAGGACTGCTGGAAGTTCGTCGAGGAACATCTCGGCATCCCCTTCAGCTGGGACAGCATGGTCAAGCGTATCGAGGCTCAGAACGAGCTGATGAGATTTGAGTGGGAGAAGTGGGAAGTCGCCGCAAAGACCGACTACTATCCCATCAACGGCGTCGCGCAGGCGCTCTACCGTATCTATCAGTCCCAGTACGGCGACGCTCCCATCTGGCACGAGACCGACAGAAAGGTCCGCAAGATCCTTGAGAAGTGCGTTGAGAAGAAGATCAACTCCTTCCCCAAGACCCGCCACCGCGTTATCGCGTGGTCCTGCGCGCCTCTGTACTTCTCCAACTGGTGTACCTGGGCGTACAACTGCTGGGGTCTCAACACCGTCATCAACATGGACTCTCTCATGTTCGACATGACCATCCGCACCGACTCCTACGAGAACTGCCTCGAGGACTGCGCCACCTATCACATGTGGGCGCCCATGCGCCGCATGGCCGTCGGCGGCATGCACCACATCTTCGAGCTGTGGGATTACATGCAGCGCTTCAACTGCGACATGGTCGCGATGTACGACCAGCTCCAGTGCAAGGGTATGCAGGGCGTTCACGGCCTCTTCGAGGAAGAGTTCCGCAAGAGAAACGTCAAGGCCTTCTGGATGCCCCACGCACTGCCCGACAGCCGTACCGTCTCCCGTGCCGAGATCCGCGGCCTGATCAACGACTACATGACCACCGTCATGCACGAAGAGCCGCTCGACCCGTCCCTGCTTGACTTCGACGACTCTATGACTTGGTAATAGGAGGATACATCAATGAAATGCAAATGCGGCTGCAAGGCTCTCAAGGTCATCGGCAAGATCTTCGGGATCGTCCTTCTCGTGAACGTGGCGCTCTTCGCCGTGTTCTTCTTCGACCTTGACGGCAAGTTCTTCTTCAACCTCTACGAGCCGTTTATGAAGAAGCACTACGACAACATGGAGCGTAAGGACATCCTCAAGGATTCTCCCTACGACATCAACAAGTACCCCAAGTACGAGTACTGATCCCTGCATAACATACAGGAAAGCGTCCTAAAGGACGCTTTCCTTACGAAAAAAAGAAGAGGAAAAGAAAGGTAGTAAAGCATCATGAAATATTTCGGCGGCTGCGACGTAGGATCCACCTTTACGAAGGCGGTCATACTTGACGAGAACGGCAAGATGGTAGCCGATACCACCATCCGCAGCAAGATCAATTCCGAGCAGAGCGCGATAGCGGCGATGGCAGACGTGTGCCAGAAGGTCGGCCTGAAGGACAGCACGGAGCTGGAGTACCTCATCGGTACCGGCTACGGCCGCAACAAGGTCCCCTTTGCGGATGAGAACATCTCCGAGATCTCCTGCCACGCAATGGGCGTACACGTCACCGATCCTTCCGTCAAGGCCATCATCGACATCGGCGGCCAGGACGTCAAGGGTATCGCCATCGACACCGACGGCACCGTAAAGAACTTTGCGATGAACGACAAGTGCTCCGCGGGCACCGGCCGTTTCTTCGAGGCGATGGCGCGCTCCTTCGAGATGGAGCTGCCCGAGTTCTCCAAGCTCTCCCTGAGCGCGAAGAACGTCATCCCCATCACCGCACAGTGCACCGTTTTCGCTGAGTCCGAGGTCATCACTCTCGTCGGTGAGGGCAAGCCCATGGACGAGATAGCTGCCGGTATCGAGATGGCGGTCGCAAAGCGCTGCTTCGTCATGGCCAAGAAGGCCGGCGCCACCGACAGCATCACGCTGACCGGCGGCTGCGCGAAGAACGACGGCCTCAAGGAAGCCATCGAGAAGGTCCTGAAGCTCAAGGTCATCAACCTCAAGACCGACCCCCAGCTCATGGGCGCTCTGGGCGCTGCCGAGTATGCTCGCCAGAAGGGTCTCGCAAAGAAGTAAGTAAGCATACATACTAATATAAAAAAGGACACGCTGACAAAGCGTGTCCTTTTTTGCCGGTATCCCCGGTTTTCCGCTCCGCTTCGCGGCCGTCCGGCGCTTACGGGCGGTATCAGACCTCTATCATAAAGATCGAGTCGTCGTTCTCTATCCAGTCGTTGACATAGATCGTCTCATACTCCGAGGCGCTGACGCGGTAGACCACGCGCTCTATGCCGGCGTTGATGATCTGGCGCTTGCACATGGTGCAGCTGCCCGCGCGGATAAGCTCGCCCGACTTCGCGTCACGGCCCACAAGATAGAGCGTCGCGCCGATCATGTCGCGGCGGGCGGCGGAAATGATGGCGTTCGCCTCGGCATGGACGCTGCGGCACAGCTCATAGCGCTCCCCGGAGGGGATGTTCAGCGTCTCGCGGGCGCAGCTGCCGATGTCGCTGCAATTCCTGCGGCCTCTGGGCGCGCCGTTGTAGCCGGTGGAAATTATCTCGTCGTTCCTCACGATTATCGCGCCGTATTTCCTGCGCAGGCAGGTGGAGCGCTCAAGGACGGAGTCTGCGATGTCCAGATAATAATTCTGCTTGCTTGTACGGTTGTCCATTTTGTGTGTCTCCTTTCGGCTCGTTCTCCGACATTATACCCTACCTTTTTCCGCTCAGTCAAGAGCGGCGGGCGTTCAAAAATATTTAAGAACGTTACCGGTAGATTTTTCTTTTTGCATGTGGTAAACTTGTTTACATGAACAGACGTAATTATATAAAAGAGCTTGACAGGATCATCCAAAAGCGCGGCAAACGCACCCCGCGCGTTCTGCTGCACGCCTGCTGCGGTCCATGCTCGAGCGCGGTGCTTGAATACCTTGCGCAGTACTTCGACGTAACGGTGCTGTGGTACAACCCTAATATCTACCCGCAGGCGGAGTTCGACCTGCGCTTTAAGACGCTGGTGGCGCTCATCGAGAAGATGGGCCTTGCCGACCGGGTCAGCGTCCTCGCCGAGCCGCGAAAGAGCGAGGCCTACTACAGCCGCATAAAGGGTCTCGAGAACGAACCCGAGGGCGGCCGGCGCTGCGCGGAATGCTTCCGGCTGCGGCTCATGGAATGTGCGCGCCTCGCGAAGCACTACGGCTACGACTATTTTTGCAGTACCCTTACCCTCTCCCGCCACAAGGACGCGGACCTCATCAACACTCTCGGCGAGGAGATCGGCCGCGCCGCGGGCGTGAGCTGGCTCCCCTCGGACTTCAAGAAGCGCGACGGCGAGAACCGCTCCATCGAGCTTTGCGAGCGGTACGGCGTCTACCGCCAGCTATACTGCGGGTGTGAATTTTCCCTCCATCACCGGGAGGAGACCGCCGCGGCAATGCAGGAGGAGCAGCATGAAGAAGAATAAGACCTACGCCATCGCGGCGGCGGCCATAACGGGCGCGGCCTACGCGGCGCTCACCGTGCTGCTCGCGCCCATCAGCTACGGCCCTATACAGCTTCGCGTGTCGGAGCTATTGTGCGTGCTGCCGTTTTTCATGCCCTGCTCGGCATGGGGGCTGTTCGCCGGCTGCGCCGTCGCGAACCTTCTAACCGGGAACGTCCTCGACATCGTTTTCGGCTCGCTGGCGACACTTTTTGCCTCGCTCGTGACCGCGCGGCTCGGAAAGCGGGGCAGCACCGCCGCTAACCGTTTTCTCTCCTGCCTCACCGTGGTGCTGACGAACGCCGTCGTCGTCGGCGCGGTGATCACCGGGGCGTACAACGGCATGGGCATTTTCAGCCACCCGGGCGCTTTTGCCCTCAACGCCGCCCAGATCGCTCTTGGCGAGGGTGCGGTCATGTTTATCGGCGGTCTGCCGCTGATGAAATATCTTCCGAAATTAAAGGTTTTCCGTGAGCTTGTGGAAAAGACCAATTAACCGTATGAGGAGGTTTTTTTAATGAAAGTCAGAAAAGCCATCATCCCCGCAGCCGGTCTGGGTACCCGCCTGCTGCCCAACACCAAGAGCATACCCAAGGAAATGCTGCCGCTCGTGGACAAGCCCGTGCTGCAGTACATCGTGGAGGAGGCCGTGGCCGCCGGCGTCGAGGAGATACTCATCATCACTAACCGCGGCAAGACCTCCATCGAGGACTATTTCGACTACGCGCCCGACCTTGAGGAGCGCCTCATCGCCGACGGCAAGCTCCGCGACGCGAGCATCGTGCGCGAGGTCGCCGACATGGCCGACATCTTCTTCCTCCGCCAGAAGGAGACCAAGGGCCTCGGCCACGCCATCTGGCGCGCGAAGAGCTTTGTGGGCAACGAGCCCTTTGCGGTGCTGCTGGGCGACGACATCATGCTCAGCGAGAAGCCCGTTCTCAAGCAGCTCGTCGACGCCGCCGAGGCGCACGAGTGCAGCGCCATCGCCATACGCGAGTTCCCCGGCGAGGAGATATGCAAATACTCCTCCGTGAAGCTCGAGGAGCGCCTTTCCGAGCGCGTTTACCGTATCGGTGACATGAACGAAAAGCCCACCATGGACGAGCGCCTCTCCAACTACGCCATCATGGGCCGCTATGTCCTCACCCCCGCGATCTTCGACATTCTCGGGCATACCGCCCCCGGCCGCAACAACGAGATACAGCTCACCGACGGCATGCGCGAGCTTTGCCGCAGGGAGCCGATGTGCGCCGTCGACTTCGAGGGAAAGCGCTATGACACCGGAAACCTCAAGGGCTATCTTGAATCCATCATCGACTTCGCCCTGAAAAACGAGGAGGCCGGCGACTGGCTGCGCGAATTTATAAAGGAAAAGGCAAAAACCCTGTAAAGCCTCTTGACAGGGAGCCTTTTCGGTACTACAATCCAAGTACAAAAGCATAGATGGGTGCTGGGTATTTCCCGGCTGAGACGGAGCGAACCGACGCTCTGAAACCATGGAACCTGATCCGGATAATGCCGGCGTAGGAAGAGTGACTGACCCGCAGGTTCTGTTATGGTTCCCGCGGGTCTTTTCCTTTTGCATTGCGTCCGGGACCGTCCGGCAAGCCAAAATTTTTTATAGGAGGAAAGAAAAATGAAATCTCATCTCAAGCTCCGCGCGCTCTGCGAGGGCGCGATCCTCGTGGCGCTCGCCCAGATACTGGGCTACGTCAAGCTCTTCTCCCTGCCCGAGGGCGGCTCCATCACGCTCAACATGCTGCCGATCTTCGTGTACTGCGCCCGCTGGGGCTTCGGTCCCGGCATGCTCGCGAGCTTTTCCCTGTCGCTCCTGCAGCTTCTCCTTGACGGCGCATACGCCTACGGCTGGCAGTCCATAATCGGCGACTACATCGTGGCATATACCGTCATCGGTCTCGCCGGTCTGTTCGCGAAGCAGGAAAAGGGCTTCTTCATCGGCACCGTGGTCGGCGCGTTCGCCCGCTTCATCGTCGCGTGGGTCGTCGGAGCGGTCGTCTGGGGCGAGTACATGCCCGATACCTTCTTCGGCATGACCATGACCTCCCCCTGGTTCTACTCCGCGATCTATAACGGCAGCTACCTTCTGGCCAACACCGTTCTCTGCCTCATCATCGGCGGTCTGCTGTGGCAGCCCCTCGGCAAATACATCCGCGGCGAGGACCTGAGAGCCTGAAAAGCCTAAAAACCGCAAATTTCAGGTTGACAATCCGGTTACAGATAGGCTATAATAACAACTCGGCAGCTCATGACGAGTTTACCGTTTCTTTGTCAACTACTTCGCGGGGACGCTCCCGTGATGTTGAGTATCATACCTGAAAGGAGTGCAGCACATGCTAAGAACCTACCAGCCCAAGAAGCTCCAGCGCAAGAAAGAGCACGGCTTCCGCAAGAGAATGAAGACCGCCAACGGCCGTAAAGTCCTCTCCCGCAGAAGAGCAAAGGGCAGAGCAAAGCTCAGCTACTGATTCCCATCACTCGTGAGCAGGTCAACCGAGAATATTTTTTCAGGGCGGAGCGATCCGCCCTTTTAGCCGTTGCGCAGCTTTTTGCGGCTGAACTGATATTCGCGGAAAACCGGCAGAAGGAGGACGCTTGAACATCCGGACGACTCTGAAAAAGAACAGCGATTTCAGGCGGCTCTACTCCAAGGGCAAGAGCGCGGTGACACCGTACATGGCGGTATACTGCCGCCGGAATAAGGGCGGAGTGAACCGTCTGGGCTATACCGTGTCCACGAAGCTCGGCCACGCCGTGGTACGCAACCGCGTCCGCCGCCGTCTGAGAGAGATATACAGGCTCAACTCCCCCCGGCTCAGGTCCGGGTGGGACATCGTCGTCGTCGCCCGCATGCGGTGCGTCGGCGCGGAGTACGCCGCCATGGATGCGGCGTTTATGGATGCCTGTGAAAGGCTGGGACTCGTGAAGGAGGCCGCTCTGTGAAGCGCTTTCTTCTCGCCGCCATCCGGTTTTACCGCCGGAGCATTTCTCCTCTGCGTCCGCCCTGCTGCCGCTTTATCCCCACCTGCTCGCAGTACGCGCTTGAAGCCGTCGAAAAGTACGGCGCCCTCCGGGGCGGCTGGCTGGCCCTCAGGCGTATCCTCCGCTGTCATCCCTTCCACGGGAGGGACTATGACATCTATGACCCCGTGCCGTGACACGGCATACATTACAAAAGAATTTTAGGAGTCACTTATGTGGGCAACGATTACTAAACCCTTTGCCTGGCTGATGGTGAAGTTCTACAACCTCACCGGCAACTACGGCGTATCCATCGTCCTCTTCGCTCTGGTGGTCAATCTCATCCTCTCACCCTTCATGGCCAAGAGCAAGATGAGCATGATGCGCACCTCACGTCTCCAGCCCCGTATCGCGGAGCTGCAGAAGCGGCATGAGGGCAACCAGCAGAAGCTCAACGCGGAGATGCAGAAGCTCTACCGCGAGGAAGGCATCAACCCCATGTCCGGCTGCCTGTGGTCTCTTATCCCCTTCCCCATCCTCATCGCGCTCTATAGTGTTATCCGCCAGCCCATCACCCGCATGATGTTCGCGGGCGAGGAGGTAGTCACCTGCCTGAAGGATTTCTTCACGGCCAGCGGACTTTACAACGCCCCCGCCAACGACGCCTATTACGAGATCACCCTGACCCGTTTGGCCCACCTCAACTGGGACACAGTGCAGGAGGCTCTCGCCGGCAAGCTCGACGGGCTTATGAACATCGACTTCCACTTCCTGGGCCTTGATTTGGGCATGAAGCCGGAATGGAACTTCTTCGCCAAGACCGACTGGTCCGACGTCACCGTCTGGCTGCCCGCTTTGGGCCTGTTCCTCATCCCGTTCATCTCCGCCTTCCTCTCATGGCTCTCCATGAAGATCAGCACCCTCACCAATCCCCAAACTCAGGACGCGCAGGCTCAGGCCACAACCAAGTCCATGAATCTGGTCATGCCCCTCACGTCCATATGGATCTGCTTCGTCATGCCCGCCGCAATGGGTATTTACTGGATCGCGAACAGCGTTTTCGGCATGGCGCGCGATTATATCCTCACCGTCGTGTATAAGAAAAAGCTCGACGCCGAGGACGCGGTGCGCAAGGCCGCCCGCGACGCCCGCGAGAAGGAGCTGGAGGAGAAGCGTCTCGAGACCGAGCGCCTGCGCGCCGAGGGCAAGACCGAGAAGAACGCCAACACCAGCAAGAAGAAGATCCAGGCCAACGAGAAGCAGAAGATCGACGAGCGCAAGGCCGCCCTTGAGAAGGCCGACCGCGCCGCGCGCCGCGAGCGTCTCGGCATAAAGGAAAACGAGATCCCCGAGTCCCAGGTGGGCAACCGCCGCTACGCAAGGGGCCGCGCCTATGTGGCCGACCGCTTCACCAGCCCCGAGACCGCCGAGGCCGCTGCCGCCGCAGCCGCAGAAGCCTCCGACGGCATGGAGCCTATCGACGAGAGCGTCGAGGAAGCCGCCGTCACTGCCGTTGAGACCGAGGAAGCCGTCGAGACCGTCGAGACCGTCGAGACGTCTGAGGCCGTCGAAGCCGCCGAGGCAGAAGAGACCGCCGGCGCCGCAGAGGCAGAGACTGTCGAGTCCGCTCAGGACGCAGAAGAATAAACAGGAGAAAACTTATGATCAAATATTTGGAAAAGTCCGGCCGTACCGAGGACGATGCGATCCGCGCCGCCCTTGAGGAGCTGGGCATGGACCGCGACGACGTATCCGTCGAGATACTCGAGCGCGCCAAGTCCGGTTTTCTCGGCATAGGCGCCTCCCCGGCGGTCGTCCGCGTGAGCTGGGAATGCCCGGACGAGGCCGTTGAGAAGCCCGTCAAGGCTCCCGAGGCCCCCAAGTCCGCGCCCAAAGCCTCCAAGGCTCCCAAGGCGCAGAAGGCTCCCGCCGCCCCCGTTGACGAGTGCGAGGAGTACGCGCAGATACGCAGCTTCCTCTCCGGCCTGCTCGAGCGCATGAACGTTCAGGCCGACATCGAAATCGGCCCGCGCGACAACGGCGGCGTCAACGTGAACCTCACGGGCGACAGCATGGGCGCCATCATCGGCCGCCGCGGCGAGACTCTCGACGCGATACAGCACCTCACCAACTACGTCGTCAACCGCGGCAGCGACAAGCGCATGCACATCTCCGTGGACGCCGAGTCCTACCGCGCCAAGCGCGAGGAATCCCTCACCAAGCTTGCCGAGAAGATGGCGGAAAAGGCCATCAAGTACAAGCGCAGCATGGCTCTTGAGCCCATGAATTCCTACGAGCGCCATGTCATCCACACCGCTCTTCAGAATTACGAGGGCGTCACCACCAGCTCTACCGGCGTCGAGCCCAACCGCCGCGTGGTCGTCTCCTACGTTAAGCCTGAGCAGCCCAACAAGCCCCAGAGCCGCGAGTGGGCCTGATATCATAATCAAACGGAGGAATACGAAATGTTCGAACAGGTTAGAAGCATTCTCGCAAAGCAGTTTGAATTAGACCCCGAGGCCGTGACCTTGGACACCAATCTCATCGACGATATCGGCGCGGACTCTCTGGACGTGGTAGAACTCATCATGTCCCTTGAGGAACGCTACGGTATCTCCATTTCCGACGCCGATGCGGCCGAGCTGTATACCGTCCGCCGCATTGTCGAGTACCTGGAAAAGCTCCTCTGATACTATTGTTTGATTTTACAGCATAAAAAGCGCTCATCCTCAGGGATGAGCGCTTTTTTCACGGCGGCGCGGCCGCGAGGGGCAGTGCGGAACAGGCCGGGGCGCATAGCGCCCCGGCCTTAAATACGTTCGGTTCAGTTCAGAAAATCACGAAGCTTCTTGGAGCGGCTGGGGTGGCGGAGCTTGCGCAGCGCCTTTGCCTCGATCTGACGGATACGCTCGCGGGTGACATTGAACTCCTTGCCGACCTCCTCAAGCGTGCGGGTGCGGCCGTCGACGATACCGAAGCGCAGCTCCAGCACCTTCTTCTCGCGGGGCGCGAGGGTGTCCAGCACCTCCTCGAGCTGCTCGCGCAGCAGAGAAAAGCTCGCGGCCTCCGACGGCTCGGACGCGTCCTCGTCGGGGATGAAGTCGCCCAGATGGGAGTCCTCCTCCTCGCCGATGGGGGTCTCAAGGCTCACCGGCTCCTGCGCTATCTTGAGGATGTCGCGCACCTTTTCCACCGGCATATCCATCTCCGCGGCGATCTCCTCGGCGGAGGGGTCGTGTCCCAGCTCCTGCAGGAGCTGACGGGAGACGCGGATGGTCTTGTTGATGGTCTCGACCATGTGGACGGGGATACGGATGGTGCGCGCCTGATCGGCGATGGCGCGGGTGATGGCCTGACGTATCCACCATGTGGCGTAGGTGGAGAACTTGTAGCCCTTGGTGTAGTCGAATTTCTCAACGGCCTTGATAAGGCCCAGATTGCCCTCCTGTATGAGGTCAAGGAACAGCATGCCGCGCCCGACATAGCGCTTGGCAATAGAGACCACGAGACGCAGGTTCGCCTCGGTCATGCGGTGCCGCGCGTCCTCGTCGCCGTTCGCCATCTTGACGGCGAGGTCTATCTCCTCCTCGGGAGTCAGCAGGGGGACCTTGCCTATCTCCTTGAGGTACATGCGCACAGGGTCGTCGGTGGCGAGCGTGTCGGCCAGCGCGGCGGTGTCGGTTATCTCCTCTTCAGTGACCTCGGCAATGTCGGCCAGCTCCTCGATATCGGTCAGATCGTCGATGGGCGGCAGCACGTCGGCAAGACCCACGTCGATGTCTATGCCGTTGGCCTCAAGCGTCTCATAGAACTTATCCACCACCTCGGCGTCAAGGTTCATCTCCTCGAGGCACTCAAGCTCCTTGGCGGTGAGCTTACCGTTCTTCTTGCCCTTTTCAAGGAGCGCCGCGAGCCGCTCCTCGGGGGTCTTGACAGGCTCCTCGGGCGCGCCGTCCTTTTTCTTGGCGGCCTTCTTTTTGGCCTTGTCGGCGTCCTCCCCGCCCTCCTCCGCGTCGGCGGCGGCAAGGAGCGCGTCGGCGGCGCTTTCAAGCTCCTGCTCGGTCATCTGTTCGGTCATTTTGGTGTTTTCGGTCTCAGTCATGGCTTATCCCTCATATCCTCTTTTTTCTCTTAGCTTCTGCGCCAGCGCGCGCAGGTCCGTTCCCTGCTCGCGAAGCTCACGGCGCTCGCGTATGCGGTGTGTATAATCGGAAAGCGCGCTCTCGGCCCGGGAGAGCGTCTCCGGCTTCTGCAATATATCGACGAGCAACGACATCTCCTGCTGAGTGAGCGCGCTGCCGAGCGTCGCGGTGGTGACGGCGTCGCCGCGGCGGAGCCGCGAGGCGATCTCGCCGTAAATGTGGGCGAGCGCCGGGGAGGAAAACTCCCCGCTCTCTGGCAGGAGCGGGCTTTTCACCAGCTCCGGCTCGAGATACAGCAGCCGTATCACGCCCTGCTCCGCCGCGGCGGAGGCTGGGTCGTCATAGCGAAGCTCCTTCGCCTCTGGCTGGGTCTGCCGCTCGGGGCGGGTCTGCTCGCGCTCGCTGGCGCGCACGGCCTGACTTACGAGCCTTTTCCGCCGCCGCTCGGCCTCCTTCGCGACTACGTCCGCGGAAACCCCCGCGAGACTCGCCACCCTCATGGCGTAGACCTGACGCTCGACCGCGCCGGGGAGGCGCGCGACAAGGTCGGACGCTTCCTTCAGGAACTCCACCTTCTGCTCGTCCACACTCAGGTCATACTTTGCCGTGACCGTGCGCAGGCGGTAGTCTATCTGATTCTCCGACGATTCGAGCAGCGCGCGGAAGGCGTCCGCCCCCTTGAGCTTTATGAACTCGTCCGGGTCCTTTGCCCCGGTCACGCGCAGCACCTTTACCTTGATGTCCAGCTTCTCGAGTATGCCGATGGCGCGCTGGGATGCCTTTATGCCCGCGCCGTCGTTGTCGTAGGCGATGATGACCTCGTTCGTGTAGCGGGAGATGAGCCTCGCCTGCTCCGGCGTCAGCGACGTACCGAGCGACGCCACCGCCGAGTCAAAGCCCGCCTGGTGGAGCGAAACTACATCTATATTGCCCTCTGAAAGGATTATGTATCCGTTTTTTGATTTTTTAGCCAGATTTAGGGCGAAAAGGTTGCGGCTTTTGTTGAACACGAGTGTTTCGGGGCTGTTCATATATTTCGGCTCGCCCTCGCCGAGGATACGCCCGGAAAAGCCGATGACGTTCCCGCGCACGTCGATGACCGGGAACATGAGCCGGCTGCGGAAAACATCGTAGAAGCCGCCGTTCTTCCCCTTGCGCACAAGCCCCGCATCGAACATCTCGTAGTCGGTGTAGCCCTTGGCGCGCATGGCCTTTTCAAGGCTGTCCCATGTGTCCGGCGCGTAGCCGACGCCGAAGTTTTTCGCCGTGGCGGGGGAGATGCGCCGCTCCTCCATATAGCGCCGCGCCGCGCCGCCCGCCGGAGTGGAGAGCTGGGAGTAGAAAAAGCGCGCCGCGTCCCGGTTCAGCTCCAGCATTCGCCGGCGTTTCCGGCTCTCCCTGTCGTCCGTCTCCTCCGGGATGGGCATGTTCGCCCGCTTGGCGAGGAACTCCACGGCCTCGGGGAATCTGAGATTCTCGATCTCCATTATGAAGTTTATCACGCCGCCGCCCTTGCCGCAGCCGAAGCAGTGGTATATCTGCTTGTCCGGCGAGACGGAGAAGGACGGGGTCTTTTCGCTGTGGAACGGGCAGAGGCCGAACATGTTCGACCCGCTCTTTTTCGAGAGACGCACATAGCCCGAGACGACGTCGACAATGTCGTTTCTCTCCACCAGCTCGTTTATGAAATTTTCGGGAAAGGCCATGCGCTTCACCTCGCTTTCACTCAGGGTGCGGGCGGAGCCGCGTCACTTCACCGTCCACGCGAAGGGGATGAACAGCTCGCCGTACTTTTCCATGGCGTAGCTGTCGGTCATGCCGGAGATATAGTCGCAGGCGGCGCGCTCCAGCCCGTCGCTCTCGATGACGGGGCGGAGGTCCTCCGGCAGGGCGTCCGCGTTGGCGGAATAGTAGTCATAGAGCCGTTCGAGTATGCCGTCGACCTTGCTCTCCTCGCTCTTGGCGACAGGGTTCGTGTAGATGTCGGAGTACATGAAGCCGTGGAAAAAGTCGAAGGTCTCCTGCATTTTCGGCGACAGGCGCAGCGCTCCGCCGCCGCTGTTGGAAATAAGGTCGCTTATGAAGGAGTTTATGCGCTGGCTGTTGCGCTCGCCGCAGTTTTTGCGGATAAGCTCCGGCACGTCCTCCTCGCGGAGTATGCCCGCGCGGATGGAGTCGTCAAGGTCGTGATTTATGTAGGCTATGCGGTCGCACAGACGCACGGCGACGGCCTCGAGCGTGTCGTCCTCCGCGCCGTAGGTGTGGTGGAGTATGCCCATTCGCGTCTCGTAGCAGAGGTTCAGCCCCCGCCCGTCGCGCTCGAGTATGTCCACGACGCGCAGGCTCTGCTCATAGTGCTTGAAGCCGCCGGGATATATGCGGTCGAGCGCCCGCTCCCCTGCGTGGCCGAAGGGCGTATGCCCCAGATCGTGGCCCAACGCGATGGCCTCTGCCAGATCCTCGTTGAGCTGCAGCGCCCTCGCCACGGTGCGGGCAAGGCGGCTGACCTCCAGCGTGTGCGTGAGTCGGGTGCGGTAATGGTCGCCCTCGGGCTGCAAAAAGACCTGGGTCTTGTGCTTTAGCCGGCGGAAGGATTTCGAGTGGGTTATGCGGTCGATATCGCGCTGGAAGCAGGTGCGGATATCGCACTCCTCCTCCGGCGCCGGCCGGCCGCGGCTGTCCTCGGCAAGCACCCCGTAGGGGCCGACGATAACGTGTTCCATAAGCTCCCGCTCCTGCCTGGGACAAAGCATAAAAACACCTCCCGCAAAAAAGTCGTATAAGAGTATCGCGTTTCAATACTCTTATACGACGTGAATTGTTATTTCCCTTTATTTTTTTTGAAAAAATTTTCGGAGACAGGGGAGTATCATGTCCTCGGGACGGCTCTGAGCGCCTCTCCCGTCAGCTTCGCGCTCACCGTGCCGTTCGTCGCGTCCGTTATCCTTGCGCAGAAGTCCCCGGCCAGCTCCTCCGGCACGAGCGCCCTTATCGTAACGGACGCGCCGTACCGAGTGTCCGTCACCACGCCGCCCGCCGCCGCGACCTGCGTTTTCAGCCGCTCCGCCGCAGAATAGGAGCAGGGCAGCTCCGCCTCGACCCAGCGGCGCACGACGGATATCCCCGCCGCGTCCAAGGCGTCCTTCGCGCTCTTCGTATACGCCCGGAGGAGTCCCCCCGCGCCCAGCAGCACGCCGCCGAAATACCGCGTCACAACGCACACCGCGTTCGTGACGCCCTCGCGGCGCAGCACCTCGAGCATGGGTATGCCGGCGGTACCCTGCGGCTCGCCGTCGTCGGAATAGCGCTCCGCGCCGCCGCGGATGATATAGCACCAGCAGTTGTGGCGCGCGTCGTAGTGTTCCTTTTTTACCTCCGCGATGAAGGCTCGCGCCTCCTCCTCGCTCTCCACGGGACGGACATGGCCGAGAAAGCGCGAGCGCTTTTCAACATACTCCGCCTCGCCCGGGCCGGTGGGGATATAATACTCGGTCAATCTTCCCACTCCTCTTTCTCCTCGGTGTAGCCGGGGATGAACTCCCGGACCCGGCCGAACACGGCGGGCGGCACGATGGCCTCCGCCTCGATCCCCTCGTCCGTATATTCGATGCTCAGCACGGCCGCCTCGCGGTTGAGCGTGTCGATAAGGCTGCCCATGGAGTAGGGTATCCTCAGCGTCACGCGGCGCTTTCCCTTTGAGAGCATGTCCGAGAGCTTCTGCACGAGCGCCGCCGCGCCCTCGCCGCTTCTGGCCGACATGCAGACGATGTCGTCGCCGTGAGGGAGTATGCCGATATAGGCGTCGCACTTGTTGAACACGCGTATGCAGGGGGTGGACTCCGCGCCGAGCTGGCGCACGAGTTCGTCCACGACCCGCGCCTGCTCCTCCCACTCGGGGTTGGAGATGTCGATAACGTGGATGAGCACGTCCGCGTAGCTCAGCTCCTCAAGGGTCGCCTTGAACGCCTCGATAAGGTGCGTGGGGAGCTTGCGGATGAAGCCGACCGTGTCGGAGAGCAGCACCTCCTGCGTCTCGTCTATGCGCAGGCGGCGCGTGGTGGTGTCCAGCGTGTCGAACAGACGGTCGTTCGCCGGGATGTCCGACCCCGTCAGGCAGTTCAGGAGCGTGGATTTGCCCGCGTTGGTGTAGCCCACGAGGCAGACCACGGGCATTGCGTTTTTCTCACGGCGGCGGCGCTGGGTGCTTCTCACCTTGCGCACGGCGGCCAGCTCCTCCTCGAGCTTCTGTATCTTGCGGCGGATATGGCGGCGGTCGGTCTCGAGCTGGGTCTCGCCGGGGCCGCGCGTGCCGATGGGCGAGGAGCCGCCGGAGGCAGTCTGCCGCACAAGGTGCGTCCACATACCGGTGAGGCGGGGGAGGAGATACTTGTACTGGGCAAGCTCCACCTGCAGCTGGCCCTCGCGCGTCTGGGCGCGCTGGGCGAAGATGTCGAGGATAAGGCCCGAGCGGTCAAGCACCTTCACGCCCAGATCCTCGCCCAGCACCCTCATCTGCGAGGGCGACAGCTCGTTGTCGAACACCGCGAGAGTGCATTCGTTCGCCTCGATAAGCTCCTTTAGCTCGCGCACCTTGCCGTCGCCGATGAAGCTCCTCGGGTCGGGTGTCGGGCGGTTCTGGATGAGCATGGCGACGGCCTCGCCTCCGGCGGTCTCCACGAGGGCCGCAAGCTCATCCATGGATATGTCCGTGGAGCGCTCGTGTTCGTCCATGGACGCGGCGGACAGCCCCGCCAGCACGGCGCGCTCTTTTTTCTTTTCGGTGTTTTCTATGGTCATCAGTCCTTTATCAGCAGATACGGCTCTATTATACAGCAGCGGCCCCGCTTTGCATAGCCTTTTTCAGAAGAACGGGCCGCGCTTGGGCTTGCGCCGGCGGAGCTGTTCGTCCTTCGCCTCAACGAGTATTATGTCGCTGCCGATACGCACTATGCAGCTCCACGGGAGGACATAGTCGTCCTCGCGCCCGAAAAGGCCAAAGAAGCGTGTGCGTCCGGGCGTGATGATGGAGATGAGCTGCCCTTCGGCGTCGTCATATTCCGCATCGTACACGAAACCCAGCCGCAGTCCGGAATGGATGTCTATCACTTCCTTGTAGTGCAGGTCGGAATAGTAATGTATCATAAAAACACCTCAGCATATCATACTGAGGTGTGGGGCGATTTATGTTACATTCGCGGCGTTTTTGTTCTTCGGTATCGAAATGGTGAGGATGAGCGAGTCCTCCGTCTCCTCCCGGCGCATACCGGCGTCGATCCCGCCCTGCTTCATCATGTCGAGGCTGCGCGAGAGCGTGTTGAGAAATACCCGGACGTCCTTGAGTATAAAGCTGCGTTTGGGCTGCGCCTGCTCCTTTTCCTCCTCCGGCTCGGGGGCGGGGGACTGGAGGAGCGCGTCCACATAGGCGTCCGTCGCGGCGACGGTCAGGTCGTTTTCCAGTATGTATTCGAGCGCGGCGCGCTGCTTCTGCGGAGTGCTCAGCCGCAGGAGCGCCCTGCCGTGGCGTTCGGTGAGACCGTTTTCGCGCAGGGCCTCAAGGATATCCTCCGGCAGCTTCAGGAGCCTCAGCTTGTTCGCCACGGCGGACTGGGATTTCCCTATGCGCCGCGCCGCCTCCTCCTGCGACAGGCCGAAAATGCGGATGAGCTGGTACAGTCCCGCCGCCTCCTCGATGAAATCCAGATCCCGGCGCTGGAGATTTTCGATGAGGGCGATGAGGTTCGAGTCCTGAATGTCGATGTCCAGCAGTATGCACGGCACCTCCGTCAGTCCCGCGAGCTTTGCCGCGCGCAGCCGGCGCTCTCCGGCCACCAGCTCGTAGCCGCCGTTTCGGGCGCGCACGGTCAGGGGATTTAGTATGCCGTAGCTTTTTATGCTCTCGCACAGCTCGCTCAGCGACTCCTCGTCAAAGCGCTTTCGGGGCTGCACGGGGTTGGGCGCAAGCTCGTCGGGCTTCAGATATATCACCCGTCCGCGGCGCAGGCTGGGGCGGTTTCTCAGTGTTTGCATCACAAGACCTCCTAATGTTGTGGTATGTGATGAGTTTATACCAATCCCAGCGAGAAATGACGCGAAATCAAGCCGTCCCCGCGCTGCGGACATTGCCGTGCCGGAGAAGATCAAAGTCTCCCTCCGCCCCCCGTAGGGGAGGGGCTTGCTCCTCCCGAGCTGCGGACGTTATCATGTTGGCTTCAAGCCTCCCACTGACGCAGACCGCACCCCAAAGCCTTCCCCTTGAGGGGAAGGGGGACCGCTTGCGGTGGATGAGGTGGCAGTATTTGCCCCTCATCAGTCTGCTCCGCAGACAGCTTCTCCCGAGGGAGAAGCCCATTTTACTCTCTCTGTCTCTCCGTAGGGGAGGGGCTTGCTCCTCCCGCGCGTTTGTTCTCCACGCACGCGCGGCTTGCTCCTCTTCCCCCCTCAGCCGGCCATTCGGCCGACAGCTCCCCCGGTGGGGGAGCCATGCAGATCATTGCTCCTCCTGCACGCTTCCCCATCGGGGGAAGCGGCGAGCGGCGCGAGCCGATAGGGGGCCTGCTTCCCGATAACGAAAACCGGGCGGCCGAAGCCGCCCGGTAATATTCACATCGCTGCCTCAGCGGCAGAACTCAAGCCCATCGTCTGACATGGATGCGATCTTCGCAAGTGCCTCCACGCGCATGCCCTCGGCACGCAGGGCGCTGCCGCCGCCCTGAAATTCCTTCTCGATCTCGCATACCGCGCCGACGACGGTGCCGCCCGCCTGCGCGACGATGGCCGCGAGACCGCGCAGAGCCGCGCCCGTGGCGAGAAAATCGTCCGCCAGCAGCACCCGCTCGCCCTCGTGGAGATACTCCTTCGAGACGATTATGGTGTTGACGTTGCCGTGGGTGAAGGAGGGGACGTCGTAGGAATAGACGGCGTCGGAGATGTTGCGCGAGCGGCTCTTCTTCGCAAAAACCGCCGGGCAGCCGAGGACATAGCCGACCATACAGGCGATAGCGATGCCGGAGGCCTCGACCGTCAGCACCTTGTCTATACGCTCGCCGTCAAAAAGGCGCTTTACCTCCAGCGCCATCTCGTACAGAAGCCCCGTGTCGATCTGGTGATTGAGAAAGCTGTCCACCTTGAGTATCCCGCCGGGCCTGACCTTGCCGTCCCGGAGTATGCGCTGCTCCAAAAGCTCCATATCTGTCTCCTCGTGAATAAAATGTATCGGGCGAAGAACCGAAAAAAGCCCGTCTCAGTCAGACAGGCTCATTTCGGGTAATGTTAAATTACACAGCGCGGGTGACCTTGCCGCTACGCAGGCAGCGGGTGCAGACGTAAACGTGCTCGGGGGAACCGTCCACGATGGCCTTGACGCGCTTCACATTCGGCTTCCAGGTACGGTTGGAGCGTCTGTGGGAGTGGCTGACCTTGATACCGAAGGACATGTCCTTGTCACAGAACTGACACTTTGCCATATTGAAGCACCTCCTTGCTTGTGTTTGCTGAATAGACAGCTCATATATAATAGCAGACCCAAAACAGTATTGCAAGAAAAAGTTTTTACTTTTCCGCAATTTTTTCGTCCGCGCCCCGCCGGGCGGGATTTTTACACCCGGATGCGTGTATTTGATATTGCCAAACGGCGCTGAAATGGTTACAATGTAGAATAGTATAATGTACTCACCGGGAGGCATGACATGAGAAGCAAATACAGCGTCAAGCTCAAGACCATCGTGGAGGAACACCGGCTGCACATACTTCACGCGTCGCGCGACTATGAGACGGCGACGCTGAACACCTCCGACGTGAACCGTCCCGCCATGCAGCTCGCCGGCTTTTATAACTACTTTGACCCAAAGCGTCTGCAGATCATCGGCCGGGTCGAGAGTACATATCTCGACTCGCTCAGCCCCGCGGAGCGCAGCAGAGCCATCGAGACCTTCATGCAGTACGATATCGCCGCGCTGGTCATCTGCCACGGCGTGCCGGCCTTTCCCGAATGTATCGAGCTTGCGGAGAAATACGACCGCAACCTCTTCATCACCAACGAGGACACCTCGGCCTTTCAGGCGAACGTCATAAACTCGCTCCAAAGCTATCTCGCGCCCCGCACCCAGGTACACGGCGTGCTGGTGGAGATCTACGGCGAGGGCGTTCTGCTGACGGGCAGCAGCGGCATCGGCAAGAGCGAGACGGCGCTTGAGCTTATAAAGCGCGGCCACCGTCTCATCGCCGACGACGCGGTGGAGATAAAGCGCGTGTCCAAAAACCTCCTCGTCGGCAGTGCGCCGGAAATAATCCGGTATTATATGGAGCTGCGCGGCATAGGCGTTATTAATGTGCGCCACATCTACGGCGTTGGCGCGGTGAAGCCCGAGGGCAACATCGACCTTGTCGTGAAGATGGAGCCGTGGGTGGAGGGCAAGATGTACGACCGCCTCGGCATAATCGACGAGACGGAGAACATCCTCGGCGTGAATCTGCCCTGCGTCACCATCCCCGTGCGCCCGGGCAGGAACCTCGCGGTGATAATGGAGCTTGCCGCGATGAACAACCGCCAGAAGAAGATGGGCTACAACGCCGCCGACGCTCTGGTCGCCGCCCACGACGCCGCCATCGACGCCGCCGGCAAGCAGGCCGGTAAGTGATAGCGGCGCACGGCTGCCGGCAGAGACAGGCGGCCGATGAGGGGACGCTCTGTACGAAGCCCCGCCGCGTGAACAATGAATGACAATATCAGGAGAACATCATGGAAAGTCTTGAAAAAGCCATAAACGAACTCAAAGAAAAAATGCCGGGGCTGACGCTTCTTGAAAACGAGCCGATGAACGTCCATTCCTCGTTCAGGATCGGCGGGCCGGTGCGCGCGCTGGCCGTGCCGGAGGACGTTATGAGCCTCTCGCGCATATGCGCCGTACTCAAGGAAAACCACCTCGCGCCCATGATACTCGGCAACGGCACCAACATACTCTTCCCGGACGAGGGGCTGAAGGATCTTTTCATCATCAGCACCGAAAAGCTGACCAAAATGTTCCTCCTCGACGGGGAGACCATTTATGCCGAGGCGGGCGTGCCGCTCGCGAAGCTCGCGGGCTTTGCCCACCAGAACGGCCTTTCGGGGCTGGAGTTTGCCTCAGGCATACCCGGCACGCTGGGCGGCGGCGTCATCATGAACGCGGGCGCCTACGGCGGGGAGATGAAGGATGCGGTCGTGAGCGTGGTGTGCTACTACGTTCAGGATCAGCGCCTCTATGAGCTTGACCGGGAGCAGTGCAGGTTCGAGTACCGGAACAGCCTCTTCAAGAAGATGGGCGGCTGCATAGTCCTCAGCGCTGTTTTGAAGCTCAAAAAGGGCGACAGTGCCGAGATAGCCGCGAAAATGCGTGAGCTCAACGAACGCCGCCGCGATAAGCAGCCGCTCGATCTGCCCTCCGCCGGCAGCGCCTTCAAGCGCCCCGAGGGCGGCTACGCCGCCGCGCTCATCGACGAGTGCGGGCTGCGCGGCTATACCGTGGGCGGCGCGCAGATATCAGAGAAGCACGCGGGCTTCGCCGTGAACATCGGCGGCGCGACCAGCCATGACGTGTACGACCTTCTCAAGCACGTCCGCGACACGGTGTATCTTGAAAAGAAGGTGGCGCTCGAGCCGGAGATAATCATTCTCCCGCCCGACTACCATCTGGACGATAACTCCCCCGACCTGCTCCGGCACAGAGTGGTGGCAAACGAGCCGGAAAACAACGCCTGAGCGGCGCATGCTCCCTCGGCCGGTCATGAGCCGGGACAGCCGAACGATCTTCGGAGGACAGAATATGGAATTTCTTATCATAACCGGCCTGTCCGGCGCGGGGAAGAGCCGCGCCGCCGACGTGCTGGAGGACCTTGACTATTACTGTGTGGACAACATGCCGGTGGCGCTCATGCCGCGCTTTGCCGAGCTGTGTATCGCAACGGGCGGGCGCTACGAAAAGGTGGCGCTCGTCACCGACGTGCGCGAGCGGGACGGCTTCGGAGAGCTTCTGCGGACGCTCGACGAGCTGAAAAACATCAATTGCAGCAGCCGCATACTCTACATGGACTCCGACACCCGCACGCTCATCCGCCGCTATAAGGAGAGCCGCCGCCCCCACCCGCTGGCCGCGCCCGGCATGAGCATAGAGGACGCGATAAAGCACGAGAAGGAGCTGCTCGCGCCCATACGCGAGCGGGCGGACTACATCGTCGACAGCTCGAGCCTCACTCTCGGCAAGCTCCAGAACCGGCTCTACGACATCTTCGCCTCCGACGGGAAAAAGCGCGGCATCGACGTGACGGTCATGTCCTTCGGCTACAAATACGGCCTGCCGATGAGCGCGGATATCGTGCTGGACGCGCGTTTTCTGCCGAACCCCTACTATGTGGACGAGCTGCGCCCCATGTGCGGGCTGGACAGGCCCGTGCGCGACTATGTTTTCGCCTGCCAGCAGACGCGTGACTTCATGGAGCAGCTGGAAAAGATGATAGACTTTCTCCTGCCGCTCTATGTCGAGGAGGGCAAGCTCGCCCTGACCATCGCCATCGGCTGCACCGGCGGACAGCACCGCAGTGTGGCCCTCGCCGCGGCGCTCAACGAACACCTCAGCGCGCAGGGCGTGAACAGCGTCAACGTGAACAGAGACGTCGACAAATGACGGAGGGGGCGCTGCCTCCTCCCTCACCACACCGATTTCCCGGAGGCACATATGTCCTTTTCATCAGCGGCCAAGGCTGAGCTTTGCGCCGAGAGACCCGACAAAAAATGCTGCGCCATCGCCGAGAGCTACGGCGTGCTTCTATACTGCAACACCTTCTCCGCCGGTGAGATACGGATAATCACCGCGAGCGACGCCTTTGCCGCGCGTCTGCCCCGCCTGTTCCGCCGCGCGTTCGGCCTCGCGTTCGACGTGCTGCCGAAGGAGGGTGCCGCGGGCAAGCGCAGCTTCATCATCCGCGACGGCGAAAAGCTCCGCCAGATATTCGGCGCCTTCGGCGCGGACGTGGACAGCACTCTCTCCCACCACCTGAATTTCGGCGTGATAGAGGAGGACTGCTGCCGCGTGAGCTTTATCCGGGGCGCGTTTCTGGCCGGGGGCAGCGTCACCGACCCAGAGAAGCGCTATCACCTTGAGCTTGCCACGCCCCACCGCAGTGTCTGCCGCGAGACGTATTCGCTGCTCCTCGAGCTGGGCTTTTCGCCCAAGGAGACCGAGCGCAGCGGCAACTCCCTTTTATATTTCAAGCAGGCCGACGCCATAGCCGACTTCTTCACGGCCATCGGCGCGACCTCCACCGCCATGGGTATCATGGAGGCGAAGGTGGAAAAGGAGATGCGCAACGCCATCACCCGCAAGGTCAACTGCGACTCCGCCAATGCCGACAAGGTCGTCGCCGCCGCGCAGGAGCAGATCGACGCCATCCGCCGCATTGCCCGCGAGTACGGCATGGACGCCCTGCCTGAGCCGCTCAAGGACGCGGCGCTCCTGCGCATAACGAACCCCGAGGCCAGCCTTGCCGACCTCGCCACGCTCTCCTGTCCGCCGGTGACGAAGAGCTGTCTCAGCCACCGGCTGAAAAAGATAGTTGAGCTGAGCGAAGATCTCTGAACGATATTCCGGGCCGCCGGCCCGCAAGATATGAGGATATAAGCAAATGGCATTTGTTCATCTGCATGTGCATAGCGAATACTCCCTGCTCGACGGGGCGTGCCGCATAGACAAGCTCGCCGGGGCCGCCAAGGCGCTGGGGCAGACGGCTCTCGCCGTCACCGACCACGGCGTGATGTACGGCGCGGTGGCGTTCTACAAGGCCTGCCGCGCCGCGGGAATAAAGCCCATCATCGGCTGCGAGGTCTACGTCGCGCCGCGGAGCATGGCGGACAAGCAGCACGGGCTGGACAACGAATACACGCATCTCATACTCCTCTGCAAGAACGAGCAGGGCTACCGCAACCTCTGCTATCTGGTGAGCTGCGCCTTCACCGAGGGCTTTTACATCAAGCCCCGTATCGACTGGGAGCTGCTGCATAAGCACGCCGAGGGCCTCGTGTGCCTGAGCGGCTGCGTGGCGGGCTATATCCCGCAGAGGATACTTGACGACGACTACGACGGGGCGCGTGCGAAGGCTCTTGAGCTGCGCGAGCTGTTCGGCGAGGATTTCTATCTCGAGATACAGGATCACGGCCTGAGCGAGGAGAAAAATGCCGCCGCCGGGATAATAAGGCTCCACGACGAGACCGGCATACCCCTCGCGCTCACGAACGACGCGCATTATATCGAAAAAGAAGACGCCTATTATCAGGACGTCCTCATGTGCATACAGATGGGCAAGACCGTGGACGACACGAACCGCATGCGCTTCGAGTCCGGCGAGCTGTATCTCAAGAGCGAGGAGGAAATGCGAAGGCTCTTCCCCCGCCACGCCGAGGCCGCGGACAACACCGTCCTCATCGCGGAAAAATGCAATTTCGACTTTGAGTTCGGCCACTATCATCTGCCCCGCTTCAAGCTCCCCGAGGGGCGGACCGACAGCTGCGAATACCTGCTCGAGCTGTGCGAAAAGGGCTTTCGCGAGCGCTTCGCGGGCCGGCCGGAGGTCCATAAGCAGCTTGAATACGAGCTGAACATGATAAAAAAGATGGGCTTTGTGGATTACTTTCTCATCGTCTCTGACTTCATCGGCTACGCCAAGAGAAACGGCATACCCGTCGGCCCTGGGCGCGGCAGCGCGGCGGGCAGCGTCGTGAGCTACTGCCTGCACATCACCGACGTCGACCCCATCAAGTACAGTCTCTTCTTCGAGCGCTTCCTGAACCCCGAGCGCGTCTCCATGCCGGATATCGACGTGGACTTCTGCGTCAACCGCCGCGGCGAGGTCATTGACTATGTGAACCGCCTCTACGGCAGCGACCATGTGGCGCAGATCGTCACCTTCGGCACCATGGCCGCGCGCGGCGCGGTGCGCGACGTGGGCAGGACTCTCGGCGTGAGCTATGCCGACACCGACAACGTCGCAAAGCAGATACCCACCGCGCTCAACATGACGCTCGACGAGGCGCTCTCGCTCTCAAAGCCCCTGCGCGAGATGTACGAGAGCGACGACACGATACACCGTCTCATCGACGTCGCCCGCGCGCTCGAGGGCATGCCCCGCCACGCCTCCACCCACGCCGCCGGCGTCGTCATCACCGAAAAGCCGGTGTATGAGTACGTCCCGCTCGCAAAGAACGACGAGTCCGTGGTCTGCCAGTACCAGATGACCACGCTCGAGGAGCTGGGGCTGCTGAAGATGGACTTTCTGGGTCTGCGTAACCTCACGGTGCTTGAGGACGCGGCGAAGATGGTGCGGCGCTATAAGCCGGACTTTGACATAAACACCGTGCCGGACGACGACGCAAACGTCTTTCGCATGCTCGCCGAGGGGCGCACCTCCGGCGTGTTCCAGCTCGAAAGCACGGGCATGACCGGCGTGAGCGTCGGACTCAAGCCGAAGAGCATTGAGGACATCACCGCCATCATCGCCCTCTACCGCCCCGGCCCGATGGACAGCATACCCCGCTTCCTCGAATGCTCGCAGCACCCGGAGAAGATAAGCTATAAGCACGAGCTTCTCCGCCCCATACTCGAGGTCACCTACGGCTGCATAGTCTATCAGGAGCAGGTCATCGAGATATTCCGCCGCCTCGCGGGCTTTTCGCTGGGGCAGGCCGACATGATACGCCGCGCCATGTCCAAGAAAAAGCACAAGGTCATCGACGCCGAGCGCGTGGCCTTCGTCCGCGGAGACCCGGAGCGCGGCATACCCGGCGCCCTCGCGAACGGCGTGCCGGAGAACGTGGCCAACAGCATCTATGACGAGATACTCGACTTTGCGAGCTACGCGTTCAACAAGGCCCACGCGGTCAGCTACGCCATCATCGTCTACCGCACGGCGTACATGAAGTATTACTACCCGCGCGAGTATATGGCGGCGCTCCTCACCTCGGTGCTCGACAGCAGCACCAAGGTCGCCGAGTACATCGCCGAGTGCCGGGAGCTGGGCATAAAGCTCCTGCCCCCGGACGTGAACGAATCCGGCGCGGACTTCACCGTCTCCGGGCAAAACATCCGCTTCGGCATGGCGGCGATAAAGGGCCTCGGCTGGGGCGCGGTGCGCGGAGTCGTGGCGGAGCGTGAGGAAAACGGCCTGTTCAAGAGCTTTGAGGACTTCTGCCGCAGGATGAACGGCAGGGAGCTGAACCGCCGCGCCGTTGAAAACCTCATCCAGGCCGGCGCGTTCGACAGCATGGGCTACAAGCGCAAGGCGCTCATGCAGATCGCCGGGGCCGTCCTCGACAGCATAAGCCGCGCCGAGCGCGACAACGTCTCCGGCCAGATAGACCTCTTCGGCGAGCTTCCCGGCGAGAGCGAAAAGGCCGAGACCATCCCCATCCCGCAGGTCACGGAGTACACTCCCCGCGAACTCATGGCCATAGAAAAGGAGATAACCGGCCTGTACCTCACCGGCCACCCGATGGACGAGTACCGGGAGACGGCGAGGCGTATCGGCGCGGTGCAGATCGGCGCGATACTCGGCGACTTCTCCGGCGAGGAGGGACCGCGCAGCTTCTCCGACAACCAGTACGTCACCGTGGCCGGGGTCGTGAACACCATCAAGACCCGCACCACCAAGAACAACTCCCTCATGAGCTATATCCAGCTCGAGGACGACACCGGCTCCGTGGAGCTCATCGCCTTCCAGAAGGCGCTGGACGCGAGCGCGGGCGTGCTGCGCGAGAACGCGGCGGTGGTGGTGCGCGGGCGCATTTCCGTGCGCGACGAGAAGGAGCCGCAGATAATGGTGGACACCGTCCGCGCCCTAAGCGACGAGCCCGCGGCCGCGGCCGCGGGCGGTGGAAGGCCCGCGTCCCCGGAGAGACCCGCGGACGCCGTCGCGGCGGATAAAAAGCTCTGGCTCAGGCTGCCGGGGCAGGACGACCCGCGCTTCGCGCGTATCGAGCTTATCCTCACCATGTTCCCCGGCACGCAGCAGATGGTGATTTATTTTGAAAAGGAAAAAAAGCGCCTCGCAGCCCGCTGCCTCCTGCACCCGTCCCTCATCGCGGAGATGAAGGAGCTGCTGGGCGAGGAGAACGTCGTGCTGAAATAAACATTCCCCCTACCCCTCCGTCAGAAAAAGGCAGGGGGAAATTCTTTGTTTATCTTTCACAAACTTGTCCCCATAAAAATGTTTAATTCGTCCAAATCCTGCACTTGACTTTTTAATTCTTTCTTGTTATGCTTTAAGCGTGAATTGAATATCGCTTTCGATATATAGCAAAAGATATGGTTTTGAAGTTTCTACCCGGACGCCGTAAATGACCGGACTATCGAATGAAAATGATCGAGAGCGCAGAGTCTTTTTCTGCGCTGTCGTTGTTGTTGACATCGGTTTCGTATCTTTTGCGGTATGACCGGTGTCTGTTTTTTTGATCTTTTCTCCTTTTAACGGGGAGTTTAGATAAAAATAAAAATTTGAGGAGATCGTAGAATGAAAAAGATCGTTGCAATGCTTCTGGCTCTGACCATGGTATTAGCACTGTGCGCCTGTGGCAGCTCTGCTGCTCCCGCTCCCTCCGCCGAAGAAGATTCCCCCGCCGCTGAGCAGCCCGCCGCCGAGCAGCCTGCCGCCATCAAGGTCGGTCTTGTCTGCCTCCACGACGAGAACTCCACCTATGACCTCAACTTCATAAACGCGTTCAAGGCCGCCTGCGAGGCCACCGGCGCGGAAGCCCTCATCAAGACCGGTATCCCCGAGGATTCCAAGGCATATGACGCCGCGTGCGAGCTTGCCGACGCGGGCTGCGCGGTCGTTTTCTCCGACAGCTACGGTCATCAGGACTACGTGCTCGAGGCCGCTCAGGAGTACCCCGAGGTACAGTTTACCTCCTGCACCGGCGATAAGGCCAACGGCGCCGGTCTCGACAACTACCACAATGCCTTCGCCTCCATCTTCGAGGGCCGCTACCTCGCCGGTGTCGCTGCCGGTATGAAGCTCCAGGAAATGATCGACAACGGCGACTTCACCGCTGAGGAAGCCAAGGTCGGCTATGTCGGCGCGATGAGCTACGCCGAGGTCAAGTCCGGCTACACCGCATGGTTCCTGGGCGTCCGCTCCATCGTCCCCACCGTCACTATGGAAGTCCTCTTCACCGGCTCCTGGTACGACGAGACTCTTGAGCAGGAAGGCGCGGAGAAGCTCATCCAGAACGGCTGCAAGCTCATCTCCCAGCACGCCGACTCCTGGGGCGCACCCAATGCCTGCGAGAAGGCCGGCGTCCCCAACGTCTCCTACAACGGCTCCACCATCGCCAACTGCCCCAACACCTTCATCGTCTCCTCCCGTATCGACTGGACTCCCTATTTCACCATGGCTATCGAGGCCGTGAAGGCCGGCGAGAGCTTTGACACCGACTGGTGCGGCACCATCGAGACCGGCTCCGTCGTCCTCACCGAGGTCAACGAGGCAGTCGCCGCCGCCGGCACCGCCGAGAAGCTCGAAGAGGTCAAGGCTCAGCTCCTTGACGGCTCCCTGAAGGTCTTTGACTGCACCAAGTGGACCGTGAACGGCGAGAATCTCGACTCCTACACCGGCGCATGGGGCCTTGACGGCGCGGAAGCCGTCGTTGACGGCGTATTCGCCGAGTCCACCATCCGCTCCGCCCCCTACTTCGACATCGACGTCGACGGTATCGTCCTCCTCGCCCAGTGATCTGATCTTTCAACAGTTTTTTCTACAAAGCTCCGGAAATACCCCCGGAGCTTTGTTCGGCTGTATATCAATAGAGGTATTTTGGTACAGAGCCGAGCAGAATATCACCCGTCGCGACCTCATTTTCTTTGAAAAGGTGTGTGTTTATGGATAACAGAGTTCCCGCCGTGGCAATGCGCGACATCACTAAGCGCTTCGGCAGCGTGCTTGCCAACGACAAATGCTGGCTGGATATATACAGGGGCGAGATACTTGCTCTGCTGGGTGAGAACGGCTCGGGCAAGACGACGCTCATGAACATGCTCTCCGGCATATATTTCCCCGATGAAGGCACTATCGCCATCGACGGGCGCGAGGTCGTCATCGCCTCGCCCAAGGACGCCTTTGACCTCGGCATCGGCATGATACACCAGCACTTCAAGCTCGTCGACGTGTTCAGCGCCGCAGAGAACATCATCCTCGGCCTTCCCGGCAAGCTCGATCTCCGCGCCGCCTCCGCGAAGATACGCGAGATATGCGAGCGCTACGGCTTTGAGGTCGACCCCGAGCAGAAGGTCTATGACATGTCCGTCTCCCAGAAGCAGACCGTCGAGATCGTCAAGGTCCTCTACCGCGGCGCGGACATACTTATCCTCGACGAGCCGACCGCCGTCCTCACCCCGCAGGAGACGGACAAGCTCTTCGCCGTTTTGCGCAACATGCGCGACGACGGCAAGGCCGTCGTCATAATCACCCACAAAATGCATGAGGTCGAGGAGCTGAGCGACCGCGTGGCCGTCCTGCGCAAGGGGCAGTTCGTCGGCGACATGCTCACCGCCGGCACCAACGCCCAGGAGATGACCAACATGATGGTCGGCCGTCCCGTGGCGCTCAACATCCGCCGCGACGAGCCGGTCGACCCCAAGGACCGTATCATCGTCGAAAACCTCACCGTCACCGACCAGGACGGAATAAGGAAGCTCGACAACGTCTCCTTCACCGCGCGCAGCGGCGAGATACTCGGTATCGCCGGCATTTCCGGCTGCGGCCAGAAGGAGCTGCTCGAGGCTATCGCGGGGCTTCAGCGCGTGGACTCCGGCTCCATCCGCTACGTCGAGGACGACGGGAGCGAGGAGGAGCTTATCCACAAGGACCCCATGAAAATAAAGGAAATGGGCGTGGCGCTCTCCTTCGTGCCGGAGGACAGGCTCGGCATGGGTCTCGTGGGCAACATGGACCTCTCGGACAACATGATGCTCCGCTCCTTCCGCAGGGGCAAGTCTCCTCTGCTCGACCGCCGCTCTCCCGCCCAGCTCGCGAAGTCCATGGTGGACTTCCTCGAGATAAATACCCCCAGCATTTCCACCCCCGTCCGCCGTCTCTCCGGCGGCAACGTGCAGAAGGTGCTTGTCGGCCGCGAGATATCCAACGCCCCCACCGTGCTGCTCACCGCCTACGCCGTCCGGGGTCTGGACATCAACTCCTCGTACACCATCTATGACCTTATAAATCAGCAGAAGGAGCGCGGCGTGGCCGTGGTATTCGTCGGCGAGGATCTCGACGTGCTGGTCGAGCTGTGCGACAGGATACTCGTCCTCTGCGGCGGCCGGGTCTCCGGCGTCGTGGACGGACGCGGCACGGACAAGCGCACCGTCGGCGCAATGATGACAAGATTGGGAGGCGACGCCGAATGATACACATTTCAAAGCGCGGCGATATTTCCCGCGGCAAGGCGGTGTTCATCAAGGCCGCCGCCATACTCGTTTCTCTCGTGGTCTGCGCGGTCATCATCACCGTCACGACCGGCGAGAACCCGCTCTCCGTTTTTGAGACGATGATCGCCGGAGCCTTCGGCACCAAGCGCAAGACGTGGATATTCCTCCAGAACACCGCCATCCTCCTCATGATCTCCATCGCCGTCACGCCCGCATACCGCATGCGCTGCTGGAACCTCGGCGCGGAGGGACAGGTGCTTGCCGGCGCGCTGAGCGCTGCGGCCTGCATACTCTTCCTGCCGCAGACGATGGCTCCCGCCGCCGTCATCACGGTGACGCTCATTTCCTCCGTCGCGGCCGGCGCGCTTTGGGCGGCCGTCCCCGCGTTCTTCAAGTCCCGCTGGAACACCAATGAGACCCTCTTCACCCTGATGATGAACTATGTGGCCACACAGCTCGTCGCCTACTATGTGAAGATATGGGAAAACCCCAAGGGGTCCAACACCGTCGGCGTCATCAACCAGAAGACCCAGTTCGGCTGGCTGCCGCAGGTGTACAACAAGCAGCTCCTCGTGGTCATAGTTGCCGTCGTGCTTACCGCCGCGGCATATGTCTACCTGCGCTATTCAAAGCACGGCTACGAGATATCCGTCGTGGGCGAGAGCGAGCGCACCGCCCGCTACATCGGCATAAACGTCCGCCGCGTCATCATGCGCACGATGGTGCTTTCCGGCGCGGTCAGCGGTCTGGTGGGCTTCCTGCTGGTCTCCGGCATAAACCACACCATCTCCGCCTCCATCGCGGGCGGGCAGGGCTTTACCGCCGTCATGATCTCGTGGATGTCCAAATTCAACCCGCTCGTCATGGTGCTCTCAAGCGGACTTCTGATGTTCATGGACGCGGGCGCGGGCGATATCGCCACCTACTTCGGGCTGAACCAGTCCTTCGGCGACATGCTCACCGCCATCATCATCTTCTTCATCATCGGCAGCGAGTTCTTCGCCAACTACAGGCTCAGCTTTGCACACAAGAACAGGGAGGTAAACGGAAATGTTTGATATCGTCTCCTTTATTCCCAGGGCCGTGATGCAGGGCGTGCCGCTCATGTACGGCTCTGCCGGCGAGACCATCACCGAAAAGGCCGGCAACCTGAACCTCGGCACCGCGGGCGTGATGTACGTCGGCGGTATCTGCGGGGTCATCGGCGCGTTCCTCTATGAGTATTCCGCCGCGGAAATGAACGGCTTTCTCACCATATTCATTCCGCTCGTGTGCTGCTTGGCGGGGTCGCTCCTGATGGGGCTGCTGTACAGCTTCCTCACCATCACCCTGCGCGCCAACCAGAACGTCACCGGTCTCGCCCTCACGACCTTCGGCGTGGGCTTCGGCAACTTCTTCGGCGGCTCGCTGAGCAAGCTCTCCGGTCTCGACGTCCCCTCCGTGGTGCTGTCAAAGACGAGTATCGCCTTCCGCAGCGCCCTGCCCGCCGCGGAAAAGCTCGGCTGGTTCGGCAAAATATTCCTGAGCTACAGCTTCCTCGCGTATATCGCGGTGATCGTGTGTCTGCTCGCCTCGTGGTTCCTCAACCGCACCCGTCTCGGCCTGCAGCTGCGCGCCGTGGGTGAGAATCCTGCCACCGCCGACGCCGCCGGCATAAACGTCATCAGATATAAGTATATCGCCATCTGCACCGGCTCGCTCATCGCGGGGCTGGGCGGACTGTACTACGTCATGGACTACGCGAGCGGCGTCTGGTCGAACGACGCCTTCGGCGACCGCGGCTGGCTCGCCATCGCGCTGGTCATTTTCACCGTATGGAAGCCCAAGCTCAGCGTTCTGGCCTCCATTCTCTTCGGCGGACTGTTCATCCTCAACGCCTATATTCCCACCGGCGAGTCCACCGCGATGAAGGAGCTGTACAAAATGCTGCCCTATATCGTCACCATCGTCGTTCTTGTCATCTCCTCCATGCGCGAGAGCCGTGAAAATCAGCCCCCCGCTGCGCTCGGCCTGCCCTATTTCCGCGAGGAGCGCTGAGTGCGCCGTTTATAAAAGCTTAAAACCGTCTGCCGGGAGAGTCCGGCGGGCGGTTTTGTCGTAAAGAGGCGTATTTAGGCTTGATTTGCGGCAGTCCGGACTGTTATAATAGTCGGAGCGTATTCAGTAATAGACTGTTACGGGGTGATGTAGTGAGTACATTCTGGTGGGTAGTTGTGATAACGGCCGCGGCCGGTGTGATAGGCACTGGTCTCGGCGGCTTTATCGGCGCGGTGCTGAGGCGAGACTCCACGAAGGTGGTCAGTCTTCTCCTCGCCTTTGCCGGGGGAGTAATGCTCTCGGTGGTGTGCTTCGACCTTATCCCCGAGGCGTTCCGTCCGGAGGGCGCCGGGGCGGATATGCCGGTGCTGTTGGTGCTGGCCGGAGTGCTGCTGGGCTATATGGTCATTTACCTCCTCAACGCCTTTATCGACGAGCGCACCAACCCCGAGGTGCAGCATATCGACGCGCACCATCCACAGACGGCGGACGATCTTGACGAGCTTATCCACGCCGACCATTATAACGCCCATGCCCGCGACAAAAGCGGCTCCCAGCGCGAGCTGTTCATTGCCGGTGTCGTCATGGCCTGTGCCATCGCTCTGCACAACATGCCCGAGGGCATGGTCATCGGCGCGACCTACGCCGCCGACGGCGGAGACATCACGGGCGGCTCCGGGTTCATCATCGCGGTCGTCATCGGCCTGCACAACATTCCCGAGGGCATGTCGGTCTCCGTTCCGCTCATCTCCGGCGGCATGAGCCGCCGGAAGGCCATCGCCGTCACGGCGCTCTCCGGCGTCCCCACCGTCGTCGGCGCGATGCTGGGCTATTCTCTTGGACTTATCAGCCCCGTTTGGCTGACGCTGGCGCTGAGCTTCGCGGGCGGTGCAATGCTGTATGTTGTATTCGGCGAGCTGCTGCCCGAGTCGTTCCTCATGTGGAGATCCAAGGCCCCCGGCACCAGCGCCCTTATCGGCACGCTCGTCGGCGTGCTGCTGGTGTACGCCTGAGCAGGCAGGCTTTATTTAACAAAAAAACAGACACGGTCTAAAGCCGTGTCTGTTTTTATCGTCAGGTATTTGCGCGCTTGGAGAGATAGGCGTTGATGAAGCCGTCGATGTCGCCGTCCATGACGTTCTGGATATTGCCGTTTTCAAACTCGCTGCGGGTGTCCTTGACGAGCTGATAGGGCATGAAAACGTATGAGCGGATGGCGCTGCCGAAGTCTATCTTCATCTGCACGCCCTTGATGTCGCTGATCTTCTCGAGGTGTTCGCGCTCCTTGATCTCCGCGAGCTTGGCCCGGAGCATTTCCTTGCAGTTCTCAAGGTTCTGGAAATGGCTGCGCTCCACCTGCGAGGAGACGACGATACCGGTGGGCAGGTGCGTGAGACGCACGGCCGAGGAGGTCTTGTTGACCTTCTGCCCGCCGGCGCCGGAGGATCGGTAGACATCCATCTTTATATCCTCGTCGCGAAGCTCTATCTCCTTGCTGTCGGTGATCTCGGGCATGACCTCGACGGCGGCAAAGCTCGTCTGACGGCGGGCGTTCGCGTCAAAGGGGGAGATACGGACGAGACGGTGCACGCCATGCTCGCTGCGCAGGAAGCCGTAGGCGTTCTCTCCCTCGATCTTGATGGTGGCGGATTTTATGCCCGCCTCGTCGCCGTCCTGATAATCCATGACGGTGCATTTGTAGTTGTGGCGCTCGGCCCAGCGGACGTACATGCGGTAGAGCATTGAGGCCCAGTCCTGCGCCTCGGTGCCGCCTGCGCCGGGGTGGATGGTGAGGAGGGCGTTGTTCGCGTCATACTCGCCGGTGAGGAGGGTGCTCAGGCGGATGGACTCCAGCTTCTCGGAAAACGCCTTGAAGCCGGTCTGCAGCTCCTCGAGCATGGAGTCGTCGTCCTCCTCGATCGCCATTTCGCACAGCGTATAGAGATCGTCCCACGCAGTGCAGAGCTTGTTATAGCTCTCGACCTTGTTTTTCAAGACGCTAATGCGCTTTTGCACCTTCTGGGAGTTCTCGACGTCGTTCCAGAAGCCGTCGCGCTCCGACGCGGCCTCCAGCTCCTCGATCTCCTTCGCGGCGGCGTCGAGCTTGAGCGCGTCGCGCAGCATGTCGAGCGTGGGCTTCGCCCCGTTGAGCTTTACCTTGTATTCTTCAAATTCTATCATGTGCTTCAACAACCTTTGCAGTTTAGTAACTTTAATATTATATACAAAATTTGCGGGATTGTAAATGAGTTTTTTTATAGCATTTTTAACGTCCCAAAACCGTCCCGTACCACTTCCAATTTCATACGCGCTGTGTTATACTGGAGACTGCCATGGTATGGCGAAAAAACAGAATACAGACAAAGAGATTTTTACAAGGAGAATATGCGCTATGATTGCACACGGCAAAGAAATTAAGGTGTTCGCCGGAAACTCCAACCCCGCTCTTGCAAAGGAGATATGCTCGGAGCTGTTCATGGGTCTCGGCAACACCGCTGTCAGCCAGTTCGCGGACGGCGAGTGCTCCATCTCCGTGTACGAACCTGTACGCGGCAAGGACGTGTTCATCGTTCAGTCCACCTGCAAGAGCGTGAATGACAACCTGATGGAGCTGCTCATCATGATCGACGCCATGCGCCGCGCCTCCGCCGGACGCATAACCGCCGTCATCCCCTACTTCGGCTACGCCCGTCAGGACCGCAAGGCCAAAAGCCGCGACCCCATCTCCGCGAAGCTCGTCGCGAACCTCATCACCGCCGCCGGCGCCGACAGGGTGCTGACCATGGACCTGCACGCGGCGCAGATACAGGGCTTTTTTGATATCCCCGTGGACAATCTCATGGGCGGAAATCTCTTTGTCAAGCATTATATAAAGCAGTTCGGCAAGGGCAACGAGGACGTTATGGTCGTCTCGCCCGACGTCGGCTCCGTGGCCCGCGTCCGCAGCTTCTCGATGAAGATGGGTCTCAACATGGCCATCGTCGACAAGCGCCGTGAAAAGGCCAACCAGTCCGAGGTCATGAACATCATCGGCAGCGTCGAGGGCAAGACCTGTATACTGCTGGACGATATCGTGGACACCGCCGGCTCTCTCTGCGGCGCGGCGAAGGCCATCAAGGAGCTGGGCGGCGCGAAGGACGTCTACGCCTGCGCGACCCACGGCGTACTCTCCGGCCCAGCCATCGAGCGTATCGAGGAAAGCCCCATCAAGGAGCTGCTCCTGCTCGACACCATCCCCTACCCCGCGGACAAGGAGCCGTGCAGCAAGATCAAGTATCTGCACACCGCCCCCGTCTTTGCCGAGGCCATCCGCAGGATCTACGAAGAGGTCTCCATCTCCAACCTGTTCGACAACTGAGAATATGATACGAAAAACGCCTTTTCATAAAAAGGCGTTTTTCCTTTTCCCCGGGGCCTATTCACCCCTCCCTTTGTCGGCTTCGCCGACATCTCCCTCCGCCCCTCCGTAGGGGAGGGGCTTGCTCCTCCCGCACTACGGACATTACCGTGTTGGGGTAAGGATAAGCCTCCCTCTGACGAGGGAGGTGGCAAAACCGCAGGTTTTGACGGAGGGAGAGAAAACCGGCGCTTTGTGGAATATTTAAGGAACCTCTGAATAAATCCCCGCGCCCATCTTCACGGCATAAATCCCCGCTGGTCTTCGTCAGAAAAGTTTGAAATACACAAAGTATTCCTGCACTTTTCTTCCTCGCCAACGAAAATTTCTGCCGCAAATCTGAGTACCTTGATTTAATCAGAGTTTCCTTAAGTTTTTCTCCCCCTCAGTCTGTGTTGCAGACAGCTTTCCACCCCTCCCTTTGTCGGCTTCGCCGACATCTCCCTCCGCCGGAGAGAGTCTTCCCCGGTGGGGGAGCCATACAAATTTTTGCCCTCCCGCATGCTTCCCCCGGTGGGGGAAGTGGCGAACGGAGCGAGCCGATAGGGGGGCCTTCCCCTTTGAGGGGAAGGTGGCACGACGAAGTCGTGACGGATGAGGTGGCAAAGTACGGAAGCAATAAGTTTACCCCTCATCAGTCGCCTGTCGGCGACAGCTTTCCACCCCTCCCTCTGTCGGCTTCGCCGACATCTCCCTCCGCCGGAGGGAGTCTTCTCCCGAGGGAGAAGCCTTTTTTACTCACTCTGTCCCTAGGGGAGGGGCTTGCTCCTCCCGTGTACTCCTCTCTCCGCGCTGCCGGGGCTGCAAAGTAAAATTTTATTTACCGGTGAAAAAACACCTTTCCCTGATCGGGCAAAGGTGTTATAATATGCTGAATAGTTCTGCGGCGGAGAGGCTCTCCGTCATATGAGGTTTCTTATGATATTCGGTAAAAAAAGCGGTGTGACATGGCTGGCGGTCTTTTTGGGCAACCCCGGCCCGAAATACGAGTGGACGCGGCATAACGCGGGCTTCCTCACCTGCGACGCGCTCGCGAAAAAGCTGGGCGTGAACGTGAACCGCGCGCGCTTCAAGGCGCTCACCGCCACCTGCGATATCGGCGGGGAGAGCGTCATGCTCATGAAGCCCCAGACCTATATGAACAGCTCCGGCGAGGCGGCGGCAGAGGCCGCGCGCTTCTATAAGATACCGCCCGAGCATGTCATCGTCGTCTCCGACGAGGTGAGCCTCCCCATCGGCAGGCTCCGTATACGCCAGAAGGGCTCCGCCGGCGGCCACAACGGCCTTAAAAGCATTATCGCCCAGCTCGGCAGCGACCAGTTCCCGCGCATACGTCTGGGCGTGGGCGCGCCGCCCCTCCCGGATTACGACATGGCCGACTGGGTGCTGAGCGTTTTCCGCGATCAGGACGCGGCGGACATCGCCGACGCCGCGAAGCGCGCCGCCGAGGCGGTCGAGTGCTATATCACCGAGGGGCCTGAGCGCGCGATGAACCGCTTCAACACGAAATGAGCATTGGGCAGCCTGAGTCTGCCTGCAATATAAACCCTGAAAAAAGAAGGAGCTGAGACTACATGAAGAAAAAATGCATTGCCATGCTTTTGGCCGGCGGGCAGGGCTCGCGCCTGTACGCACTGACGCAGAACGTGGCAAAGCCCAGCGTCCCCTTCGGCGGAAAGTACCGCATTATCGACTTCCCCCTCTCCAACTGCGCAAACTCCGGCATCGACACCGTCGGCGTCCTGACCCAGTACCGCCCCCTGCAGCTCAACAGCTACATCGGCAGCGGCCAGCCGTGGGATCTGGACGTGAACGACGGCGGCGTGTACATCCTGCCCCCGTATCAGAGCGCCGGGGAAAAGGGCTCGTGGTTCTCCGGCACGGCCAACGCCATCTACCAGAACATGGGCTTCATCGAAAATTACGACCCCGAGAACGTCCTTATCCTCTCCGGCGACCACATCTATAAGATGGACTATGCCGACATGCTACGCGAGCATACGGAAAAGGGCGCTGCCTGCACGATCTCCGTGCTGCAGGTCTCGATGGAGGAGGCCACGCGCTTTGGCATAATGAACGTGGGCGAGGACGGCTTTGTCTCCGAATTTGAGGAAAAGCCCAAGCACCCCAAAAGCGACCTTGCCTCCATGGGCATATATATCTTCAACTGGAAAAAGCTCCGCGAGTACCTCATCGCCGACGAGAACGACCCCGAGAGCAGCAAGGACTTCGGCAAGAACATCATCCCCGCCATGCTCCGCGCGGGCGAAAAGCTCTGGCCGTACCGCTTCAGCGGCTATTGGCGCGACGTCGGCACCATCACCAGCCTCTGGGACGCTAACATGGACATGCTCTCCACCACGCTCATCAATCTCTATGACCCGAGCTGGCCGATAAGCTCGCGCAGCCCCGTCTGCCCGCCCCACTACACCGGCGAGAATGCGCGGATCATCCACTCCATCGTCACCGAGGGCTGTGTTATCGACGGACATATCGAAAACTCCGTCCTCTCCTCCTCCGTCACCGTGGGCAAGGGCGCGCGCGTGCTTTACAGCGTGCTTATGCCCGGCGCGGTCGTGGAGGACGGCGCGGCGGTGGAATATGCCATTGTCGGCGAGAATACCGTCGTCGGCGTGAACGCCCACATCGGCGGCGCACCCGACGGGACGGACGGCTGGGGCGTGGCCACCTGCGGCCCCGGCATAACGATAAGGCCCGGCGCGGCGGTCCCCGCCGGCGCGATGGTCTATACCGGCGAGGAGGTCTGAATATGAACGGTTTCCACGGAATCATCTTTGCCTACAGCGCGGAGCCCGAGCTGCGCGAGCTTTCCCGCAGGCGCACGGCGGCCTCGCTGCCCTTCTGCGGCAGGTACCGCATAATCGACTTTGCACTCTCGTCCATGTCGAACTCCGGCATACACGACGTCGGCGTCATCATGCAGCGCGATTACCAGTCGCTCCTCGACCACATGGGCAGCGGCAAGGCGTGGGATCTCAGCCGCAAGAACGGCGGACTGCGCATGCTGCCCCCCTTCGGCCTGCCCGAGTACCATAAGGGCAACTATACCGGCACCATCGAGGCACTCAACGCCGTCTCCGGCTATGTCCGGGATATACAGCAGGACAATGTCGTCCTGATGCTCGGCAACATCGTCGCGAACATCGACCTTCAGGCCGTCATGAGACGGCACATCTCCTCCGGCGCGGCCGTCACCGCCATATGCACCGCGCGCCGGGCCGAGGGCTGCCGCCTGCGCTATGTTGCGGAGGAGAACGGCCGCGTCAGCGCCGTGCGCTTCGCTCCCGACGGCGAGGGGGTCAGCTCCCTCGAGTGCTACATCATCAAAAAGGACGTCCTGCTCGGCATGATGGACGGCTGCCACGAGAAGAACCAGCATTTCTTCCATCTTGACGCCATCTCCCGCTTCCTCGCAGAGGGCGGGGACATGGACGTATATCTACACCCCGGCTACGCCAAGATCATCCGCACCGTGGACTCCTACTATGCCGCCAACATGGACATGCTCTGCGCGGAAAACCGCAGCCAGCTTTTCCCGGCGGAGCGCCCCGTGCGCACGAGATCGCACGAGGAGGTCAGCACCTATTACGGCGAGAGCGCGTATTCGAGAAACAGCCTCGTTGCCGACAACTGCATAATCGAGGGCAGCGTGGAGAACAGCATCATCTCCTCCGGCGTGCATATCGGCAAGGGCGCGTGCGTGCGCAACAGCATCATCATGCGCGGCTGCACCGTGGGCGAGGGGACGGAGCTGACGAACGTCATCTCCGACAAGCGCTGCGTGTTCTCCCCCGGCATGACCCTCACCGGCAGCCCGCGCCTGCCCATCGTCATCCCCAAGGCGTCGGAGATCTGACGGGCCTTCCCCGGTAAGGGGCCCCCCGCAAGGGCCTGATACATCACCGTTTATTCCCCGCATTTTTGCGAGCTATTCTGATTTTTACGGAGGTACCCTATGATAGGAGAAATCTCACGCGACGAAGTGCGCAGCGCCATAGAGGACAAGCTCTGCGCCCAGTTCACCGTCACCGGCGCGACCGCCGACGACGAGCAGATCTTTCAGGCGACCGCGATGGTCATCAGGGAGCTGATGAGCCGTCTGCTGACCGTGGAGGATCCCCGCCGCGCCGAGAAGGAAGTCCATTACATGTCAATGGAGTTTCTGATGGGCAGGAGCCTGATGAAAAACGCGTTCAACCTCGGCATTTCCGAGGCTGTCATCGGCGGGCTGGAGGATATGGGGCGAAGCGCCTCCGATATTTTTGAGTGTGAGCCGGACGCGGGTCTCGGCAACGGCGGTCTCGGCCGTCTCGCCGCCTGCTATATGGACAGCATGGCCACGCTGGGGCTTGAGGCCACGGGCTATTCCATCTGCTACGAGCTGGGCATGTTCCGTCAGAAATTCGTCGACGGCAAGCAGACCGAGCTTGCCGACAACTGGCGCACCGCGGCGGAGAGCTGGCTCGTCCCCCGCTACGAGGACGCGGTGGAGGTACGCTTTGGCGGCCATGTCGCTCCGCACTGGGACTATCTCGGCCACTACAGCGCCGAGCATACCGGCTATGACGCGGTGATCGCCGTGCCGCGCGACATGCTCATCGCGGGCTACGGCGGCAAGGAGATCAACACCCTCCGCCTCTGGGACGCGAAAAGCCCCAACTCGCTCGACATGTACCTCTTCTCCGAGGGCGAATATGTCAAGAGCATGGAGCAGCGCACCATGGCCGAGGTCATCACCAAGGTCCTCTACCCGGCCGACGACCATATCGAGGGCAAGACCCTGCGCCTTAAGCAGCAGTATTTCTTCGTCTCCGCCTCCGCGCAGGACATAGTGCGCAAGCACATCAAGAAATGGGGCGACGTGCGCTCCTTCGCCCAGCACCACACCGTGCAGATAAACGACACCCACCCGACCCTCGTCATCCCCGAGCTCATGCGTATCTTTATGGATGAACACGGCATGGGCTGGGACGAGGCGTGGGACATCGTCACAAAGAGCGTGGCCTACACCAACCACACCATCATGAGCGAGGCGCTGGAGAAGTGGCCGCAGGAGCTGGTGCAGAGCCTGCTGCCCCGCCTGTGGGAGATCATGTGCGAGATCAACCGCCGCTGGTGCGATTACCTCGTCTCCTGCTTCGGCGAGGACGAGCGCGTCGGCCGCAACCTCGTCATCCGCAACGGTCAGGTGCATATGGCGAACATGTGCCTTGCCGCCTGCTATAAGGTCAACGGCGTCTCCCGCCTCCACGGCGACATACTCAAGCAGGACCTCTTCCGCGACCTCTACTCCGTGCAGCCGGATAAGTTCACCTATGTGACCAACGGCATCGACCACCGCCGCTGGCTCGCGCAGATAAACGGCGAGTATCACAACCTCATCTGCGAGCTGCTGGGCAGCGACAGATATCTCCTTCATCCCGAGGAGCTTATCGGCCTGCGCCGCTTCGCGGACGACAGCGCCGCGAGAGACGCCGTCCTCAAGGTCAAGGCCGCGAACAAGCGCCGCTTTGCCGAGTTTGCCAAGCGCAACGACGGCTTCACCCTCAACACCGACTCTCTCATGGACGTGCAGATAAAGCGCCTCCACGAGTATAAGCGCCAGCTCCTGTGCGCCATGAGCATAACCGCGCAGCAGCTCCGCCTCCACGATGACCCGAATATGGACTTCGCCCCGCGCACCTATGTTTTCGGCGCAAAGTCCGCCGCCGGCTACAAGACCGCCAAGCGCATAATCGAGCTGCTGCTGTCCCTTGCCGACGACGTGAACAACGACCCCGTGTGCAAGGGCCGTCTCGCGGTGTATTTCGTTGAGAACTACCGCGTCTCCGCGGCCGAGGCCATCGTCCCGGCGGCACAGATATCCGAGCAGATATCCACCGCGGGCAAGGAGGCCTCCGGCACGGGCTGCATGAAGCTGATGATGAACGGCGCGGTCACGATCGGCACGCTCGACGGCGCGAACGTCGAGATGTACGAGCGTCTGGGCGACGAGAACATGTTCCTCTTCGGTCTGCGCACCGAGGAGATCGCCGAGCTTAAGGCCCGCGGCTACGACCCCGTGGCCGCGGCCGCCGCGGACGGTGAGCTGCAGCGCGTGTTCAGCCGCTTCTCCACCGGCTTTGCCGACGGCAAGAGCTATTCCGACCTTGTGTCCATGCTGCTCTACGGCGGCGACCCGTACATGCTCATCGCCGACTACCGCTCCTACGCCGACTGCCAGAACAGGCTCTACAGCCGCGTTTCCGACCCCGGCGAGCTTGCCCGTCTCGCGCTCGTCAACACCGCCGAGAGCGGCGTGTTCGCGGCGGATCGCGCTGTCGCGGAGTACGCACGGAATATATGGAACATCAAGTGAAAAAGCGCGCCGTCGTCATCGGCGGCGCGAACATGGACATATGCGGCGCTTCCGCCGTGAGCTTTCTGCTCCGGGACTCCAATCCCGGGGCGGTATCCGTACACCCGGGCGGCGTGGGGCGCAATATCGCCCACGACCTGACGCTCCTGGGCATGGACGTGAGTCTCGTGACCGCGCTGGGCGGCGACGTTTTCGGCTCTGCGCTGCGGGAGTCCTGCACGGCGCTGGGCATGGAGCTGTCGATGACCCGCGTCGAGCCTGAAATGCGAAGCTCCACCTATCTCTACATCACCGACGATTCCGGCGACATGGTCGCCGCCGTGAACGACATGGGCATTACCGAGTGCATTACGCCGGAGTATCTCGCGCCGCTGATGGAGCGGATAAACGGCTATGACGCGGTGGTGCTGGACGCGAACCTGCCCGAGGCGGCGATAGCCTTTCTCGCGGAGCGCTGCACCGCGCCCATGTACGCCGACACCGTGTCCGCGGCGAAGGCGGCAAGACTGCTGCCCGCGCTGAAAAGGCTGCGCGCCGTCAAGCCCAACCGCATGGAGGCCGAGGTGCTGACCGGAGAGAGCGACCCGGAGAGAGCCGCGCAGAGGCTCCTTGACGCGGGTGTGGAGCGCGTGTTCATAAGTCTGGGCGGCGCGGGACTTCTCGCGGCGGAGCGCGGAAAGCTCCTCCACCTCCCGGCGGAGCATGTCGAGGCCGTCAACTGCAACGGCGCGGGCGACGCGATGACCGCCGCCGTGGTCTGCGGCTGCACGCTGGGGCTGAGCCTTGAGGACACCGCCGCGCTGGGGCTGCACGCGGGCGCCGTTACGGCCGCGAGTCCCGAGACGAACGCGCCCGGCCTTCGCGGCATAATGAACGGCTGAACGGCTTTTTTAGAGAAATGTTATCCGGGGCGGGGCTTGCTCTTCCCTGAAAACGGAGGAAAAAGCAATGAAAAAGACAATGCGCCGGGTGCTGGCGCTGGCGGCGGCAATGCTTACGCTGCCGTGTCTCGGCGGCTGCACCGGAAGGGCGGAGAGAGCCGCCGCGCAGGCCGAGTATGAAAAGGCCATGCAGGAATATGAGCGGCAGCAGGCGGAGCTGGACGCCCTGCGCGAGCGTGTCGAGCATGAGGAGAACAGCGCGGACGAGTATATCGCGGCGATAAACGCCACGGTGAACGGCGAGAGCTTCGCCCTTGTAAACGAGGGCGGCGAATATACCGCTCAGGCCGTTCTGCCGGAGGGTATGCGCGTCGACTACTGGCTCATAAACGGCGAGCGTGTCGAGGGCGGGGAGAGCGTCAGCGTCCCGGCTGTTGGCGGCACGGTCGTCGAGGCGGTGCTTCGGCCCGAAAAGTGGCTGCGCGCGGTCGACGCGAAAATGTGCCTTATCGACGCCGACGGCAGCCGCGTGGGCGAGAGCTTCACCGAGCTGTGCTTCGAGGACATGGAGAGCGTCTCCGTGTGCATCTACGCCGAGACGGACGACCTCACCACCGTTGACCACTGGATAGTCAACGGCGTGGCGCTGGACGCCTACGGCTACATACTTGAGTTTTATGCCCGCGACCTGACGGAGGCGACGACCTTTGTCCCGGTGTTCGCGGCCTGCTACACCCAGCACGAGGCCGCCGACCCCACGCCGCGCTATCAGCAGGTCCCCCTGCGCTACTGACGGGAGGGAAAGACATGAAAAACCACATCAAAAAAGCCCTCCTGCTCACGCTCACGCTCGTCATGGCGCTGAGCCTTGCTGCCTGCGGCGCGGAGCCGCTGCCGGAGGTGCCGTCCATAGACTATACGGAGCTTGCGGATCTGAACGCCCGTCTTGCCGCGGCCGAAGCGCAGCACGACAGCTACGCCTTTCTCGTGAACTCCGACATGAACGGCGAGACTCTCATCCCGCTCGACGGCGAGACCGTCGTAGAGGCCGCCGCGCACGTTCCCGAGGGGATGAAGCTCCTGCGCTGGACCGTGAACGGCGAGGCGCTTGACACGCTCGACGAGCATATCACCCTCACGCTCAGCGAAAACACCGTCGTCGAGGCGGAGTTTCGTCCCGTCAAAAAGGTCATCTGCATAAACTGCACCATGCAGTTTCTCGATTCCTACGAGAATAACGGCGGGGAGAGCTTCACCGAGTTCGTGTTCGAGGACGACTATCTCAACACCTTCACCGGCTTGACGGAGGAGGGCGGCTCAATGCTCCTGTGCGTGCAGGCCCCCATTCCCGCGGGCAAGACGCTCGACCACTGGCTGGTGAACGGGCAGGCGTTTGCGGTCCATGGCACGGTGAATATTTTCAACGCCTTCGTCACCGAGGCGACCACCTTTGAGCCGGTGTTCGTCGACAAGGCCAACTAAAGGTATACGGAAAAGCACGGGTGCGGCGCGTCCCGACGGACAGCCCGCACCCGTGCTTTATTTTTCAATAAATACAGTCTTATTTATTCATTTTCGCGGCATAGGCGAACATCCAGATGACTATCGCGATGAGCGCGATTATGACCACAATGGCGATGACGACGTTGAAAAGCCCGTTCACGAGGCCGAACGCCCCGCCGACGATCATCGTCACGAGACGTATCGCGCCGATGACGAGCGCGAGCGCCACAACGCCCATAATTATCTTTACGATGCCGTTTTTCATATTTTTTACTCCCTGTTTCCCAATTTTGACAGAACTTCCTGAAAATACTCCGGCAGGGCCGTCTCAAGCTCCACCGGCTCGCCGCTGCGCGGGTGGACGAAGCGCAGACGCTTCGCGTGAAGGCACTGTCCCTCAAGTCCCTTTTCGGGTGAGGGCGCGCCGTATGTAAAATCGCCGAGCAGAGGGTGGCCGATACTCGCCATGTGGACGCGTATCTGGTGCGTCCTGCCGGTCTCGAGCCGGCAGCGGATATGGGTATAGCCTCGGTAGCTGTCGATGACCTCCCAGTGCGTTACCGCCGGGCGGGAATTTTTCTGCGTCACGGCCATGCGCTTGCGGTCGGTGGGGTGCCGCCCGATCGGGGCGTCCACTGTGCCGGACGGGTCCTTCATGCGTCCGCGCACCACCGCCTCGTACTCGCGGCAAAGGCTGTGGTCCGCGAGCTGAGCGGAGAGCGCCTGGTGGGCAAAGTCGTTCTTTGCCGCGATGATAAGGCCAGAGGTGTCCTTGTCGATACGGTGGACGATGCCGGGCCGGCGCTCGCCGCCGATACCGGAAAGGCTCTCACCGCAGCGGTACAGCAGCGCGTTCACCAGCGTCCCGTCCGGATGACCGGGCGCGGGGTGGACGACCATTCCGCGCGGCTTGTTCACGACGATGACGTCCGCGTCCTCGTACACCACGTCAAGCGGGATATCCTGCGGGACGAGCGGCACGTCCGCGGGCCGGGGCAGAACGACCTCGAAACAGTCCCCGGCGGCGCATTTGTAGTTTTTCCGCACCGGCTCGCCGCACCTGAGGACAAGTCCGTCCGCGATTAGGTGCTGCGCCGCGCTTCTGGAAAGACCCTCCACGGTACGCGCAAGGAGAGCGTCGATACGCTCGCCGCTCTCCGCTGCCGTGAGGAATATGCTCTCATCCATGAAGGATCACTTGTACTCGTTGAGGATATCGTCCAGCGAGAAGTCGTCGCCGGCGCGCGGAGCCTGAGCCGGGGTCCCCGTCTTGGCGGGAGCTGCGGGTGCGCTCACCGGGGCGGCAGGTCTCTGCTGCTGAGCTGGCGCGCTCTGTACGGGTCTCTGCTGAACGCTCGCGCTCTGCGCGGGCCTCTGCTGGGAATAGGAGGGACGCGGCGCGGCCGCGGTACGGTCTGCGCTCTGTCCGACCGCCGCGGCGGCGTAGGCGCTCTTCTGTGCCTCGACGCGGGCGTTGGCGCGTTCCCATTCGGCGAACGGGTCGGCGGGGTCTATCCTCTGGGCGGGACGGGGGGCGGGAGCCTCCTCGGGATAGCCCTGAGCCTGCTGACGGGCGGCGCGGGCCGCCTTGAACTGCTCATATTCTTCCTCGTACTTGGTCTTGCGCGCCGGACGGGAGCCGCTCATGCGGGAGTCGCCGCGGGCATGACCGCGCTCGCCGCCGTGCGGAGCCTTCGTGCCGGGGGCGGGGCGCTTTGCCGGCTTGTCGGCGCGGACGTCCTTTTTGCGGCCGAAGATGGGCTTCGCGTCGGTCTCCTCGTCGTCCTCGTCGTACTGATCGTCCTCGTCGTCATAGTCCGGCTTTTTCTCGCCGCCGAACAGGACGTACAGGATGAAAACGAAGCAGAACACCGTGATGAAGATGTCGGCCACGTTGAACACGGCGAAGTCAAACAGCTCTATCTTGAACATGTCCTGAACATAGCCGTAGAGAATGCGGTCGATGCAGTTGGACAGGCCGCCCGCGACCACCAGCACCGCGCTCCAGCGCCCGACGGGGCCGGAGATGAGGTTGGTAGCCAGCGCGATGATAACGCCCACGGTAAAGACGCCGCAGATGATGATAAAGTATATCCGCGCGCCGCTTCCGCTGAGGAAGCTGAACGCCGCGCCGTCGTTATGGACGTTGACGAGGCTGATGATACCGGGGATAAACTCCTTTACGCCCACGCCCACGCTGAGGTTGCCTGCTACCCAATACTTCACCCACTGGTCGAGGATTATGACCAGCACAGCTACTATTGCATACAGCATATCGTTCTCCTATCTGCCGCCGGCGAGCCGGCGGCGCGCGATTTATTGACGGACATTTTCCGTCCGGCACATCGGTGTATGCCTGAACACGGCCGGGCCGTGCTTATCACAGTCCTGCGACCACCGCCGCGCAGCGCGGGCAGAGACCGGTCTCGGGGTCGGCCTGCTCGGAGTGCATCCAGCAGCGGGGGCATTTCACGCCGGGGGCCTCGATGACGGAGACGGTAAGTCCGGGAGCGCTCGCGCCCTGACCCACGACCGCGCCGTCGGCAGGCTCATCGTCGGAGGTGAGGCAGCGGGAGACGATGAACAGCTCGGAGAGGTTCATGTCGGAGACGGACCCGACAAGGGCCTTAGCCTCTTCGCTGCCGGCGCGGAGGGTGACGGCAGCCTCGAGAGGCTTGCCGATACGCTTGCTCGCACGGGCGGACTCAAGAACGCCGTTCACGTCGCCGCGAAGCGCGATGAGCTTGTCCCACTTCGCCATCTCGTCCGCGTCGAGCGCGTACTCGGCAAAGGGCTTGTTCATGACGTTGAGGACGATGTTGCGCTTGTCGTCGCCCTCGCGGTGGGGCATGGAGAGCCAGATCTCGTCGCAGGTGAAGGCGAGAATGGGCGCGAACATCTTCGCCATGCTGTCGAGGATGAGGTAGAGGGCGGTCTGTGCGCTGCGGCGCTTGAGGCCGTTCTTGTCCTCGCAGTAGAGGCGGTCCTTGATGATGTCGAGGTAGAAGCTCGAAAGCTCCACCACGCAGAAGTCGTTGATGGCGTGGGAGACTACATGGAACTCGTAGTTATTGTATGCCTCGTCCACCTTTTCGATAAGGGCGTTGAGCTTGGTGATCGCCCAGCGGTCAAGCTCCTCCATATCCTCGGGCTTTACGAGGTCGTCCGCGTCGAAGCCGTCGAGGTTGCCGAGGCAGTAGCGGGCGGTATTGCGGAACTTGAGATAGTTCTGGCTGAGCTGCTTGAATATCTCCTTGGAGCAGCGCACGTCGACGTGATAATCGGCGGAGCCGGCCCAGAGACGGACGATGTCCGCGCCGAATTCCTTTATCATCTCGGCGGGGTCTACGCCGTTGCCGAGGGACTTGTGCATTGCCTTGCCCTCGCCGTCAACGGTCCAGCCGTGGGTGAGGCATTCCCTGTAGGGAGCGCCCATACCCAGCGCGCCGACGGCCACCAGCAGAGAGGACTGGAACCAGCCGCGGTACTGGTCTCCGCCCTCCATGTACATGTCGGCGGGCCAGAAGCCCTGGTCGCGCTTCATCGCGGCATAGTGGGTGGAGCCGGAGTCGAACCAGCCGTCGAGCGTGTCGGTCTCCTTGGTGAAGTGGGTGCCGCCGCAGTGCGGGCATTTGAAGCCGGCGGGAAGGATTTCTTCGGCCTCCATGTCGAACCACGCGTTGCTTCCCTTTTCCTCAAAGAGCGAGGCGACGGCCTCTATGCTCTCCTCGGTGCAGACGCTCTTGTGGCAGTCATCGCAGTAGAACACCGGGATGGGCAGACCCCAGCGGCGCTGACGGGAGATACACCAGTCGGCGCGCTCGCGGATCATGGCGGCCATGCGGTCCTTGCCCCACGCGGGCAGCCAGCGGACGTCCTCGCAGGCCTTGACGGCGTCCTCCTTGAAGGAGTCGACGGAGCAGAACCACTGGGGCGTAGCGCGGAAGATGATGGGACTCTTGCAGCGCCAGCAGTGAGGATAGCTGTGGACGATCTCCTCGGAGGCGAAGAGGGAACCGGCCTCCTTCATGTCGGCGAGGATGATGGGGTTGGATTCGTCGGTCTTGAGTCCGGCGTACTTGCCGGCGTAGTCGGTGTGACGGCCCTGATCGTCCACGGGAACGACCATCTCCATGCCGTAGCGCATGCAGGTCTGGTAGTCGTCCGCGCCGAAGCCGGGAGCGGTGTGGACGCAGCCGGTACCGGAATCCATGGTGACGTAATCGGCAAGCACCAGACGGGAGGTCTTGTCAAGGAAGGGGTGCTTTGCCAGCATATTTTCATAGAAGGAGCCGGGGTGGGACTCCACGAGCTCGTAGGAGTCGAAGCCGCCGATCTTCATGACCTTGGCGGTGAGGGCGTCGGCCATGATGTACATTTCGCCGTTGGGAGCCTTGACGATGGAGTACTGCTCGTCCGGGTGAAGGGCGATGGCGAGGTTGCCGGGCAGCGTCCAGATGGTGGTCGTCCAGATGACGAAATAGAGCTTGGAGGTGTCGAGGTGGGAGAGCTTGCCCTGATGGTCGAACATGGGGAACTTCACATACACGGTGGTGCAGGGGTCGTCCTGATACTCGATCTCCGCCTCGGCAAGCGCGGTCTCGTCCTTGGCGCACCAGTAGACGGGCTTGAGTCCCTTGTAGATGTGGCCGTTCCGGTACATCTTGCCGAAGATACGGATCTCGTCGGCCTCAAAGCCCTTGTTCATGGTGTAGTAGGGGTGTTCCCAGTCGCCGATGACGCCGAGACGCTTGAAGCCCTCGCGCTGGATACCGACGTACTTTCTCGCATAGGCCTCGCACGCGGAGCGGAAGTCCGCGACGCTCATGGCCTTGTGGTTGAGCTTCTGCTCCTTGATGATGGCGCTCTCGATGGGCATGCCGTGGTTGTCCCAGCCGGGAATGTAGGGCGTATAGTATCCGCGCATGGCGTAGGAGCGGACGATGAAGTCCTTGATGGACTTGTTGAGCGCGTGGCCCATGTGGATGTTGCCGTTGGAGAACGGAGGGCCGTCGTGCAGGGAGAAACGGGGATGGCCCTCGTTCTTTTTGAGCATTTCGTTATATATATCCATCTCTTCCCAGTTTTTGAGCATTTCAGGCTCGCGCTTGGGCAGGCTCGCGCGCATGGGAAAGTCGGTTTTCGGCAGATTTAAGGTAGAGTTGAAATCCTGTGACATATCTTTATCTCCTGTTTTGTATGGGTGAAATATATGCGGCAGCCCGTTGGCAGATAAATAAATCTATTATTAACATACCAACGGGGCGAAACGCAAGCTGCGCCCGCCCCGAAAAGCTCCGCGGAAATGTCCCGCCCCGCGGGACGGCGGCATGAGCCGTCAGTTAAAAAGGTCGAACTGGATGTCTGCCTGGGGGGCTTCCACGGCAGGCGCGGCTATTTTTACGTCGTCATCGCCCTGTATTCGTGCGGCGGGGACGTCAGCGGGCTTTTCCTCGACAGCCTTTTTGCCGGCGGCCTTTTTGGTGGCCTCCGGCTGGGGAATTATGCCGCTGCTGATAGCGTCTATGTTCTTGAGCTGGGTGTTGCACAATGCGCGGACGCCCTCAAAGAACTTGGAGGTGGCGGCCTTCGCGTCGGCGAGGCGCTTCTCCTGCGCGATGGTCTGCTCCTCGATGGAGCCGACCTTTGCCTTGACCTTCTTGTCGGCGTCGGCGAGCATGGCGTTGGCGCGTGCGCGCGCGTCGCTCTCGATCTGAACGGCCAGCTTCTGCGCGGAGAGGACCGCAAGGTTGAGAGCCTCTTCGTTTGCACGGTACTCGTTGATCTTGTCGACAAGGACCTTCATTTTCTTGGCCATCTCGGTCTTTTCCTTCTGAAGAGAGGCGTTCTCCTTCTGAAGCACGCCGATGCTGTCGGCGATCTCTTCGAGGAAGTCGTCAACGGCGTCCATATCGTAGCCGCCGAACTTGGCTCTTTCAAAGCCCTTTTCACGAATATCCTGAGCTGTGATCATATTTATCCACCTTTCAAATCTTTATATTCAGAAATACTGCCCGTCGCTCTCGAGCTGGGAGGCCTGAGAGCCGACTATATCGACATTGACGGGGGTGACGAAGAAGGTCTTTGCGGAGACCGGGGTTATCTTGCCCTGGAGCGCCAGAGCGACGCCGGAGCAGAGGTCGAGCATGCGCCGCGCCTGATCCGTGGGCAGCCCCTCGAGCGTCATCACGACGCTGCGGCGCATCTGGAGGTAGCCGACAAGGTCCTTCGCGTCGTCAAAGCTCTTCGGGCTGAAGAGTATGACCTGCGATTCGCTGCCGCCGAAGCTCACCGTGCGCTCGCGCGGGGCGCGGGGCTTCTTTGAGCCGAGGTTTCCGAAGATGCTCCCCGCGCTGTCCTGTGACGCGCTCTCCGCGCTCTTGCGCGGGGCGGGTTCGGGAGCGGATGGGGTACCGGCCGCGCCGAAGGCGTTTTCAAATTCCGCCTGCGCGCTGCTGACGGGACCGGGAGCGGAGGGTCTGGGCTTGTCCGCGCCGTCGAAGAAATCGTCGTCCTCGTCGTAGGGCTGGGTCAGTTTTTTGAGTTCATCCATGAAACCCATGGTTCTGCCTCCAATGAGTGATTGCTGGTGTTACCGTGCAGGGTAAACGCGCGCGCCAAAAATGGCGGAGCCTACTCTTACCATGTTGGCACCGCAGGAGATGGCGGTCATGTAATCGCCGCTCATGCCCATAGATAAAAAATCCATGCGTACATTATCGTATTTTTTTCGGCCATTGTCAATAAAAAGCTGTGACATAAGTGTAAAGTATGGCCGATTTTCTTCGCCGGAGAGGCAAATCGGGGGTATCGCCATCAATCCGCGCACCCTTATCGACCCGAGCAGGGCCGCGTGAGCCGCCGCGGAGGCGACCTCATCCGGGGAAAAACCGGACTTTGACTCCTCGCCCGCCGCGTTCACCTCAAGCAGGATGTCCTGCACTACGCCCTTGCGGGCGGCGGCGCGGTCGAGCTCGTCCATGAGCGCGAGCGTGTCCACGCCGTGGATAAGCTCGGCGAGGCCGACGACCTTATTGACTTTATTTTTCTGCAAATGGCCGATAAAATGCAGCGGAACGCCGGCATACGCTCCCTGTGCATTTTTTTCCAGCATTTCCTGCACGCGGTTTTCGCCGCAGATATCCACTCCGGCGGCTATCGCCTCGCGGACGCGGCCGGCGTCGTTCATTTTCGACGCGGCGAGGAGCAGGATATCGCTGCCGTCGCGCCCCGCCTCTGCCGCCGCCCTTGCGATATTTGCGCGCACGGCGTGTACATTTTCTGTAATGCTCATATTTTTCCCTCTGAAACGGATCTGTATGTAAATTCTGTGTGTAAGCAAAGTAATGTCAAGGTCATGCGGCCGCGGTTTTCAAATTCACCCGGCCGCGGCGATCTCGCCCGACACCATCCTCAGCCTCAGCGCCGCCTCGCCGCCGTCGGTCAGGCGGAGAAGCACCGTGAAGCGTCCGCCCTCCGCTGCGGAGGAGACTATCTCCGCGCTGAGCGAGCCGCTCATCCCGTCGGGCCGAAAGCGCACGCGCCCGCTCTCCGGGAGCGCCGCGTCCGCGTAGGCGGCGATGTACCAATCCCGCTCCGTGACGAGCCGTCCGCCGGGGTTTTCCGCGGGCTGCGCGGCCATAATGCCGTCAAGGCTTTCGGGGGTGAGGCCGTCGAGCATTTCGGGGCTGAGCGCCTCGTAGCCGTCGCAGCTGTCGAAATACACCGCCGAGCCGTCGAAAAGTCCCCTCGCGGCAAGGGACGCGGCGCTCACGCGCCGTGCGTCCTCAAGTCCCGAGCAGTCCGCGGAGGCGTCAAGCGCCAGCTCCGTGCGCACGGCGATACCCCGGATGAGCGTCCCCCGGCTCGAAACGGCCGGGACGGTCTCCGCCTCCGGGGCGGCCGCCGGTCTCAGAAAGAGCGCCGCGCCCAGATACGCGCAGGCCGCGAAGAACAGCACCGCCGCCACCGCGGACATGAAGAACGGACTCCTGTCCACTTATGTATCCGGCTCAAGCTCCACGGCCTTCGGCGGAACGACGGTGGAGATCGCATGCTTGTAGATAAGCTGCTGCTTCCCGTCGGACTCCAGCACCACGGTGAAGCCGTCAAAGCCCCGGACTATGCCGTGAAGCTGGAAGCCGTTCATGAGGAACATGGTCACGACGGAACGGTCCCGCCGCACCTGATTGAGGAAGATATCCTGGAGATTCTGCGTTTTCTGCATTTCAGCCAACTCCTTTTTCTGCGGAGCGGCCTTTCCCGCCGCCCCGTCATAAAGTATCCGCGCCGTGAGCAGACACCGGATATCGGAGCCTGCCTTCCGGCCCGCGGCCTTATGATATACCGAAGGAGTGCAGGAATTTTGTCGAAAGACGGAGCGCCGCTTCAAAGTCGGGAGTTTTATCCCACTCTATGCGCAGCGCGTTCTCCGCGCGTGAGAACCATGTCAGCTGGCGCTTGGCGTAGCGGCGGCTCTGCCGCTTGATGAGGCCGACGGCCTCCTCGCGGCTCATCTCGCCCCGCAGCGCGGCGGCAGGCTCCTTATAGCCGATGGCCTGCATTGCGGTGCAGTCCGCCGAAAGCCCGGAGGCCAAAAGCGCCTCCACCTCGGCAAAAAGCCCCTCACCGACCATCGCGTCCACGCGCGCGTCAATGCGCTCGTAGAGGGCGGAGCGCTCCGCGTAGCCGAGAATTATCCGCGCCGCCTCGTAGCGCGGCGGCAGGGCGCGGGTCAGCTCGTCGTGCGCGGTGATGGTCATGCCGGTGAGCCTGTATATTTCGAGCGCACGGACGATCCTCCGCTTATCCGAGGGGTGCAGCTTCGCGGCGCGCTCGGGGTCGACGGCGGCGAGGCGGCGGAGCATTTCTTCCCCGCCCGCGCGGTCGTATTCGGCGTTGAGCTCCTCGCGGAGGGTCTTGTCCTCCTGCGTTTGCGCGAAATCGCGCCCGGAGACGAGCGAGTCGATATAAAGCCCCGTGCCGCCCACAATGACCGGCAGCTTTCCCCGGCGAAGTATATCCTCGCAGCAGGCGGCGGCATCCTCGACATAGCGCGCGACGGAGTAATCCTCCCACGGCTCGATCACGTCGAGCATGTGGTGGGGGACCGCGGCGCGCTCGGCAGGGGTGGCCTTGGCGGTGCCGATATCCATGGAGCGGTATATCTGCATGGAGTCCGCCGAGACTATCTCGCCGTTAAATTTTTTCGCAAGCTCAATGCCCAGGGCGGTCTTGCCCGAGGCGGTAGGACCCGCGACAACGATAACCTTTTCAGCCATAAAACAGTCCTGAGATCAACAAGTATAGGTGATAAAGCAATTTTTGGAAGCGCGGAGAAGGCGGACGTATCTGTCCCTCATCGGTCGCCTGCGGCGGCAGCTCCGGCTCGGCCCGTCACACGATACGCTTGAACATCTTGTCCAGCTCGCGGCGGGTAACGGTGACGGAAACGGGGCGGCCGTGGGGGCAGTATTTTACCCGGCCGCTCAGCACCGCGTCGACCACCCGCTCAAGCTCTCGCCTGTCGGTGTCCCAGCCGGCCTTGATGGCGGCCTTGCAGGCCACGGTGTGGAGTATCTCGTCGCGCGCGGCCTTCGGGTCCACGCTTTTGCCGCGGCGGAGCTTTTCGCATATCTCCTCCACGGCGGCGGCAGCGTCGGAGGGCGCCATGTCCGCCGGGACGGCGCGGACAACGTAGTCGCGCTCGCCTATCGGCTCTATCTCAAAGCCCAGCTCGCACAGCAGCTCGCCGTTTTGCTCCAGCAGCTCCCTGTCCGCGTCGGACAGCTTCAGCGCTGCGGGGGCGAGCAGCGTCTGTGCCATCACCTCCCTGTCCTGCGCCTTGAGCCGGTCGAATATCATGCGCTCGTGCGCGGCGTGCTTGTCGATGAGTATAAGCTCCTCGTCAAGCTCCACGATGATGTAGGTTTTCAGCGCCTCACCCACTATCTTGTGGTCGGGTACGGGCGAGCTTTCAACATTTTGAACAGGTTTTTCCACAGCCTTTATATCTGGGGCCGTGTGTGAAGGCATCGAAACGGGTCTTTCCGGCTCGGAAGGCGTCGTATTTTGTCGAAGAGGAAGCTCCATGCGCGTCTGATACGGCATGTCATAGCTGCCGAGCGCGCCCGGACCGGGCTTCGCACCCGCGGCATAGGGAACGGGCGGGGCGTACACCGGCGCGGCGGCGCTCTCGCGGACGGGCGCGGCGCTCTTCACGCCGGCGGCGCTACTCTCCGTCGCGGCGGAGACGGCCGCGGGGCGCTCCTGCGCGGCGGCGGGTCTCGACCGCTCCTGTCCCGGCTGCGATACCGCCCGCGTGGAGGGGGAAAGCTCCACCTCCGCCGTGCGGTCCTCGCCCTGAAGCGCGGAGAGCGCCGAGTAATACACGAGATCGAATATCCTCTTTTCGTCGCTGAACTTGACCTCGGTCTTGGCGGGATGAACGTTCACGTCCACGCTGCCGGGGCTTATCTCAAGATACAGGACGCAGGCGGGATAGCGCCCGGTGAGGAGAGTGTTCTTATATGCGCCCTCCACCGCCGCCTGCAGAAGCTGGGAGCGGATGAAGCGGCCGTTGACGTAGAAATACTGCTGGGCGCGGTTGCCCCGCCCCGCCGAGGGGGAGGATACAAAGCCGGAGAGCTTCATCCCGTCCATATCTCCGGAGCAGTGCAGCATGGAGGACGCGGCGTCGCGCCCCAAAAGCGCGTAGACGCAGGAGTCCTCGCGCCCGTCGCCGGGGGAGAAAAACTCCTCTCTCCCGTCCTTTATGAGGCGCACCGATATACCGGGGCGACCCAGCGCGCACCGGAGCGCCGCGAGAGCGCAGGCGGAGCCTTCGCTTCGGTCGGACTTGAGGAATTTGAGTCTCGCGGGAGTGTTGTAAAAAAGGTCGCGGACGATCATCGTCGTCCCCTCCGGGCAGCCCGTGGGGAGCATGTCCTGTATCTCGCCGGCGGTGAGCGTCACGAGAGTACCCTCGCCGTCGCCGCGGCGGCGGGTGCGAAGCTCCACATGGGAGACGGCGGAGATGGCCGCGAGAGCCTCGCCGCGAAAGCCCATCGTGCCGATGGCCTCAAGCCCGCGCTCGTCGTGAAGCTTGGATGTGGCGTGGCGCAGGAAGGCGACGCCCGCGTCCTCCGGGGCCATTCCGCAGCCGTCGTCGGTGACGCGTATGTAGGTTGTCCCCCCGCCCCGCAGCTCGACGGTGACGCTGCGCGCGCCCGCGTCGAAGGAGTTTTCCATAAGCTCCTTGACGACGGAGGCGGGGCGCTCCACCACCTCGCCGGCGGCTATCATGTCCGCCACATGGGGAGAGAGTATGTTGATGACCGGCATGGGATACCTCCGTGGTAAGATCTGATGAGCGGACCCGGCGCTCCTCCCCCGGAAGGAGAGAGCGGTCGCGCCCTGAGTTTTTCATTATACATTATTTCTGTTGAAAATTCCACCTCTTTTATGATATTATAAACTGTAAAAAGATCGCCAAAAGGAACGTAAAAAAGCATGAGCTACGAAAGAAAAACAATAGATATCTCCGCCGTCCGCCGTCAGGAGGACATCTGCCGCAGGCTCGCCGAGACGCTCTGCGCCGACGGCCGCCGTCCCCTCGCCATGGTGGACACCTACGGCTGCCAGCAGAACGAGGCCGACAGTGAGAAGCTGCGCGGCTATCTCGCCGAGATGGGCTGCGGCTTCACCTCCAACGAGTTCGAGGCGGACATCATCGTCATCAACACCTGCGCCGTGCGGGAGCATGCCGAAATGCGCGTGCTGGGCAACGTCGGCGCGCTCAACCACTCCAAGAAGGCAAAGCCCGGCCAGATCATCGCGGTCTGCGGCTGCATGGTGCAGCAGGAGCATATGGCGCAGAAGCTCAAGATGTCCTACAGCGTGGTGGACCTCGTGTTCGGCCCGCACGAGCTGTGGCGCTTCCCGGAGCTTCTCGAGCAGGTCATGACCCGGCACAAGCGCGTTTTTGCCACCGAAAAGGACGACGGCGCCGTGGCGGAGGGCATACCTCTCCGGCGCGACGGCAGCGTGAAGGCGTGGCTCTCCATCATGTACGGCTGCAACAACTTCTGCACCTACTGCATAGTCCCCTACGTCCGCGGGCGCGAGCGCTCGAGACTGCCGGAGGACATCGTGCGCGAGGCGCGGGAGCTTGTCGCCGCGGGCTATAAGGACATAACCCTGCTCGGGCAGAACGTGAACTCCTACGGCAGGGACCTCGGCGCGGGGGTGGACTTTGCCGATCTCATCCGCATGGTCAACGACATCCCCGGCGACTTCGTCATACGCTTCATGACCAGCCACCCCAAGGACGCCACGGAGAAGCTTTTCCGGACCATGGCCGAGTGTGAAAAGTGCGCCCACCAGCTGCACCTCCCCGTGCAGTCCGGCAGCGACCGTATCCTCAGAGCCATGAACCGCAACTATACCCGCGAGAAGTACATAGCGCAGGCGGAGCTTGCGAAGAGCTATATGCCCGACCTTGTACTCACCACGGACATCATCGTGGGCTTCCCCGGCGAGACGGACGAGGATTTCGAGGACACGATAAGCCTCGTCGAAAAGGTGCGCTACGACGCCATGTTCACCTTCATCTACTCCAAGCGCAAGGGGACTCCCGCCGCCGAAATGCCCGACCCCTACTCACGCGAGGACAAGCAGCGGCACTTTGACCGTCTCATGGACGTCTCCAACCGCATTTCCGGCGAGAAGCACCGGGAGTACGAGGGAAAGGTCGTCCGCGTGCTGGTCGACGGCGAGACCGGGCGCGACGAATATAATCTCTCCAGCCGCACGAACGGCGGGCGGCTCGTACATCTCCGGGGCGACAGCGGCCTTATCGGGCAGTTCATAAGCGTCCGCATAGCTTCCAGCAACACCTGGGCGCTGTACGGGGAGATAGAGCAGGGCTGACTGCCCCAGCCTCCGCCCTTGCGGCGTCCGCTGCCTGTAATCAATCCGAAAGAGAGACACTGAAATGGCTGAATTAACGCCGATGAAGCGGCAGTACAACGAGATAAAGGCGCAGCACCGGGACTGCCTGCTGTTTTTCCGTCTGGGCGACTTCTATGAAATGTTCGACGACGACGCGAAGCTCGCCTCCAAGGAGCTTGACCTCGCGCTGACGACCCGCGACAGGAGCGTCGAGGACCCGGAGGAGCGCACGCCCATGTGCGGCGTGCCGTACCACAGCGCCGAGGCCTACATCGCGCGCCTCATCGCCAAGGGCTACAAGGTCGCCATCTGCGAGCAGACGGAGGATCCGGCGCTCGCCAAGGGCCTCGTGCAGCGCGAGGTCATCCGCGTCATCACCCCCGGCACCGTCACCGAAAGCTCCATGCTTGAGGAGAACCGCAGCAACTATATCTGTGCGGTGTATCTCGCGGCTGGGAGCGGGGGCGTTGCCTTCTGCGACGTGTCAACGGGCGAGTTCTGCTGCGCGGACTTCCCGAACGACCCCGCCGCGCACATCGTCAACGAGCTGGGGCGCTTCGCCCCCAAGGAGGCCGTTTTGTCCCCCGGCGCGGCGGACGACGGCCAGATATATGAATTTATAGTCAAAAAGCTCGGCGCCATGGCCGAGGCCGGCACGGAGGCGTTCGAGTATATGCCCGCATGCGTGCGCGTCTGCCGCCAGTTCGGCTTTACGGACATAGACGAGGCGGGGCTGGGCGAGAGCAGCGCCGCGGTATGCGCCTCGGGTGCGCTCCTCGCCTACATCGCGGAGACTCAGAAATTCGACCTGAGCCACATCGACCGTCTCGACGTATTCGGCGGCGGGCGGTATATGGAGATGGACTGGACGACCCGGCGCAGTCTCGAGCTGACGGAATCCCTGCGCAGCGGGGAAAAGCGCGGCTCCCTCCTCTGGGTGCTGGACAAGACGCGGACCCCCATGGGCGGCAGGATGCTCCGCGCGTGGGTGGAGCGGCCGCTCCTCTCCGTCCTCGCCATCAAGCGCCGTCTTGCCGCGGTGAACGAGCTGTACAGGGACAACGTGACGCGCGGCGAGCTTATAGAGGCGCTGCGCGAAATAAGCGATATGCAGCGCCTTGTGGCGCGCTGCGTCTACGGCACCGCCGGCGGGCGCGACCTGCGCACGCTCTCGAACTGTATCGCGGCGCTGCCGCGGCTGAGGGAGCTTTTGTCCGCGTTCCACTGCGTGGAGCTGCGCGAGATCGGCTCCATGGATATTCTCGGCGACGTGCGCACGGTGATCGACGGGGCCATCTGCGACGATCCCCCCTTCTCCGTCCGCGAGGGCGGCGTGATCCGCGCGGGCTATAATCAGGAGGTCGACTACCTGCGCAACATACGCGACAACGGCGCGCAGATGGTAACGGACCTTGAAACGCGCGAGCGCGAGCGCACCGGGATAAAAAAGCTCAAGGTCGGCTACAACAAGGTGTTCGGCTACTTCATCGACATCCCCCGCTCCGCGGGGCTCGAGAACGTGCCGGAGGACTATATCCGCAAGCAGACGCTCGTCTCCAACGAGCGCTACATCACCCAGGAGCTCAAGGAGCTTGAAAGCACGCTCCTCAACGCGCGCGAGCGCATAAACGAGCTGGAGTACCGGCTCTTTGCCGAGATACGCGACTGCGTTGCCGGTCAGGTGGACCGCGTGAAGTCCACCGCCGACGCCGTGGCGCGGCTCGACTGCCTCTGCTCCCTCGCCGAGGTCGCCGTGCGCAACAACTACACCTGCCCCGAGGTGGACACCTCGCGCGAGCTTCACATCACCGAGGGCCGCCACCCCGTGGTGGAGCAGACTCTCAAGGACGTGCTTTTCGTCCCGAACGACGTCTGTCTCAATGACGCTGACGAGCGCGTCGCCATCATCACCGGCCCCAACATGGCGGGCAAATCCACCTACATGCGCCAGACGGCGCTCATCGTACTCATGGCGCAGATCGGCTCCTTCGTCCCGGCGAAGAGCGCCTCCATCGGCGTGGTCGACCGGGTGTTCACCCGTATCGGCGCGTCGGACGATCTCGCCTCCGGACAGTCCACCTTTATGGTGGAGATGAACGAGATGGCGAACATCCTCCGTCACGCTACGGGCGCTTCTCTCCTCATACTCGACGAGATAGGGCGCGGCACCTCCACCTTCGACGGCATGGCCATCGCCCGCGCGGTGCTGGAATACTGCGCGGACAAGCGCAGGCTCGGCGCAAAGACCATGTTCGCCACCCACTATCACGAGCTTTCCGCGCTCGAGGGTCAGGTCGGCGGCGTGCGCAACTACAACATCACCGCCAAAAAGCAGGGCGGTGCGCTGGTGTTTCTGAGAAAAATAGTCCCCGGCGCGGCGGACGACAGCTACGGCATAGAGGTCGCGAAGCTCGCCGGGCTGCCCGACGGGATCATCACGAAGGCCAAGGGCTATCTCCGCGAGCTTGAGCGGGACGGCGGCGCGGCCATGCCCGCGGGCGCGGCGAAGGCGGACGGCCAGATAAGCTTTGCCGACATCGGCGCGGACGAGGTAAGAAAGACTCTCGTGAACACCGATCTCAACACCCTCACGCCCATCGAGGCGATGAATCTGCTCTTTGAGCTGCAAAGGAAGGCGAAGGGCTGATGGAGAACGAAAGAAGGCTCCCGCCCTTCACCAGCTGCCAGAGCAAGTGGGAGCGTATCCTTGCCATAGGCTATCTCCCGGTACACATCGTCCTCGCGCCCCTCGCGGCGGAGCTGCTGCTGCGCGCGGCCGGGGCGAGCGTGACGTGGCTGAATTTCTCGGTGTACGCCGTGGGGTTTGCGTTCATGCTCGCGTCCCAATGGCGCTTCCTGCGGCGGGATTTCGACACGCTGTGCGACGGCTTTCTGGGCTGCGCCGTGCAGGTGCTTTCAAGCTACGGCGCAATGCTGTGCTTCAACCTCGCGGTGAGCGGCATACTTGTCCTCATACTGGGCGACGAGGCCGTCTCGAACCCCAACAACCAGTCGGTGACGGAGCTGACGCGCGTGTCCTACGGCCCAACGGCGGCGCTCGCGATATTCATGGCGCCGATACTCGAGGAGCTGATGTTCCGCGCGGGGATATTCGGAACGCTCAGAAAATACAGCCGCACCGCCGCCTACATCGTCAGCATGCTCGCGTTTTCACTTTATCATGTGTGGGCGTTCGCGCTGGGGGACCCGAAAAATCTCGTCTATATGATACAGTATCTGCCGATATCGTTCCTGCTGTGCCGCTGCTATGAGCGCAGCAGCACTATCTGGACGCCGATATTCCTTCACATGACGGTCAACGCCGTGTCCATCTCGGTGCTGGGGAAGCTGGGGGCGTTATGAACGGGGAGTATACGCTCAAGACCGTCGCGCGCATACACAGCGACTTTCCCGCAAAGTTCGGCATACCCCGTCAGGCGGGGATAGTAAGGGAGCTTTCCGCGCTCGTCGTTTTTGAGCCGGAGTACAGGAACGCCGACGCCCTGCGCGGGCTGGAGGGCTTTTCGCACATCTGGCTCATCTGGCAGTTCTCCGCCGCCGTCCGCGAGGACTGGTCGCCCACGGTGCGCCCGCCGAGACTCGGCGGCAATACGCGCATGGGCGTTTTCGCGACGCGCTCGCCGTTTCGGCCGAACGCGCTGGGGCTTTCCTGCGTGGAGCTTGCCGGGATAGAGGAGCGGCCGGGCCTCGGCACGGTGCTGGTGGTGCGCGGCGCGGATCTGATGGACGGTACGCCCATCTACGACATAAAGCCCTATATCCCCTATGCGGACGCGCACTGCGAGGCGCGCTCCGGCTTCGCGCCCGACGCAGGCGGAACGCTGAGCGTGAGGTTCTCGCCCGGGACGGCGGAGCGTGTGCCGGCGGATAAGCTCGCAGCGCTCACCGGCGTCCTCGAAAACGACCCGCGCCCGCGCTACCAGAACGACGCCGGCCGCGTCTATGCCCTCGAATTTGCGGGCATGGAGGTAAAATTCACCGTGGACGGCGAAGCGCTCACGGTGACGGACGTCAAAAACTGATCAAAAATTCGCCGCGCATATTATTTTTCAAATGGGACAGAATATGAGAGAAACCATTTGGAAGGAGTCTGCGAATAATGGTAATGGATCGCATAGCGCTGGTACTGGCCATCATCGGCGGTATCAACTGGGGCAGCATTGGGCTGTTCCGCTTTGATCTCGTGGCGTGGCTCTTCGGCGGCCAGACCGCGACCGTCAGCCGCGTGATATACACTCTGGTCGGACTCGCGGCACTGTGGTGCATTTCGTTCCTGTTCCGCACCGACAGCGTGACCGACGACGGTATCTGACCGAAGATATGCAAAAGCCGCCCGAAGGGCGGCTTTTCATATTAAAGCAAGTATAAAACCGGCACTTTTAGCGGAGCGGTCGTCGGCCGCCCTGCTTTTTATTTTGCGGGACAGCAGGCTCCCCTCGGTCGCTGCGTGACGGCTCCGGCTCCCGTCCCGTTTTCCACGGCGGGCAGCGGCCTTACTGCGCAGTCAAAATTCAAGCTCCCCGAAATACCAGCCCGAGACGCTGTTGTGCTTGACGAGATACCCACGGCTCGTTTTCTCCACGACGCCGACCTCGTCCCCGGCGCGCAGGGGCAGAACATAGTCCGTGCAGTCGTTGCAGCCGGTCACGCGCTCGCCGGTGAAGAGGTATTTTGTCAGGATATCCATCTCATAGCCGGTGCGGACATGACGGCAGCGGGAAAATTCCTCGCCGCGCTCCAGCACCTCGACGGTGCTGTCGCCCCAGCGGATGTAGTAGGAGCGCCCGCCCTCCGCCTGGTCGCGCAGCACCCGAGCGCGGGGGAAGGCGTCGTATGCGATATAGGAAAAGTCCGTGCTTGAGATGTCGGGGATGACGAGGGAGTTGAGCTGGCCGTCGTCCTTGAGTACACAGCCGCCGTCGATGCTCGCTATATGCGCCTCCCGGTCGATGCCGGGCGCGGCGGAGACGATATTCTCGCCGTAGAGCATTACCGGCCAGTGACCGGCCACCACCCACTTATCGAAGCGCCGGCCGAGCGTCATGAACGCGTCGCAGCGCATAAGCTCCTCCGCCGTATGCTCGCTCAGGGGCTTCGAGGGGTCGACCCCGGCGTGGGCAAAGATAAAATCCCCGGCGGTGATGGCGTGGGGCAGAGAGGAGAGATAGCTCCATTCCCCGGCGAAGCGCTCGCGCAGCAGGTCTTTCGCGTCGCCGAGGCGGCGCAGGGCATAGGGGTCGACGCCGCATTCGGCGAACATATCCCACAGCAGCCCGCGCCTGCGCGCACGCACATAGTCGAGCGACATGGCGTTGCCCTCCTCGCCCATGGTGAATATCTCGTACCATGTATCGCAGTTGCCGCAGAGCGCGTGGACGTTGCCCCCGCGGCTCAGCTCCATGAGGAAGCGGAGCGTATCAAGGCTCTTTTCGCCCTTTTCGAGGAAATCGCCCACGACGATAAGCTCATCGTCGCCGCAGAAGCCGCACTTTTCAAGCAAGCCGCGGAAATACGGCAGGTTCGCGTGGATGTCCGACACGGCGAGTATCCGCCGCCCCGGCGCGATATCGAGATCAAGTATCCGTGCGCGCTCCTCAAACATCATCGTACCCTCCCAGCTTTTTCTCCATCAGCAGCAGCGCGCCGTGCGAGCCGTTCTCGCGCGACAGCTCACGAAAGCCCCAGCGGCGGTAAAAGGTCAGCGCGGCGGCGTTATCCTCCGCCACATGCAGGCGCAGCGCGCGGCGGCCCAGCGCGCAGTAGAAGAAGCGCGCCCTTGCGAGGAGCTGTGCGCCGCAGCCGCGGTGACGGTATTCCTCGCAGAGGTACAGAAGGCTTATCCATCCTATACCGGCGTGTGCGCCGCGCTCAGGGTCAAGATCGACGAGCCCGACGGGTCTGTCGCCGTCGAGCATGCGAAGCACCGCGCCGCTGTCGCGGGAATAATGCTCCAGTGCGGAGAGATAATAGGGCGTGGGGCTGTAGCCCGCGTCCGTACCGTGGGCGGCGCGCCATGCGTCGCGGTAGCAGTCCTTGTAATACTGCGGGTCGGAGGCGGGATCAAAGCTCTCTCCGCAAAGCTCCGGGGCCTTTGACCACACCGGCGCGTCGGGTGCGCCGAGATGTGAGGCGTCGCCGAGGTAATCGGCGGTAAAAACGCCGTTATCATAAAAAAGATGAGTCACTCCGGTATTCGTGGAGATGGGGAGCGCGTCCGTGTCGCCCAGCCCGACGCCGAGACAGCGGCTCAGGAGGCAGCGCATGACGGCCCCGTGGCTCACCACGGCGACGGTCCTTCCGTCGTTCTCGCGCGCTATTTCAAGAAAGCAGGGGTAGATACGCTCCGTAGCGTCACGGCAGGTCTCCGCGCCGTCGATGTGCCAGCTGCCCATGTCGAGGACGAAGGTCCTGAGCGCCTCCGGCTCGCTCTTCTTCAGGTCGCCGAAGAACTTCCCCTCCCACGGCCCGAGGTCCAGCTCGCGCAGGGCTCTTGAGGTGTGCAGCGGGAGGTCGTGATATTTGAGTATCGCCCCGGCGGTCATGCGCGTGCGGGAAAGGTCGCTCGAATATACCGCGTCGATATGTACGTCACGGAAGCGCTCCGCGAGCGCCGCGATCTGCCGCCGCCCAAGCTCCGTGACCTCGCCGTCCCACTGACCCTGCATCATACGGTAAAGGTTGCCCTCGGACTGGGCGTGTCGGATAAGATAAATTTCTGTCATAACTGCGCCTCCGAAATCTTGACCGCAAGAAATTTATACAGTATAATAATGTAGTTAATTATATCTGTTGTTTTCACTTTGCACAAGAGACAAATCTCGTCAGCGGGAAAAGAGGGCAGGATATGATCAGAGCGGCCGCGCTTGTTTCAGGCGACGGAGCGGAGCTTCAGGCCATATTGGACTCCGTTTATTTTAAGGAAATACCGAATTTTGAGCTTATTGCGGTCATATCGTCACAGCGCGACGCCTACGCCATGAAGCGCGCGCTCAGCGCCGGCGTCCCGGCCTACGTCGTCGACCCGGATCTTTTCCCCACCATGACCAGCCACAGCATGGCCATCGCCAACAAGCTCAAGGACATGGATATCGAGCTTGTGATCCTTGCGGGCTACGATCTTCCGCTGGGCGTCATCCCCTACCAGTTCAAAAACCGCATCATCGGCACCTATCCGGCGCTCTACCCCGCCTTTGAGGACGAGGAGGGCGACATACACCGCGCGGTGCTTGAGCGCGGCGTGAAGGTCACGGGGGCGACGGCGTATTTTGCCGACTCCGACGGGCGCGTGGGCAGCATAATCTCCCAGCGGGCCGTGGAGGTCCTGCCGGACGACACGCGGGACACTCTCGCGCGGCGCGTCATGGAGGAGGGCGAGTGGAAGCTCCTGAGCGAGGCGGTAAAGCTCTTCTGCACCGGCCGCCTCTCGATACACGGGAAGCGCGTCGTGGTAGAATAATATGAACATATAAAAGGACAGTCGGTGACTGTCCTTTTTTGTATGATACGGGAAGCTGGAGATCGTCCGTCATACTTTCCCGACGAAGCCGTGAGCGGTGAGGAGCGCGTCGTCCAGCTGCGACGGGGCGACCTTCACGGCGACACAGCCCTCCGACACGCTTCCGCCGAGGACCTGTATGCCGCTCTCGCCCAGCCGCTGCACCAGCGCCGAAAGCACCTCGGCCGAGGCGGCCCTGCCGACAAGGCTCACCTCGCGGTCCTGAACGCTCCGCGTCACGCCGGCAAAATCCGGGCGCTCGGACTCCGCGAGCGCGCAGACGAGAGAGCCTCCGCCGTCCGCAAAGGAGCCTTTGAGCGCCAGCTCCACCCGCTCGAGCAGCGCAAGCTCAACCGACCGGGGGTGCAGCACCTGCGAGCCTGCGCGCGCAAGGCGGAGCATATCCCGATAGTCTATCCGTGCGAGCTTCCTCGCGTCCTTTATCAGTCTTGGGTCGGCGGTGTATATGCCGTCGACGTCGGTATATATCTCGCACTTATCCGCGCCCAGCGCCGCCGCGAGCGCGACCGCCGTGGTGTCCGAGCCGCCGCGACCGAGCGCGGTGACGTCCCCCGAGGAGCTGACGCCCTGATAGCCGCTGACCACCGGGGTCACTCCCTCGGCGAGCGCCGCGTTTATGCGGCCTGGGGCAATGACGCTTATGCGCGCGTCGCCGTGCCGCCGGTCGGTGAAAAGCCCTGCCTGCCAGCCCGCGAAGGAGCGGGCCGGGGCGCCGAGGCTCTCAAGCATTATCGCCATCAGCGCCGCGGACTGCTGCTCGCCGGTGGTCATCAGCGCGTCCATCTCCCTTGCCGGGGGCGAGGCGCTTATCTTCAGCGCTATATCCTCAAGATCGTCCGTGGTGTTCCCCATGGCGGAGACCACCAGCACAACGTCGTTTCCTCTTTTCCGGGCATCCAGACATATGTTCGCGGCCCGGCGCAGCCGCTCGGGCCCGGCAAGTGAGCTGCCGCCGAATTTCTGCACAACAAGCATGGGCTTTCCTCCTCGCCACATTATATACAGAGGCGGCGCGGAGGGTGATAGGGAAAGCGCCGCCGCGGCAAGGCAAATGCCGCGGCGGCGCAGGTCTGTCTGAAGATGTCAGATGAACGCGTATTTTTTGAGCCGGTCGAGGGCCTCGACAAGGCGCGCTCTCGGCAGGGCCATATTCATGCGTATGGTGTTGGGATAGATGAACGTTTCGCCGTTCTGCCAGATGACGCCGCACCTGACGCCGCGCGACTGAAGCTCAGCAATGCTCACGCCGTGTTCGGCGCACCACTGCGCGCAGTCGAGATACAGTATGTACGTCCCCTGCGGGCGCTGCACCCGGACGCCGGGGAAGTTCTTTTCTATAAATTCGCAGGCATAGCGGTGGTTCCCGTCGACGACCCCGACCATCTCGTCCGCCCATTCCTCGCCCTCGGGTGAATAGGCGCCGATGAGCGCGTGCATGGAGAGGACGTTGCAGTCGTTATAATGGCTCATGGCGCTCTGCCGCGCGACGCGGTCGCGGAGGTAGCGGTCATAGATTATGTGGTAGGAGCCGACCAGCCCCGCGAGCGAGAAGGTCTTGCTGGGGGCGTAGAAGGCAACGGTGCGCTTCCTCGCGTCCTCGGACACGGACTGGGTGGGGATGTGCTTATGGCCCGGCATGATGATGTCCGACCATATCTCGTCGGAGATGACCACGCAGTCGTTCGCGGCGTAGACCTCCATGGCCTTTTCTATCTCCCGGCGCTCCCACACTCTGCCGCAGGGGTTGTGCGGGGAGCAGAAGATGGCAAGGTGGATGTTATGCTCCCGGAGCTTTCTGTCCATGTCCTCATAGTCCATGCGCCATATGCCGTCGGCATCGCGCACGAGCTCGCTGTGGACGATGGGGCGGCCGATATCCTCGAGCGTGTGCGTGAAGCCCACATAGGTCGGGGCGTGGACAAGCACCCTGTCGCCTGGGGCGGAGAACGCCTGCACCGCGGCGCTCACGCCGCCGAGGACGCCGTTTTCATAGCCGATATGCTCCGGCAGCAGGCCCTCTACGCCGTTGCGGCGGCGCTGCCAGCCGATGATGGAGTCAAAATACTCGCGGCTGAGCGGGAAATAGCCAAAGCTCGGGAAGTCGAGACGGCTTTTTATCGCGGAGATGACCGCCGGGGCGACGGGAAAGCTCATGTCGGCGATCCACATGGGGATGGGGTCGAAGCCCTCGTCCACGGAGAGGCCCTCGAAGGGGATAACGTCGGCGGCGATGGAGTCCCTGCCGGCGCGGTCGATAACGGTGGTAAAATCGTATTTCATATCTGTCTCCTCGTTGTGGGGTGTTTATCTCTTGTTTGACGGCAGCCATATGCGCTGCTCCTCGGCGGCGCGTATAAGCTCCTCGCGAAAGTCCGGGTGCGCTATGGAGATGAGCGCGTCGGCGCGCTCCCATGTGCTTCTGCCGGCAAGCTCCGCCATGCCGTACTCCGTGACGACGGTGTAGGTCTGGGAGCGGGGGGTGGTGATGATGTCCCCGGCGGTGAAGCGCGGGAGGACGCGCGAGTGCATTACGCCCCTTTTATCCGTGAAGGACGAGCTCATGCACAGAAACGACCTTCCGCCGCGCGACGCGCTCGCCCCGGTGACGAAATCGAGCTGCCCGCCGGTGCCGCTTATCTGGCGCGTCCCCGCGCTCTCGGAGCTGACTTGCCCGTAGAGATCGACGTTGAGGCAGGCGTTGATGGATATCATGTCGTCCATGGAGGCGATCACCGCCGGGTCGTTCACCCAGCAGAGCGCCGCGCCCTGCTGCTCCTCGTTTTCGTCCAGCCAGTCGTACAGCTCGCGCGAGCCGATGGCCAAGCCGTATATGCCCACGCCGGGGCGGAGCCTTTTGCGCGCGTTGGTGAGCTTTCCGGCCCTCCAGAGGTCAAGGTACGCGTCCGAGCAAAGCTCCGTGTGCATGCCGAGATCCCGGATATCCGAATCGGCTATCATGCTGCCGAGAATATTGGGTATGCCGCCGATACCGAGCTGGAGCGTCGCCCCGTCGGGGATGTGGGGGAGGATGAGCCGCGCTATCCGTTCGTCAGTCTCGGTCGGCGCGGGGACGGGCAGCTGCATGAGCGGCCTGCAGCCCGCCTCCACTATCGCGTCGGCCTGAGAGATGTGTACCTTTGTCTCCGGCCCGCCGCCTATGCGCGGCTGCGCCTCGTTCACCTCGAGTATCAGCTTTTTCGCCGTGCGTACCGGCGGGAGCGACGCGCCCACCGAGCCGGCGAGACTGAAATACCCCTCGCCGTCCATGGGCGAGACGGAGATCATCGCCACGTCCACCGTGAGAAAATTCCTGTAGTACCAGTCAAGATTGCGGAAGATCATGGGCGTGAAGAACGCCCTGCCCGCGTCGCACATCCTCCGCTCGTATGCGCCGCAGTGCCATGTGTTGTAGACGAAATGCTCCATATGCTCGTCGCACTCTATGACCCGGATGGGGCCGGGGGTGAGGTTGCCGCGCACCTTCACGCCGCGCAGCTCGTCCCGCCTCGCGGCGAGCGCCGCGTCAAGAGAGAAGGGCATGGCGTTATTTGAGCCGTAGTCCACCCAGTCGCCGGAGCGCACGAGCCTCACGGCCTCCTCCGCGCTGCGGAGCTTTGAGCGGTATTCTTCTCTGAGCTTATCGTTCGTCATGGCGTAACGCTCCCTGTTTTATATACTGCCGGCCGTTTTTGTCCGGCGCTCACGCTTTTTCCAGCAAAGCCTCGAGCGCGGCGAGACGCTGGCAGACGCAGAACGCCGCCATGCCCTGCCGCAGCTGCTCCACGGTGGGAAAGGAGGGCGCTATGCGGATGTTCTTATCCTCCGGGTCGACGCCGTAGGGATAGGGCGCGCCGGCCCCGGTGAGCTTTACGCCGATGTCGCGGCAGAGGCTCACGCAGCGCTTGGCCGTGCCGTCAAGGCCGTCGAAGCTGATGAAATAGCCGCCGTTGGGGTCCGTCCAGCTTGCGATACCGAGACCGTCCAGCCCCGCGTGCAGCGTCTCGAGCGTGCAGTCGAACTTGGGCCGCAGAAGCTCCGCGTGCTTTTTCATATGCTCGCGCAGCCCCTCCGCGCCGCCGAAGAAGTTTGCGTGGCGCAGCTGGTTTATCTTGTCGGTGCAGATGGTCTGTACGCCCATCTGCCGGAGGATGAGACCGATATTGTTCCTGCTCGCGGCTATGGCGGAGATACCGCCGCCGGGGAAGGTCACCTTGCTGGTGGAGGCAAACTCGTAGACCATGTCGGCGCTGCCGTATTTTTCGCACGCGTCGAAGATGTTCGCAAGCTCGTCGTCCTTCTCCCGGAAGCCGTGGACGACATAGGCGTTGTCCCAGAAAATGCGGAAATCGTCCGCCGCCGGTCTGAGCGCCGCGAACGCCTCCACCGTCTCGCGCGAGTATGTATAGCCCTGCGGGTTGGAGTATTTCGGCACGCACCAAATGCCCTTGACCGCGCTGTCATGCTCGGCATAGCGCCGCACGGCGTCCATGTCCGGCCCCTCGGGGGTCATGGGGATGTTTATCATCTCCGCGCCGAACTCCTGAGAAATGCGGAAATGCCTGTCGTAGCCGGGAACGGGGCAGAGGAATTTTATCCCGCCCTGCGTGCCCCACGGCCGGCTGCCGCCGTAGACGCCCAGCACCATGGCCCTGATGAAGCAGTCGTACATGAGACTGAGACTCGACTGTCCGCCCAGCACGATATTCTCCGCGCCGACGCCGAGTATGTCCGCGAACAGCTCCCGCGCCTCCTCTATCCCGGCGAGACCTCCGTAATTCCTCACGTCCGTGCCGCAGCGCGAGCGGACGAGCGATGAAGGCTCCTCCTCCAGAAGGCCCATGCTCAGATCGAGCTGGATGGGCGCGGGCTTGCCTCTGGACATGTCGAGGTCGTATCCCTTTTCCTTTTCCGCGGCGTAGAGCGCACGGACTGTCTCAAGCTCCTCAAGAAGCTCCGCTCTCGTCATGCTGGGATAGCTCTTCATCATAAACGCTCCTCTCATTATACTTATAGTCACATTTTAGAACAGTTCCGGCATAAAATCAAGAATTATTAATAGTTCGCGGCACCCTTCGCCGGTTGACAGCGCGCCGCTTTCAAAGTAAAATCATGTAAGACCCCTTCAAAGGAGGCGTGCTTATTGAAAAAACATCCGGAGAGCGCGACGGTGCGGCTGCGCCGGGGACTGTGCTATGTCCTCGTCACGCTGCTCATCCTCGTCCTGAGCGGCTACGCGGCGGGACTGATACTGTTTCGCGGGCCGTCAAAGCAGCTCAACACCCTTGTAAAATACACCCTGCTCGAAACGCGCAGGTTTGGCTTCATCCCGTATCTCTTCCTCAGCGAGGAGGAGGTGGACAGCCAGGGCTATTCCGACCGCCGCAACAACGGCGACGGCAGCTACGCGCGGACGGACGCGTCGCTCTTTGACGAGCCTGCCGCGCCGGAGGCGACGGAGGCCCCCGCGGAGGAGACCGGCCCCAAGCCCGACGCCTACGGCCTTCTTGACGAGGACGGCGATGGGATAGTGGCGCAGAAGTTCACCTACAAAGGCTCCACGGTCTATATCCTTGTCGTCTACGACCCCTCGCGCGTGTTCGTCGGCACCGCCGTGCAGGACCCGTCGCAGATATACGGCGTCGGCGTGACGCTCGAGGATATGATAGATACATATGACGCGCTGGGCGGGATCAATGCCGGCGGCTTTATCGACAACGGCGGCACCGGCGCGGGCTGGCCTCCCTACGGCATAACCTACAGCCTCGGCGAGTGCTACGGTGCCGAGATCGGCGGGCCGCTCGGCGGCTTTGACGCCGACGGTATCTTCCGCGTGGGCTATTTCAGCTATGAGGACTGCGAAAAGGCCGGCATACGCGATGCGGTCAGCTTCGGACCGGTACTCATAATGAACGGCGAGAAGATGGGCTACGACATACTCGAGAGCGGCATCGGCCCGCGCACCGCCATCGGGCAGCGGCAGGACAAGGCCGTCGTCATGCTGGCCGTGGACGGCCGCCAGGCGTACAGTATCGGCCTTACCTACATGGATTGCGCGGACATACTTTTCGATAAGTACGGCTGCGTCAACGCCATCAACATGGACGGCGGCAACTCCACCTGCATGTTCTTCAACGGCGAGATGATAAACAATCCCTCCAATGTGGCCGGCGGCACGCGCAACCTGCCCACCACATGGCTCATAAGAAAGTGAGGGCGGGCATGGACAGAGAAAACGACTTCACCCTCGACGAAGAATTTTGGAACAGCGTAAACGAGATAGTCGCCTCGGCCGGGGCAGAGGACGCGGAGGACACGCACGGAGAAGCCCCCGCTGCGCCGCCGCAGAAACGCCCGGAGGAAACGCGCCCGGAGCCGCCCGCCGGGAAGAGCGCGCCGGAGAAGGCCCCCGCGGAGCCGAAAAGGCCCGCGCCGAAGCCCCCGGAGAAGAGTCCCTCTCCCCCGGAGAGAAAGCCCGAACGCCCCGCGCGGGAAGAGAAGAGCGCCCCGTCGAAGGACCCGGACGCGGAGGCGAGCCGCAGGGCGTTCCTCCGGCACTTTAAGAAATACGTAAAGGTGCTGCTCATCATCGCGGCGCTGGGGCTTGCGGTCATGTACGCGGGCGCGGCCATGTTCGACAGGATATACGCCTCTCTCGGGAGCGACCTTGACGCGGTGGACACCGAGACCGTCGCCGTGCAGCCGACGCCGGAGCCTACTCCCGAACCCACCCCCGAGCCGACTCCGGAGCCTACTCCCGAGCCGTCGCCTGAGCCGGTGAAGCTCCCCTGCGACGAGGAGACGACCGCGAAGCTCACGGCCTTTGCCGACATGTTCATCGACGCGTACTACAATTATTTCGGCACGCAGAACGCCGACTATTACTATCAGCAGCTCCTCCCGCTGGTGGCGCAGGAGTGCGAGCTCAAGGAGCGGATGGACTCGTCCTACTGGGACCACGAGTGGATAAACACCAAGCGCAACAGCTTTGCGAACAAGGCGCTCGTGGAGGCGTACATGAACGAGGACGGCAGCTACACCGCCGTATGCTCGCTGGATATAACGGAGTACGCGGACTACTGGACGTATGAGGATCATCTTGAGCTGAAGATAATCTGCGTCGCGGACGAGGCGAGCTATTACGGCTTCCGCGCGGTGCGCACGGAGTGATTTACTTTCACCCCGCGCGGTGATATAATGAAGAAAAAATTGATCGGAGGCGGTCGGAGTGGAATATAATGTCGCGCTGTCGGAGCTTGTACCCGGCATGGAGGTGCAGGGCTATTATGTCCTTCGGGACGCGCAGATAAAAAAGACCTCGACGGGCAAGCCCTATCTCAGCGCCCAGCTCTCCGACGCCACCGGCAGCGTGGACGCGAAGCTATGGGACTATAACGGCGCGCTCGACCCATCGGACAACGGCAGGATCGTCCTCGTGCGCGCGCAGGCGCAGGATTTTCGCGGCGCGGTGCAGCTGACGATAGGGCGCTTTCGCTTCGCGGCCGAGCAGGACAGGGACAAGTACGACCTGACCCGGCTCGTCCCCTCCGCCCCCATCGACGCCTCCGCCGCCGTAGAGAGCGTGCGCGCGTTCGCCCGCTCCATAGAGGACGAGGATTACCGCCGCATATGCGAGAGGCTGCTTGAGCGCCACATTGAGAGCTTTTCCGTCATCCCCGCCGCAAAGAGCGTACACCATGCCTTCCGCTCGGGGCTTCTCATGCACACGGAGAGCATGCTGCGCCTCGCGGATTTTCTCGCGGACAGCTACTCCGGCGTCATCGACAGGAGCCTTTTGATCGCGGGGACCATGCTGCACGACTTTGCCAAGGAAAAGGAGTTCACGCTCTCCGCCCTCGGGCTCGTCACGGAGTATTCCGTGGCGGGAGAGCTGCTGGGACACCTCGTCATGGGTGCGCAGGAGGTCGCGGAGACCGCCCGTGAGCTGGGCGTGCCGGAGGAAAAGTCCATACTTCTGCAGCACATGCTCCTCTCTCACCACGGCTCTCCCGAGCTGGGCGCGGCAGTGAAGCCCAAGTGCGCCGAGAGCGAGCTGCTCAGCTATATCGACCTTATCGACAGCCGCATGGAGATATACGCCGAGGCGTTCGAGAACACTCCCGCCGGGGAGTTCACACCCCGCATTTTCGCGCTGGAAAAGCGTGTTTATAAACATAATTGAGAGGAGGACCTCTCATGGCAGACGTTTTCAGGATCAATACCTCCGCGTTGGCGGCAGGCTCCGTTCTGGACGTGGACTGCGCCGCGTACAAGGGCAAGGCGCTGGTGTACGTCATCGAGGCCGGCCAGACTCTCACCGGTATCGCCGGGGCCTTCGGCACCACGGTCAAGGTGCTTGAGACGCTCAACAACATCCCCAACATCAATAAGATCGCCGCCGGGCAGAAGCTGGTCGTCCCCAAAAAGTAAAGCTCCCAAAAAAGCTCGGGCCGCCGCCCTCTCGTGCATGAGAGGGCGGCGGCCCGAGCTTTTTCTTTTTTAGGCGGCGGCTCAGCCGAGGATGATGTCGCAGATACGGTCCACGTCCTCGAGCGCGAGATCCGCGTACAGCGGCAGCGTCAGCACTGAGGCGGCGATATGCTGCGCCACGGGAGTTTCCGCCGGGTCGCTGCCGAGGGTGCGCCGGTAGCAGTCAAAGTCGTTGGTCAGCGGGTAGAAATACTTTCTCGCGCCGATCCCCCGCTCCGCGAGGCGCGCCTGAACGGTGTCCCTGTCGTACTTATAGCCGTCGAACACCACGGGGTAGTAGGCGTGGTTCGGCTTCACGCCGGGCTGCGGGCGGTTGAGCCGTATGCCCGGAACGCCGGAGAGCCGCTCGTTGTAGCGCTCCACGACCCGGCCGCGCTTTTCGATCTCGCCGTCAAGATGGCGGAGGTTGCATATGCCCATCGCGGCGCAGAATTCGTTCATCTTCGCGTTGCCGCCCACGAACGGGACCTCCTCGGCGCTGTGTATGCCGAAGTTTTTCAGGTCGTTGAATTTCTGGACCATGGAGGAGTCGCCGTAGCACACCGCGCCGCCCTCTATGGTGTTGAACACCTTCGTGGCGTGGAAGGAGAATATGGACGCGTCGCCGAAATTGGCCGAGCTGACGCCGTCCTTTTCAACGCCGAATGCGTGCGCCGCATCGTAGAATACGCGCAGGCCGTGCCGTTTCGCGACGGCGTCGATGGCCTCTGTATGGCAGAGATTTCCGTAAACGTGGACGGGCAGGATGGCCGCGGTCCTCTCGGTGATGAGGGAGTCGAGCTTCGTCTCATCGATGGTGAAATCCTCGGGGTCGATGTCGCAGAACACCGGCGTGCAGCCGCAGCGGGTGATGGCGTGGGTGGTGGAGGCAAAGGTGAAGGGCGTGGTGATGACCTCGCCGTGTATGTCGAACGCCTCCAGCATGTTCTCGAGCGCGAGGTGGCCGTTGGTGACGAGCGTCAGATTCGGCGTGTTCAGGTATTTTTTCAGCTCCGCTTCAAGCTCGCGGTGCTTCACGCCCATATTGGTGAGCCAGCGGCTGTCCCAAAGCTCGCGTATCTCATTGCAGTACTCCTCAAAGTCCGGCATGGATGAGCGGGTGACATTGATATCCATATTGGCCTCCTCGTCAAAGAAAATCCACCGCGTCGTAGTGAGGCTTGCGCTTTTCCGGCGCGGGCAGGGTCATGTAGTCGTGATAATACTGGGTGAGTATGGCGTCGGGGTTGTTCGGCCCCCAGTACTCGCGCCCCGCGAAGGGGTATTTTTTCAGCGGGAATATCCAGTCCTCGGGCGCATGGAAGCCGTAGATGAGGAAGCCGTATATCTCCGCCGCGCTCCCCTCGCCGCGCTCCAGCTTCTCAAGCTCCGCGGCATAGGCGCGCGCTGCGGCATTGAGCTTTTCGAGATATACCGTCCGGTCCATGGTGCCGGAGTCCAGCTTGCGGACGAGAAACTCGATATTCTCCCGGTGTATGTACGCGCAAAACTCCCGCTCCGGCATTTTCTTCAGCCGGAACAGATCGACGGACAGCCCCTTGTAGGCAAAGTAGTTGTCGTCGTCGTGGAGGGAGAAATGCACGCTCGTTTTAAGATCGCGCAGGCACGACCACGATTTCCAGTAGATGGGATCGATGGACTTGTCATGGATGACCATGTCGGGCGGAAGCTCCGCACGCAGTATGTCCATGGCGGCGTCATAGTCCTCGTCAAAAAGATAGAGGTCGAAGTCGTCGTCCCACGGCACAAAGCCCTGATGGCGCACCGCGCCCAACAGCGAGCCGTAGGCCATAAGATAGCGGATACCGCGGCGGTCCAATATGGCGGTGACGGCGTCCGCCATTTCGATGAGCCGCTGCTGCACCTGCCTGAGATTGGCAATTTCCATGTCACGCTCTCCAATCAAGAAGGCTGTCGATCATATCAAGATCAAATACCGGTATGCCGCGCTCCTCGCGGACGCGTCGGCGCTCGGAAAAGGAGTCGTCGATGAAGATGGGCGCGGAGTCGGTAATGTACTCGCTCTTGCGGCCATCCTGCGGGATGTGGATGATCTCGTCGAAAAGGCTCTCGGCGATGCCGAAGCGGCGCAGATCCTCGCGGATGGGCCGGTCCGGGTGCTTTGTGAGCAGATGGAGGCTCTTGCCCTGGTTTTTCGCCTGATAGAGGAACATCATGAGGAGCGTGTTCACCCTGCCGCGCACGACGATCGTGTCGTCAAAGTCGACATACACGCTCTCGTACCGGATGTCGGTGACATAGCGGCTGATGAACGCCCGGTCGAGCATGGCGTCGTTGCCGTTGGTGAGTACCGACACGTCAAAGCCCCACATGTTATAGAGCGTCAGCAGCGGGAAGTTCACGCCCCGGCTGCGGGAAAGTCCCATGGTGCCGGCAACGCGGGGGGCTATCTCCATAAGGCGGTACTCGCCGGCGGCGTTCTCCTTGAGCTGGAAGAACCACGCGCCGTTGAAGCGCATTTTGGCGTTTATGTCCTCCGCGATGGCGCGCACGGCCTCATCGCACCGGAGGAGCCTCGAGCGCACGGCGATACCGGCGCGGATACGGTCACGGCTGCGCGGCGAGACGACCAAAAGCTCCCCATGCCGGTCGGTAAAGCAGTCCACGGTGAACTCGTCGCCGGGGAGATACTCGCAGATGGCGTACTCCACGCCGTCGGAGAGCGCTTCGGCAAGGTGCGCGCGGTCGTTTATCCGTCTCGCGCCCTGCGCGCCCTGACCCACGGTGGGCTTTATGAACACCGGGTAGCCGTCCACCCCGTCAATGCCGGAGAAATACCGGGGCAGGTAGGGGCTTCCCCCAAGGAAGGCATAGGTGCGGTTCTTGGAGCGGCAAAGCTCCACCGTTTCGAGAGGGGACGTGACCACGGCGCAGTGTATGTCCGCCTGCCGCGCGGTCATGGTCATGAGGGCGCTGTCGTGGGCGGGGTAGACATAGTCGATGTGGTATTCGTCGATGACGGAGTTCAGGCAGTCGATGAAGCCCGGGTCGTCGATAAAGGGAAAGCCCTCTATGCACCTTTCAAACAGCAGCTCCGCGTGGCACGGAACGCTCGTTCCGCCGAAGAGCCTGACGAAGCGGGAGTATTTCAGCGCGGAGTGTATCTCCATGCCGATCTCGGTCCCGGCAGGGAACACGAGTACGTTTTTGGGTTCAAAGTCCATGTTCGATCCTCCCTGTCAGGCTTCCCTGCGGACAAGCTTTTTCACGATACTCATCAGATATTCAAAGCTGTCGATACGCAGGAGCTTTGAGCCGAGGACATACACCAGCACGCCCAGCGGCACCTGGATGACGAGCGTCACGATATCCGAAAGTCCCAGCAGCGGCACCGGGTAAACGCACGCGCCCATCGCCGCCGCGAGCAGAATGGTGGGCAGCAGGTCGGCAAGCTGTCTCAAATAGCTGTAGTTCAGCAGACGGCTGTTCGGCCACGCGTTGATGATCTGCGAAAGCACGCTCGTGGCAAGCAGGCTCAGCGCCATGGGGTACACGCCCAGCCGCATCGTCAGCAGCAGCGCCGTTATGCCCACGGCCTTCTTGACGATCTCGAGGATGAGGAAGAGGTCGCTGCGGCCCATGGCCTTTATGGCGTTAAGGTTCGCGGTATGCAGCGGATAGAACGAGTAGGTGAAGCAGAAAATACGCAGATACGGCACGCACGGCAGCCACTTTTCCGTCAGGAAGAAGCGCACGAACGGCTCGGCGCACACGGCAAGCCCCATCATCAGGGGCATGATGATATAGGAGCTGACCTTTATCGCGCGGCGCGTCATTTCGCGCACCTGCTCGGCGTGGTCCTGCTCGGCCGAGAGGACGGGGAGCAGCACGCTGTCGATGGAGCTGTTGATGTTCTCGACGATGAGATTCGGCAGCGCATTGCCGCGGTTATAGAACGCGAGGTCCGTGTCGGTATAGAAAACGGCGATGAATATCTCGCGCAGTTTGTTGTACACCGTGTCGAGCAGGCCCGACGCAAGGAGCTTCCACCCGTAGCCGAGGAGAGCGCGCAGACGCTCGAGCGAGAACATGGCCTTCGGCCGCCAGCCCACGGTGAGCCAGAGGACGCAGGTGTTTATCGTGACGTTCGACAGCTGCTGCGCCACGAGCGCCCACACGCCAAAGCCCTTATAGGCCATCGCTATGCCCACCGCCGCGGAGACCGCAGTGCCGCCGAGCGTAGCGAAGAAGAAGCGCTTGAACTGCATGGTCTTGGAGACATACGCCTGCTGCACGTTTTTGACGCCGGCCACCACGACCGTCAGCCCCAGCACGCGGACGATGGCCGTCAGCTCCGGCTGGCCGTTATACTCGGCAATGAGGGGCGCGGCGAAAAACAGCCCCACATACAGCACCAGACAGAACGCCACGTTGAAGAAAAACACCGACGAGAAATCCAGATCGTCCGGGTCTTTCTTCTGGATGAGGGAGTTTGCCATGCCGCTGTCGACAAAGACGAGCATGATGGAGGTGATGATCGTCACCTTGGCCACCAGTCCGTAGACCGCGGGGTCCAGCATACGGGCAAGCACGAAGGACACGACCACGGACACGAGCTGCGCGCCGCAGCGCTCCATAAAGCGCCATATCAGGTTGGAAAAAACGGCTTTTCTGTTGCCCATAGCACGTCTCCGTCAATAAGATCAATAATCTGAATAGCCCCGCTTTTTGCGGTAAAGGCTGTAGAGCCGGGGGAAGATCAGCTTCATCAGCCACTTGAGCTTATAGCCGAAGCTCTCCTGCCTGAGAAATTTCCTGTAGGGGCGGCGAAACTGGTCGCGCGCCCTGCCCTCCACGAACATCAGCTCGAACTCGCGCCGCAGACGGACATCCTTTGCTATCTCGACGTTTTCTCCGGAGAGAAACGGCATGAGGTCGTCGATCATGGCAAGCTCGCCCTGCACGAAGCGCTTGAGCTGGGTATAATGCCGGTCGAGATTGCTGCTCCACGACTGGGGGTTGGAGCGCACGCGGTAGACCGACATGGGCCGGTCGATGAAGCGTATCCCGCCGTTGAGCGCGAACCATACCGCCCTCGGCTGGTCGCCGAAGCCGTAGGAATAGGCGGTGTAGTAGAATTTCGGCGGGTCGATCATCTGCTCGCGCCGCGCCATAAGGGAGCTTGTGTGGTACGCCTTGCCCATGCCGAGCATGACGGTCTCGAAATCTACGTCACGGTCGCCGGAGAGCGCGGTGATATACGGTCTGTCCGGCTCGGCGGAGCCGCAGGTGTGGATAACGGTGTTATGGACGCAGGCGGCGTATTCGGGGTGGGACTCGAGAAAATCGACCTGGAGCTGCAGCTTGTGCGGGTCGCACCAGTAGTCGTCCCCCTCGATCGAGGCGAAGTATTTGCCCCGTGCCACGGGATAGAAAACCTCGTCATAAATGACCTTCCCCTGCGAAAACAGGTTCTTTTCCTGATAAAAGGGTACGATGAGGTCAGGGTATTTCTCCGCGTAGGCGCGGATGATATCGGCGGTGCCGTCGGTGGAGGCGTCGTCGTTCACCAGTATCTCATAGCGAAAATCCGTCTCCTGCGAAACGAAGCTCTCGAGTGCCTGGGCGATATATGCCTCGTGGTCATGCGCAAGGCACAGCACCGACACCATGACTTCCCTGTTGTCCATTCAATGTACCTCTCGGTCAAAGTTTACCATTTATTATACCGCGAAAGAATGTCCATTTCAACACTAATGTGGATAAGCGCCGGAATGGGCGTAAAAATGTCCGGGCGGCATTTGGCCGACCGGACATTTTTAATATGCATTTATCTGGATTTCACATAGGGCTTGCCGTTGGCGGCGGGGACGCGGGACTTGCCCACGAACAGCACCAGCACGATGACCGTGACCACATAGGGGATCATGGAGATGAGGTGCATATTCACGCCCGAGGAGCCGCCCAGCACCACCTTGAGACCCGAGCAGAAGCCGAACAGCAGACAGCCAATCAGTGCGCCGTGGGGGCGGAACTTGCCGAATATGACCGCCGCAATGGCGATAAAGCCCTGGCCGACGATGGAGATGGGGCGGAACTGGTTGGAGGTAGCCATGGTGACGCACGCGCCGCCCAGTCCGGACAGGAAGCCGGAAATGCTCACGCACAGGAAGCGCATGGAAATGACGTTCACGCCCAGAGTCTCACAGGCAAGAGGATGCTCGCCGCAGGCGCGCATGCGCAGACCGAAGCGGGTCTTGTAGAACACGAACCACACGACTATCACCAGGATGAACACGAGATAGGTCGAGGCGTAGGTGGCGAACACGTTGTCCATGAAGCGCCCGAACACGGTAGAGGTGTCGAAAATGCCCTTGAAGAGCGTAGGTATCTTCTGCGAGGTGGTGAGGGGGATAGTATCTGTCGAATCGAACAGCACTCTCGCGATCATGATGACGATACCGGGGCCGAGCATATTGATGGCGGTGCCGGCGATGGTCTGGTCCGCGCCGAGCTTTACGGTGGCGAGCGCGTGGAGCGCGCCGAAGAGCATGCCCGCAAAGCCCGCGCACAGGAAGCCTATCAGCGGGCTGCCGGTGTAGTACGCGACGCAGGTGCCGGTGAACGCACCGACGGTCATCATGCCCTCGATACCGATGTTGATGACGCCGGAGACCTCGGAAAAGCAGGAGCCGAGCGCCGCGTAAAGCAGAGGCGGGGTGTAGAGCAGCATTGCGTAGAGGATGATACCAAATTCGTTTATGAATGCGGTCATGACTGTTCACCCTCCTTCTTTGTTTCTGACGCGGGTACGGTCTTCTTTTTTTCAAGGTTCTTCAGATAGCTGAAGATAACGGAGATGGATATGAAGAAAACGATGGTGCCGATAATTACGTTTATGAGCTGGGTCGGCGCGCCGACGAGGTTCAGCTTGCTGCCGCCGTAGGTTATCGCGCCGTAGAATATGCCGGCGGCGAGGACGCCGAAGGGGTTAGAGCAGCCGATGAGCGCCACGACGATACCCGCGAAGCCGAAGCCCTCCTGTGAGGAGAAGATGGATATTCTGCCGCCCATGCCCATGAGCTGCAGCGCCCCCGCGAGGCCCGCCAGCGCGCCGGAGATGGCGAGCGCGGTGAGCATGTTGCGGTTGACGCTTATGCCGCCGTAGTCCGCGGCGTTCTTGTTGAAGCCGACGGCCTTGAGCTGGTAGCCGAGGGTGGTCTTTTCGATGATGAACCAGACGATGAGCATGGCGATTATCGCCACGATGATACCCCAGTTCGCGGTGGGACACAGCCCCGTCGATTTGATAAAGTCCGCGTCGAGCAGGATGCGGGCGTTGTCGGAGATGGTCTTGGTGGCCTCGGCGGAGCCGTCGTTCTTGATGGCGGGGATGCCGGCGATGAAGTTGGAGAGGTAGAAGGCTATCCAGTTGAACATTATCATGGACAGGACCTCGTTAATGCCCCACTTGGTCTTGAGTATGCCGACGATCGTACCCCACAGCACACCCGCGAGCATTGCCGCGAGGAAGCACAGGGGGATGAGCAGGGGCTTGGGCAGACCGCCGCAGAGTATGCCGACGACCGCCGCGGCCATGGAGCCCATGACGAACTGGCCCTCCGCGCCGATGTTGAAGACGCCGGTACGGAACGAGAACGCCACGGAGAGGCCCGCCACGATATACGGCACCGCGTATACGACGACGTAGGACGAACCCTTTACGCCGGTGACGCTGCTGAGGAGCTTGCCGTAGGCCTGACCCACGGAAATGCCCATGACGGCGAGAAATATCGCGCCGATAAGGAAGCCGAGGATGATGGACAGGATGATATGTATGAAGCGGGTCTCGGAGACCACTTCAAGAAAGCTCTTTTTGGTTTTCACTTCACCTTACCTCCTGCCATGAGAAGTCCCAGCGTGTTCTCGTCCGCGTCCTTGCCGGGCATGGACGCAACGATCCTGCCGTCAAAGATGACGTCGATCACATCGGAAAGGCCGATGATCTCGTCCAGCTCGAAGGAGACGAGCAGGACGGCCTTGCCCTTGTTGCGCTGGTCAACAAGATACTTGTGGACGTACTCGATAGCGCCGACGTCCAGTCCGCGGGTGGGGTTGACGGCGATGAGCAGCTCCTTGTCGTTCATGACCTCGCGGGCGATGATGACCTTCTGCTGGTTGCCGCCGGAGAGCGTCCCCGCGGCGCGGTCGGAGCAGCCGCCGGGACGGATGTCGAACTTTTCGATGGCGTCGACGGCGTGGCCGGAGATGACGGCGCGCTTGAGAAGGTGGCGCTCGGAGAACGGGGTCTCGTTGTATTTCTGGAGGATGAGATTATCCTCCACGGGGAACTCCAGCACCAGACCGTGCTTCTGCCGGTCGGCGGGGATGGAGCTGACGCCGTGTTCAAAGCCGAAGCGCGGGGGCTTGTTGAACACGTCCACGCCGTTTACGAGTACCTGGCCGGATTCGCCCTTCATGAGGCCGGTGATGATCTCGACCATTTCGGTCTGGCCGTTGCCGTCGATACCGGCTATGCCGACTATCTCGCCGGCGCGGACCTGAAGGTCGAGTCCCTTGAGTATCTCGACGCCGCGGTAGTCGAAGCCGTGGAGGTCCTTTACGTCAAGGACTACGCGGCCCGGCTCCTGCTCGGGCTTGTCGACGTTGAAGTTGACGCTGCGGCCGACCATCATGGAGGCAAGCTCGTCCTCCGTGACCTTTTCAACGTCCACTGTGCCTATGTACTTGCCCAGACGGATGATGGTGCAGTAGTCCGCGGACTCCTTGATCTCCTTGAGCTTGTGGGTGATGATGATAATGCTCTTGCCGTCGGCGGTGAGGCTGTGCATTATCCCGATGAGATCGACGATCTCCTGAGGCGTCAGTGAGCTGGTAGGCTCGTCGAGGATGAGTATCTCGGCGCCGCGGTAGAGCGCCTTGAGTATCTCAACGCGCTGCTGCATGCCCACGGAGATGTCCTCGATCTTGGCGTCCGGGTCGATGGACAGGCCGTAGCGCTCGGATATCTCGACAACGTTCCTGCGCGCGGCCTCCATATCCAGCTTTATGCCCTTCACCGGCTCGTTGCCCAAAACGATGTTTTCCGTGACGGTAAAGGGCTGTACGAGCATGAAGTGCTGATGGACCATGCCGATACCGGCCGCGATAGCGTCGCGGGGGGTGTTCATTTCGATTTTTTTGCCGTTTACGATGATGTCGCCGGAGGTGGGCTTATAGAGTCCGTAAAGCTGGTTCATCAGCGTGGACTTGCCTGCGCCGTTCTCTCCGAGGATCGCGTGGATCTCTCCCTTGTGGACGGTCAGGTTTATCCCGTCGTTGGCGGTGAAATCGCCGAACTTCTTGACGATGTTCCGCATTTCGATGACGGGGGTATTCATGTCCACATGTTCCTTTGCCAAGGTCAAACGCCTCCAATCTTGTTTATATAATAGGAAGGGGCAAAGCGATCAGTGAAGGATACGGAAGAAGTCCTCCACGTCCTTTGCGTGTCTGCCCCGGCAGATTATGTGGTGATTGTTGATGGGGTCCGTGAGGAAGTATGAGAAGTCGTCGAGCCTGAGCTTGAGCTGGGTGCGGCAGAGGATGTCGCTGAACGGCATGTCAAGCACCTCGCCCTCCTGAGCGTGGAAGCGGCTGAGGTCGCCGGCGCACTTGAATATCGTCATTGCGCCATGCTCGAAGGTACCCTGAACGGCGACGCCGGAGTTGGACTCGAAATGGGTGTTGAGCGTGTAGTCCCGGAGCATGGAGGCGGGGACGGTGCAGTGGGCGAAAACGGCGGTGCCGGCCTCGGTATCGAAGCGGCTGGGGTTGCAGAGGAACATCGGCTCGCCGGTGACGGCGCCGAGGACCGCCATGCTCAGCAGCGCGGGGACGTCGCCCTCGCAGCCGCCGTAAACGCCCTCGTCGTTGAGGATGGAGAGTCCGAGGCAGCCGGTGGTGTGGACGGTGTCGAGCAGGTCAAAGCAGCGCACGGTCAGGCCGCACAGGCCGTACCTGTCCACGATGCGGCGGAACGCGCCGTATATACACAGGGCCTTTTCGGTCTCGGCCCTGTCGAAACCCTTGGCGATGAACGCCTCGGTGTACTTGTTTTCGGGGTAGGTCTTCTTCTCGTACTCGGCGAGAAGCTCGGCGATGTCGATCTGCACGAAGCCCAGCCCCAGCTTTTCCATCATGGCGTCGGGGCTGTAGGTGCTGGCGATGAGCCAGTCGGAGGGGGTGCCGATGAGGCCGATCTTTTTGCCCTTGAGCGCGGCCTTTGCGCGGTAGGCATTGCGCAGGGCCTTTATACGCTCGGCGATGTCGGAGACGGAGCCGTGGAGTATCTCGCCCTCGGCGCCGTGCTGCTTGAGGAAGCTGAGTATCTCCATGGACGCGGCGAGGGAGTTGCTGTCGCCGCTGGTGAGGATTATGCAGGGCTTGTCCTTGAGCTGCTCAAAGACTTCGATGAAATAGCCCTCGCTGCCGCCGGAGGCGACATACAGGAGGCTGAAATCGTCGTGAAGGTACTCCTCCAGCGAGACGCGCTTGAATTCCTCGCCGAAGGCCTCGGAAAGCTCGCCGATGTAGCCGGCGGTCTTTTCCTCGGTTATCTGGGTCAGAGGGCTTTTGATCTGATAAAAATTCATGTTCTTTCTCCTGTTTATAGATACGGCGCTGCTCCGTAATGGGGCAGCGCCGTGATTGTTGACCGCTGGAAATTATCAGCCTGCGAGAGTGAAGGCGGGGCACTCAGCGACGGTCGTGGGGACGGTGACGGTGCCGGCAATGATGGCTGCCTTGGCCTCTTCGACCTTCTTCAGAACGTCCTCGGGGATGTGAGTGCGGGTGGGAGCAAGGTCAACGCCGCCGTTGGAGAGATCGTACATATGTACGCCGCCCTGGAAGGTGCCGTCCTTGACAGCCTTGGAGATATCCTGGGAAGCGGTGTCAACGCGCTTCATAGCGGAGGTGATGACGTGATCGGGAGCAAGGGGGGACTGGTCGGTGTCAACGCCGATCGCCCAGATACCCTCGTCGTTGCAGGTGTTGATGACGCCGATGCCGGTGCCGCCTGCCGCATGGTAGATAACGTCAGCGCCGTTGGTGATCATGTCCTTCGCAGCAGCGGAGCCGCCGGCGATGTCACCGAAGTTGTTTGCGTTGTACTGCAGGACCTGTGCATCGGGGCATACGGCCAGAACGCCGGAGATGAAGCCGATACCGAAGAGGTTCATGGAGTCGGAGACCATGCCCTGGACATAGCCGACGGTCTTGGACTCGGTGACGGAGCCGGCGACGAGGCCGACGAGGTAGGAGGCCTGCTCCTGAGCGAACATCAGGCAGGCGACGTTGGGCAGATCGATGGAGCTGTCGTCGATGATGGCGAACTTCTGGTCGGGATTGGCGGTAGCAGCGTCGCGGGTAGCGTCTGCGAGCATGTAGCCGACGCAGATGATGAGGTCGGTGCCTTCGTCGATGAAGGTGTTGATGTTGGTCTGGTAGTCAGCGTCGGTCTTGGACTCGAGGTACTTGACTTCAAAGCTGGGGTCCTCTGCCTGGAGAGCCTGGAGGCCTTCCCAGGAGGTCTGGTTGAAGGACTTGTCGTTCACGCCGCCGACGTCGGTGACCATGCCGATCTTGATCTTTGCTTCGGCAGGAGCCTCGGGCTTGCTGCCGCAGGCGCACAGTGCCAGAGCCATGCAAATAACGAGAATGATTGCTATGTACTTCTTCACTTTGGTTTCCTCCTCAAAAATTTTGGGTACATGGTGCCGACATGCGGCACCACCTTGATTATAGCAGAAAAAAAGCATAAATCAATAGTTTTCTTACATCGGGGCAAGCTTTATTTGGACAAATCGTCCAGCGGTTCAGGCTCCGGCAAGCTCACAGGCCGTGAGCGCCGCGATACGGGCGTTGTTGAGGATGAGCTTTATGTTGCTCTCGAGACTGTCGCCGCCGGTAAGCTCCACCACGCGCGCGAGAAGGAAGGGGGTGGTCTCCTTGCCATGGACGCCCTGCTCGCGGCACTCGGCGAGCGCCTGCTCGATGGCGCGGTCGATGACGGCCTTGTCCATGGAGTATTCCTCGGGGATGGGGTTCGTGACCAGCATGCCGCCGCGGAACTCAAGCTCTCTCTGCGCGCGGAACATCGCGGCGAGCTGCTCGGGGCTGTCCACGCGGTAGTCTACGCCGAAGCCGCTCTTTCTCGTATAGAAGGCGGGCAGCTCGTCCGTGCCGTAGCCGATGACGGGGACGCCCTTGGTCTCAAGATACTCGAGCGTGAGTCCGAGGTCGAGTATGGACTTCGCGCCCGCGCACACGACCATCACCGGCGTCTGCGCCAGCTCCTCGAGGTCGGCGGAGATATCCATGGTGGTCTCGGCCCCTCTGTGTACGCCGCCGATACCGCCGGTGGCGAATATGCCGATACCCGCCATGTGGGCGATTATCATGGTGGTGGTGACGGTGGTCGCGCCGTCCGCTCCCCGCGCCACGAGGGCGGGAAGGTCGCGGCGGCTGGCCTTGGCGATACCGCGCCCGGTCTTGCCGAGATACTCTATCTCCTCGGGGGAGAGTCCGGCCTTGAGCCTGCCGCCGATAACGGCGATGGTCGCGGGGACGGCGCCGTTGTCGCGGATGGTCTGCTCGACCATGAGCGCGGTCTCTACGTTGCGGGGATAGGGCATGCCGTGGGAGATGATGGTGCTCTCGAGCGCGACGACGGGTCTGCCCTCGTCGAGGGCCTTGCTCACCTCGGGAGAAATGTCAAGGTATTTGTTCATAGTATGGCTCCTTTTTCCGGATATCGGTCGTTATTCCGCCATTTTCACCGCGGTGTCCAGCGCGAGGCGGATCATCTGGTCCAGAGAGGACTGGCGGTCCTTCGCGTCGAGGCGCTCTGAGCGGAAGATGTGGTCGGTGACGGTGCCTATGCACAGTGCGCGGCGGTGGAAGTAGGCGGCGTTGGTGTAGAGCGCGGCGGCCTCCATCTCAATGGCCATAACGCCCAGCCTCTTCCATGCCGCGGCCTCGCTCATGCCGTCGGCGTAGTAGAACATATCGCTCGAGAGTATGTTGCCCACGCGCACATGCAGTCCCATGTCCAGCGCGCAGTCCTCGGCGGTGCGCAGGAGCCTGTAGTCCGCGATGGGCGCAAAGCTGCCTGTGACGCCGAAGCGCTTTGTGTAGTTCGAGTCGGTGCAGGCGGCCTGCGCAAGGATAACGTCGCGCAGCTCGAGATCCTCCTGCAGCGCGCCGGTGGTGCCGATGCGGATGATGCTTTCAACGTCGTACTCGCTGTAAAGCTCCCAGCTGTATATGCCGATCGAGGGCATTCCCATGCCCGAGGCCATCACCGTGACGGGGACGCCCTTCCATGTGCCGGTGTGGCCCTGCACGCCGCGGACGTTGTTGACGAGGACCGCGTTTTCAAGGAAGTTTTCTGCCACATATTTCGCCCTGAGCGGGTCGCCGGGCATAAGCACGGTCTTTGCGATCTGACCCTTTTCGGCCTTGTTGTGAACGGTTGCCATATTCTATAGCCTCCTTCTTTTGTCCGGAGCGTCCGCAGCCCGCTCCTGTGCGGCGTCCGGACAGCTCCGATATAATTATATCTGAAAAAAGCAAAAAGTCAAATTGAAACAGGGCGAAAGGTATGGTAGAATAGCGTCGAAAGAAAGCTGACGCAGGAGGCGGTCGAACATGGGCAACGTTATGGTCATCGGCATAGCAGGAGGCACAGGCAGCGGCAAGACTACCATCACCCGTAAGCTGGTGCAGCGCTTCGGGAGCGACGTATCCGTGATCTATCACGACAACTACTACAAGGCGCACCACGACATGAGCTACGAGCAGCGCAGCAAGCTCAACTACGACCACCCGGACGCGTTCGACACCTATATGCTCATCGACGCTCTGCGCGAGCTGAAAAAGGGACACAGCGTCGTCTGCCCGGAGTATGACTACACCATCCACGACCGCTCGGACAGGACCGTGACCATCCAGCCCGCCAAGGTCGTCATCGTCGAGGGCATACTCATCTTCCAGAACCGCGAGCTGTGCCGCCAGATGGACGTGAAGATATTCGTGGACACCGACGCGGACGTGCGCATACTCCGCCGCATAACCCGCGACGTGCGCGACAGGGGCAGGAGCCTCGAGAGCGTCGTGAACCAGTATCTCACCACCGTAAAGCCCATGCACGAGATGTTCGTCGAGCCGAGCAAGCGCAACGCCGACGTCATCATCCCCGAGGGCGGCCACAACAGCGTGGCGCTCGACATGATAATCGAGCGGGTCCGGGCGCATATCGAAAAGAATTGAAGGAAGAGAAGCATGGCTAAATTATACTTCAAATACGGCGCGATGGGCTCGTCCAAATCCGCTCAGGCGCTCATAACGCAGTTCAACTACGAGGAGCTGGGCATGACCGTCTGGCTCATAAAGCCCAGCGTCGACACGCGCGACGGGGCTGACATCATCCGCAGCCGCATAGGACTCGAGCGCACCGCGCGGATCATCACCCCCGAGCAGGATATCGTCGAGGAGTATAAAAGGGCCGGGAAGTGCGACGTCATCATCTCCGACGAGGCGCAGTTCTTCACCCCCGCGCAGATCGACCAGCTCCGCACGCTCGTGGACGAGGAGGATGTCCCCGTGCTGTGCTTCGGCCTGCGGACGGACTTCCTGACGCACTTTTTCCCCGGCGCGCAGCGGCTCATGGAGCTTGCCGACTCCATCACGGAGATAAAGACCGTCTGCGCCTGCGGCCGCAAGGCCACGGTCAATGCCCGTATCGACGGCCGCGGCCATATCGTCACCGAGGGCTGCCAGATACTGCTCGGCGGCAACGACAGCTATGTCGCCATGTGCCACAAGTGCTGGAAGGAAAAGATCAGGGCGCAGGAGGCCGGGACCTGATACCGGGAGCAAAAACGCTAAGCCCGGGACCGCTCCCCCTCAGTCTGCGTTGCAGGCAGCTCCCCCGGTGGGGGAGCCACGGCGGTATACTGCTCTCCTCGCATGTATGCTTCCCCCATCGGGGGAAGTGGCGAGCGCAGCGAGCCGATAGGGGGAAGGCTTTCATTATTAATAAAGACCGGGCGGCCGGCAGCTGTCCCCGCATTGCAGAAAATGCAGGGGCGGCTGCCGGCCGCCCGCAGGTGTAAAAGCCCCTCCCCGTGCTGTCCGGGGAAAGGCCCTGCCGGCGCGCTCATCTGTCGCTGGGGCCGGGATCGTGGTCTCCGAAGATCAGATCGTCAACGTCGATTTCCATATTTCGCACCTCCGTAAAGTCAACATACCTTCATTGTATGCGCGGCCAGGCGGGAATATGACGGCGGGCGGGAGCTTTTTTCTTCGGCACAAAACGATTGAACAGGCGCTCCTTTTCTGCTATAATTACAGCGTTATGAATGTACTCATCAATCAAATACTTGAAAACAAGGAAGCCGCCGCCCTCCCCGGTCTGATGGAGAGCGGAGGACTTCCTGCGCTCGTTTCCGGACTTTCGGCGGTACACCGGGCGAATCTTGCCGCCGCGCTGCGGCAGCGCCTCGGGACGCCCATATTTGTCATCTGCCCGGACGACACGGCGGCGGAGAACTTCGCGAACGACCTGCGCTCAATGCTGCGCGAGCCGGTGAGCGTCCTCGGGATGAGGGACTACACCTTCTACCCGGCCGAGGCCGCCTCGCGCCAGGCCGAGCAGAAGCGTATCGGCGCGCTCTACCGCATGCTCTGCGGGAGCGAGGTGAACGTCGTCTCCGTCTCCGGTCTCATCCAGCGCACCATGCCGCCCGAGACGCTGAAAAGAGCCGCCTTCACCATCCGCGCCGACGGCAGTTGTCCTCCCGAGGACGTGGAGGACGCGCTCGTCCGCTGCGGCTATGTCCGCACGGAGCAGGTGGAGGGTCCCGGTCAGTTCGCGCGGCGCGGCGGGATACTCGACTTTTTCTCCCCCGCCGACCGTGAGCCGGTCAGGATCGAATTCTGGGGCGACGACATCGACTCCATGGGCCATTTCGACGTCTCCACCCAGCGCCGCACCGAGCAGGCCGACCTTTGCACCATACTCCCCGCGGCGGAGACTCTGCCGACGCTCGCCGGGGGCGGCGTTGAGAAGCTCGCGCGCGACATAGAAAGCTTCGCCGACAAATACACCCGCCGCCGCACGAGCGAGAATGCCGCGGCCCTTGCGGCCACCATGCGCGGCGACGCCGACAGGCTGCGCGGCGGCGTGCTTATGTCCGATGCGGACAGATATCTCCCCGCCATCTACCCCGACGCCTGCGCGCTCGACTACGTCCCCGAGGGGTCCGTCGTCATCCTCGACCAGCCAAACCGCTGCGGCGAGAGGGCGCGTGATTTTGCAAAGCAGCTCACCGACGACGTGCGCGAGCTTCAGCGGCGCGGGATGGTCGCCGTCTCCGCCGACGGCTTTTACATGCCGTGGGAGACGCTCACAAAGCGGCTGGAGGACTTCCCGCTCTACATGGCGGACGCGTTCACCGTGGGCCGCAACCCCATCAGTCCCCGGACGCTGACCTCCATCCCGGCAAAGCAGCTCCCCTCCTACGCAGGCAGCGCCCAGACCGCTGCGGACGACGTGAAGCTCTATCTCAAGCAGGATCACCGCGTCGTTGTCCTCGCCGGAGACGCCCGCCGCGCCAAGGTATTGCAGGAATTTTTCGCCGATCACGACATCCCGGCGCTCGTTTACGAGGAGATAAAGAAGCTCCCCGAGCCGGGGCAGTGCGTCATCGGCATAGGCTCGCTCTCGGCGGGCATGGAGTACCCGGGGCTGAGGCTCGCGGTGCTGACCGACGCGCAGCTCATCCGCTCGCGCGAGAAAAAGACCTCGCGCAAAAAGCTCCCCTCCGACCGGCAGAGGCTCGAGTCCTACGCCGACCTCTCCGTCGGGGACTATGTGGTGCATGAGAACCACGGGATAGGCCGCTTCGCCGGTATCGTCAGGATGCAGGTGGACGGCTTTGACAAGGATTATATAAAGATCTGCTACGCCGGGACGGACAGCCTGTATGTCCCCGCCACACAGCTCGACATGGTGACGAAGTACACCGGCGCGGGCGAGGAAAAGGCCGTGAAGCTCTCGAAAATGGGCGGCACGGAGTGGCAGAAGACCCGCAGCCGCGCGAAGAGCGCCGCGAAGGACATGGCGAAAAAGCTCATCGCCCTCTACGCCGAGCGCCAGCGTCTGCCGGGACACGCGTTCAGCCCGGACAGCGAGTGGCAGCGCGAATTCGAGGAGAACTTCGGCTACACGGAGACGGACGACCAGCTGCGCTGCATTGCCGAGATAAAAAAGGACATGGAGTCCTCCGTCCCGATGGACAGGCTCCTCTGCGGCGACGTGGGCTTCGGCAAGACCGAGGTCGCCCTGCGCGCGGTGATGAAATGCGTCCTCGACGGCAAGCAGGCCGCCATCCTCGTCCCCACCACCGTCCTCGCCCAGCAGCATTACCAGACCGCGCTGCAAAGATTCTTCGGCTTCCCGGTGAACATCGCGACGCTCAGCCGCTTCCGCACCGGGGCGGCGTCGGGCAGGACGCTCTCCGACCTTGCCTCCGGCAAATGCGATCTCGTCATAGGGACGCACCGCCTCCTCTCAAAGGATGTGCGCTTCAAGGATCTCGGCCTTCTGGTCGTGGACGAGGAGCAGCGCTTCGGCGTGACGCACAAGGAGCATATAAAGGAGCTTTCGCACGGCGTGGACGTGCTGACGCTGTCCGCGACGCCCATACCGAGGACGCTGAACATGGCCATGTCCGGCATACGGGATATGTCCACCATCGAGGAGCCGCCCGAGGACCGGCTGCCGGTGCAGACCTTCGTCATGGAGCATGACTGGGGCGTGCTGGCCGACGCGATACGCCGCGAGCTTCAGCGCGGGGGACAGGTCTACTACCTGCACAACCGCGTCGAGGACATAGAGCGCACGACCAAACGGCTGCGCGAGCTGCTCGACGACGACGTGACCATCGGCGTCGCCCACGGCCAGATGGACAAGAACATGCTCTCGAGCGTTATGGAGAGCGTGCAGAGCGGCGAGACGCAGGTACTCGTCTGCACGACCATCATCGAGACCGGCATAGACATCCCCAACGTCAACACCCTCATCATCGAGGACGCGGACAAGCTCGGCCTCGCCCAGCTGCACCAGATACGCGGCCGCGTGGGCCGCTCGACCCGCCGCGCCTCCGCCTATCTCACGTTCAGGCGGGACAAGGTGCTTACGGAGATCGCCGAAAAGCGCCTGAACGCCATACGCGACTTCGCGCAGTTCGGCTCGGGCTTCAAGATCGCCATGCGCGACCTTGAGATACGCGGGGCGGGAAATCTTCTCGGCGCGGAGCAGTCCGGCCATATGATCGACGTGGGCTACGACATGTACATGAAGCTCCTCAGCGAGGCCGTTCTCGAGGCGCGGGGGATAGAGGTCCCGGCGAAGGCGGAATGCTCCGCCGACCTCGCCGTTGCGGCCAACATACCCGAGCGCTACATCCCCTCCTCCGAGCAGCGCATGGACATCTACCGCCGTATCGCCGCCATCCGCACCGAGGAAGAGGCCGACGACCTGACGGACGAGCTTATCGACCGCTTCGGCGACCCCCCTCCCGGCGTGAACGCGCTCATCCATGTCGCGCTGCTACGCGGCGAGGCCGGAAACGCCGGCATTACGGACATCTCGCAGAAGCAGGGCTATCTGCGCTTCACGGTGAAGGACTTCGACATGGAAAAGGTCTCCGCGATGTACGCCACCGACGAGTACAAGGGGCGGCTCCGCGTCGAGGCCGGGTCAAAGCCCTGCCTGAGTCTCAGGATAAAGTCCAAGGGCCGCGTCATCGACGAGGCGCGGAAGTTCGCTCGCGACTGGCAGCGGGGCGTCAATTCATAAAATCTGCTTGTAATATCCGTCCGCAGATGATATATTCAGAGAAAGACCTGATAAAGGTCCGATGAAGGGACATAAACGATGAAAAAACTTATTGCAGCGATACTTATAGTATGCGTCGCCTTTGCCGGCTTCCTCACATGGAAGAATTACATCCCTCCCGTGGCGGAGACCCCCACGCTCGAGGTGAGGACCGTGGATTACGAGGCGCTCTATGCCACGCACGACCCTGACGAGATCGTCATGAACGTCGGCGGCGACGAGATAACCTGGCGCGAGTTCTTCTATTATCTCAGCGCCAACGTCGGCTACATCGACAACATGTTCGCCTACTACGGCGGCGAGGCCGACTGGGACATGGTCGCCGACGAGACTACCGGCGAGACCATCGGCGAGAACGTCTGGACGCTCGCACGGCAGAGCGTGGGCCAACTCCACGCCTGCACGCTCTTTGCGAAGGAGCATGGCGCGGAGCTTACCGAGGAGCAGGAAGCGGCTCTTGACGCGGAGCTTCAGGACGTCATCGTCCGCACCTGCGGCGAGGGCGCGACAGAGGCGGACTTCGACGAATATCTCAAGTCCATGTACGCCAGCCGCGAGCTGTACGACATGATGTCGCGCTGGAATTATCTGGACGGCCGCTGCTTTGACATCATGTACGGCGAGAAGGGCGCGAGCATAAGCGACGAGGACGCCCTCAAGTACATCGAGGACAACGATTACGCCCAGCTCAACCACATCCTCTTCCTCACGCGCGACATGACCACCGGCGAGGACCTTGACGAGGCCGCCGCGGCGGAAAAGCTCGCCCAGGCCGAGGCGCTGGTGGAGGAGCTTCGCGCGGCGGAGACCACCGAGGAGCTTCTTTCTCTCTACGCCCAGCGCAAGGAGGAGCTTGACGAGGATACCGGCAAGACCGCCTACCCCAACGGCTACACCGTCACGCCCGAGACCCAGTTCGTGCAGGAGTTCCTTGACGGCGGCTACGCGCTCGGCGACTACGAGGTCTCCGACCCGATAAAGAGCGTCTACGGCTACCATGTCATGCTGCGCCTGCCGCTCACGCCCGACAGCGTCCTTGACGAAAGCACCGGCAAGACCGCCCGTGAGCTGGTCGCGGAAAAGCTCTATAACGAAGCGCTCAAGGCATATATCGACACGCTCAGCTTCGACTTTGTCGACGGCTTTACCCCCGTGAGCATCGGCGGCTTCGTCCGCTGAGCCGGATAAAAACGAATGACCGGCCCCCTCCATGACGGAGGGGGCCGGTTTTTGTGCGGCAGAAGAACAGGTAATATAAAACCGGGCGGCTGACAGCCGCCCGGTCGTGCTTTACAACTTGATATCTTATTCTTTTTCCGCCTTCTTGGCTGCCTTCCCGGCGGCTTTTTCGGCCTTTCTCGCCCTGCGCTTGTCATTGAGCCTGCGCAGGAGGGGACGGAAGGCGAAGAACAGCGCGGTCAGCACCGCGAGCGTGGGCAGCGCGCCGACGAGCCACACAAGGAAGTCCTTGAAGAACTCATACACGCTCTTGAGTCCGTCGCGCAGACTCAGCCACAGCTCACGGCCGTAGCCGATCTGCTCCTCGGGTTCGGGGGTGTACTCGCGCACCTCGTTCACGCTGAGGTTGACGGTGCTGTAGCTCACCTGACGGTCCCACGAGTTGAGCGTGGTCTGGAGGCTCTCGATATTGTAGCGGATGTCGGAGAGCTTATCCTCGATGGCGATGATATCCTCGACGCTCTTGGCAAGCTCCATCATCTTCAGAAGGCTCTCCTCCTGAGTCTTGTAGGCGTTGAGACGAGCCTCGGCGTCGTAGTAGCGGGAGGAGATGTTCTCGGAATAGCAGTTGGTGTAGGGGACGTTGCCGAGGGTGGAGAGGCTGTTCATGACCTCGTTGAAATCACTGCTCGGAATACGGATGGTGAAGTAGGCGCTGCGGGTGCTGGCATAGCCGCGGGAAATGCTGTAGTAGTTCGCGCCGTTGACGCTGCTGGACTCCACGAAGCCGCCGTGAGCCTTCACCAGCTCGTTCACTGCCTCGACCGTTCCGTCAAAGTCGGTGGTCTCGACGGTCGCGTCGGCGGAGTAGATGATCTTGTCGGGGTTCACGTCCGGGGCGCCGTCCGTCCCGGTGTCGGCCGATCTCTCGCCGGGCTCTGCCATGGGCATGTCCGCCGCGCCGAGACCGCTCTCCTCATAGGAGTAGCTCACGTCGTTCTCCGCGGGGGCGGTGTCGTAGGCCGCTTCGGGGGCGCTGCTTGGGCTCATTTTCGCGGCGCTGCCGCAGGCGCACAGCGAGAAGGTCATGAGCAGCGCGAGCAGGATGGATAAATATTTTTTCATTTTATGTCCTCCGTTCTTTTTTATGTCCTCGTTCATCAGGACGGGGATGATCGGAAAAAGTTCCGGGGTCTCACAAAAATTTTTTCCGCGCTCATTCGGTGCGCGTAAGCTCCGTCACGATATGCTGGCACATCAGCAGTCCCGCCGACGCCGGCACCCACACCAGCGAGCCGGGGACGCTGCGTCTGCCGGGGGGCGGCGCCTCAAGCTGTTCGGCCTCCATAGGCTCCTCCGGCGAGAACACGACTGTGTGGTGCAGGACGCCGCGCGCACGAAGCTCCCGGCGCATGACGCGAGAGAGCGCGCAGCCGCAGGTCTTTGAAATGTCCGCTATGCTCAGCAGCGAGGCGTCGCGCTTGTTGCCCGTACCCATGGCGGAGATAATGGGGATACCGCGCTCACGGCAGGTCATGATGAGGTCGAGCTTGCAGCTGACGAGGTCGATACAGTCGGCCACATAGTCGTAATCGGCAAAAAAGCGCTCCCTGCCGGCGGCGGTATAGCAGCCGACGATGGGGCGTATCTCACATTCGGGGGAGATATCCCGCAGGCGCGCCGCGACGACCTCCGCCTTGGGAAGGCCGACGGTGGAGTAAAGCGCGCAGAGCTGGCGGTTTATGTTGCTCTCGCCGACGGTGTCTTGATCTATGAGCGTTATGCGCCCCACACCCGCGCGGCAGAGCGCCTCTGCGCACCACGAGCCGACGCCGCCCAGCCCGAACACTGCGGCATGGCTGTTCTTCAGCCTTTCCATTGCCGCCTCGCCCAGCAGCATGCGCGAGCGAACGGTCCTTTCTTCCATAAGCACCTCGATAATACTTTGATTTAACAAGGCTCCGCCGTGCGCAGACACGGCGGAGCCCGATCCTTTTCTCTTAGCCGACCAGCTTGATGAAGAAGCTGCGCTTTGCCTCGTAGGGAGCGATAAGCTCCTCGAACCATGTGTTCATGTCCTCGGTGAGGAGGTCGTTTCTCGCGATGATACGGCTGTAAAGCTCGCCCTCGCCGACGTAGTACATGACGTGGTAGCCGGCGTAGGAGCTGGACTCGCCGTAAACGATGGCGGTGTCGCCCTTCTTGTGGCCCTCAAAGCAGAACTTGTCGAACTCATCGACCATCTGTCCCTTGGTCACGGAGTCGTACAGACCGCCGTTCCCGCTGGAGCCGGAGTCCTCGGACAGCTCGGTCGCGAGCGCGGCAAAGCTCTCCTCGGTGGCGTCGCCGGACTTCCACTGGGCAAGGATATCCTCGGCCTTGGCCTTTGCCTCGGCCTTGGCCTCGTCGGTGTATTCGCCGTTCTCGTCGGCGACGGCCTTGACGAGGATGTGTCGCACCTGCGCGACGTTGTAGCGGTTGTCGCTGCGGCCGAGGAACACCGCGGCGTAGTAGCCCTCGCTGGCGGTGTTCTCAAGCACCGCGGCCTCGCCCTCGGTGCGCTCGCCCGTGACCCACTCGGAGAGGGCGTCGACAATGCTGGACGCGGCGACGGCTCTGCGGAAGGACGCGGTGTCGGACGCCTGCGCGGCGGCCTCGAAGCGCGCGTACACATCCTCCTCGCCGTCCTCGGCGGAGTCGTTGTAGGCGGCCACTATGGCCTCTGCCTTCGCCTTGGCCTGCTCGGCGGTGACGTCGTCGGTCACGCTGATCGTGCAGTAGGCATAGCTGTATATATCCTGAGACCCCTCGTAGGAGTCGTACTTCTCGTCAAGCTGCGCGTCTGTGTACTCGAAGGAGTCGCGCTTTTCGTTGTACGCCTTGTTTGCGAGAGTGCTGTTCCGGGTAAGCTCGCGCGCCATTTTGGAGTTCACGCCCATGCCGTAGTTCGCGGAGAGATACTTGTCGGCGCCGGCATAGCCGTATACGGAGGCATACTGGTCAAGGTTCGCTATCCCCTGCTCGATCTCGCTGAGCTCGTCCTCGTTGAGGGTGATGCCGTTGGCGGCGGCGTAGTCGCCGAGCGCCTGCACCTGGGTAAGCTCCGCGACGGCGGAGTCAAGGAAATAGTCGCGCCATGTGCCGCCGTCAGTCATATTGCACTCCTGACTGCGCAGGCCGGTAAGGCCCGCGGAGGTGTCAAGACCGAAAATGGAGGCGTAGCTGCCGTACTGGTTTGTAAAGGTGTAGTACTGGTTAGCATAGCTGTAGCTGACCTCGGCGGGGGAGTATTTGGTGCCGCTCACGTCCAGCGCGGTGGTGCCGGTGTAGAGCAGGGGAGAGTCGAGCAGCAGCACGGCGACGATGAACACGATGACGGCGACGGTGCCGATCACCCATCTGCGCTTGCTCTTTGCCTTCTTGGCCGCCTCTTCCTGCGCGGCGATAATTTTCTTGTCGGTGCCGGCCTCACGGTTGGCCTGGCGGATCTTTTTCTCGGTTGATGCGCTCATTAACAGTCATCCTTTATCATAAAGTTCACAGTGAATGTGTTTGCGTCGTTGTATTATAGCGCAAACTTGCCCGCTGTTCAAGTGATTTATACATTATTACCTATTAAAAATGTAAGAACGGTGCAAAAACGCCCCTCCGCGGGCGGAAAGGGGGCCGCGATGAAGCAGAAAAAACTGAAAAGGGCCGCCGTGCTGCTGCTCGCGGGAGCGGCGCTCCTCTGCTGCGCGGCGGCGGAGAGCAGGTACCGCCTCACCGTGACGCGCTATGAGCTGAGCTTTGAGACGCTGCCGGCGGAGTTCGACGGTCTGCGCATAGTCCATCTCAGCGACCTCCACGGCATGAGCTTCGGACGGGACAACCGCCGCCTCGCCGCGGCGGTAAGGGCGCTCGATCCGGACATCATCGCGCTGACCGGGGACTTCGCGGGGAGCGCGGACGAGCTTCCCGCCGCGGAGGCGCTTTTGCGGGAGCTTTCCGGCACGGCCGAAATATACTGGGTCAACGGCAACCACGAGTGGACGCAAAGCCCCACCGCCCCGGATATGGAGGCGCTGGTGGAGAGCTTCGGCGGCGTCTCTCTCGACGACGGCTTCGTCACGCTCCGCCGGGGAGAGGCGGAGATAGTCGTCGCCGGCTCCGACGACCCGAACACATGGCACGGACACACCGCGCCGGAGGAGCTTGCGCAAAGGCTGCGCGCGCAGTACCCGGAGACGTTCACGCTCTGGCTGGGACACAGGAACTTCTGGGTGCGCGAATACCCCGGTCTGCCGGTCGATCTGGTGCTGTCCGGCCACGGTCACGGCGGCGTGATACGCCTCCCCGGCATAGGCGGGCTGCTCGACGCCGGGAGGAGCCTCGGCGCGAAGTACGACGCGGGGCTTTACCGCGGCGGGAGCTTTATAATGGAGGTCTCGCGCGGGCTTGGAAGCTCCGCCGCGGTGCCGCGGCTCTTCAATCCCCCGGAGATCGTCCTGCTGACCCTGCGCGCGGCATAAACATGCGGCCGTCGATCAACGGTATTGAATAACGGCGGCAAATCTGTTATAGTTATGATACCATCCGTTGACAAGAGCACACACGCCTGACACGTCAGAAGAAGTTCGCGCCGTTTCGCTTCCGCCATGCGGCAAAAGCTGCACTACGCTCTCTCCTTCTTCCTTTTCCATGCAAACCCGCTTCGCTGGGCTTTGCATGGAGTACGAAAGGTTTTGTTCTTTTCGCCTTGATGGGTTACGACACATCTGCGACTCAAAAAGCAAAAATCACTCGAAAATCCAAAGCCGTCAGGTGCAACACGTCAGAAGAAGCCCGCACCGTTCCGCTTCCGCCTTGCGGCAGAAGCTGCACTATGCGATCTCCTTCTTCCTTTTCAAATCGAACCCACTTCGTTGGGCTTCGATTTGAGCTGGAGAATTGCCGGAGCGGAAATGCGTTCAGGCAATGAAAAGCACGCAGCCGATACTTTGTGTCTCGGCAAGGGCTTTGAAGAAGCTTGGACACATTTCCGCCCGTCAAAACCGTGTGTGTCCTTGTCAACTGATGGTACCAAAGTAAGAGGTGACTCCCTATGGCGCTTGACGAAGCATATTTCAGCAGCATAAATATCGACGTTGCGAAGAAAAAATATTACAACGTGAACAAGGTGGAGGCCGTGCTTGCGGACATCCGGCGCGAGGCCGCCGCAATGAACGAGGAGAACGCGCGTCTGCGCCGCGAGGTCGAGCGTATGACCTCCGAAAAGCTCTCCGTGGGCGACGCGTTGATCTCGGCCAAGGAGCTTGCCCAGAGGATAGTCTCCGAGGCGAACGCGCAGGCGGAGGATATCGTCCGCGCCGCCGAGGAAAAGCGCGAGCAGATCATCGCCGACACCGAGGACGTCAGGAAGATCATCGCCGGGGCCAACGAGCGCGCGGAGGAGATCATCCGTGACGCCGAAAAGCGCCGCGAGGAGATCATAAGCGAGGCACGCGAACAGGAGGATTACGCCGCGCAGTACGTTCAAGGCACCTTCGAGCGGCTCAAGGAGCAGCAGCTTGAGGCGGTGAGACGGCTCAACGCCGACTATCAGGAGTTCCTGTGCGGCCTGTACGGATACGAGGAGCGCGAGGGGGAGCCGAAGGCGGACGCCGTGCCGGAAAATGCCGAAGCCGCCGAGGAGCTTCTCGAGCTTGAGGACGTTCCTGCGGATCTCGGCGAGAAGGTCGGCGCCATCGCTCAGGCCCTGCGCGACATCTGCGGAGAATAAGCGCCCATAAAACGGCATATCACACGCCCCGGAGGAAAGCTCCGGGGCGTTTTTCGTGTCCGGCGGCTCGAAAAATGTTCAAATCCGTCAAAAAAATGCTTGCAATATCTCTGCGCATAACGTATAATCCCCACAGTAAAAGGATTTTTAAGCTTCGGTACAGAGAGACCGGCAAAATCGCTCATAAGGAACGGATGTACTGCGTACATCCGCCTGTCTGTGTGTCTTGCCGGAGCCGGCAGGGCATTTTTTCTTTGATTTTTCGGGAAAGAGGAGTGATCGCGTGAAGCTCAAGGCACAGATAATGGACGAGGCGGCGGTGGATCGGGCGCTCAAGCGCATTTCCCACGAGATCGCCGAGAAAAACAAGGGCGTGGAGAACGTGGTCCTTGTCGGTATACGGCGCCGGGGCGAGCCTATCGCGCAGCGTATCCGCGCGAACATCGAGAAGATCGAGGGCGTGGACGTTCCCTGCGGCAGTATCGACATCGCCTTTTACCGGGACGACCTCTCAAAGCTCTCCGACATGCCCACCATACGGCGCGCGGAGCTGCCCTTCGACGTGACCGGGCGGGACGTGGTACTGACCGACGACGTCCTCTACACCGGGCGCACCGCAAGGGCCGCCATTGAGGCGGTGTTCTCCTGCGGCAGGGCAAAGAGCATTCAGTTTGCCGCGCTCGTCGACCGCGGCCACCGCGAGCTGCCCATCCGCGCGGACTACGTCGGCAAGAATATCCCCACCTCGCGCAGCGAGCTTATCGAGGTCCGCCTCCCCGAATACGACGGCGAGACCGGCGTTTACCTGATGGAACTGGACAAATAGTCCGTTGCCATATATTTTCATTAAATTTATTTAGAAAGGTAAAAATGAAAATGAAGCCAGCAGTTGAACTCGTTTACAACATCAAGGACAAGCCCCCGGTAGGAGTGGTCATTCTCTCCGCCATCCAGCAGCTCCTCGCGATCATGGTCGCGACCATCGCCGTTCCCGCCGCGGTCGGCAACGGTATGACCGCCTCCGCCGCGCTCTTCGGCGCGGGCGTCGGCACCATCGTGTACCTGCTCTTCACCAAGAACGCAAGCCCCGTGTTCCTCGGCTCCTCCTTCGCCTTCATCGGCCCCATGCTCACCGCCTTCGCGGGCGCGGCCTCCATGGCCGTCGGCTATGCCGGACTCATCATCGGCGCCGTCATCGCGGGCCTTATCTACGTCATCATCGCCCTCGTCGTCAGGTTCTGCGGCATCGGCTGGATCTCCAAGCTCATGCCCCCCGTCATCATCGGACCCGTCGTGGCCTGCATAGGTCTCTCCCTCTCCGGCTACGCGGTCAGCCTTCTCACCTCCCCCAGCATTGAGGGCGGCAGCACCAATATCTGCCTGCTGTGCGGCCTTATCACCCTCGCCGTAGCGATGGCCTGCGCCACCTACGGCAACAAGAACGTCAAGCTCATCCCCTTCATGATCGGCATCATCGCGGGCTACGCCGTGGCCTCCGTACTCTATCTCATCGGCAGAAAGACCGGCACCGACAACCTCTGCGTCATCAGCTACGCGCCCTTTGCCGAAGTGAAGAGCTTCATCGCCTTCCCCGAGTTCTCCTTCCTCAAGGCCGACTGGTCCGGCGTGACCGGCGGATACCTTCTGACCCTGTTCGTGGCTTACGCGCCCGTGGCGTTCGTCGTCTTTGCGGAACATCTTGCCGACCACAAGAATCTCTCCGTCATCATCGGCAAGGACCTCCTTGAGGAACCCGGCCTCTACCGCACCCTGCTGGGCGACGGTATCGGCTCCGTGTTCGGCACCGTGTTCGGCGGCTGCCCCAACACCACCTACGGAGAGTCCATCGCCTGCGTGGCCATTACCGGCAACGCCTCCACCGTCAGTATCTGGGGCGCGGCCATAGCGGCCATCCTCTTCTCCATGATCACCCCGCTCGTCGCCTTCCTCGAGTCCATCCCCTCCTGCGTCATGGGCGGCGTATGCATTGGCCTGTACGGCTTCATCGCAAGCTCCGGCTTCAAGATGTTCCAGAAGGTCGACCTCAACGACAACTGCAACCTCTTCACCGCCTGCGTCATCTTCATCATCGGCGTCGGCAACATGACCGTACATTTCGGCAGCGTGGAGATCCGTACCACCGCCTGCGCACTCATCCTCGGTATCCTCACCAACGTCATGCTCTCCCGCAAAAAGCCCGAGCAGCCCGCCGAGGAGTAATTTCACAAATATACAGCATACATAGACAAAACCTCGCGGGGCGTCCACAGACGTCCCGCGATGTTGTTTTATGGCAGATAAAGCGCGTGTCGGCAGGTTAAAGCGGCGCAACAACGGGAGAGTTTTTCCGCGCAGAGAGATTATCCCCCCTGTCGGCTCGCTACGCTCGCCGCTTCCCCCATTGGGGGAAGCATGCGTGAGGAGCAAGCCCCTCCCCTGCGGGGAGACAATGACGACCGGGAGGGCAGCAGCCCTCCCGGTCGAGCGTTATTCGGCTTTTTTCTCGTAGGGGCGGATATCTATCATCCGCGTCATCTCCCGGCGCGTAAGGCAGCGGGAGTAATGGTCGTTGAGGATACGGTGGACGATGGGCGCGATGTCCCACGTTCCCTTGATGGGCTTGACGAAAAGGTGCGCCTTCGTGCCGCTGATACGGTAATCCCTGTCGATCTCGACATAGCCGAAGCGGGCGAAGAACTTGAAAAGCTTTTTGAGGTGTTCCGGGTCGGGGTCGGCAAACTCCGTTATCTCGGCGATGATGCCCTGACGGCCGGCATAGCGCTTGTTCAAAAGCCGCATTGCCTCCACGCCGAGGCCCTTCTCACGGTACCACGGCAGAACGCCGAAATATTTGAGCAGCACATAGTCGTACATGCCCTTGACAAAGCACAGCGCGTAGGCCGTCTCAAGCTGGCTCTCGTCGTCGTACATCACCAGCAGCTCCACGGAGCCGTTCATGAGGCCCTTGTGCAGAGAGAGCTTGCTTATCAGCTCCTCACTGTCGAAGTCCACCTCGAACAGCGTGTAGAATCTGGTCAGGTCGGCGTGGCCGCCTTCTCTTAGCTTAAGCATGATTCTCCTCCTCGGTCATGGGTATTTCCTGCGCATGGCAGAGCGCGGCGTAGACGCCGTTTTTCGCCATAAGCTCGCTGTGGCTGCCCAGCTCCACGATATGCTCGCCCTCCACGACGGCGATGACGTCGGCATTTCTGATGGTGGAGAGACGGTGGGCGATTATCATGGTCGTGCGCCCCACGCTCAGCGAGTCGAGCGCGTCCTGGATACGCTGCTCGGTGACGGTGTCGAGCGCGGAGGTCGCCTCGTCCAGAATGAGTATGCGCGGGTTTTTCAGGAACACGCGGGCAATGGATATGCGCTGCTTCTGTCCGCCGGAGAGCATTACGCCCCGCTCGCCGATATAGGTGTCGTAGCCGTCGGGCATTTCCATGATCTCATTGTGGATCTCGGCACGGATCGCGGCCTCGATGACCTCGGCGTCGGTGGCGTCGGGGCGGCCGTAGCGGATATTCTCCTTGACCGAGCCGGCGAACATGAACACATCCTGCTGTATCATGCCGATATTCCGGCGCAGGGACGACTGCGTGACGGCGCGCACATCCATGCCGTCGACGGTGATGCTGCCGCCGCGCACGTCGTAAAATCTCGGCAGGAGCTGGCAGAGCGTCGTCTTGCCGCCGCCGGAGGGGCCGACCACCGCGAGGCATTTGCCCGGCTCGATGTGCAGGTCGATATGGCTGAGTACGGGTATGCCGTTATCGTAGCTGAAGCTCACGTCGTTATAGTCGATCTGTCCGCGCACGTCGCGAAGCTCCGCGGCGTCGGGCGCGTCCTTTACGGTCGGCTCGGTCTGCATCAGCTCAAGAAATCTTGTGAAGCCGGCGGTACCCTGCATGTACTGCTCGGCGAACTGCGCGAGCTTCCGCACGGGGGTGACGAACGTGGAGACGTACAGCGAGAAGGTTATGATGTCCACATAGTCCATCCGCCCGTTCATGAACAGCAGTCCGCCCACGGCCACGACGATCACGGGCATAATGCCGGTGGTGAACTCCATGCCGCTGTTGAAAAGGCCCATGGTGCGGTAATACTCGACCTTTGAGCCGCGAAACAGCGCGTTCGCGTCGTCGAACTTCTCGCTCTCGCGCTCCTCGTTGGCAAAGGCCTTGGCGGTGCGGATGCCGGAAATGCTGCTCTCGATGGCGGCGTAAATCTCGGCGGTCTTTCTCTTGACCTCGATATTCGCCTTTTTCATCCGCACGCGCTGCGACATGGTGAAGGCGAAGCACACCGGCAGTATCACCACCATCACGAGCGCGAGCCGCCACTCCACCGTGAACATGACGATGAGCGCGCCGACGATGGTCAGCGAGCAGATGAGGATATTCTCCGGCCCGTGATGGGCAAGCTCCGTGATGTCGAAAAGGTCGCTCGTTATGCGGCTCATGAGGACACCGGTGCGGTTCTTGTCATAATAGCTGCACGAGAGGTCCTGCATATGGGTGAACACGTCGCGGCGCATGTCGGACTCGACCAGCACGCCCATCTTGTGTCCGAGGACGGTGATTATGTAGTAGAGGAACGCCTTTATGACATAGGCGAGCGCGAGCGCGGCCATCACGGCAAAAAACGCGGCGTAGCGGCTCGCTGGAAGGAGGCGGCTGAGCGACATGCGCGAGACATACGGGAACAGCAGGTCGATGAACGAGACCAGCACCGCGCACACCATGTCGATGATGAACAGTCTCTTATGCCCAGCGATGTATGAAAGGAATACCTTTATCGGTTTGTCGTGGAAGTTTCGTTTCATGGTCGTATTTTTTTACACCTCATCCGTCGCGGCACCGCCGCGCCGCCTTCCCCTCGGGAGAAGCTGTCTGCGGAGCAGACTGATGAGGGGAGATCTCCTTTAATTAGGCTCCGGTCTGTGTGCAGTCGCCGGACACATGCATATGTGCCGCGCGGTTTATCCCGCGAATTTATCGCGCTCGGCGACGGCAAGAGCGTCACAGCGGTTATTGTACTCGTTCTCCGCGTGGCCCTTGACCCAGTGGCAGTGCAGCTCGTGCGTTTCGCACAGCCCGAGCAGCGCCTCCCACAGGTCCGCGTTGAGCGCGGGCTTTTTGTCGGACTTGACCCAGCCGCGGCTGCGCCACGACTTTGCCCAGCCCTTGGAGAGGGCGTCGATGACGTACTTCGAGTCGGAGTACAGCTCCACAACGCACGGCTCCCTGAGAGCGCGCAGCGCCTCGATGACGCCGGTCAGCTCCATGCGGTTGTTCGTCGTCTGCGCCTCGCCGCCGGAGAGGACCTTCTCCGCGCCGCCGTAGCGCAGTATCGCCCCCCAGCCGCCGGGGCCGGGGTTGCCGCTGCACGCGCCGTCGGTATAGATGGTGACAGTTTTCATTCCTTATGCTCTTTGTAGTTTTCCGTGTATTTTTTCAGGAGGACGTTATATTCCGCCCGGTCGATTATACCGTTTTTTAGAAAGCTGTCGAGCTGAGAGATACGGCTCTCGTGATCGTGGGAAAAATCGCAGTTGAGCTCGCCGTAGTCGCAGTCCGGTATATTGGACACACGGGGCGTGAAGCGCTCCTCGAGGCTCTGTTCCTTTTTCTTTGTCTGCGCGGCTCTTTTCACCGCCGCCCAGACCGCGAACACGCCTATTGCAAGCGTGAGGACCACGACGAAGAAGCCCTCGTCCAGCCCCGAGGCCGCGCCGGCAAAGGACAGCAGCATGACCGCAACGGCACCGGCGACTGTCAGGCTCGTTTTTCTGTTCTTATTTTTTTTATTCATGTCGGCGCTCCCCCTTTATTTATTCCTCGGCGGGCGTTTCCGCCGTTTCCTCCTGCTCCGCGGCGGAGTCGTCGCCGCCGTCGCTCTCTGTCTTTTCGATGGATATGACACGGCTTCCCTCGCTGAGACGCATTATGCGCACGCCCTGAGTCGAACGGCCGAGGACGGAAATGCGCTCAACCGCCATGCGGATGATGGTGGCGTCGTCGGTGATGACAAGGATGTCGTCGCTGTCGTCCACCATCTCGACCGCGGCGATCTTGCCGGTCTTTTGGGTGACGTTGTAGTTCTTTATGCCTATGCCGCCGCGCCCGTGGACGGAGTATTCGTTCACGTCGGTGCGCTTGCCGTAGCCGTTCTCGGTGATGGTGAGGAGGTGCGAGCCGGCGGAGGTGCTTTCCGCGCCGACAACGTAGTCCCCGGCGCGCAGTCTTATTCCGCGCACGCCCATGGCCGTCCTGCCGGTGGGTCTGACGTCCTCCTCGCTGAAGCAAACGGCCATGCCGTCGCGGGTGGCGATGAGGATATTTTCGCTGCCGGAGGTCTGGATGACGGAGATAAGCTCGTCGCCCTCCTCGAGCGTGATGGCGCGTATGCCGTTCTGGCGTATGTTCTTGAGCGCGGTCTGCTCCATGCGCTTGACGGTGCCGCCGCGCGTGACGAAGAAGAGATACTTCCCCTCCTCGTAGCCGCGGCCGTTTATCATGGCGCTGACCTTCTCGGCGCTCTCGCCGGCCTCGGTCTGGATGATATTGACGATGTTGGTGCCGCGCGCGTTCCTGCCGGCCTCGGGGATGCTGTAGCCCTTTTTGACGAAGGCTCGGCCCCGGTCGGTGAAGAATAGTATGCTGTCGTGGGTGGAGGCGGTGAACACGGTCTCGACATAGTCGTCCTCGCGCGTGGTCATGGCGCGTATGCCCTTGCCGCCGCGGCCCTGAGCGCGGTACTCGCTGACGGGCAGGCGCTTGATATAGCCGCCGTGGGTGAGGGTAAAGACGCAGTTCTCCTCCTCGATGAGATCCTCGACGTCTATCTCGTCGACTATCTCCTGTATCTCGGTGCGGCGCTCGTCGCCGTACTTGTCGCGGATGGCGGTCAGCTCGTCCTTGAGAACGCCCTTGATAAGCTCCGGGCTTGCGAGCAGGGAGCGGAAATAGGCGATCCTCTCCTCAAGCTCCTTATACTCGTTTTCGAGCTTCTCGCGGTTGAGTCCCTGCAGGGCGATAAGACGCATGTCGCAGATGGCCTGCGCCTGCACGTCGGTGAGGCTGAAGCGCTCCATAAGGTTCTGCTTCGCGTCGTCATAGCTGCTGCGGATGACGTGGATGACCTCGTCGATGTTATCCTGCGCGATGAGCAGGCCCTCGACAAGATGTGCGCGCTCCTCCGCCTTTTTCAGGTCGTAGCGCGTGCGTCGGACGATTATCTCCTCCTGGAAGGTGAGGTATTCGTCAAGTATGCTGCGCAGGGAGAGTATTTTCGGCTGCTTCTGATCATGCACCAGCGCGAGCATGTTGATGGCGAAGGTGGACTGAAGCTCCGACTGGGCGAAGAGGCGGTTGAGCACCACCTGCGGGTTCGCGTCGCGCTTGAGCTCGATGACGATACGCATGCCGTTTCGGTCGGATTCGTCGCGCATGTCGGATATGCCGTCAAGCTTCTTGTCGCGCACCTGGTCGGCGATATTCTTGATGAGCTGGCGCTTGTTGACGCGGTAGGGAAGCTCATGGACGATTATCCTCGTGCGGTGGTCCCTGCCGTACTCCTCAAACTCGGTGCGGGCGCGGATGATGACCTTGCCGTGGCCGGTGGCGTAGGCCTGACGTATGCCGCTGCGGCCCATGATGATGGCCTTGGTCGGGAAATCCGGGCCCTTTATGTGCTGCATGAGGTCGGCAAGGGTGGCGTCCGGGTCATCAAGCACGCAGATACAGGCGTTTATTACCTCGGTGAGGTTGTGTGGCGGGATGTTTGTCGCCATGCCGACGGCGATACCGCTCGAGCCGTTGACGAGGAGGTTCGGGAAGCGGGAGGGCAGCACCCTCGGCTCCTTTCTCGTCTCGTCGAAGTTCGGGTCCCAGTTCACGGTGTCCTTGTCGATGTCTCGGAGCATTTCGTTGGCGATCTTCGCCATTCTTGCCTCGGTGTATCGGTAGGCCGCGGGGGGATTGCCGTCGACATCGCCGAAGTTGCCGTGGCCGTCGACCAGCATGTAGCGCATGGAATGCGGCTGGGCAAGACGCACGAGCGCGTCATACACCGACGCGTCGCCGTGCGGATGGTAGCGGCCCAGCACGTCGCCGACGCAGGTAGCGGATTTCTTGAACTGCTTGTCGGAGGTAAGGCCGTCCTCGTACAGCGTGTAGAGTATGCGGCGGTGGACGGGCTTGAGTCCGTCGCGCACGTCCGGCAGGGCGCGGCCGACGATGACCGACATGGCGTAGTCGATGTAGCTGTGCTGCATTTCTCCGACCAGCTCGGATTCCGTTATTACCTGATTCGGAAACAGGATGTCCTCAGGCTTATAGTCTCTTTTATGTGCCATTTATTTTCTCCATAACCTTACGCCTCATCCGCCGCAGGCGGTCACTTTCCCGCTTGGGGAAAGGCTTTTTGGCTCCTCTCAACGGAAAAGACGTCTGCGGAGCAGACTGATGAGGCGGTGATCTTCTTTTATAAAGCTTCGGTCTGCGGGCAATATCCCCGCGCACCTCCAGCCTCTTGCCGGTATCTGAATATCCCTCCGCGGAAAAGTCGTGCCGGGCGGGGATCAGATGTCGAGATTTACCACGCGCTTGGCGTTGTCCTCTATCCACTCGCGGCGGGGTTCGACGTCCTCGCCCATGAGGAGTGTGAATATCTGGTCGGCCATGACCGCGTCGTTCATCGTTATGCGGCGCAGGGAGCGCTTCTCCGGGTCCATGGTGGTGTCCCACAGCTCGTGCGGGTCCATCTCGCCGAGACCCTTGAAGCGGCTGATGTCCACCTTGGCGTTGGGGTTGTCCGCGCGCATTTCGGCGCTGATCCTGTCGCGCTCCGGCTCGGAATAGGCGACTCGCTGGGTCTTGCCGCGGGTAAGCTTGAAGAGCGGCGGGACGGCGGAGTACACATAGCCGTTTTCGATGAGCGGGCGCATGTAGCGGAAGAAGAACGTCAGCAGCAGCGTGCGGATATGCGAGCCGTCGACGTCCGCATCCGCCATGATTATTATCTTGTGGTAGCGGAGCTTTTCGATATTGAACTCATCGCCGATACCCGCGCCCAGCGCGACGATCAGCGGAGAGAGCTTTTCGTTGCCGTAGACCTTGTCCACCCTCGCCTTTTCGACGTTGAGCATTTTGCCCCACATGGCAAGAATGGCCTGAAAACGGCTGTCGCGCCCCTGAATGGCGGAGCCGGCGGCGCTGTCGCCCTCGACGATGTATATCTCGCACAGCGACGGGTCGCGCTCGTTGCAGTCCTGGAGCTTGTCGGGCATTTGCCCGCTCTCAAGGCCGGTCTTGCGCCGGACGGACTCCTTGGCGCGTCTCGCGGCCTCGCGCGCGCGGTTGGCCATCATGGCCTTGTCGAGGATTATCCTGCCGACGGCGGGGTGTTCCTCGAGATATACGGAGAGCTGGTCGTTGACTATCCCGTCGACGAGCGTGCGGATGTAGGCGTTGCCGAGCTTCTGCTTGGTCTGGCCCTCGAACTGCGCCTCGGGGAGCTTGACGGAGATGACGGCGGTTATGCCCTCGCGCACGTCCTCGCCGGAGACCTTGTCATCGCCCTTGATGACGTTGGTTTTCGCGCCGTAGGCGTTGAGGACGCGGGTGAGCGCGGTCTTGAAGCCCGTCTCGTGCATGCCGCCCTCCGGGGTGTGGATGTCGTTTGCGAAGGAGACGAGCGTTTCGCTGTAGCCGTCGTTGTACTGCAGCGCGATCTCCGCCACGGCGTCGCCCTTTCTGCCGCTGAGGTAGATGACGTCGCCGTGCATGGGGGTCTTGTGCTTGTTGAGGTAGGTAACGTACTCGCGTATGCCGCCCTCGTAGCGCATGCTGTCCGACTGCTCCATGCCGGCCCTCTCGTCGGTGATGGAGATGGCGAGGCCGGCGTTGAGGAACGCCTGCTCCCTCATGCGGGTATGGAGTATCTCGTAGTCGTAGACCGTATCGTCGAACATCTCGGGGTCGGGCTTGAAGCGCACGGTGGTACCGGTGCGGTCGGTCGTGCCGACGACGTGTATCTCCTCGAGGATATTGCCGCGGGAGAAGCGCATCTGATATATCTTGCCGTCCTTGTGTACCTGTACCTCGAGCCACTCGGAGAGGGCGTTGACGACCGAGGCGCCCACGCCGTGCAGTCCGCCGGAGACCTTGTAGCCCCCGCCGCCGAACTTGCCGCCCGCGTGCAGCACGGTAAAGACGACCTCGAGAGCGGACTTGCCGGTCTGCTCCTGGATGTCCACGGGTATGCCGCGGCCGTTGTCGGTGATGCGGATGATGTTGCCCTCCTCGACGACCACGTCGATATTCGTGCAGTAGCCGGCGAGCGCCTCGTCGATGGAGTTATCGACTATCTCGTACACAAGATGGTGCAGACCGGATGAGGAGGTCGAGCCGATGTACATGCCCGGACGCTTCCGGACGGCCTCAAGCCCCTCAAGCACCTGTATCTGCGATGCGTCGTATTCCTGTTCTATTTTTTCTAAGATGTCTGACATGTGTTCCTCCGAATATGTTGTGCGTCCGGTCAAAAGCTCTCCGCCCTGCGAAGGAGGGTGGAGCTTGCCATCTGGCTGAGATAGACCTTTCTCTCTCCGCCGGCGCAGACGACAAAGGATTTTGGTATATCCTCCGCCGCGTTCATCACTATTCCCGATCTCTCGGATAAATTCAGATATTGCCTTGTTATATGAGATTGTGAGGTGATATCAAGGTCAAAAATACCTATTATCTCCCGTTCGTCTATCACGGTGCCCTTGCCGAGGTGAAGATACATTATCTTATCCTCCCTTTTTCGACATGCAGCACCCTGCCGCCGGTACGTTTTGAGATGCCGTCGTCCTCGCAGCAGGTGATGAGCGTCTGCCCGCCGCCTATGCGGTTGAGTACGAACTCCTGCCGCCGGGAGTCAAGCTCCGAAAGCACATCGTCGAGCAGCAGTATGGGGTACTCCCCGGTCTCGGCAAGGAATATCTCCCGCTCGGCGAGCTTCATCGACAGCGCCGCCGTCCTCGTCTGTCCCTGTGAGGCAAAGCTGCGGGCGTTATTGCCGTTTATGCGTATCTCAAGATCGTCCTTGTGTACGCCGGTAAGGCACTGCGCACTGTCTATCTCCGCCTGACGATGGCTCTCCTGATGGTCGCAGAGCTGATAATATATGTCCCGTGCGGGCGCAAAGGGGTCCGTCACAGTGCTTACGGTGCAGTAGCCTATGTCCAGCTCCTCGCCGCTGCCGGAAAACTCGCTGTGTATGGGCTTCGCCGCCTCGCACAGACGCTGGGAAAAGGCCGCACGGTAGCGTATCATCTGCGCCGAGACGCGGCACATGCCGTCGGAGAACTCGTCGAGCGTGTCGAGGAGCGACGGCTTGTCACGCCAGTCCTTCAATATACGCGTTTTATTCTCGTAGAGCCGCGCGTAGTCCGATACGAGCGCGGCGTACCTCGGGCGTATCTGAGATATGGCGTTATCGAGAAGTCTGCGGCGCATGGCCGCGCCTTCCTTTATTATATTGAGGTCGTCGGGGCAGAAAAGCACCGCGTTCACCGTTTCCGACAGCTCAGCGGCGCTTTTTTTAACGCCGTTTACCAATATTTTTTTGGTAACGCCGGGACGCAGCCGCATGCTCACGGTCTGCTCCCTGCCGTAGCTGGTGACGTCGGCGAGTATCTCCGCATCGGAAAAGCCGAAGCCCACCAGCTCCCGGTCGAAGCGGGTGCGGAAGCTCCTGCCGCACGAGAGCATGTACACGGCCTCGAGTAGATTTGTCTTGCCCTGCGCGTTCGGCCCGTGAATGACGTTGGTGCCGGGGTCGAACTCCGCCGTCTCCCAATCGTAATTGCGAAAGCCGTTAAGTGCGATCTTCTTTATCTTCATTCCGCTGTGACTTCTATTTCAAAGCGTTCAAAGCCGACTCTGTCGCCGGGGCGTATCTTCCGTCCGCGCTGTGTGCATACCTCGCCGTTGACGGTGACCATGCCCTCGGCAATGACGTACTTCGCCTCGCCGCCGGTACCCACCAGTGAGGCGTATTTCAGCAGCGAATCAAGCTTGATAAATTCGGTATTTATATTTATTTTTTCCATTTTTCCGGTTTCCTAAAATAAAATGTTATGGATAAAATGAATGTGTGTCCCTCGTCAGAGGGCGCAATAGAGGCTATAACGGAGAATGACGGGCGTGGAAGGAACACGCCCACTATCGGGGGAAGCATGCGGGAGGAATGAGCCCCGCATCTACGGTGAGTCGGGGAAAGCGAGCCGTGCCGCCCATGGCTTCCTCTTGGGGGTAAGCTGTCACCGGTAGGTGACTGATGAGGGGATAAATACGGCTGCTTCGTTACTCTCCCGCGCGTAGGCGGACGGGCAGTATCATATAGGTAAAGCTCTCCGTGCCGTCGGCGGCGGTGATTATGCAGGGGGAGGATGCGGTATTCAGGCAGAGGTTCAGCTTATCCTTGCCGGAGGCCTTGAGCGCGTCCATGATATAGCGCGCGTTGAAGCCTATCTCCATTCCCTCGCCGCTGCCCTCACAGGTGCAGACGTCCTCAGCCTTGCCGATGGGGGTGACGCAGCGGCACTCTATCGTGCCGTCGTTCACGGTCATCCTCACGGGGCTGCTGTTCTTCTCGCTGATTATGAGGGAGACGCGGTCGATGGTGGACATGAACTCGCTCCTCTCGACCTGCACGGTGTAGCGGAACGCCTCGGGAATGGACTTTCTGTAGTTGAGGAACTCTCCCTCGAGCCGGCGCGTGATGACCACGGTCTCGCCGATCCTGAAGGAAATGTGCTTTGCGCCGACGGAAATGCTAACCTTGTCGTCGGAGTCTGTACAAATGCGCTCGATATCCGAGAGCGCGGAGCCGGGAACGACGAAGCTGCCGCTCTCGAATCCGGCGTTCTCGAGCGTTTCGGTGCGCTTTGCGAGACGGTAGCCGTCGATGGACACCAGCGTCAGCGTATCGCCCTCTACCTCAAAGAGCGTGCCGGTATAGATGGGGCGCACGTCGTTGTCGGAAACGGCGAAGATAGTCTGGTTTATCATACTCTTGAGTATCTTCTGGGGAAGCTCTATCTCGCTCTGTCCGGAGACATCGGGCATTTCGGGATAATCGTCGGGGGATATGCCGATGAAGTTGAACTCGCTCTTGCCGCACTTGACGTTCACGTTGCAGCTGCCGTCGGTGCTTACCGTGACCATCCCGTCGGGCAGGCGGCGTATCATCTCGCTGAAGAGCCTTGCGCCCACGACGACGGAGCCAAGCTCCGCCACGTCTGCCTCGATGTTCGTATATATGCCCTTTTTCAGGTCGTAGCCGGTGATCCGCACATTCGCGCCGGCCTGGATGAGCAGACCCTCGAGCGCGGGAATGGGGCTTTTGGAGGCTGCCGCGCGGCCGGTCACGGCGCACGCGCTCTGGAGCAGGTATTTCTCGCAGGTGAATTTCATATCGTGTCCCTCCGTTAGAAAAAATTCTTTACAGCAATAAATAAATCTTTTTTTAGTAGTTGTAGTAGTAGAGCAAATTTCTGTGGAAAAGCCCGTCAAACCGTTGGTACGGTTATTATTTTGATGTTTACAAAATTGTGGAAAAGTTGAAAGCTTCCGACAGGCGAAACGGCCGAAGATCTCTCAACAGCGGCTCTTTTAACTTTCAACAGGCGTTTTGTGGATAAATCCCGTATAAGGCTCAGACAGAATTGATGTTTGAGGTGATGTCCCTGACCGTTCCGGCCATGGCGGTGTCGCTCTGCAGAAGATCCTCCACCTTGCGTATAGAACTCAGTACGGTGGCGTGGTTTCTGTCCTCAAACTCCGCGCCGATATCCTTGAGAGAGAGATTCGTCAGCGAACGCATAAGGTACATCGACACCTGACGCGCCATGGCGGTGTTCTTGCTGCGGTTCTGGCCGCGCAGATCCTCCTCGCGCAGGGAATAATAGCGGGCGGTCTCCTTGATGATACGCTCCGGCGTGGGGATGTAGGTACCGTTGCGGATGACGTCCTTGATGGCGCGCTTGACGGAGTCGATGGTGATGACGTCGTCAAGAATTTCTCTGTAGGCTGTAAGGCGCTTTATCACGCCCTCTATCTGGCGGATATTCGCGGTGATGTTCTCGGCGATGAACTCGACGGCCTCATCCGAGAGGAGCAGGCCGAGCTGGGCGGCCTTGTTGCGCGTGATGGCCATTCTCGTCTCAAGGTCCGGGGGCTGGATATCCGCCATAAGTCCGCCCTCAAAGCGGGTGCGCAGCCGGTCGTCCAGCAGCGACATTTCGAGCGGCGGCCGGTCGGAGGTGATGACTATCTGGTGTCCTGCCTCGTAGATATTATTGAAGGTATGGAAAAACTCGTCCTGAGTGGACTGCTTGCCGGCGATGAACTGGATATCGTCCACGAGGAAAAGGTCGACGTTGCGGTACTTTACGCGAAACTCCTCCGCAGTGCCGTCCTTGATGGATTTGACCATCTGATTGGTGAACTCGTCGCCCTTGATGTAGGCTATCTTCTTGGAGGGGTCCTTCTCGTGGATAGTCTGTCCGATGGCGAGGAGAAGGTGGGTCTTGCCGAGACCGGAATTTCCGTAGATGAAAAGGGGATTGTAGACCTTGCCGGGATTCTGGCTGACGGCGACGGCGGCGGCATGGGCGAAGTGGTTCGAGTTGCCGACGATGAAGCGGTCGAAGGTGTAGCCGGCCATGTCAGGCAGGCTGTTCTCGGCCTTTTTGTTCGGCTCGTATTCGCCGATCTCGTCCCCGGCGAGTATTAGAAGGTCAAAGTCGCAGGAGAAAAGGTCGCTGAGCGCGGCCTTAATGGTGTCGGCAAAGCGGGAGGTGATTATATTTCTCTTGAAATCGCTGGTGGTGTGTATGACAAGGGTGCTGTCGTCCAGCTCGATAGGCGTGCAGTCGGAAAACCATGTATTTATGGCCGTAGGGGTAAGCTGCTGGGACAGGATACGAATTATCTCGTCCCATATGTCATTTATGGAGTTCATATAACACCTCTTTGAAAGCAGAGTTGTCCACTGTATTTTTCTAATATGTAAGTATAACATAATTCATCAAATATTTCAAGGAAAACCTCAAGACATATAATATAATAAGGTAGGTATGCGTGGGAAATAATGAAAAAAGGACGGCTTCAGCCGTCCTTTGATAAACTCTGTTGAATTACTTTTTGGGTACCAGTACCTCAGTGCCGCCCATGTAGGGACGCAGTACCTCGGAAACGGTCACGGAGCCGTCGGCCTGCAGATGGTTCTCAAGATACGCGATGAGCATGCGCGGAGGCGCGACAACGGTATTGTTGAGCGTATGGGGGAGATACATCCTGCCGTCCTCGCCCTTGACGCGCATTTTCAGGCGGCGTGCCTGAGCGTCGCCCAGATTGGAGCAGGAGCAGACCTCAAAGTATTTCTGCTGGCGGGGGGACCACGCCTCAATGTCGCAGGACTTGACCTTCAGGTCGGCGAGGTCGCCGGAGCAGCACTCGAGCTGACGCACGGGGATATCCATGCTGCGGAACAGCTCCACGGAGTAGCGCCACATCTTCTCGTACCAGTCCATGGAATCCTCGGGCTTGCAGACCACGATCATCTCCTGCTTTTCAAACTGGTGGATACGGTACACGCCGCGCTCCTCGATGCCGTGCGCGCCCTTTTCCTTGCGGAAGCAGGGGGAGTAGCTGGTGAGCGTCTGGGGAAGGCTCGCCTCGGGAATGATCTGGTCGATGAATTTGCCTATCATGGAATGCTCGGAGGTACCGATGAGGTAGAGATCCTCACCCTCGATCTTGTACATCATGGCGTCCATATCGGTCTGGCTCATGACGCCCTCGACGACGTTGCCGTGGATCATGAAGGGAGGAATGCAGTAGGTGAAGCCCTTATTTATCATGAAGTCGCGCGCGTAAGCCAGAACGGCGGAGTGCAGGCGCGCTATGTCGCCCATGAGATAATAGAAGCCGTTGCCGGAGACACGGCCGGCGGCGTCCATGTCAACGCCGTTGAAGCGCTCCATGATCTCGGTATGGTAGGGGATGGGGAAGTCGGGGACCGCAGGCTCGCCGAAGCGCTCGACCTCAACGTTCGCGCTGTCGTCCGGACCGATGGGGACGGAGGGGTCGATGATGTTGGGGATGTTCAGCATGAGGTGATGGATACGCTCCGCGTACTCCTCCTCGAGCTTCTCAAGCTCCGCGAGACGGTCGGCGTCACGCTTCACCTGGGCTTTGACCTCTTCGGCCTCGGCGGCCTTGGAGGGGTCCTTCTTGGCCTGACCAATGAGCATGCCTATCTTCTTGCTCAGCGCGTTGCGGCTGGCACGCAGATCGCTCGCCTCGGTGATGGCGGCGCGATTCTTCTTATCCAGCTCAAGGACCTCGTCGACCATAGCGAGCTTCGCGTCCTGGAACTTTTTCTTAATGTTTTCCTTGACTGTTTCGGGGTTTTCGCGTACAAACCTAATATCCAGCATAACTTTTCTCCTATTAAAAAATGAATGATCACATTGCTGACGGCTGAAATTCTATTTATTTATTGCTCGGTTTTGAGCTTTTTCAGGGCGTTGATGAGCGCCTCGCGGTCGTCCGCGCCGTAAAATTCCAGCTCTATCCTGCCGGTCTTTTTCCCGTCGGTGAGCTTTACCCTGCGGCCGAGGAGCTTTGAGAGCTGCTCCGATACCTCCGCGGCGTAATCCACGGATATGCCGGTGGCCTTCGACGGCTCGGACTTGGCTTCCTTCGAGAGACGTGAGGCCAGCTGCTCGGTCTTTCTGACGGAGTAGGACTTCCTTATCACCTCGTTCGCGGCGTCCAGCTGCTTATCAGCCTCTGATACGGTGAGCAGCGCGCGGGCATGACCCGCCGAAAGCTCGCCCTTTTCCACCATCTCAAGAACCCTCGGACTCAGCGACAGGAGACGCAGCGCGTTCGTCACGGCGGGACGGGAGCGCCCGACGCTCTTTGCGACCTCGTCCTGCGTCAGGCCGTGCGCCTCGATAAGAGTACGGTAGCCCTTGGCCTCCTCGATAGGGTTGAGTCCCTCGCGCTGGAGATTCTCCACGAGTGCAAGCTCTGCCGTCAGCCTGTCGTCGGCCTCGATGACCCTCACCGGCACCTCGTCGAGTCCAGCGAGACGCGACGCGCGCCAGCGGCGCTCACCGGCGATTATCTGATAATAGCCGCTGTCGAGCTTTCGCACGGTGATGGGCTGGATAAGCCCGTACTGCGCGATGGAGTCCGCAAGCTCCGCGAGCGCCTGCTCGTCGAAATATTCGCGCGGCTGCTCCTTTCTCGGCTCCACCTTGGAGATAGGCAGAGTGAGAAGCTCTCCCTCGGTCTCGTCAAAGTCGTTCGCGCCGAAGAGTACGTCCAGACCGGCGCCCAGACCCTTCTTTTCCTTTACTGCCATTTAGCCACCTCGCTTTTCGCACCGGGCGGCAAATTCCTCCGCCAGCGCCTCATAGGCCTTGCTGCCCTTGTTGAATTTATCGTAGACGATACCCGGCTGACCGTGGCTGGGCGCCTCGGAGAGCCTGATACTGCGGGGGATAACGGTGTCATACACCTTGCCGGAGAGGTACTTGCGAAGCTCGCCTGCGACCTGATTGGTGAGGTTCATGCGCGAGTCGTACATGGTCAGTACGATACCCTCCACGTCCAGCCGCTTGTTGAGTCGGCGGCTGCACATCTTTATGCTTGTCATGAGATCGGCGATACCCTCGAGCGCGTAGTATTCGCACTGCATGGGGATAAGCACGCTGTCTGCGGCCACCAGCGCGTTGACCGTCAGCAGCTCAAGCGAGGGCGGACAGTCGATGAATATGTAATCATATTCCGCATAGAGGGTCATGAGCGCGTTTTTCATGACGTATTCGCGCTTTTCGGTATTTATAAGCTCCACGGACGCGGCGGCCAGCTCCTTGCCGGTCGGTATCACGTCGCCCCACTTCGTATGGACCACGCAGTCTGCGGCCGGCGTGCCGCCGATGAGCATGTCATAGGTGTTCGGGCGGGTGGCCTTGCTCACGCCCATGCCGGAGCTGGCGTTTCCCTGGGGGTCGCCGTCCACCAGCAGGGTGCGCCTGCCCATCTGCGACAGCGCCGCGCACAGATTGACGCAGGTCGTCGTCTTGCCGACGCCGCCTTTTTGGTTCGCTACAGCTATTATTTTAGCCATATCTTTTCTCCCTGATTTGTTTTGCCTATGCATTATATCAGGTCGGACCCTATATTGCAATGTTTCACATGAAACTTTTTGCACCCGGCGGACCAAATTAAGAGACACTGATACCATAAGTTGACAAGGACACACACGGTTTTGACGGGCGGAAATGCGCCCAAGCAGCTTCAAAGCCCTTGCCGGTACACCAAGTATCGGCTGCGTGCCTTTCATTGCCTGAACGCATTTCCGCTCCGGCAAAACTGCTTTGCACCTGACGGCTTTGGATTTCCGAGTGATTTTTGCTTTTTGAGCCGCAGATGTGTCCTTACCCATCAAGGCGAAAAGGGCAAAAAGCGCCGGAAAGACTTGCCGTCAGGCGTATGTGCTCTTGTCAACTGATGGTAAGGTTTCATGTGAAACATATGCGTTGCCGTTTGAAAAAGAGAAACTGGCTCCCCCAGTGGGGGAGCTGTCTGCGGAGCAGACTGAAGGGGGTAATGTTTCACATGAAACATTACCCGACAAGCATATCCACGTCCTCAATGCTCAGCCCGTCGTGGAGCGCGAGGTCGATGCCGTAGCCGATCACACGCGCGGCGCTGCGCACAAGACTGTCAATGCTCCGGGGCGTAACGAACATTCCGCTCAGGGCCTCGTCCTCTGAGAAGAGCGAGGCGTCGATGACTGTCGGCACGCCGACGGCCACCACGGGGACGCCGAGATATTCGCGGTCGAGCCTTGCGCGGTCGTTGCCGACACCGGAGCCGGGCGCGATACCGGCGGAGCATATCTGCACCGTGCGGCAGAGATGGGCGGCCTCGGCGCAGGCAAGCGCGTCGACCGCAACGACAAGACCAACATCAAGCTCCCGGCACAGCGTCCGTATCTGCACAGCGCTCTCAACGCCGGTCGTACCGAGAACGCCGGTGCGGCACAGCGCCACGGAACGGAACGCCGCAAACTCCGCCGCGCCCGCGCTCTTCATATGCCGCGTGACGAGGACGTTGGACGCGCAGAGCGGACCGAGAGCGTCGGGCGTGATGTCGGGATTGCCGAGACAGGCCACCAGCGTCTCTGCGGGAAGCTTCCCGGCACAGCGGCGGATAAGCTCCGCACATGCCCTTACCGCCGAGGGGAAGCCCTCGCCGCTGCGGAAGCTGTCGCGCGGCAGCTCAAGGGTATAATACTCGCCGGCGGGCCTGTCCAGCGCGGCGGAGGCCTCAGCACTCTCTATTCTGAGCGTGCTGACGGAGAGGCCGAAAAGCTCCTCCTCCCCGGCGGAAAGTCCCGGGAGTGGAGCGTCCGCAGCGCTGCCCCGGCGCGACTGCGAATATATCTCGGCGGCAAGATCGGAACGGAAAAAGGACATAGAATAAACCTCGTAAACTCAATATATTGTGTAGTTTACCCGCTTCTGTCACAATAAATAAGCTGTACGAAAAAAATCAATATTTTTTTGAAAAAACCCTTGATTTTCCGAACATCCTTTGATATAATCTCTAAACGCGAGTTGATGTAACTCAATTTTATAGGAGGAGGTGGCGATCGAAACATGGCCAACATTAAATCTTCTGCGAAGAGAGACGAAAAGTCCAAGGAACTCAGAGCAAAGAACCGCGCTGAGAAGACCGAGCTCAAGACCATGGTGAAAAAATTTGACGCAGCAGTTGCTCAGGGCAACCGTGATGAAGCCGTCAGTGCCTATAAAGTTGCTGTTAAGACAGTTGACCGCGCGGCCGGCAAGGGTCTGCTTCACAAGAGCAATGCAGCCCATAAGAAGTCCGCGATGACTCTCAAGCTCAACGCAATGGAGTAATTTGCAACGTACAGGGGACGCAGGTGTCTGCGTCCCTTTTGCGTTTTTCAGCGCCGTCAGCCGACAAAGCCGTGTATGTCCTTGTCAACTGATGGCAGGCACACACGGCAGGTGAGAGATATGAAAAAGAAGCTCATGCTCATAGTGAACCCCGTCGCGGGCAGCGGCGCCTACAAGCGCAGCTTCGGCGAGGCGCTGCATACCTTTGACCGCGGCGGCTACAGAGTCACGCTCTACTTTACCTCGGAGAGGGGAGAGGCGACAAGGATCGCGGCGCGTCATGCCGCGCACTTCGATACCGTCGCCTGCGTCGGCGGAGACGGCACGCTCAGCGAGGTCATGGCCGGACTCATGAAGGTCGAAAACCCGCCTCCTCTCGGCTACATCCCCATGGGGACGGCAAACGACGTCGCTACCACGCTCTCGCTCCCGAAGAACGACACGGTCAGCGCGGCGCTGAGGATGATATTCGGCGAGGAACATCCGTACGACGTCGGCGGCTTCGGCACGGACGGCCATTTTGCATATATCGCGGCGTTCGGCGCGTTCACAAAGGCGAGCTATGCCACGCCCCAGAACCAGAAAAAGGTGCTTGGCCACCTCGCGTATCTGCTCACCGCAATGTCGGAGCTGCCGTCGCTCGAGGCGTATAAGGCCCGCGTTGAGTACGACGGCGGCGTGATCGAAGGAAAGTTCCTCTACGGCAGCATGTCGAACTCCACCTCTGTCGCGGGCGTGGTGAAGCTGCGCGAGGAGATGGTCTGCCTCGGCGACGGCATGAGCGAGCTCGTGCTGGTGCGCGACCCCGGCTCGGTCGCGGGCTTCACAGCTATCGTGGACAGCGTGCTGTCCCAGCGCTTCGACAGTGAAGATCTGCTGATATTGCAGACGAAGCGCGCAAAATTCAGCTTTGAAAAGCCGGTCGCGTGGACGCGCGACGGCGAAAACGGCGGCGAATTTCAGGAGATCGAGCTGTGCAACTATGAATGCCCGATCAGGCTGATATTCTGAGCGGTACACAGAAAAGGCTTCCCCTCCGTCCGGCGGGGAAGCCTTTTCGCTTTTTTCGCATAAAAACAAGATTTTCGTTGCAAAGTCAGCGTGAAGTGTATATAATAACAAAGTCTGTACCATCAACAGACAAAAGCATATATACCTGATGGAAAAACAAAAATATGAGTACTGAGGGTACCATCAGCTGATAAGAGCATACACGCCCGACGGCAAGTCTTTCCGGCGCTTTTTGTTCTTTTCGTCTTGATGGGTTACGACACATCTGCGACTCAAAAAGCAAAAATCACTCGAAAATCCAAAGCCGTCAGGTGAGAAGCAGTTTTGCCGGAGCGGAAATGCGTTCAGGCAATGAAAAGCACACAGCCGATACTTTGTGTCTCGGCAAGGGCTTTGAAGCTGCATGGACACATTTCCGCCCGTCAAAACCGTGTGTGTCCTTGTCAACTGATGGTAAAAGAAAGGATGGGTGCCACATGAAGCATCAGAAGATAGCGGGCATATACGCCGGCGCGTCCGCCTTTGACGGACAGAGGCTCACGGTCTGCGGCTGGGTGAGAACAGTGCGCGACATGAAGAACTTCGGATTCATCGAACTCAATGACGGCAGCTGCTTTAAGTCGCTGCAGGTCGTATTTGAAAGGGGTACCCTCAATAATTACGACGAGATCGCCCATCAGAATGTGGGCGCGGCGCTCATCGTAAAGGGAACGCTGGTACTCACTCCCGAGGCGAAGCAGCCCTTTGAGCTGAAGGCCGACGAGATCTGCGTCGAGGGTGCGTCCTCTCCGGACTACCCCCTGCAGAAAAAGCGCCACAGCGTGGAGTTCCTCCGCACCATACAGCACCTGCGGCCCCGCACCAACCTCTTCTCCGCAGTTTTCCGCGTGAGGAGCGTCGCGGCGCAGGCCGTGCATGAGTTCTTCCAGAACCGCGGCTTCGTCTACGTCCAGACCCCGATAATCACCGGCTCCGACTGCGAGGGCGCGGGCGAGATGTTCCGCGTCACGACCCTTGACCTCAACAACCTCCCCCTCAACGAGGACGGCACCGTTGACAACAGCAAGGATTTCTTCGGCAAGGTCACGAACCTCACCGTTTCCGGCCAGCTCAACTGCGAGAACTTTGCCATGGCGTTCGGCGACGTGTACACCTTCGGCCCCACCTTCCGCGCCGAGGTCTCCTACACCCAGCGCCATGCGGCCGAGTTCTGGATGATCGAGCCGGAGATGGCCTTTGCCGACCTCAACGACTATATGGACACCGCCGAGGCGATGGTGAAATACATCATCAACACCGTGCTGGAAAAATGCCCGCAGGAGATGGAATTCTTCAACTCCTTCGTGGATAAGGGCCTGCTCGAGCGTCTGCACAACGTCGCCGTGAACGACTTCGGCAGAGTCAGCTATACCGAGGCCGTCGATATCCTCCTCAAGAGCGGCAGGAAGTTCGATTACCCCGTCGAGTGGGGCGTCGACCTCCAGACCGAGCATGAGCGCTACCTCACCGAGGAGGTATTCAAAAAGCCCATTTTCGTCACCGACTACCCCAAGGACATCAAGGCGTTCTACATGCGCCTCAACGACGACGGCAGGACCGTCGCCGCGGCGGACTGCCTCGTCCCCGGCATAGGCGAGATCATCGGCGGCAGCCAGCGCGAGGAGCGTCTTGACATGCTCACCGCGCGCATGCACGAGCTGGGACTCAAGGAGGAGGACTACTGGTGGTACCTCGACCTGCGCCGCTACGGCAGCTGCCGCCACGCGGGCTTCGGTCTGGGCTTCGAGCGCATGGTGATGTACCTCACCGGCGTTTCCAACATCCGCGACGTAGAGCTTCATCCCCGCACGACCGGCAACGCCGATTTCTGAGCCGCATTTCTGACGAGACTGCGTTGTTTCCGACTCAGTCCCCTTATGGAGTACAGCAATGGGAAAAAAGACTAAAGCGATATCGTTTATAATAGTGGCGCTGGTGGTGCTGGCGGCGGCGGGCTTTTTCGCGCTCAGGGCGCTCGAGATGGCCAACGCCCCCGACCCGAAGATCACCGCCGTAAAGCTGCTCGAGAGCCTGTGCAGCGGCGACTATAAGACCGCCGCCGCGCTGACCGAGGGCGGCGGCATGAGCTTTTCCGACGAGGCAAAGACCTCCGAGGGGCGGCTGATGGCGGAGCTTATCCGCGCCTCGCGCAGCTACTCCATCACGAACAGCATACGCACGGGCTTCCGCACGGCGGAGGTCGACGTGGACGCCGCCTGTCTCGACCCCGAGAAGCTGGCGGAGGGGCTGGACGGGGAGCTGAACGCGAAGCTCCGGCAGATGGTGGAGGACGCCGTGTACTCGAGCGACATATACACCCCGGAGCTGAGTTATAAGAAAGCGGTCGTCAGCGCCGCGTATGACGGCGTCCTGCGCGAGCGGGGCAGTCATATCGCCGACTATTCCTCCCGCGCGCTGCTGACGCTCAAGCTCGTGTATGACGGCAGCGAGTGGCGCGTGCAGAAGAACGACACCCTGCGCAAGGTGTACTCCGCCTTTTCCGTGGACGAGACCGCGGACGACATAAACGCCGAGATATTCGCGAAAGCGGCGGCCTCGCCCGAGTACGTCCGCAAGCAATATAAAATAGAAGAGGGCGCGACCCGCGGCCCAGAGCCGGACAGGAGCCGCTTCGGCGAGACGGACGACCCGGCGGAAGTCCTCGCGCTCCTTGACACGCCCATCGCAAAGCAGCTCATCGGCGGGCAGAGCCTCGCGTGGGACCCGGATATCGAGCGTATACCCGGCTCACTCATCCGCTATTACCTTGACGAGACGATACTCGTCATCGAGTGGCAGGAGGTGACGGCGCGCGCTATCGGCACCCATACGGAGATCATCGTCGCCGACGGCTCGCAGATACGCCGCAAGCTCGTGAACGACACCTTTGACGCGGATGAGTACGTCGTCTCGACCGAGCTTGCCGCCCAGACCAACGCCGTCATGGCGCTCAGCGGGGACTTTTACGATCTCTACGGGCGCGACAGCGGCATAGTGGTCTATGACCGCGAGATATACCGCTACGAGACGGAAAAGCTCGACATCTGCTTCGTGAACGGCAGCGGAGACCTCATCCTCACCTACCGCGGCCAGTTCGGCGACATCTCCGAGGCGCGGAAGTTCATCGAGGAGAACGACGTGATATTCTCCCTGTGCTTCGGCCCGGTGCTTATCGACAACTACCAGAACGTGACCCCGGACTATTATACTCTCGGCGAAGTCAACGATACCTACCCCCGCTGCGCCATCGGCCAGCTCGGCACGGGGCATTACCTCACGCTGAATATCAATGTGCGCCTGAACACCCAGTATATCTTCTGGGCGACCATCAAGGACCTGGGCGAGGCAATGATGAAGTACGGCTGTGAGAAGGCCTACGCGCTCGACGGCGGGCAGACCGCCACGACCGTCATCAATAACCAGCTCATCAACGACGTGCAGTTTGGCGAGGAGCGGCCCGTGAGCGATATAATCTATTTCGCTACCGCCGTTCCGGAAAAATAGAATAATTGATCCCCCGGTGCGCTCAGCCGTGCCGGGGGATCTTTCCGCCTTTGCACGGCGCTCCGCCGGGAGGAGCAAGCCCCTCCCCTACGGCGAGACGGGGAGGATAGAAAAATGCTTTTCCCCGAGGGGAAGGCACGCCCCCTATCGGCTCACTGCGCTCGCCACTTCCCCCGATGGGGGAAGCATACACTGGGGGGAGCAGTCAGCCGAACGGTTGGCTGAGGGGGTAAAAAGCCCCCCTTTTTTTTGAACAAGCGGCTGTCGGACGCCCGCTTTTCGTCTGCACACCTTACGTCACCAGCGCGCCGAGCGTGAGTATCCCGAGATTGCGCCGGTAGATACCGTCAAAGTCCGAAATGGGCAGGGGATTGACGCCAAGCCCGACCTCAATGGTATACCCCGGCCGGTCAAAATCCTGAACGAACCAGTCCTTGTACCCGGCAAAGCCGGACTCGAACGGCACCTCCGCTACCTCGTAGCCGGAGACCGTGGAAAAAAGCTGCGCTATCGCCAGCGCGTTCTCCGGCTCGTAGTCCCGGAAGCGCCAGTATATCACCTGTCCCTGCGTGTGGTAGGAGAGCGTCAGCGCGGGGTCGGCCGAGAGCGTGAAGTCATACAGCGCGCGGCTCTCCGGAGCCGTAAGCGGCGCGGAGCCGACGTAATCCGCCGGGGCAGGGGAGACGATACCGGCGGCGAACTTGTTCTCGCGCGCCTGCTCCCACCCGGCGGGGTACTGGAGGTTGAGATCGACGCCGCGTATGTTGGCCTTCCACCCGTCCGGGAACGGGAAGCGCGGATAATCCGCGGCGATCGAGCGGGCGTACTCGTAATAGCTCCCGCCGCTCAGCTCCCCGGTCACGAGGTCGATACCGTCGGGGTCCAGCGCCGGGACGATGTAGAGCGTCGCGTACTGCATTATCTCCGCCGCGCTCCTGCCGAGCAGCTCGCCCCCGGAGACATAGGCCTTTGCGAGGTCCTCGGCAAATTTCAGCAGCACCGGCGTCGTTATCCACTCGTTTGCGTGGTGCGAGGCGTTGTACAGCACCCGGTTCTCGCCGAAGCCCATCGTCATCCGCCATAGCGGCCGCCCCATGACGCTCCGCCCGATGTCGCCCACGGAAATGAACGGATACCGCGCTCCAAGCCCCCGCACGGCGTAGGCGACAAGCTCCGAGGAGTAGGCGATGTCCGTCGGCACCACGTCGAACGGAAGCGGCACCGTAAGCGTCTGTCCCGGCCGCAGCGCCGCGGGATCGACGCCCGGATTCGCCGCGGTGACGGACGACAGGGGAACGCCGTAGCGCCCGGCGAGAGCGAAGAGCGTGTCTCCCGGCCGCACCGTGTGCGTGACATAGCCCGCGTACCACGGGAAGAGCGCCCGGTGCGTCTCCCGCCCCGCGATGCCGTCGGCCGTAAGGCCCGCCTGACGCTGAAAGCGTATGAGCGCCGCGCGCGTCGCGCCGCCGAATATCCCGTCCGTCTCAAGAGGGCCGTAGCCCGCGCGGACGAGCGCGAGCTGCAGCAGCTGCACCGCAGGGCCCGTGCTGCCCGATCTCAATACTCTCATATTCCGTCCTCCCAGCTGAGATTTGCCTTTTATTTTATGCCCCGAGGCGCGTGAAAATGCCGGCCATTGGCAAAAATAGACAAAAACGGGCGGCGGATTTTTACTTGCGTGAAAATAGGGCTTCATATATAATGAGGTAGTCTGTAATAGACGGTATTTCGATGCGTGCGCGGCTCTCCACAAAAAGCCGCGTACAGCAACAAAGAAGGAGGAATAATCTTTCCCTGAGGCTCGGGGTGCGGCAGTGTGGAGACCTGTCGCAATGCGCGTGGCGAACGCCCGCGCGAGAACGCCGCGGCGGAGGCCCGGCGGTCGGAGTCGGAAAAGAATGGCAACTGTAACACTGAAAAACGTAAAGAAGATCTACCCGTTTGTAAGCGGCGAGGAGAAGAAGAAAAAGAAAAAGAACAAGGACGACCCCGAGGAGAAGAAGGTCAACCTTCAGATCACCGATCAGGGCGTCGTTGCGGTGCAGGAGTTCAATCTCGAGATCGCGGACAAGGAATTCATCGTTCTTGTCGGCCCCTCCGGCTGCGGCAAGTCCACCACCCTGCGTATGGTCGCCGGCCTTGAGGAGATCACCGAGGGCGAGCTGTACATCGACGGCAAGCTCATGAACGACGTCGCGCCCAAGGACCGCGATATCGCCATGGTCTTCCAGAACTACGCTCTCTACCCGCACATGACGGTTTATGAAAACATGGCCTTCTCTCTCAAGCTCCGCAAGGAGAAGAAGGACGTTATAGACAAAAAGGTCCGCGAGGCGGCCGAGATACTGGATATCACCCAGTACCTCAACCGTAAGCCCAAGGCGCTCTCCGGCGGCCAGAGACAGCGTGTGGCCATAGGCCGCGCCATCGTCCGCGACCCCTCCGTGTTCCTGATGGACGAGCCTCTCTCCAACCTCGACGCGAAGCTCCGTAACCAAATGCGCGCCGAGATCATCAAGCTGCGCGAGCGTATCAACACCACCTTCATCTACGTCACCCACGACCAGACCGAGGCCATGACCCTCGGCGACCGTATCGTCATCATGCGCGACGGCTACATCCAGCAGATCGGCACTCCCCAGGAAGTGTTCAACAACCCCCGCAACCTGTTTGTCGCGGGCTTCATCGGCACTCCCCAGATGAACTTCTTCGACGCGAAGCTCCTCAAGGAGGACGGCAAGTACATCGTCGAGCTGGGCGGCCTGAAGGTCGAGCTTTCCCCCGAAAAGCAGGCGCGTCTCGCCGCCAACAACGTCGAGCCGCAGGACATCACTCTCGGCGTGCGTCCCGAGCATACCGTTCTGGGCGAGCAGGGCGTTGACGCGCGCGTCGACGTGTCCGAGATGATGGGCTCCTCCGTCCACCTCCACGTCACCGCCGAGGGCAAGGATGTCATCATCATCGTCCCCACCATCGACGGCAAGGCCAGCTTCTCCATGGGCGAGCAGGTCAAGTTCGCGTTCGACGGCAACGTCGCGCACGTCTTCAGCAAGGAGACCGAGAAGAACCTCGAGTGGTAAAAGATCAATAACATGTCAGCCTGCCGGTGCGGAGTTCCCGCACCGGCATTTTTGCGCCGTTTTTCTCGAGTCCGGCTCTGTGGCGCCCCCGGCGGCAAAGCCGACAGAGGGAGGCATGAGGAGACGGCGCTGCGCGGGAAGGCTTTTTTAACGCGGGAGGAGCAAGCCCCTCCCCTACGGCGGGACGGGGAGCGTAAAAAATGGCTTCTCCCTCGGGAGAAGTTGTCTGCGGAGCAGACTGATGAGGGGTAAACTTGTTGTCTCTGCGCTTTGCCACCTCATCCGTCACGACGTCGTCGTGCCGCCTTCCGCTTAAGGGAAAGGCGTTAGGGCGCGTTCTCCGTCAGAGGGAGGCTTAAGGAACCTCTGAATAAATCCCCGCGCCCATCTTCACGGCATAAATCCCCGCTGGTCTTCGTCAGAAAAGTTTGAAATACACAAAGTATTCCTGCACTTTTCTTCCTCGCCAGCGAAAATTTCTGCCGCAAATCTGAGCACTTTGATTTAATCAGAGTTTCCTTAAATTTTCTCCGGCGTGGCAATGCCCGCAGCACGGGAGGAGCAAGCCCCTCCCCTACAGCAGGACGGGGACAAGGAGCGACGCCGCCATGGCTCCCCCGGCGGGGGAGCTGCCGGCCGAATGGCCGGCTGAGGGGGGCAGCTTCCCCCGGCGGGGGAAGCATACATGTGGAAAGCCTTTGGCCCGCGCCCGCCGTGGATTTGAAGCTGTTAAAAATTTGTCGAAATATACCAATGCCGTCTCCCACAATACCTCATTATGGCCATATTTTTTGGTCACACAGCTAATTGACATTAATTTAACTATTGAGTATAATGCGTATAGATAATAATTTAACAATGTTTGCGCCGCCGCTGGGCATAATATATTCGCGAAAGTCAGCGCGTTCATTCACAGTGCGCCGCTTTGCCCGGCTCACAGAGAAAAAGCGGCAGGGAATATCCGATAATTGGTTGGAGGAGGCTGACGAGCTTCCCGCCGCCCGCGGCAAACGCGCCGCGCTCCGCCGCAGACAGGTCAGATTATATCAATATCGTGTCCCACGCGGACACAGGGCTTATGGAGGACACCATGAAAAACGAGAAGATCGAAAAGAAACCGGGCGTTGAAGATTCCCAGCAGCTTACCGCGCTCATAGATAGAGTCAGGGCCGCCCAGCAGGAATATTCCACCTTCACCCAGGAGCAGGTCGATAAAATATTCTTCGCCGCCGCAGTCGCCGCGAATATGCAGCGCATACCGCTCGCGAGGATGGCCGTCGAAGAGACCGGCATGGGCATAATGGAGGACAAGGCGATTAAGAACCACTTCGCCAGCGAATACATCTACAACGCCTACAGGGACGTCAAGACCTGCGGCATTATCGACGATGACCGCCAGTTCGGCGTGAGAAAGATCGCGGAGCCGGTGGGTATCATCTGCGCCATCATCCCGACCACGAACCCCACCTCTACCGCCATTTTCAAGTGCCTCATGGCCCTCAAGACCAGAAACGGCATTATTCTCAGCCCGCACCACAGAGCCGCGAAGTCCACCATCGCCGCGGCCAGGGTCGTGCTTGATGCGGCCGTCGCCGCCGGCGCGCCTGAGAATATCATCGGCTGGATCGACATGCCCACCCGCGACCTCACCCGCCAGCTCATGGAAAGCTGCGACCTGATACTCGCCACCGGCGGCCCGAGAATGGTCCACGCGGCCTATTCCTCCGGCACCCCCGCGGTGGGCGTCGGCGCGGGCAACACCCCCGCCATCATCGACAGCTCCGCCGACATCCTGCTGGCCGTGAACTCCATCGTTCACTCCAAGGTCTTTGATAACGGCATGATCTGCGCCTCAGAGCAGTCCGTCATCGTCCTTGACAAAATATACCAGAAGGTCCGTGACGAATTTGAAAAGCGCGGCTGCTACTTCCTCAAGGGCGACGAGATAGCCAAGGTCGGCTCCACCGTCATCCGCGACGGCAGCGTCAACGCGGACATCGTCGGCAAATCCGCCCCATACATCGCAAAGCTCGCCGGCGTAGATGTCCCCGAGGGAACGAAGATACTCATCGGCGAGGTCGCGGACATAAGCCTCGACGAACCCTTTGCCCACGAAAAGCTCTCCCCTGTGCTGGGCATGTACCGCGCGAGGGACTTCGCCGACGCGCTCGACAAGGCCGAGCAGCTCATCCAGCTCGGCGGCCGCGGCCACACCTCCAGCATATACCTCGACGAGGTCGTCCGTCAGGATAAGCTCAAGGAGTTCTCCGAGAGGATGAAGACCTGCCGTATCCTCGTCAACACCCCGGCGGCGCAGGGCGGTCTCGGCGACATATACAACTTCATGATGACCCCGTCGCTCACCCTCGGCTGCGGCTCGTGGGGCGGCAACGCCGTCAGCGAGAACGTATCCGTCAAGCAGCTCCTGAACATCAAGACCGTCGCGGAGAGAAGAGAGAACATGCTCTGGTTCCGCGCGCCCGAAAAGGTCTATATCAAGCCCGGCTGCCTGCCCATCGCCCTCAACGAGCTCAAGCATGTTTATAATAAGAAGAGCGCCTTCATCGTTACCGGCCACCACACCTACACCAGCGGCGGACTCAAGCCCATCACCGACAAGCTCGACGAGCTGGGCATAAACCACACCGTGTTCTTCGGCGTCACGCCCGATCCCACCCTTGCCTGCGCAAGAGAGGGCGCCGCACAGATGCAGGCCTTCCGCCCGGACGTCATCATCGCCGTAGGCGGCGGCTCGGCCATGGACGCGGCCAAGATCATGTGGATGCTCTACGAACACCCGGACGCCGACTTCAACGACATGGCCATGCGCTTCAGCGACATCCGCAAGCGTATCTACACCTTCCCCCACATGGGAGAAAAGGCGTACTTCATCGCCATCCCCACCACCGCCGGCACCGGCTCCGAGGTCACGCCCTTCGCCGTCATCACCGACGAAAAGACCGGTATCAAGTACCCCCTCGCCGACTATGAGCTCATGCCCAAAATGGCGATCATCGACCCGGATCTCCACATGACCGCGCCCAAGGGGCTGACCGCCTCCTCCGGTATCGACGCCGCCTCCCACGCGCTGGAGGCCTATGCCTCCATGATGGCCACCGACTACTCCGACGCCATGGCCATCGGCGCGCTCAAGCTCATATTCGAGTATCTGCCTCTCGCCTACAAGAACGGCGCGACAGATATCGTCGCCCGCGAAAAGATGGCGAACGCCGCGACCATGGCGGGCATGGCCTTCGCAAACGCGTTCCTCGGCGTGTGCCACTCCATGGCGCACAAGCTCGGCGCCTACCACCATGTCCAACACGGCATAGCCAACGCCCTCATGCTCGACGAGGTGCTGCGCTTCAACGCCGCCAACGCCCCCGTGCGCATGGGTACCTTCCCGCAGTATGACCACCCCCACACCATCGAGCGCTACGCGCAGATCGCCGACGCCCTCAAGCTCGGCGGCAATACCAACGAGGAGAAGCTCGAGCTGCTCATCAAGGCGCTCGACAATCTCAAGGCGTCGCTGGGTATCATGCCCACGATACGGGACTATGTGCCGGACGAAAAGGCGTTCCTCGCCACGCTCGACGAGATGAGCATCAACGCCTTCGACGACCAATGCACCGCTGCGAACCCCCGCTATCCGCTGGTGTCCGAGATACGCCAGATGTACCTCAACGCCTACTACGGCCGCGACAACGTGAAAAAGTAATACCCCCCAAAAGCCCCAAAAAGCGCCTGTGAGACCGTCTCACAGGCGCTTGCTTATCTTCCCCACGGCGAACACCGCCGGGAGGACGAGAAACGCGAAGCTCATATTCACTATCGGTATAACTCTATCCGACCAGAGCGAGAGCGAGGCGGAATCCGGCCCGATGAAGATCGCGCAGATCACCGCCGCCGTGCCGCACAGCCATATGATCCAGCGCCCGCCGGACACGTCTGTGAGCTTTTCACCCCGGTAGCGCGCCGACTCGCACCAGCCCAGACGCAGACAGAACTGCGAGAGATAAATGAGCAGCGACACCATCAGAAAATCCGGGAACACCCACAGCGACACCACCAGCGCCTCGATACGCTCCACCGCCTTGAAGAACACCATGTTCCGCACCAGCGAGAAAAACGGCCGCGTCAGCTGCGACGTAAGCTCCGGACCGAACGCGCCGAAGAGGTCGAAAATAATCGTCGCGAGCATGAGACAGGCAAGGATCACCCAGATCATGAAGGCCCTGAAGCGTCCCGGCCGTCTGCGGGTGTCGCCCTCGATGAAGCAGACGATGTACAGCACCGCCGCGATGATGTTCACACCGGGGACGACTCCCAGCACCACCGGCACGGCGTCGGCCCCGGAGAGCGGGAGAAAGTTCGAGGCGTCCACCGAGCTGAGCGCCGAGATAAGCACCAGCAGCATTACCCCCAGCACCACCGGCAGCACCATCTTTGCGACCCTTGCCATCGAGCGCGGCGAGCCGAGCGCCGCGATAAGCGCCGCCGTGCCGAGAACGACGGAGAAAAACTCGGGCGTGCTGTTTGAATAGACCGTCGTGAGAAAGCGCTCCGCCCCCGAACGCAGGACGAAGCCCGCGTACAGTCCGAACCACAGCCCGAAGAGCGTCAGCACCGCCCGGCCGCCGCGCCCGCCGAGAGAGCGGACGATGAGCTCGCCCATGCCCTCGTCCTCCTGCCGATGATCCATGAAGCGAGTGAGGAAAAAGACATACAGCGCCAGCGGCAGCGCCGAAACCAGCGCGGACAGCCACGCGCCCCGCCCGGCCAGCCGCGACGCCTCCGACGGGAAGAGCCGCAGCGCCGGCGTGAGCAGCAGCAGCCACGAAAATGCCATGAGCTGATTACGCTCAAATTTCAGATCAGAGTTCATTTATGCGTCCCTTATATCGTTAGTGTGCGCCAGCTCCGCGCTGACGTGTACCCTCAGAGTCAGCTCCGGCAGCGCCAGCGCGAACGAGCCGGGTTCGCGGAACCTGTCGCCTGAAAGCCCCTTTATCCGGCTCCCGAGACCGAGAAAGTCCGCGCCCAGCTCCTTTTCCGCGCTCAGCACCGCGCCGACACTGTCAGATACGGAGGACTCGAGCCGCGCCGTCAGGTAGTCCGTCCCCGCGCTGTCGTCCTCTGTCTCCGTTACTGTAGCGCCGACCCGGACGAATACGTCAAGCCCGGTGAGCGTCCCGCCGTCATCCGTCACGGCGCTGATCTCGGCGCTGCCCCGGTCGATCTCGAGCGTCACGGGCTTGCCGCTGTGGTCCTTGACCACGATGTCGCTTATCCCGTCCTCGTTCATCAGCAGCCCCGCCGCGATCGACTCCTCACGGTCAAGAAAGGCGCACAGCGCGCCGTTTCGTATCACCGCGTAGCCGCAAATCGAGGCCGTCTTGCCGCCGTCCTCGCCGCCCTTCGAGCCGTCGGCGTATTCGAGCGCGCAGATGAGCGTGCTGCCGTGCCGGGCCAGTGAGCGCGCGGCCTCCGCCGCCGTAATGCTGCGGAAGGCGTCGTGGTCGCGCAGGCTCGTCTGTATGCCGTTGAGTATCTCCGACGCACCCACGGAGCCGTCGCCGGAGTTGAGGACCAGCTCCGCCGCCGTGCCGCCCTTTACGACATACATCGGCACGTCTATCCTGATGTCGGGGGAGCGGCAGATGTAGGCGATGATGCCGTCGATCCCGTCCTTTGCCGCCGCCTCGCCGATGACGATGTGGCTGACGTGGGCGGAAAAGAGATCGTTTTCATAGGAGTGGCGGCGTATGCGGTCTATCGCGGTGGTGACTGACTCACCCCGCCCCGAGAGCCGCACCGGGCCGCTCGTCCTGTCCGCGGCCGAGGCGAGCGAGAGCGACACGTCCTCCCCGTCGCGGTCAATGCCCATGGTCTGGATGACGAGGAGGTGTTCCACCTCCCGCTGGTTCAGAAAAAATGAGTCGCAGCCGCACAGGAGCGGGAGCATTATAATTGTATATAGTAAGGAGAGAGCCTTTTTCATTTCTGCCTCCTTTTGTCGGGCGTGTTCAGCAGAGGGTCGCGGAACTTGTCCATAAATTTCGGCGGCAGGAACAGCAGCCGGATAAGCCCCCACGGCCGCCCGTCGGTGAGCGGCGCGGTGTAGTTCACGCCGTAGCTGTCTATACCTGCAAGGTGCAGCAGCAGAAGGCAGCTCGCGGCAAATACCCCGAACAGCCCCGCCGCCATCGCCGCGAGCAGCAGCGCGAAGCGCGAGAGCCTCACCGCAGCGCCCATGTCCTGGCTCGGCAGCGTGTAGCAGGCTATACCCGAGAACGCCACCACGATTATCGCAATGGGCGAGACGACCTGCGCCTCCACCGCAGACTGGCCGACGATGAGCGCGCCGATGATCGACACCGTGTCGCCCACCGGGTTCGGCAGCCGGAGACCCGCCTCCTGCAGAAGGGAGAACGCGATCAGCATCCCCGTTACCTCCAGCGCCGTGGAAAACGGCACGTTCTGCTTCGCCTCGATGATAGAGATCAGAAGCCCCGTCGGTATCATCTCCTGGTGATAGAGCGCCACCGCCACATAGAGCGCCGGCAGGTACAGCGCGATGAACAGCGCGAGGTAGCGCAGCAGCGTCAGCACCGCCGCGTAGGAGAAATGGTTGGCGCGGTCGTCGCCCACGCGCATGAACTCCGCGAACGTCACCGGCAGCACGAGTCCCTCCGGCAGCCCGTCCGCGAGTATACCCACCCGTCCTTCAAGAAGGTAGGCGGCGAAGCGGTCGGGCCGCTCCGTGTGCAGGAGCTGCGGAAAGGGAGAGAGGGGCTTGTCGACGATGTATTCCTCGAGCGTCCCCGTCGAGACGAGCGCATCCACGTCCAGCGCGTCGAGCCTCCGGCACGTCTCCTCCACGAGCGCGGGGTCGACCACGCCGTCAATGAACATCACGGCTACGTTCGTGTGGGACTTTCGCCCGACGGCGTTCTCAACGACCTTGAGCTTGGGCGTGCATATGCGCCGCCGCACGAGCGCCGTGTTCGTCCGCAGAGTCTCGACAAAGGAGTCCTTCGCGCCCTTGATGGACTTTTCGAGCGTCGGCTCGCCGATACTGCGGACATTTGACGAGCGCACCTCGAAGCTGAGCGCCGCGCCCAGCGACTCGAACACTATCGCGCAGTGGCCGTGCGTCAGGGCGGAGAGCAGCTCGTCGGCGGTGCCGCACTTTTTCACCGAGCAGCTGTATACGCCGCCCGAGAGCAGCCGCTCCATCAGCGCCGCGGCATCCGCTGTCTCGCCGGAGCGGTAGACCTCCGTCAGCGGCCGCAGCACGCACTCGGACACGTCCTTTGCCGAAACTATGCCGTCGAGCCAGCACACTGTGAGCGCCTCGCCCCCGGCAAGTCCGGGGTCTATCCCGCGCGTCTCAAAGTCCGCACAGTTTGCGAAAACGTCCTCAAGCTCTTTTTGTGAAATGCCGCAGCTGTACTCCTGTCCGGAGGCCGGGTGCGGCGCCGGCTTTTCCTTGTTATGCCAATACATATGGTGTAGTATGCCCAAAACAAAGTACAATATTTAGTACCGAAAAAAATAGCTGATTTTTGCCCGATTTTTTCGCAAAAAAAGCTTGACTTTCGACATTTCCGGTGCTATATTAGGCAAGCTGTCGCGAGACGGCAAGCACAGATGAGCAGCGAGTCAGAAACTTTTTTCTGGAAAAGTTAAAAAAGTAGTTGACAAAGCGAAACAAAAGTGCTAATATAAACAAGCTGTCGCCGATGAGGCGGTAGCGAGAGTGTACCTTGAAAATTGAACAATGTAAGAACAAAGCTTATGCTAA